>CAYNAA010000122.1:0-1531 GCA_964395055.1 uncultured Candidatus Izemoplasmatales bacterium | reverse complement strand
AATGTCATTGGTGCCTCCTAAAGTATTGGTGTAGATGTATTGATAGTTATATTGATCCTTGATTAGTATAGATAGCATTGTTTTTTAGTAGTGCTTTAAGACCTTGGCTATAATAAGGCATGAACTGCGCTGCCTTATCTAAATCCATCCATTCGATTTTAGATATTTCGTTAGGATGTAAGATTGTTGGTGTACCACGTGTAATGGTGGATCTAAATGTCACAAATAAAGCTTGTTCATTTTTTGCTTCAAAGATACACTCATTCACTGCAATCACATGCTCTACTTTAGCGTACATCCCAGTTTCTTCAAAAAACTCACGTTTAGCAGCTTCTTCTAAGGTTTCATTCCCTTCAACTACGCCACCTGGTAAAGACCACGCATTCACATCACAGTTATAAACCATAAGGACGGTATTGGTTTGTTCATCATAAACTAAATTATAAGCTACATTTAATCGTTTCATATTATCTTGTCCTAATTGTTATTTTTTATTCGGTATTGTTTTTATAATAGTATAATGTACTTTTATAATTGCTGAGGCCCATATATTCTTTTTGATAAAAATAACCAATGGGTATAAATCCATAATTCAAATGAAATGTGTTTGATTTATCGTTTAATATAGGTTCTTGAATAACAAACGAGAAAAATGGGGTTTCACTATGATCTTGAATGACTTTATCTAGCAACATTTTCCCAATGCCACGACTTTGATATTGCTTGTGCGTTGCAATTTGTTCAATGTAATAGTATGGGTTACTAAGATAATCTGATAAAGCATAATTTGTTGTTATTGAAATGTCTTTAACAATATCATAATCAATATGATTTTTAAGCAAGATGTATGCTATAACAGTGTCTTTGTTGGTTTTAGTGACATAGAGCGTATACGCTTCATCTTCAAACAGTTGATTAAGGTATGCTTTTGTCATTTTCCCTAAAAGAAAACCTTTAGATTCATTATGCGTCTTAGTGTGATACCTATTAATCGCTAAAATACCTTTTAAGTCATCTTTATTCGCTTGTGTGATTGATAGTTTTGATCCTTTTTTAAACTCGCTAAACCCTATATATCGTACAAATCCAAAAGCCAATAATAGTATAAAATACATGAGCGTGTAGGGGACTTCTGAATCAAGAATAGATAATAGAATAGCGATAACACCATATGCGATTAGTGAACATAGTTTTTGTATTATCCATAGTTTTTTATCTCGGTGTATTACTTTTTCTTTTGAGTGTTGTAGATAAAGGTAATTGAGGACCCATAACAAGTCCAAGAATGCTATTACTATTAATAAAACACTCAACACTATAGGGTTTTTATAAAACCCAAACATAGCAACCAAGGTTAAAATAATCATGAAATCAATAAAAAACTCGATTTTTGTCGTCGTAATATGGTCTTCTACAAACTCTAACCAGTCCCACCAATACATAATAGACACAAATATAACAAATATCATAGGGACTATAATTGTTATATTTGTGAGACTGGATAGTTCATTAAAAATAATATTGGTTATCC
>CAYNAA010000121.1:0-1547 GCA_964395055.1 uncultured Candidatus Izemoplasmatales bacterium | reverse complement strand
ACCCTTGCCTTTAGAAAGTGGGATGCTAATGTTAAATAGCAATGACATACAAAAAATAATTCCTCATCGCCATCCTTTTTTACTCGTTGATCGTGTAATTGAGATGGATGTTGGAAAAAGCATTAAGGCAATTAAAAACGTGACCGCATCAGAGGCCCATTTCAATGGACATTTCCCTGAAGAACATGTCATGCCGGGTGTGTTAATTGTAGAGGCACTTGCGCAAGCAGGTGCTGTAGCACTCTTAAGTCATGATGATTATAAAGGAAAAACAGCCTATTTTGCTGGCATTGATAAATGTCGCTTCAAACGCAAAGTGGTTCCTGGAGATACCTTGACATTAGAACTTGAAATTACACGTTTAAAAGGTGTTGTCGGTAAAGGAACAGGCAAAGCGTATGTAGATGGTGAACTTGCTTGTAAAGCTGATATTACGTTTGCGGTTTCTCGTTAAAAAAAACACTATATAGTGTTTTTTTTATAATACAGTATAGAAATTATCTTTGTGTCTAATGTAATCGCCCTTAGTGAGGATATACTTTAACTCATCAAAATCTTTATTGAGTGAGTTCGAATGGTAAACTCCTATTGTTTCATAGGTGAAATGGGTTTTTTCAATCACGCGTTTCGACTTTGTATTCTCGGTAAAGTGTCCTACTGTTAGTAAATCAAGTTTCATGGTTTCAAACGCGTAAATAATCATGGCTTTTACCGCTTCTGTCATGAGGCCTTTTCCCCAATACGTTTTGCTTAGTACATAGCCAATCTCCCGTTGGGATAGATGGGCATATTGATCAAGAAGTTCATCTCTTATATGTAATCCGATGGAACCAATAACCTTATTGTTGGCTTTTAGTTCGATGGCATAATTGCCGTCAATTTCCATAAACTTTTCTAATATCTGTCTACTCTCATCGATGCTTGTGTGGTGTGGCCATCCTGCGGCTTCCCCTACGCCGGGAACTTTTGCATAATGATAAAAGTCATGTAAATCGCTTGGCTTCCATAAGCGAATAATCAATCGCTTCGTTTCTATTATTGACATATTAGTGTCCAGTACTTCCGAATCCGCCTTGACGTTCTTTGGTATTACCAATGTCACCGTCAGCTTTTAAGAAATGCATAAAAACGCCTTGTGCTATACGGGTTCCTTTTTTAATCGTTTGTGGACGATCTGTAAAATTATACAGTTGGACAAAAATAGCACCATCGTTGGCTTTGTTTTCGAAGTAATCAGAATCGATAATGCCAACATTATTAGGAATGGTTACACCAAATTTTTTTGGAAGTGAGCTTCTCGGATAGAGTTTCAATACTTCGTCGTCTTTCATGTAAGCTTTAATCCCAGTTTCTGCATGTTTAATTGTTTTTGGTTCAATAGTTAAGTCTTCCGCAATTTCAAAATCATAGCCTGCACTATGTGCTGTGCTTCTTCGTGGCAAGTTGATAGATTTATGTTCATATCCTTTGGCAATTTTAAATCCACGCATACATCAACATCCTTTCATTTTCCTATTTATTATAGCATGCTTTGTATATTGAAAAAA
>CAYNAA010000120.1:0-1569 GCA_964395055.1 uncultured Candidatus Izemoplasmatales bacterium | reverse complement strand
AAAGATCTTCGTTAAAGATGTAGTAATCATCATCGAGTTCACTAATATGGACAAGCCCTTCTACGGTGTTTTTAAGTCCAACATAGATACCAAATGCTGTGACGCTACTAATGGTACCTTCGAAGGTTTCGCCAATGAACTGGCTCATATACTCTGCTTTTTTCATATCTAAAACGTCACGCTCTAGTTTGATCGCGTTACGTTCTTGATGACTGGTATGATCAGCAATATCAGGAATGGTTTTTTCATAGTGTTTAATTGTTTGCATGGTTTGGTTTTGCTTAAAGAAATACTCTCTTAATAATCTATGAACGAGTAAATCTGGATAGCGTCTTATTGGTGAGGTAAAATGTGTGTAGTGTGTAAATGCTAATCCAAAGTGCCCCATATTCCGTTCTGAATAGACGGCTTTTTGCATCGATCTTAACATCATTAAGTTAATGCCTTTTTCACTTGCTGTATTTTCTACTTTTTGCAGGAGTTTTTGCAGTTCTTTATGACTGATTTCATGTTTTCCTTTAACGTTAAAGCCTAAGGCTTGCGCCATTAAAAGCAAGCGTTCTAGTTTTTCATCTTCTGGTTCTTCATGAATACGGTAAATAAATGGCAGTTCTAAATAGGCAACATGTTTGGCAACAACCTGATTGGCAATAAGCATGCATTCTTCAATAATGCGCTCACTTATGCCGCGCTCTTTTAAATGGACGTCTACTGCTTTTCCTTGGTCATTCAACTCAATATATGGCTCATCGGTTTCAAAGTTAATACTGCCTTGATTCGCGCGTTTTTTACGCAATATATCAGCTAAGTCTTGCATATCATGAAACATGGGGACGAGATCCTTATATTGATTCATAAGCGCTTGATCTTGGTCTAGTATTTTATTGACTTTCGTATAGGTCATGCGTGCTTTTGATTTGATAATACTTGGAAATATCTGATGCGATTTAACAGACCCGTTTTGGGTGATTTCCATTTCACATGAGACCGCAAGTCGGTCAACATCAGGCATGAGTGAACATAGGTTGTTGCTTAAGTTTTCTGGAAGCATAGGAATCACGCGGTCAACTAAGTAGATACTAGTTGATCGTTTGTAAGCTTCTTTATCAAGTAGTGAGGCTTCTTTTACGTAGTTAGAAACATCAGCAATATGAACACCTAAATAATAGTTTCCATTGTCTTTTTTATAGACTTCTACTGCATCATCAAAATCTTTAGCGGTCTCACCATCAATCGTGATGATTGGTCTATCTCGGTAATCTTTACGTCCTTGATAATCGGTTTTATCAATGGTATGAAATTGTTTGGCTTCTGTAATGACCTCGCTAGGAAATGCTGGGTCGATATTGTGTTTTAAGATTTTACTTAACACATCGACACCTTGTTCGTTCATGTTTCCTATAATTTGGGTTACTTCTACATGAATCGTCCCTTTATAGGCATAACTGGTAATTGAGGCTTGGACTTTATCGTGTTCTTTGGCCCCGTTTAAGCCGTTTTTTATAATGATAATACGTTGTTTTATACTTTTTTCATCACTGACAAGTTCATAGCGTTTACCGCGTTTAA
>CAYNAA010000119.1:0-1609 GCA_964395055.1 uncultured Candidatus Izemoplasmatales bacterium | reverse complement strand
CTCAACTGGATAACGGTTCTACCGGCCATTATTTTGTAATGGCAACTTCTAAGTGTATTCAAAAAGCATGTTCTTAGTTCGCACCAACCACTAAGTCTCTTAAAACAGGGGCTTTTTTACTATGCTTATGCATCGTTTTTATTGTTTGGTTGTTTCTCTTAAAATTAAACTATGGTCTAACATGACACGCGGTTCATCAATGGCTTCTTCATTCATCAGTTTGGTAAGTAATCGCATACCAACCGCACCGATGTCATAAATAGGGACATCAACGCAACTTAATTTAGGACGTGCTAACATCGCATATTTTGTGTTTTGGAATCCAACCACACTAATATCATCTGGAATATGGACATGATTCGCTCTAGCGACATTCATAAATGACACTGCAATCGAGTCACGAACGGCGATGATTCCATCAACTTTATGCTCTCTAAAGTACTCGTTAAAATGTTCTGTATTAATTGATATACGTCCTGAGGTACGCATAATTTTCGGTGTTAATGATGCTTCTTGTAATGCGCGTAAATAGCCGGCTTCTTTTAAATCATTAACCATGTATTTACGAACAGTAGATACCATATAAATATTGCGTCTACCTTCTTCAATAAGTTTTTTTGTGATTTCATATCCAGCTTTCTCATAATCAATAGAAACACTTGGAATTTCATCACTTTCAGGGTAGATGGTATTCGTAAGCACAATTGGAATATTATAATTGTTTTTTATGTTTTGCAAGAAATCAAATTGTTTTTCAGTGATTTCGTCATTTAAATATAATATACCGTCAACTTGTGCAGCAACAATTTCTTTTAATACATCTTCTTCTGCTGTATCTTCATTATCCATAATATAAAGCAGGACGGAATATTTGTATACGCGGGCTATGTCCGCAATACCATTCATCATTTCAGCCATTGATGCACGGCTCATGTCAGGTACTAAAACTGCAACCGTTGTTGACTTACGGCTCGCTAAACCACGCGCAAATGCGTTTGGTTTATAACCAAGTTCTTCGATCACACGTAAAACGCGTTCCCGAGTTTCTGGCTTTACTTTCTCTGGATTATTAATCGCTCGCGATACAGTTGCTAAGGATACATGGGCTGCTCCTGCAACATCATAAATTGTCGCTTTACTCATAAAATCACCCTCTTCTTTTACCTATTATAGCACTATATGAAAATGTTTTCAATCGCTTTGTTATCCTTTTTTCAAGAAAAAAAGCCTTTTTATAGGCTTTTTTTATCGTCTTTCTTTGATACGTGATTGTTTTGCTGAACGACCACGGATGTAATGTAACTTAGCACGTCTAACTTTACCACGACGGGTAACTTGGATAGACTCAATCGATGGGGTATGTATAGGGAACGTTCTTTCGACACCGACACCGTATGAAACTTTACGGACGGTGAATGTTTCCGATACGCCACCACCTTGACGCTTGATTACAAGTCCTTCGAAGACCTGAATACGTTCACGATTTCCCTCTTTAATACGAACAGAAACCTTGACGTTGTCACCAGGATGAAACTCTGGCAGGTCATTCTTAAGGTGTTCTTTAGTCAATTCACTGATTAGATGTTGAGACATGGAATCACTCCTTTTC
>CAYNAA010000118.1:0-1656 GCA_964395055.1 uncultured Candidatus Izemoplasmatales bacterium | reverse complement strand
TTAGCACGAGTATGGTGGTTGATCCGACAATCTTAGAAGTTCAAGTCAATGGTGTAACATTATCATTTGACGAATTCACAATTCCTCAAAATCAATCATTTTCACAAGAGTTTATTGATGTTGAGATTAGTGATGCAATTAACATTGTGCAAGGTGATAATGTTATCACGGTTAGAGTATTAGAAAATGAGTATTTAAATGGTGGAACAGGATCACCAGTATATGACAATATAACTATTGAAACAGATGCAGCATTATCATGGAATCCAGAAACATCAAATATTGAATAAGTATAACCCTATAATTTATGACAGATTAAATTCCTTTGTATAGACTAAGGACAATACGGAATGGAGATTGAAAACATGAACTTTTTAAAATTCTTATGGAGTAATAAAGCAACAAAAATTTGGTTACTTGTAACCACTATTGTTATGATTTTCGTATTATCAGTATCAATAGTAGCAACGCAAAATACATTTTTAAGCGGTACCCTAGATATCTACTTTGGTGGCGACCGAGCTGTAATTAGTGAAAACGATGAAGGTGAAGATTTATACACGACATCCTATGAGACAAAAGAAGAAGTGTTACAAGCGGCACAAACGTTTAATATTTCTTTAGCTGAGGAAGGAATGGTCCTACTAAAAAATGAAAACAATGCCCTTCCATTAGCTGAAGGTAGCAAAATCAGTGTGTTTGGAAAGAACTCTGTAAACTTAGTCTATGGAGGTTCAGGATCGGGTGCAACAGGAGGCTCTGATCAAATTAATCTTTATGATAGTCTTGATGCAGCAGGGTTTACTGTAAACCCGACATTAAAGGCATTTTATAATGATGATGCTCGCTCTGGTAATGGACGAGAAAGAAATCCAGATATCGGTGTAATTATTTCGGGGTTTGGGACAGGAGAAACACCAGTTAGCGACTATGATTCGCAAGTAAGAGATAGTTATGATGATTATGATTCTGCGGCTGTTGTGGTGATTTCAAGAATAGGTGGTGAAGGCTTTGATTTGCCTAGAACTATGCTTGAATCCTATGATGATGGCGCTAGTGTAATTGAAGGTGCTAAAAGCGGTGACAGTCATTATTTAGAGTTAGATAAAAATGAAGAGGACATGTTATTAGAAGCATATGAAAATTTTGACAAAGTTGTGCTATTGGTGAATACACCAGCATCAATGGAACTCGGATTTTTAGATGATGAATCACATCCTTTATACAGTGATAAACTTGAAGCCGCATTATGGACTGGGTTCCCAGGGGGAACAGGTGCGATGGCGATTGGCCGTATTTTAAATGGAACAGTGAATCCATCGGGCCGCACGACAGGCACCTATGCGAGAGACTTTACCCAAGATCCAACCTATTTTAATTTTGGTAATAATAATATGACAAATGGGAATCGTTACACAGTTGATGGTGAAGATAAAAATGCATATTTTGTAGATTATGAAGAAGGCATCTATGTTGGATACCGTTACTTTGAGACACGAGGACATACCGAAGGTGAGACTTGGTATAATGATAATGTTGTTTTTCCTTTTGGGTATGGACTAAGTTATACAACATTTGATTGGGATATATCGTCATTACGGCCTAGAGATGGCCGTACCATCGAGAAAAATGATGTTATTGAGGTCGAAGTCGATG
>CAYNAA010000117.1:0-1656 GCA_964395055.1 uncultured Candidatus Izemoplasmatales bacterium | reverse complement strand
AGTCCAATATAGGTAGAAGCTCTTTTAATACCAATAACTTTTGTAATAATAATCATATTTGGTAAGCTAAGAGATGGTCCTGCAAGAAGCAATGCTGTTGCTGGTCCTCTATGCATTCCATTTGCAAGTAATGCACTAACAATAGGCACCTCAGTCATCGTCGCAAAATACATAACCGAACCAATCATAGAGGCAATTAAATTAGCAGCATATGTGTTCATACCAACAAAATCAGCCAACATATCAGGCGTTATAAGCGCGGATAGTATTCCCGCAAAGAAAATACCAACTGCAAATAATGGAACGATTTTTTTTGCAAGAACAAATGTTTCTTTGCCCCACTGTTTAATATCCTCCATTGAAAAGAATGCGATGAGTTGGGCAATTAGAAAAAGAACGAAAATAATTGTTGGTGCTGGTTCATAAACCCCAAAGATTAAAATTGCAAATAACGTTGCAAAAAATAGTCCCTTTTGCCACACCTTTAACTTTGGTGTATCAGAATCGGGCTGATTAAACATTGCTTCATTTTCATCTTTTTCTTCACTCTTGTGGTAGATAACATACATCGTAAAGCCGATAACAAAAGCTAAAATAATAGAACCGATAATTCTTGCAAGTGCAATATCAGGACCAATATCAGTAAACGTTAAAGTTAATGCCAAAATATTGATTGCGGGACCAGAAAATAAAAATGCAATTGCTGGTCCGATACCAGCGCCTTTTTTACGGATACTGGCGAACATCGGTAAAACCGAACACGAACAAACCGCTAAAATAACGCCGGATACCGATGCAACACTATATGCTTTTAAACGTTTGGCTTTTGGGCCCATATGTTTTAAAACAGCGCTTTGTGACATAAAAACAATTATCGCACCAGAAATACTAAAAGCAATAAATAAACTCATTATTCTTAAAAGTGAAAACGTCTCTCCATCACTAGGATAAAACGTGTAATTTCGTAAGAAAACTAGTCCTTCAATAATTAAATTCCAAATAAACTCTAAAATACTCATAAATTAATCCCCTTTCTTTTTTTTGTATAATTCTAAATTTCTCGCCTACATTGTGAAACGATATCGCGATCACTTTTCAGTACATCATAGTTCTCAATAGAATCATCAATCGCTTTTAGAAAAGCTAAAATAGTCGCATCATCAACGGAAAGGTAATAATAAACGAACCGAGAATCTTTACGCGTATCGACAAATCCTAAATCACGTAACTTAGATAAATGCTTTGAAACTTTGGGTTGCGATAATTGTAATGTATCAGTTAATTCACAAACACAAAGATCCTGACTATAAAGTAGTACCAATAGTCTTAAACGCGTTTCATCTGACATAGCTTTAAAAAATGAAACTAATGTATCCATGATATCACCTCACTATATATTCTTATATACGTATATGTGAATACATATGATATTATATGCAAAGAAAACAGAAAATGCAAGGGTTAATTCTATTTTTTATAATCTTAAATATTTCATACATATACACTAAAACTAAATATAGATTGCATGGCGTTTATAAAGCCATTATCGCACTCAAACAAAAAGATGTGATTTTCATTACTTCAAATAAACCCATCAGTATAGAATACATACAAGCAAATAAAAAAAGCTCATTTCGATAAACCGCTAAATAAAGG
>CAYNAA010000116.1:0-1656 GCA_964395055.1 uncultured Candidatus Izemoplasmatales bacterium | reverse complement strand
CATCGACTTCGACCTCAATAACATCATTTTTCTCGATGGTACGGCCATCTCTAGGTCGTAATGACGATATATCCCAATCAAATGTTGTATAACTTAGTCCATATCCAAAAGGAAAAACAACATTATCATTATACCAATTCTCACCTTCGGTATGTCCTCTTGTCTCAAAGTAACGGTATCCAACATAAATGCCTTCTTCATAATCTACAAAATACGCATTTTTATCTTCACCATCAACTGTATAACGATTCCCGTTTGTCATATTATTATTACCAAAATTAAAATAAGTTGGATCTTGGGTAAAGTCTCTCGCATAGGTGCCTGTCGTGCGGCCTGATGGATTCACTGTTCCATTTAAAATACGACCTATCGCCATGGCACCTGTTCCGCCTGGGAACCCAGTCCATAATGCAGCTTCAAGTTTATCACTGTATAAAGGATGCGATTCATCATCTAAAAATCCGAGTTCCATTGATGCTGGTGTATTCACCAGCAGCACAACTTTGTCGAAATTTTCATATGCCTCTAATAACATGTCCTCTTCATTTTTATCTAACTCTAAATAATGACTGTCACCGCTTTTAGCGCCTTCAATTACATTAGCGCCATCATCATAGGATTCAAGCATGGTTCTAGGCAAATCAAAGCCTTCACCACCAATTCTTGAAATCACCACAACAGCTGCAGAATCGTAGTCATCATAACTTTCTCTTACTTGCGTGTCATAACTGCTAATTGGTGTTTCTCCTGTCCCAAACCCAGAAATAATTACACCGATATCCGGATTTCTTTCTCGTCCATCACCAGAGCGAGAGTCATCATTATAAAACGCCTTTAACGTCGGATTAATCGTAAATCCTGCCGCTTCAAGGCTGTCATAAAGGTTAATTTGATCAGAACCACCTGTTGCTCCCGATCCTGAACCTCCATAGACTAAGTTTACAGAGTTCTTTCCAAACACGCTGATGTTGCTACCTTCATCCAAAGGAAGGGCATTGTTTTCATTTTTTAATAAGACCATCCCTTCCTCAGCTAAAGAAATATTAAACGTTTGTGCCGCTTCTAACACTTCTTCTTTTGTCTCATAGGATGTCGTGTATAAATCATCACCCTCATCGGTTTCACTGATTACAGCTCGGTCACCACCAAAATAGATATCTAGGGTCCCGCTTAAAAATGTATTTTGCGTTGCTACTATTGATACTGATAATACAAAAATCATAACAATAGTGGTTACAAGTAACCATATTTTTGTTGCTTTATTACTCCATAAGAATTTTAAAAAGTTCATGTTTTCGCTCTCCAATCCGCCTTGTCTTTAGTCTAAATAAAGGAAGTTAATCTGTCATAATTTATAGTGGTATATTTATTCAATATTTGATGTTACTGGATCCCATGATAATGCAGCATCTGTTTCAATAATTATATTGTCATATACTGGTGATCCTGTTCCACCATTTAAGTACTCGTTTTCTAATACTCTAACTGTGATAACATTATCGCCTTGCGCAATATCAATCTCATCACTTATCAGAACTTCAATAAACTCTTGTGAAAATGATTGATTTTGAGGTATTGTGAATTCGTCAAATGATAATGTGACACCATTGACTTGAACTTCTAAGATTGTCGGATCAACCACCATACTCGTGCTAA
>CAYNAA010000115.1:0-1667 GCA_964395055.1 uncultured Candidatus Izemoplasmatales bacterium | reverse complement strand
TTAAGTCAGTTAACCAATTACACTACCATAGCACTAGGCCCATCAGCGCGTAATTCTCGCGTTAAAAAAATTGAGTTGATTCCGATTTACGACAGACAAGCTGTCTTACTTGTAATTACCAATTTAGGCCATGTTGAAAGTAAAAATATTACCTTACCCAATGGAACGAATAGTGAACAGTTATCCCGTGTGATCGAAATCTTTAATGAAATCTTATACGATGTCCCGATTTCGCAAGTGAGTGAAAAAATTCATTATGAAATCAATCATCAGAAAATTAAAGATCTACTCGATTATAACGAGAAAATCATCGATGCATTTTTAGATGCCTTCACGAAGTTTACCCAAAGTAAATACTATTTATCAGGCCAAAGCAACATGTTATATCAACCTGAGTTTAGTGATGTGAAACGGGTCCGTGAGTTAATGAACTTCTTTGAACAAAATGACATCTTAAAACTGATTGGACATTCTGAATCGAACGGCTTAACCGTCCGAATCGGGCATGAAAATGAAGTTCATGCGATGCAAGATTGTTCTGTCATTATGGTTCCATATGAAGCGCGTGAAGGTGAAAAAGGTCGTATTGCGGTCGTCGGACCTACAAGAATGGAGTATCAGAAAGTGATTCCCCTTCTTAAATACTTAGCCGCACATATGTCGAAACTGTATAGAAAGTAGGTGTGTTTTCTTGACAAAGAAAAAACAAACCCAAGAAGAAGAAACTGTGAGTGAAGAAACGCTTGAAGAAGACGTTGAAGAAGCGGTTGAAGAAACAGTAGATCAGATTCAAGTTTTAGAAGAAGAGATTAAAACCTTGAATGATCGGTTACTTCGCAATCAAGCGGAACTACAGAACTTTAAACGTCGTATTAACGAAGAACGCATTAGAGACCGAAAATACGCAAATTTAGAGCTTGTTAAAAAGTTATTGACCCCGCTTGATAATTTTGAGTTAGGTCTAATGAATGAAATGGAAGACGGAAAACTTAAAGCCCATGCTAAAGGCTTTGACATGATCCGCAGAGATTTAATGGAAGCATTGACACAAGAAGGGTTAGAGGTATTAAACCCTGAAAACGAACCGTTTGATCCAAACTATCACCAAGCCGTCAGCAAAGAACCTGCTGAAGGTGTTGAACCAAATACAATTATCGAAGTATACCAAAAAGGGTATCGCTTCAAAGACAGGGTCATTCGCCCTGCCATGGTAAAAGTTAGTGAATAATAATAAGGAGATGAATAATCTATGGGAAAAATAATTGGAATTGATTTAGGAACCACAAACTCATGTGTAGCTGTCATGGAAGGTGGCGAAGCAAAAGTTATCGCCAATCCAGAAGGTGGCCGCACAACCCCAAGTGTTGTTGCGTTTAAAGATGGAGAAATTCAAGTTGGTGAAGTTGCCAAACGTCAACTCGTTACCAATCCAGATACCGTCTCATCAATTAAACGTAAAATGGGAACAAAAGACAAAGTAAACGCAAACGGAAAAACATACACACCACAAGAAATCTCTGCAATGATCTTACAAAACTTAAAAGCAAGTGCGGAAAGTTATTTAGGTGAAGACGTTAAAGAAGCAGTTATTACCGTGCCAGCTTATTTTAACGATGCCGAACGTCAAGCAACCAAAGACGCAGGTAAAATAGCTGGGTTAGATGTTA
>CAYNAA010000114.1:0-1685 GCA_964395055.1 uncultured Candidatus Izemoplasmatales bacterium | reverse complement strand
AGATGTTCGGTAACGATAAAAAAATGATATTCGCGAGAATATCATTTTTTATTGGCGTGTGTTTGCAAAAACGTCTTGATAAAATCAACTGTACCACCAATAATAGAAGCAGCACCAGCAAACACCATTATAACTGTAAAGATGGTAACAACAACTTCTAAATTATACCCTGCAATAACAATGTCATTAAAAATGTCTGCAAAGGCTAAAACAAAGAGAATAACAGCACTATATACTACTTGAATATAAGAAGCGGTTTTAGTCGCGAAGGTTTTTCGTTGTTTTATTAAGTCTACACCAGCGATGATAATTTGTGCAACAATGCCAATATTAATAAATATCAATAACCTATCGAATGTATCATTAAGTAACGGATAACGCGTGCCACCTGAATAAACTGCGATAACGCCTTGTTGATAATTCAAAATATATAATAACGCGAGTGAAAAAACAATGGCAGCGATCCGTTCAACATAAGATATTTTATATACTGATTCTGGAATATTTGGTAACTTTTCGGGATTAAATGGGTCACGGTCCGCTTCTAATTCAAGGGCGGATTCATCATACCGACTCAACCCATAAAAAATTAACGTAATAATACCAAAACTGGTAAATACTGCCGTAATCATATCTGGAATAACCGTCAAAATAAAGAGTAAGAATTCACCAAATTCATACGTAATATGGGTATTAAAATATGCTAAGGTTTTTACAAAAAACAAAGCTATGGGTACAACAATTGCCACAATTTTAACAACCATCCAAAATAGTGGTTCGAGTGTTTTGTTAATAAATTCACCGTCATGTAAGTAAGCGGCTGCTACTTTTTCTGGTCTACCTAATTGGATTAATACCTCTTTAATTATTAGGTCTTCACTCGCTTTACTTGATGCTTTACGTGCTTCTACTTCATCATAAATTAAACTGCGTAACTCATTAATGATGTCTGTTCTGTGTTTTTTAGGTAAATATTTTTCAATGGCGTATAAGTACCGTTCAATCATCCTTTTTCACCTCTTCTAATAATGATTGTATCTTTTTATGTGATGACTCATAATGCGCTTTTAGTGCTAAGAAAACCGTATCGCCAAACTCGGTTCGTTGATAATATTTTCTTGGTCTAGGGTCACTGACTTCCCACGACGCATCAAGTAGGTGCTGTTGTTCTAATCGTCTAAGTAATGGATACAGGGTATTTTGATCAATCTCAATTTCGTGTGCTTGTAAGGTATCAACAAGTGAATATCCATAATGTTTTTTTTCAAGTAATCCAAGAACAACTAGTGTTAGCGTACCTTTTTTTAGTTCTTGGAACAACGTTTTAAGTAGTTTATCTTTGTCCATAACATCACCTCACTTTGATTATACTGTACGGTATACACTATTGTCAATAAAAAAATATAATAAAATTTAATATTAAAGCGCCACATAATTTTGTAGCGCTTTAATTTAGCCATCTATGTGATGAAATAGACTATCTACTTTTGTGTGGAGAAGCATGACAACTAATCCAAACAATATGCTATTCACAAGCGTCACAAGATAAACAGCACCTTGAAAATTCGTGATTGATAATGCATGATAGAGTATAAACCCATTGAGACCCATAATTATGAATCCAGAAAAGATTCCTAATAATGCGCTGATACTTTGTTTGATAACTTCAACATCATTTTTATAAT
>CAYNAA010000113.1:0-1685 GCA_964395055.1 uncultured Candidatus Izemoplasmatales bacterium | reverse complement strand
TTCATCAAGATTATCCGCTTCAAATGTTACCCGGAAACGAAACGCTGTTAAATCTTGCGCGACTTCGCGGAAATCTGAATCTTCAGGAAACTGTGCCTCATCCCCAGTTGTAGCTGATGCAATCTGACGGTCTTGGTGGTCTGCTAAAGTCACACCAGAGAGTTCTAACATTCCTGCTACATAATCAAATAGATGGGTTTGACTAAAAGTATTAGGGACATGTTCGTGCATTTCTACCATACTGGCTAATTGATCATGCCGGTTATTATCGACCAAATTACTAACCTGAGCAATTTGTGTCTCAAGTCTAGCAATATCATTTTCAGCATTTTCAGTCCGTGCGTCGTATTGATTAAAGATTAAAACACGTACAACCACAACAGTAATCAAAATGAATACTACCGCACCAATAAAGATAAAATCACTTAACTTTTTACTCAGCATCGACATTCACCTCTATCAAAAAGGCTGCTTGATAATTCGCACCAGACCCACTTACAGAACTAACTGAATAGGTTGATGAGACAACAAAAGGTAATTCAACAAGCGCAAAATCGATATTGATAAAATCAGACCCAGAAGGCGCATCAACATCAAACATAAATTCATGTGTTATATGATCATAATAGACCGATCTAATGACACCTTGTTCTTCTATAACACTCGCAATTTGATCGTGATAATCTAGCACATCAATTTGTAAGTCAATCGCATTATCTACTAGGGCAGAAAACACTAAGCGTTCTTCTTCGATGTTATAGCCAACACGTTCTTCATTGACTAACAGTAACTGATACTGCAAGTCACTGCGTTCTTCTAACGCATTATCGAGTCGGTCTTGTCTACTTGTAAGTGGTAAATAAATCACTAACCAACTTGCAAAAACGGCAATTAATACTAAAAGTAAGATATTAACGTTAAACTGTCTTGGCCGTTTAACATCAGGCAATAAGTCAATATGGATAAAATCATTAGACCCAGATACACTACGGCCTTGATATTTACGATTCGCCATTAGAATAACCCCCTAGATTGAACTAAGGATGCAGCAAGTGGTACGTAACACTCTCTATCGATTAACGTATCCACAATCTTACTCGCTTTTTTCATATTAAAGACAATCATCTGTTCATCAGAACTATCATCTTTATAATATTCTTCTAGTTCATCATTTTCAAACTTTGTCGTCATATTAAAGATAACCGTTTTCTTAATCGCGCGTTCACCGCCATGAAGGTTATATTTATAGTAATTACTAATCTTCGCAATTTCACTATCTAATAACTCTAAATATTTATCGTTGCTTAACGATTTTTGATTGACGTTTTGAACCAAACTAAAGAGCGGAATCTCTTCATCAAAGATATACATTGAATAGGTTTGATCAAACACCGCCACAAACATAATATCACGGTCAAACTGTAAATCGCTATCTTCATGTTTACGGTAATAAAACAACCGGTGTAAACTAAGCGGTGGAATATCAGTTCTAACCACCTGCATGTTCATTTTATAAAAGAGTGATACATATTCTTTTAGCTCATTTGATGGTGCATAAAACATAATAACTTCATAATGGTCTTCGTTCTTACGGTGAATCACGTAATCCATCTTCATGTCTTTAAACGGTACCATAATCATTTTTTCCATTTGTTGGCGAATGTAATCGCCAATTTCATTTGGTT
>CAYNAA010000112.1:0-1703 GCA_964395055.1 uncultured Candidatus Izemoplasmatales bacterium | reverse complement strand
AATCACAATTTTACGCTTACAGTATATCATAGCTTATCTTTTTGTAATATATATTAAAATCACTACTGTGATTTCTATAATAATATTTCCTTTTAATGCTTGCCTTGTTTATATCTTTTGTTTAATAAAACCTTTATCATAAATACGTTAAAAAAGGAGCGATTAGTTTATCAATCGCTCCTTTTGGTTTTATATTTATTTGTTAAACATAGCGGTAATAATTAATATATTTCATATCTTGACTATCTACATGGGTCAATACTGCACCAATGATATTCGCTTTATTTAAGCGCAACTCACTAAGTGCTTTTTTTGTCATATGAAGATCAGTTTCTCTTGATGCGATAACAATCACCATGCCATCACAGAATGTACTAATAATACTCGCATCAGTTACAGCGGTCATTGGTGGTGTATCAATAATAATACGGTCATATGTTTGTCTTAGTTCTTGAATAAGTGTCCGTAATTGTTCACTTGCTAAAAATTCTGCTGGATATGGTAGTGATTTACCTGATGGTAAGATATCTAAATATTCATTTACCGCTTGAATAACTGTATTAAGTTCAGCATTATCTGTAACTAAGTTTGATAGACCTTTAAGGTTAGATAAACCATACCCTTTATGGATAGTCGGTCGTCTTAAATCCATTTCAATAAGTAAGGTTTTCTTTTTACTTTGTGCATAGACTTCAGCTAAATTAAGACACGTCAAGGTTTTACCTTCCATTTTATTGGTTGAGGTAATACCAATAACTTGAGGGGTTTTATCAAAGTCAGACAGTTCAATGTTTGTTCTAAGTTTGCGGTATTGTTCAGCAATCACCGAACTGGGTTCTACTAAAGTAATCGGTGTATATTCTTCTAACTGATTATAAGAATCCGCAAAGCCTTTTATATTATAATTAGGAATGCTTGCTAAATCACGTAAGTCAAGTTTAGTCTCAACGTCTTTAGATGTTTTAATCGTTGTATCAAGCATTTCAAATAAAAAGATACCACCTACACCAACAATGCCGCCTAAAATCACACCGATAACAAGATATAGTATTCTATTTGGGCCTGATGGTGTTGTTGGTAGTGATGCCACATCAAGAATCTCTATGTTGTCTAGTCCTTCATAGGTTTGCGAGACACTTTGCATGACAGATACAGTCACATTCGCGACATTTTGTGCTTTTTCTGGTGTGTCTTGTGTTACATTGAGATTAATAATAATCGTATCATCAACACCAGTGATATTAAAACTGTTTCTAATATGTTCTGGTGAACATCCTAAATCTAAATCAGCGATAACTTGATCGATAACCAAATCGCTTTTTGCCAGTTCACTATATGTTTTTACAAGTCGCGTCGATAAATTAAAATCCGTCGTTGCGGTTTCATTATCATCCTCAACTAAAATCATCATAGATGCTCTTGCTGTATATTCATCATCTAAAGTGTAATAGGCATAAAAAAACGCTGCAGCTGTAATTAACACCACGCTTGCAACAATAATATACCATTTCTTCCATAGTAAAAGTACCAACTCTTTAATATTGATTTCCTCCACACTACCCTCGTTTTCCATAACTTTCTCCCCCCTATAGTTGTGTTGCTCTTTCTAGGCTAATCTCCTTTAATTAGAATATAAAAAAATTTCACTAAGTATATTCTACAACATATCAAAAAATTATGCACCCCCTTATTTAGAAATTGTC
>CAYNAA010000111.1:0-1749 GCA_964395055.1 uncultured Candidatus Izemoplasmatales bacterium | reverse complement strand
TCAATCGCGAATGGTTCTATGGTACTATCTAAACTATTAATCGCTTGAATATATTGGATACCCAAAATATCGTTAGGGGCTTGGTTAAACGTGGTGTCATGGCTTTCGTTTAGTGCTAGTTGAGAGCTCGTTGGATAACTGTTTCCCTCATCCATATATAGTTTGACTTTTTCTTGGTAGGCTTTTGTATTCATCGTAGCTACCACGTCTTTTAAATGCGTAATATCCCCAGTCTCACTACCAAAAATCATTGAATCTACGCCTAACAGATTGAGAATTTCCACGCTAGCACGGGCAAATTTATCCGCGTTTTGTAAAGAAAATACTGCAGGAAGTTCTACCACCAAATCAACTCCGGCTTCTAGCGCCCATTTGGTTCTTGTAAACTTATCAGCAATACTAAATTCTCCGCGTTGCATGGCATGCCCGCTCATCACCGCAATAACCACACTGCCTTCACTTAAGCTACGGGCTTTTTTTAAATGATGCATATGGCCGTGATGCAAGGGGTTATATTCAACAACAATACCTGTAACGTTCATGATTCCACCGTCCTTCATGTTCTTACTTATTATACCTTATATTTGACTTTGGTGCGAATAAAACATATAATTTAAACACATAAAAGGAGGGATAAAAATGAAATGGACACTTCCAGAACTAAGAAAAAAACAGTATAGCGAAAACACCTTCAGTGAGGTGCTCGATCTCTCGGCATTCATTGATGAGAATGATGATATACTATCTGTATCCCCAGTCACTGTAGAAGGTGAATTTGAAGTTGAAGACAACACCTATTACCATTTTGACATGACCATCAAAGCGACGCTCACTGTAGCTTGTGCGATAACCCTTGAACCAGTCGAAGTAGCACTTGATTTTGACGTCACCGAAACCTTTACCGAAGATGAAAAAGATGAATATCGACAAATCGAAGGGATAACTATTGACTTATTGCCAATAATATGGTCTAATATATATTTGGAAAAACCTTTACGCGTTGTCAGTAAAGACGCAACATTTAAATCCGACAAGCAGAGTGAAAAAAAGGACAACGTGAACCCTGCCTTTAAGGACTTAGAGAAATACAAATGATAGGAGGCATCACGTATGGCAGTTCCTCAAAGAAGAACTTCAAAAACTCGTAAACGTAAACGTCGTACGCATTTTAAAATTTCAGCACCAGGTATGGTAGTGTGTGAAAACTGTGGCGAAATGAAATTAGCTCACAGAGTGTGTAAAGAGTGCGGAACATACAACGGACGTACAGTTATTGAAGAAAAACCAGAAGAAGAATTAGACGCTTAAGCGTCAAAAAGAAGCGCTGATTCCAGCGTTTTTCTTTTATCAAAAAGGTGGTGTAATGATGGAACATACAACAGTATTAAAAAAAGAAGCAATCGAAAAACTCAATATTAAAGAAGACGGTATATATGTGGATTGTACGCTTGGGGGTGGAGGACACTCTGAAGCAATTTTAGCACACCTAACAACCGGACACCTCTTTATGTTTGACCAAGACACCTTTGCGATTAATAAAGCCAAAGAACGCCTAAATGCCCACCAAGATAAATTCACTATTATCAAAGATAACTTTGTTAATATAAAACCCGCCCTCGCAAAACACAATGTAACATCCGTAGATGGCATACTGTATGACCTTGGGGTCTCATCATTTCATTTTGATGATCCATCACGGGGATTTAGTTATAACCATGATGCTTTTTTAGATATGCGAATGGATCAATC
>CAYNAA010000110.1:0-1771 GCA_964395055.1 uncultured Candidatus Izemoplasmatales bacterium | reverse complement strand
CGGCAAAACACATCAGGCATTCTAATAAGACCAATCGCTCCAACAACAAAAAAGAATAATCCTAAAATGATAAATATACTCGCAATTATTTCAACAATCATTTTAACCGCCCCTTAAGTAAATATTTCGCAACACCAATCGTAGATAAAAACCCAACCATCGCATATACAAGCGCCACATTAACATAACTCGACTCATGTAAGTACAGTGCAACAAGCACGATAATTGCGGTAACTTTCGTTGAAATAACATTAATCGCAACAACACGGTCTGCCGTAGATGGTCCTTTATACCCTCGGTAAAACGCAACAAAAGATGACAATGACAACACCACAATTCCACTAAAAATTACACTTTCAATCATGTGTGTCACCTTCTACCTTAAGAAATGCTTTTTCAATCGGACTATCTTTAATATGATCGACATTTTCAATATTTAATCCATGAACTAAAATCGACGCTTCATCCATATCTACCGTTAATGTTCCTGGTGTTAAGGTAATTGCATTCCCAAACAACGCCTGTAGCAAGGTCTTTTTAAGTGGTTGTTTGATCCGTCTAAATCCAGGATTAATGTTAATTTTAGGACTTAAGACAATCTTTACAACCGCAAAATTTGCTTTTACGACTTCAATCATTAAAACCACAAACAGCTTTAATAACCGCCATACAACTTTCGGATACAGTCCCATACTTTCTGATTCTAAAAAGACGATATCAATACTATAAAAAACAATTAATAAAGAGGCAATCGCTCCAATAATTAAATCTGCCGGATTTAATGACGATGCTAAAATCAGCCAAAATAAAAACAACAAAATAAAGAGCAGTATTAATCCTGCACGTTTTTCCTTTTTCATCGAACCACTCCTTGCGAGTTTTATATATATAATAATACAATGTAAGAAGCATCTTTACAACATCTATATTGTAATCGCTACCATAAATATTGTACACTATTTATAGCAAGAATGGTCAAGAAATTATTATCAACTTCTTATACAATGAATGTGAGGTGATGTCATGCAAAAAGCGCATATTGACGCAGTTTCTACAATGCAAAACTATATTGAAGAGCATATTAAAGAGCCAATAACCTTATTAGACCTTGCTAGAGTCAGTCATTATTCACCTTACTACGCAGCCAAACTGTTTAAAACCTATACTGACCTAAGCCCTTTTGACTACATAAGAAAACGCCGGCTTACCTTAGCCGCAAAGTTCATGCAACATCACAAAACACCAGTGATTGATGTTGCACTAACCTTTCTTTTTGACTCGCACGAAGGGTTTACAAGAGCCTTCTCAAAAACCTTCGGTATCGCGCCAAAAGCGTATCAACTTCATAACAAACCGATTCCCTGGTTTTTACCTTATGACGCCAAAAGCAGACATATCTCAAAAATAAGAAAAGGAGATGATACTATCAATCCAAGTCCATTCACTTTATTTACTCAAGTCATCAAACGACCGAAACGAAAAGCCATCATTTTACGAGGAAAAGCAGCCACAAATTACTTTGCCTACTGCGAGGAAGTTGGTTGCGATATTTACGGCATTTTAGCAAGTATTAAGGAAGCATTATATGAACCTGCAGGTATGTGGCTTCCCAAAAAACTTATCAAAGCAGGCTCATCACCTTATGTACATGGTGTAGAAGTTCCTTATGATTACACAGGCGATATTCCTAAAGAATGCGATCTCATAACCTTAGACGCACAAGATTACATGGTGTTTCAATCAACCCCCTATGATGATGAAAACTTTGAAG
>CAYNAA010000109.1:0-1776 GCA_964395055.1 uncultured Candidatus Izemoplasmatales bacterium | reverse complement strand
CAATCAAACGTCATAACCAACATCGTGGACCAATGACGCATGGATCTCGTTATCATAGACGTCCAGGTTCAATGGGACCAATCGATCCAAATCATGTAAGACCAGGTAAAAAATTACCGGGACATATGGGAGCAACTACGGTAACAATCCAAAACTTGCAAATTGTAAAAGTTGACACGAAAAGAAACTTATTATTGATTAAAGGTAATGTTCCTGGACCGAAAAAAGGGCTTGTTCTTGTTAGACGCGGTGTTAAAACCGAAGCAATTAAGCCACTCGATCCAAATCAATACCTAGAACAAAATACCAACTCGGAAGAGTCAGTAGAATAATACTTGAAAGGAGGATTTAATATGCCAAAATTAGCATTGTTAAATCAAGCTGGAGATAACGTTGGAAATATCGAATTACAAGATTCAATCTTTGGAATCGAGCCAAGCCAGCAAGCATTATATGAAGTTGTAAAAGCACAACGCGCTGCAATGCGTCAAGGGACACACAGCACAAAAAGTCGTGGACTTGTTCGTGGTGGTGGACGTAAACCATGGCGACAAAAAGGAACCGGCCGTGCACGTCAAGGAACCATTAGAGCCCCTCAATGGGTTGGTGGTGGTGTAGTCTTTGGACCAACGCCGCGAAGTTATATAGTAAAAGTTAACAAAAAAGTTAGAAGACTTGCACTTAAATCTGCTTTATCTTCTAAAGTTGCAGAAAAACAATTCTTTATCTTAGATGCGCTAAATTTAGACTCACCTAAAACAAAAGAAGTTGTTCAGGTATTAAACAATCTCTCACTTTCAGGTAAAGTGATGATTGTTTTAGACAAACCAAACGATACTGTATTACTTGCCGCAAGAAACATCCCGGGTGTTACTGTACGCACTGCTGAACAAGCGAGTGTATATGAACTTATGAATTCACATACATTGCTTGCTACTCAAGACGCGGTTAAAAAATATGAGGAGGTGCTTGGGTAATGTTAGCATCTGAAATCATTAAGCGTCCACTTATTACAGAAAAATCAATGCAACTTGTTGAAAATGAAAACAAGTATACATTTGAAGTGGATAAACACGCAAATAAAGTTCAAATCAAAAAAGCAATCGAATCATTGTTCGACGTTAAAGTAATAAAAGTTAATGTGATCAATACCACACCGAAACTGAAAAGAGTCGGAAAACACGAAGGATATAAAAATCACGTTACTAAAGCAATTGTGACATTAAATAAAGAAGATAAAATAGAAATCTTCTCTGCGTAAATAATCATTAATAAAGGAGGTTACCGTAATGGCTTTAAAAAAGTATAAAGCGATCACGAATGGGACTAGACATATGACAGCTCTTGATTATTCGGAAATCACTACAGATCAACCGGAAAAATCATTACTTGTTAAACTCAACAAGAAATCGGGTCGTAATAATCAAGGTAAAATTACCGTTCGTCATCAAGGTGGCGGCGTTAAAAGAAAATACCGCATCATTGATTTTAAACGCAATAAAGATAATATCGAGGGGCGTGTTGCTACTATTGAATACGATCCTAATCGTACTGCTAATATCGCATTGATTCATTATGCAGACGGTGAGAAACGTTATATCTTAGCACCTAAGGGATTAGAAGTTGGAATGACTATTGTATCAGGAGAAAAAGCTGATATTAGAGTTGGGAACGCGATGCCGCTAAAAAATATTCCTGTAGGTAGTGTTATTCATAATATTGAACTCTCACCTAACAAAGGTGGACAACTTGTTCGTTCTGCTGGTACAAGTGCAC
>CAYNAA010000108.1:0-1837 GCA_964395055.1 uncultured Candidatus Izemoplasmatales bacterium | reverse complement strand
AACCGCTTGTTCTTTAGCTTCTCCTAAAAGTTTGGTATCAAATGTTAATTTTTTCATTATTTATCATCCTTAAAGTGAATTTTTCTTTGCCTCTAATTTTTCAATGGTTTTCTTACGGTTGATGTATGTTTGGAAGAACTGGAACAAGTTCCCAACAATCCAATAGAATGCTATTCCTAAGTTGGTAAACGCAATAAATACAAGCATGAAAGTCATAAAGAATGACATATATTTCATGGTTTGTTCAGATTGTTGTTGTTGTTGTGTACGATACTTTTTATTTTGCAAAATATCAGGTTTTTTCATTGCATAACGTTGATAGAAGAACATCGTTAATCCAACAATTAATGCCATAATTAAGAATGTCCAGTTCTCCGGACTATAAAACGGTGAAACTGGTTCTGCTTTAAAATTAAACCATAAGAATTCATAATTTAAATCGCTAAAGCGATCAGTAAGAGGAATCCGTCTTACGGTTTGATACATTGCGATAAAAATTGGCATTTGTAATAGTGGTAAGAAACACCCTAATGGGTTAATTCCATATTCTTTATAAATTTTCATCATTTCTTGTTGTTGAGCTTTTTGACTTGCTTGGTCAGTTTTACCTTGATATTTTTGTTTTAACTTATCAAGCTCTGGTTGAGCCATTTGCATGTTTGCACTTAAAGCATTACTTTTAGAATAAATTGGCCATCCAATTACACGAACGAGTAATGTAATTCCAATTAAACCAATAACATAATGTCCCCCGGCAAATTTACTTAATTGATAAACCAACTGAGCGATTCCGCGGACAATTGCTTGAACCCAACCGAATCCACCTTCAGCATAAATTGACTCATTATAATGTTCGGTATTACACCCAGACAGAGTGAGGACCATAAACAAAACGACAACCAATAAACTAATCTTAAGAGTATTTTTCATTATTTCACCTCAAATTATTTTTGTTTTCTTAAGTAACTGTGTTAATTCTTTTGCGATGGTATCATAGCTCATCCCTTTTGTATTGGGATTCACAATAATAAAAACATCAAAAGGCGTTTGGATATTTAAACTAGAAACAATCATTCTTAGTCGTCTTTTCATCTTATTGCGTTCTACAGCGTTACCATATTTCTTAGGAACACTAAACGCAACACGAAAATGACGTTGGCCATGGTTTTTTCTTTTATATACTTTAAAATGATTGTTTCTAACAACATCGCGCCCTTTTAACACTGCTTCAATATCGCGTGTTGATTTGATTCTAAATGCTTTTTTCACGCTCATCACCTCTTTAACAATAAAAAACACCTAAAAAAGTATCTTTTTCAGGTGTTTACAGGTATTTTAAAAGATATGGTTTGTTAAGCTGTGAGGCGTTTGCGACCTTTTTTACGTCTTCTTGCTATTATTTTTCTTCCGTTTGGACTACTCATGCGTTCACGGAAACCATGTGTTTTGGCTCTTTTGCGTTTATTCGGTTGATATGTTCTTTTCATGATCAACACCTCCTAATTCATATGTGAAAAACCATGCTTTTCAATTATATATAATAATACATCTATTGTCAACCATTAGTACTCTTTTTATTTATTAACTTTTTAAAATACTTTTCCACACTATAAAATGGCTTTATTATAAAGTTTCGACATTTGGAAATGTGGAAATGTGGAAGTGTGGAAGACATGTTTTTGTGGAACTGTTGATAACTCTTACTAGACCGTAGTTGTGCATTGTATCCCTTATGTGTCTCCGTTAAAAAGTCTGTCTAAAGAAAAAGTTATCCACAATTTGTGTTGATAAATATTTGTTTTTTTTATTGATTTCTTGTGCTAAACTTATACATGAA
>CAYNAA010000107.1:0-1841 GCA_964395055.1 uncultured Candidatus Izemoplasmatales bacterium | reverse complement strand
TCTTCGGACAAACGCTATTAGAAATGTTTGACTATACAAGACCTTTAGGGTTCTTTATTTACGCAGCGTTAATCGTTGTCTTTACATTCTTTTATTCATTCGTACAGATTAACCCAGATAAAATGTCAAACAATCTAGAAAAACAAAAAGCGTACATTCCAGGAATTAGACCAGGATTAGAAACGGAAAACTATATTTCAAAATTATTATTTAGAGTTACTACGATCGGTGCTATTTATCTTGTTACCGTTGCTTCACTACCAATTTTTATTGCAGCGATTTTCGGACTTCCAAGTTATGTTCAAATTGGTGGAACATCATTGTTAATCGTTGTTGGTGTCGCAATCGAAACAACAAAACAAATCAAAACCGATGTACAAGGAAAAAGTTATACTGGATTTATTCGATAAAAAGGGGGAGTACACATGAAACTCTTATTGATGGGGCCCCCTGGCGCAGGAAAGGGCAGTCAGTCAGCAAAACTTGTGGAAGATTTTGATCTAACGAATATTTCTACAGGTGAAATGTTTCGTGAAGCATACAGAAACAATGAAAAACTAGGAATTGAAGCGATGAAATACATTAATAAAGGCAACCTCGTTAGCGATGATATTACAAACGAAATCGTCAGAGAACGCTTGCTTAAAAAAGATGCAGAACGTTGCTTTATTCTAGATGGCTATCCACGAACTGTCGCACAAGCAAAAGCGTTAGATGAGATGCTCGATCAAATGCAGTCACACTTAACTGCAGTCATTAATATCGTTGTAGATAAAGAAGTAATTTTAGAACGCATGATAGGCAGACGCGTATGTAAAGCATGTGGCGCAACCTACCACTTATCATTCAAACCACCAAAAGTTCATGGAGTTTGTGATGTATGTGGTGGCAACCTTTATCAACGCGAAGACGATCAATTAGACTCAGTCAAAAACCGTTTAGATATTTATGAATCTAAAACAAAACCAATTATTGATTACTATGCTGGCCGCGGTATTCTTAAAAATATCAATGGAATGCAATCCTTTGATAAAGTCTATGCGGATATTAAAAAGGCATTAGGTGAGGTTACATGATAACCATAAAATCAAAACGAGAAATTGATATCATGAGAGAAGCGGGACGTATTGTTGCCGTTGCCCATCAGGCAGTTAAAGCAATGATGAAACCAGGAATCTCAACACATGACATAGACCAAGTGGTCGAAGAGGTTATTAGAAAACACGATGCAACACCTTCATTTAAAGGGTATGGTGGCTTTCCAGGCAGTGCATGCACCTCAATTAATGAAGAAGTCGTTCACGGTATACCATCAAAGAAACGCAAACTAAAAGATGGCGATATCGTTAAAGTGGACATTGGCGCGCATTACAAAGGCTATCATGGTGATTCTGCATGGACCTATCCTGTAGGAACCATTTCCGAAGACGCTCAAAAATTACTCGATGTAACGGAAAAATCACTATTTGAAGGGCTTAAGTATGCCAAAGAAGGCGCTAGACTTACAGATATATCACACGCTATACAAACGTATGCTGAGTCACACGGGTTCAGCGTAGTCAGAGAATTTGTTGGACACGGCATCGGAAAAAATTTACATGAAGATCCACAAATACCTAACTACGGACAACCAAATAAAGGCACATTACTTAAACCGGGAATGACATTTGCGATTGAGCCAATGATCAATCTAGGGAATAAAGAAGTGAAAGTGTTAGATGATGGATGGACTGCTGTTACAAAAGATGGCGCTATTAGCGCACATTTCGAACACACCATTCTCATTACAGAAGATGAATGTATACTCTTAACAGTGGTATAATAAGGAGGAATGTATCATG
>CAYNAA010000106.1:0-1867 GCA_964395055.1 uncultured Candidatus Izemoplasmatales bacterium | reverse complement strand
AAATCCGAGCACAAAGAAAGTGGATTTAGTGAGAAGCTAGAAAGTTTTAGTGAAATGAGAAGAGAACAAAAAGTCAATGTAACAATACATATTTTAGATAGGAAAAATGATAAAAATGGACATCCAAACCTTACCTTATTAGGGAAGTTAATGATGGTCCAACTATATAATTACTTCAACAAAATGTATGTAAATTTATATATGTCCTCTAATAAAGAAATCAATGTTTGAGAGGTAAACGGTTTTTAACTAAACAGGAAAGATGATTATTAGTATATATTGCTTTATTGTTAAATTTATTGAGTTTCCATCATTGGGGTTCAAAAAGGAAGTGGGTTAGCATGCATACCGAATACATTGATACAACCGGAGCTGCAAACATACAGATGATCAAACATTTGCGTAGCTTAGATGAGGCATCAGAAAGACATAATCATTTAGTATTAAATCTCAATAAATTTACCAACGTGACTCCCTTCTCTATTTTACTTTTATTTTCTAAGATTACGTCACTTAAAGAAAAATACCCTGATAAAAAATTAGATTTTATCTATAATCAAGGATACAGTCATATAGGTTATTTGGAACATATGGGATTCTTCTCATTAGTCGATGAACCTACCCAAAAGACCGTAAATGAAGTCAATTCTAATGACACATGCGTCCCAATGAGAAAAATCGACCGTGAAGATCTCAGAAAGACAGGTAAGTTTAGTGATGTAGATGCAGTAACTGTCATCTCTCGTGAAATCGCAGAAAAATTAAGTGAGGTGCGAGAAGAGCAGGAAGGCCTTGAATTTATGTTAAGGGAAATGATACGTAATTCTTTTGAACACTCAGGGACTGAGACCGTTTATCTTGCAGCGCAAAGATGGGATGTTCAAGACTTAATGGAAATTGCGATATTTGATCAGGGAAAAGGCATTCCACAATCATTGCGATCACGTGCTAAAAAGTACAATAAACGAAAAAAAACATGGAATGATGATGATTTAATTAAACTGGCGTTGAAACCCGGAGTAACAGCACAATCAAATTTCTGGACTGCAGCTGATGAAGCAGATAAAAATAGTGGCTATGGCTTATATGTTGTAAAGGAATTATGCAAAGTATTTTCTGAAGGATTCATCGTAGCCAGTGGGTCACATGCAATATTGGAATCGTCACGCCAAAGAAGAATAGAAGGCAAAGCATATTTTATTTCGCAAATCGTTGGTGTAGGATTACAATTAAGATTTAAGGTTTCAAAAATTAAAAACTTTAAAGAAGAACGTGCAAAGATAATAGATCAAGGTCAAGAGTACCATCGTAGAGAATTCAAAAGACAATCTAATGCATCAGGAAGGTCCAGCGGTGATACATAACTCTTAGAATTAAAGCTGTTTAGATAATTTTTTTCTGATTATTTAATCACAATTTAATTGATTCTGATTACTCATTGTTTTTGGAAGAACCGGATTAAGATTAATAATTTGATGAATCCAAATTCATTAATGGAGGAGTGAATCGGATACAGATGAGTTTTCAGGTGGTCAAGTGGTTTGGTAAGTTGTTATCAATAAGTTTTTGCTATACTTAATTAATTTCATCGAAACGTGTGGGCGTTTGATTATGAATGCAACCTTTTCGCATGTTCAAAGTATAGTTGTAATATGGCGCTTTCCACAACGTATTTAGGTTTCATTAAATAAGTGGTTTTCGAATACTATGAAGAAAGGGAATTTAATAAATAGCACTTAATTTATTAAAACAGGAAAAATTATGAACTCATTTTTTTACATTATCAAAAAGTATTATCTTCAGATTGTCCTCTTAAACATTATGCTAACGTGGGTGTTCTATAGTGCGATTCCATCAACCGCCGGGA
>CAYNAA010000105.1:0-1913 GCA_964395055.1 uncultured Candidatus Izemoplasmatales bacterium | reverse complement strand
TATATTCCGCACCTCTTTAAAACCCCGTATTATGTTTATCAATATGCAACGAGTTTTGCGGCGAGTTTAAAACTATATGAACTGGTTAAAAATGACCCAACTAACATTGAAAAACATATGGCTTTACTTAAATCAGGTGGGAATGATTACCCAGTTGAACAAGTTAAAAAAGCGGGCATTGATTTAACCAATAAAGATGCCTTTAAAGCAGTTGTTAACCGACTAGAAACATTACTTGATGAATTAGAACTTGCATTAAAAGGATAATTAATTTATTATATAGATAACACGATGAATAGAAAAAGTAATATCTAAAAGCTGTGTAAAGCGAGTTTGGGATAGTGTAAGCCAAATCATATGCGTAGATATGAATGGGTCTATGAGTGGCGCCAATCACGCCCGCACCTTCAGCGTTATGAAGCGAGTGCTAGTAGGTATACTAGAACTAAGGTGGTACCGCGTCTATTCCACGTCCTTAGCTTGTCTAAGGACGTGTTTTTTTATTTTAAAGGAGGAATAACTATGAAACATATTGTCTCTGGCATCCAGCCAACAGGAACGCTTAATTTAGGCACGTATTTAGGAAGCATTAAAAACTTTGTGACCTTACAAAAGTCTTACACAGATCACCACTTTTTGCTGTTTATTGCCGACTTACACGCAATTACTATTCCAAGAGATCGCCAAGTATTACGGAAAACAATTAAAGAACTTGCAGCGCTTTATTTAGCGTGCGGTTTAGAAAAAGAACGCTTATCCTTGTTTATTCAATCTGAAATTGAAGCGCATTCGCAAATGGCGTATCTTCTGCAGTGTTTTACGTATATGGGTGAGTTAGAACGGATGACACAGTTTAAAGAAAAAGCACAAAAACAAACGGCAGGTGTAACATCTAGTTTATTTACTTATCCAACATTAATGGCCGGAGATATCTTATTATATGACGCTGAATATGTGCCTGTCGGTGAAGATCAAAAACAACACTTAGAACTCACACGTGATTTAGCTGAACGGGTTAATAACCGTCTTGGCGATTTTTTCACCGTCCCAAAACCTTTGATTCCCAAAGTTGGCGCGCGGATTATGAGTTTAACTGATCCAACGAAAAAAATGAGTAAGTCAGATGAGAATGTTAAATCACGTATTTTACTTTTAGATGATGATGCGATTATTCGAAAGCGCATTATGAGCGCGGTGACTGACAGCGACCAAAGCATTCATTTTGATAAAGAAAACAAACCTGGTATAAGCAATCTTTTAACCATCTATAGTGCCATAACCCACGAATCTATTGAAACCATTGAAGCGCGGTATAAGGACGCTAGTTATGCGGATTTTAAAACCGCACTTGCTGATAAAGTGGTTGCTGAACTTGCGCCAATTAAAGAAAAATATAACGCATTAGTAAAAAGCAATGAGTTAGACATCTTTTTAGATGAAGGACGAGAATATGCAAGTAAAATTGCCCGTAAAAAAGTATTTAAATTAAACCATAAGCTTGGTCTTGGTAGAAAACGCAAATAAAAAAACTGACTTTTTAGTCAGTTTTTATTGTAAATTAAAATCGTTAATTAAATCAGTTAGTGCTCTTAGTGCGGCCTGGGCATCTTCACCTTCTGCTTCGATAGTAATTAAGCTTCCTCGGTGAATACCGAGTGATAACACACCCATAATTGATTTTAAATCGACCGATTTATTTTCATGGTGTAAAGTGATTTTTGAGTTGAACTCGTTGGCTTTCTTAACAAGAGTAGTTGCTGGTCTTGCATGAACACCTTGATCATTTGCAATCACAAAATCCTTACGCATGTTACCTCACTCCTTTAACGATGCTTTTAAGGCATCAAATATGGCTTCATTATCATCATTAAAATAGCACTTTACTTTATCCCCAATAATATTAATCCCAACAG
>CAYNAA010000104.1:0-1930 GCA_964395055.1 uncultured Candidatus Izemoplasmatales bacterium | reverse complement strand
GGTATAATAAACATAGCTAAAAAAAGGAGACTGATCCATTGAAACTCACACCGCTAAAAACACGATTTCAAAACATACATACTTTTAGCGAGGTGATCGGTGTCGGCGATCGCCATTTAAATGTGCTAAAAAGCATGTATCAAATTGATCTCTTTACCAAAGGCGATGACATTAGAGTCAGTACCACTGATGCGAAACTCATCGCGCATTTAGAAGCCGTGTTTGATACCTTAATCAGACTGGTTGAAGCCGACATTAAAATCTCAGAGCGTGATGTTATTTATGTTGCAAAATCCATCGAAACCTTTACCTCTGATACCATCTTAGATCACTATTTAAAACGGACAGAAATTGTTAAAACCTTAAATGGCAAACCGATTTATGCAAAAACAATTAACCAACAAACCTATTTAGATGCCATTGAAGCGAGTGACTTAGTTTTTGCCTTTGGCCCAGCAGGAACAGGAAAGACCTATGTTGCTGTTGTCCACGCCATCAGTAAACTAAAACAAGGCGACATCGCAAAAATCATTTTAACTAGACCCGCTGTTGAAGCTGGCGAATCTCTTGGCTTTCTACCTGGGGATTTAAAAGAAAAAATTGACCCTTATTTAAGACCCCTTTATGATGCTTTATATGAAGTCTTAGGTCATAAACTAACAGAAGACTATATTGAGCGCGGTATCATCGAAATTGCCCCGCTTGCCTATATGCGCGGCCGTACACTTGAAAATGCGTATGTCATCTTAGATGAAGCGCAAAACACTACCAAAGGACAAATGAAGTTATTTCTAACCCGCTTAGGCTTTAATTCAAAAATGGTTGTTACTGGAGATATTACCCAAATTGATCTCCCTAGAAACGCCCAAAGCGGTATGATTCACGCCACGACCTTACTTGAAGGTGTCAGTGGCATTAGTGTCATTAAGTTTAAACTCATCGATGTTATTAGACACCCATTAATTCAAAAAATATTAGAACGGTATGATATTGATGAATCTCATTAATCAAGTGAACGATACAAACTATGACGAACTCATTGAAACCGTATTAGAACAAGCATACGACATAACAAAAACAAAGAAAGCCCGCGTTATTAATATCATTTTAGTTTCTAATGAGACCATTCAAGACCTCAATAAAACCTATAGAGGTAAAGACGCAGTAACCGACGTTTTAACATTTCCTGCAGACCTTGATGACGAACTCGGTGATGTCTTCATATCACTAGAAAAAGCGAAGCAACAAGCCAAAGATTATGGACACAGTATCACAAGAGAACTAGCCTTTTTAACGATTCACGGCTTTTTACATGCCCTTGGCTATGACCATCAAACAAAGAACGATAAAGAACGCATGTTTGCCTTGCAAAACAATATATTAGAGGCATTAAAAATAAAAAGATAAGGTGATAATTATGGACGAACAATTATTTAAAGCAGCGCAAAACACACTCGATAGAGCGTACGTTAAATACTCAAACTTTAAAGTTGGCGCAGCACTCAAACTAAAAGACGGCAACATCATCACAGGTGTTAACATCGAAAACGCCTCATACGGCTTATCAAACTGCGCTGAACGCACCGCACTATTCACGGCGTATGCCGCAGGCTACACCAAAGAGGATATTGACGCCATCTTAATCACTACCGAACAAGACCACATCGTCAGCCCATGCGGTGCCTGCCGCCAAGTGATGCGTGAACTGATGCCTGAAGATGCTGAGGTTACCATGGTAACCAAAAACAAAGAAGTAAAAATCGTTAAAAACAAAGACCTCCTGCCGTTTGGTTTCACTGAGCGTGATTTATAATGCATAAAAGTGGCTTTGTGACCATCATTGGGAAACCAAATGTTGGAAAAAGTACCTTTGTGAACCACATTGTCGGTGAAAAAATCGCCATTACATCCCATAAACCACAAACCACAC
>CAYNAA010000103.1:0-1974 GCA_964395055.1 uncultured Candidatus Izemoplasmatales bacterium | reverse complement strand
CTCAATTTTTTTTATATACAGTTTAAACAATTTTATCTAACAACGTGCTTGTGTGGTTCCTTGACATCATTAGAAGCTCAACATGCTAAAACATATGTAAGTACTAGAAATTAATTATATGAAAACATAATAATTTCTGAAGATGATTAAATTACATAATGGATACCTTATGTCTACAATCTGTTTGGAAATAGGAGGATGCTAGATGATTGAGCTAAAAAATATAACATGGAATAATTTTTGGGATGTGCTTTCAATATCTCCTAAAGATGACCAACGGCATTATGTAAAGCCTATATCTGTATTTATGGCGCAATCTTATATTAATCTTAAAGAAGGTTATAAGGATATTAGTTTGGCTATATATTATGATTCAATATTAATTGGGTATACAAAGCTTGTTTATGTCCCAAAAAATATTGAACCCTACTATCTTAAAGAAACGGCATGTATGATAGATGCACTTATTATTGATCAAGCACATCAAGGAAAAGGATATGGAAAAGTTGTGTTATCAGACATTATTGATTATTGTATTAAATTTTTTGCTTCATCAGTTAAGCATATTGTTTTAACATGTCATGTAGATAATTTGCGTGCACAAAAATTATTTAAATCATTTTTATTTAGAGAAATAAAACAAACAAGTAAATCAAAAAACATGCTATTGTATAGTAAAAAGATATAATATACTACACCTTATGTTTAATTAAAAAACTTTATTATGATAGTTAGGAGATATTTATGATTACATATACTTTTGACAGTGCGTTAAAGCATACCGAGGATATACTGCATATATTAAGAACACACAATCTACAGTTTACTAAAAATAAAGACCATGAATCTTATAATATATATGTTGTTGACAATGAGCAGTTAGTTGCAGCGGCTACGATAAGCTACAATTGGGATTGGGTTAGTATAGGGCGTTTATTTTATTTGAATACAATAGGTTTAAAACATATCCTACACGCAATTATAGATCGTTATAAAAACAAGGCTGTCGGTATAAAGCTTTTTACGAACGATAAAAACAGATTGGTGGATTTTATAAGTATTGGCTTTGAAGCATCTGGTATGTATAAAGAAAAACCAACGCAAATAACATGGTATTATGCAAATTTTTATCGGTTTAATATTAAAGTTAACGTCACATTCAACATAATCACATCAAAAGATTTTATTGATAAATATGATACGATATTAAAACAGCACGTAACCCGCTATAATGACCAACATAATATAAAAGATAAACACTCATCATTCAATATTGTTGCTATGGATAACGATACATGTATAGGCGGTGTAACATGCGATGTCTATGATAAGACAGTATATATTCCTTATCTTGCTGTTAATAAAACATATAGAGCACGAGGCATTGGAACTAATCTTATGAAACGAGTAGAAGAAGAAGCAAAGCGGAGAAACCTGAAAATGATTGACTTAGGAACAAGCGATTTCCAAGCGCGAGGTTTTTATGAGAATCTAGGGTATGAAGTTGTTTATACCCAAGAAAATCAACCACGCGGGTATAACACGTATACAATGATTAAGATTATAAACTAAGGCTTGTTACCGCATATGTAATTTCAAGATAATGTAATTACTTATGTATTAAGAAACGAGAGCGTTTACTCTCGTTTTTCTTATGTGGATAATATACGTTTGAATAAAATGTTATTTTCTAGATAAATATGAGTAAACATGTCTTTTTTTAATTCAGTTAAAAGTATGTATGTCTTTTCATAAGTAAAACAAGCATCCTTAGGAACCATATAATCATTAGTTATAGTGCGTAGTTTTTTTAAAACATCTCCTACTGTTTCATATTCTAAAGCTAGTTCACCAACAACATCTTGTGCTTTTTTTAGTAAGACATTCTCATGTGTTTCAAGGTAAGCCTCAGTTGCTGAGTATTGTATTGTTTATTCTTTAATTAAGTGTGCTTCAAGTTCAATTTTAAGGGTG
>CAYNAA010000102.1:0-2002 GCA_964395055.1 uncultured Candidatus Izemoplasmatales bacterium | reverse complement strand
ATCGAACCCATATTTGTAAGGGGAACTAAAAACGCATTCATCACAACAATAATAACAAATGCTTCATCCCCGCCTAATCTGAGCGCTAAAGGCACACCAATTATAACAAAATTACCACGGAAAATCGTTTGTAGAATAACAGGTCTAGCTGTAGGCTCGAGTTTAACGATTTTAATTAATATTACCCCTAAAACCATGACAACTAAAATCATCACAAAGGCAAACATTACAACATTAAAATTAATCTCACTAAATTGCGTTAGTTCTGACATTCCAGTAAAAATCAATACGGGTAACGCAATCACAAAAATAAAACTATTTAACTGGCCTATAAACGCTTCATCTAAAATCTTAAAGCGTCTTAATCCATATCCAATTAACGCTAGGAAAAGTAATGGTGCTAGCGCATTAAATGCAAATATAAAATGTTCCATTATTTCACGTCCTTTATTAAGTCATTACTATTCTAACATATTTGCCATAAAAAAACGCTTAAATAAGCGTCTTATTCATACGTAAAATCATCGGGATCAAACTTATAATCTTCTGGGTCGTGTTCATACTGTTTCGGATCATCATAAAACTCATATTGATGATAATCAATCGGCTTTTTGACAACAACAATATTGTTATCGATATGCCTGTTTTTATCTATCTTTTGATATATTGAGCCTATAAACACTACTATTCCAACGACACCAAAAATAACAAGTACTACATCGATACCACCATTATACATGTCAGCCAATGTCTCTGCACCAAAAAATAGAACTGATGCTATAATCAAACCGTACTTTTTCATTAGCAATCCCTCTTATTCTTACAACTACATTAATTATATACTAATAAAGCAAAGAACCAAAGCTTTAAATATATCTTTGTGAGGTGAACCCTATGCAACATAAACTAACAAACGGTAATTTGATTAACAAGAATGGTGTTCTTGATGAGGCAGGCTATGCCTATTCACTTGTCAAAGCCTATAACAAAGACGCGATTGCCGCTAGTAAATTACGCATCAAAGAGTGGGACTATTACTTCATTCAAACCAATGATTTTGGACTTGCTATTACAGTATCTGATAATGGCTACATGGGGCTATTAAGTGTGTCTTTTATTGATTACAACCATGCACGGTACCACACAAAAAGTAAACTTCTTTGGTTTCCTTTAGGAAACTTACACTTACCACGTAGTTCTCAGGCTGGAACGATTGATATAAAGAAAAAACATTTCTCCTTGCGTATTTTAACCGAAGACCATATTCGTCATATTACCCTATCCGTTGATGATTTTATGAACAAGTCACCATTAACCCTTAATGCAACGCTTTATAACGAACCAACTCATTCAATGGTAATCGCAACCCCCTTTAAAAACAAACCTAAAGCATTTTACTATAACCATAAACTGTTAGGCATGAATGTAAAAGGTACATTGTTTATTAATCATTACACCTCTACCTTTACTGCAGATGACCTTGCACTACTTGATTGGGGCAGAGGAGTCTGGCCATACCATGTCACATGGTATTGGGCAGCGATTCAAGGCATAGTTAACGACAAAAAACTTACCCTTAATCTAGGTTATGGCTTTGGCGATCTTTCTAATGCAACAGAAAATGTCATAATCTATGATGATGTCCCATACAAGTTAAAGAACATCACATTTAACATACCTAAAGACAAAGATGGAAAAATCCATTATCTAGATCCTTGGACGATTACCGATGATGCATATCACGTATCACTTGTTTTCACTCCCACTATCGACCGTGAAGATACCATCTCGTTAGGTATTTTAAAAAGCGACCAACATCAAGTCTTTGGTACATTTAGCGGTGATATTCATATAGATAAGGATACCGTATTAACAATCAAAAATGTTAAAGGATTTGCCGAAGTTATAGAAAATAAATGGTAATAAAAAAACGTCCAGAAGACGTTAATTATTTAAGTGGTCGGGAAGACAGGATTTGAACCTGCGACCTCCTGGTCCCAAA
>CAYNAA010000101.1:0-2030 GCA_964395055.1 uncultured Candidatus Izemoplasmatales bacterium | reverse complement strand
AAATTGCAAAGGTATTTTCAAGGGCGGTTCTTTTAATATTGGTCAGGTTCAAGAATATCCACCAATAGTCAAATTTAACTGTAATTTGCTTGATCCGGTATGTGTCTATATTGATGATAAGCCATATATATTGCCTTTGATATTTCCTGCTCAATTGTCTGAACAATTAGGCAATAAGGCTGTGTTTAATCAATTAGTAACTTCAGTTCTTGATATTGCTTTAATGTATGGGGGAACCAAACTTGTTTCGGCACTCACACCAGAAGTTAAAATGATTATAGATTATCTAAAAATTACTCCAAGAAGTTTTGCAGTTTTGTTTCTATCAGATATTGCACTTCAGAGCACTGCTAATTACCTTGTTGAACAAGATTGGGAAAAAGCCTTTGGAGAAGTGGATTTTTTTGATGCTGCATTCACTGGTACGGTTGGGAATATTGCAACCACTTCCATGAGTGGTTCACAACTTTTATATCTTGCAACTTATGGAAAACAGTTTAACGTCTGCCGTAAGATTACTGAAAACACTACTAAAATAGCTGTTATTGAATTTACCCAAATAGCATTTGATTATACTTATGCAGATTCAGAGTTTAAAACACTTTGTGATAATAATGAAGGTTATTACGATGTTATGAGCAAACTTTTGCTTTCGCTTGCAGCTTATTATTCTGCTGAAGATATTCATAGACTACTTAAGGGGTGGAATTCTAAAATTACAGATAATATAGGAGTAGAGTTTGATCCTATAGCAAAACCTGTTTTATTAAAAGTTAATGAAATTGCTCAGACAGATAATTTTCAAAAAATAATAAATACAGGCACTGAAACAATGGCTAAAATTATTCAAAAATTAAAAGCAAATACTGCAGCTATTGATTACAATATAGTTGATATAGAAACTGTTCCATTTGAAGAATTTGAGCAAACTAAGCAAGATAACACTAAAGTACAAATTATTACACCCTTGAATAATGACTAATGATGAGAAAGAATAATATTTTCTATATAATTATTATTTTAGCTATCGCTGTTTTTTTATTTATTAAAAGACAAGATACTACAACGATAAAAACCGAATTAGCGAAAAATGGAATCGTTACAATTGGGAAAATTACAGAAAGAGGATTTCCTGCTAGGATTTCAACTTCGGGATATTCATACGATTATATTTATTATGTGAAAAATACTAAGTTCAGTAGTTGGGGACTTGAAAACAAAAAATATCCTATAGGAACATATTTCAAAGTCGTCTATTTACCTGATAAGCCCGAGGAAAGCCGCATGGATTTTAGCAAACCTATCCCTAATGATAGTGTTTTCATTTACTTTGAGCACGAATGTCCTTTTAAATAAATTGTTTCCTTAGCAAACCCTACTGTTAGCGGGAATCTGCAATTCATGCGTTTGTTTACAACGCCGCAATATTTTTATTAAAGAAGTCTTTAAACTTAGATTTGGTAAGCATGGTATTAATGATTTTAAAAACAGTTTGTTTGTCTTCCTCTTCTAATTGCTGAATGAGTTTAAATTGTTCCCTTTCGGTTTTATCTTCAAGTGAAATTTCATTAGGCAGCTCGCCTTCAAAGTTCAGGATTTGATCCACAGTCATATCAAACAATACAGAAAGTTTTTGTAGTTCCTTAACTGAAGGCTCACGGTTATTATTTTCCAATTTATTGTAATTGGTAGTGCCAATATTTAGTTCTGCCGCAACTTGCTTTTGCAGCATTCCTTTTTGTTCTCGTGTCTTTTTGATGGTCATCCCGCCCGTTTTCTTCAGTTCCTCAAAGAAGTAAGGAATTTTATCGATGAAATGGTCGTAACGGATATTATCCTTATAAGATGAATTTCCTGCATACAAGCGTGCCTCTAGGGCCGAGTCTTCAAGTGCTAACAAAGATGGAATATCCATCTATAACATCTCTACTTTACGAAGATAGGACTTTACCGTATTAACACTCACTGCTAAAATACGGGCGCTTCAGCGGGGCCGGCAAGATCATGGTCCCCTATCTGGGGTTCGTGAA
>CAYNAA010000100.1:0-2088 GCA_964395055.1 uncultured Candidatus Izemoplasmatales bacterium | reverse complement strand
GGATTAAAGTTATGTCTCATATGGACATTACCGATTCAAGAACCCCGCAAGATGGCCGGATTAAAACAGTTATCGAAGGGCGTCCGATTGATCTACGTATTTCAACACTGCCTACCGTACGCGGTGAAAAAGTCGTTATGCGGGTATTAGACTTATCACGAGATTCTAAAGGGATTGAACGACTCGGATTAAACGAAGAAGACCGTAAAACTTTTATGAAGTTAATTAATAGACCGAATGGGATTGTTTTAGTTAGTGGACCAACCGGATCAGGTAAAACAACCTCACTATACGCATGTTTAGATCAATTAAACGACCCAGAAGTCAATATTATCACCGTAGAAGATCCTGTTGAGATTGAACTTGAAGGAATTAACCAAGTAAATGTTAATCCAGATATTGAATTTACCTTTGTCAATGCCTTACGCTCTATCTTACGACAAGACCCGAACATTATCATGATCGGGGAGATTCGTGATGTTGACACAGCACAAATCTCTGTTAAAGCCGCATTAACGGGACACTTAGTCTTATCAACCATTCATACCAATAGTGCCGTAAAAACCATTGGACGGCTCATCGATATGGGAATTGACCCATTCTTAGTTGCATCTTCACTTAGTGGTATTGTAGCGCAGCGCCTTGTTAGACGCGTTTGTACAACGTGTGCTAAAACCGAACCACCAACCAAAAATGAAAAAGAAATCTTTGAAAAACATGGGTATGGTGATATTAAGAAAGTTAAACGTGCCGTTGGCTGTTCAAGCTGCAACAACAAAGGTTATAAAGGTCGCGTTGCGGTATTTGAAATACTCGATGTTAACGATAAAATCGTACGCATGATATCAAACCATGAAAAAGAATACGAAATCTTAGAAGCAGCGAAAGAAGACGGGATGAAAGTCCTTGTTGAAGCCGGTCTTGAAAAAGTTAAAAGCGGCATGACCACCGTTGAAGAAGTCTTGAAGCTCGGACTTGACTAAGGAGGGTAATACATGAAAATTAATGATTACCGCTACAAAGCCAAACGCATGAAAGACGGAAAAATCGTTAAAGGCATGGCCGAAGGTCCGTCTAAAGCGGTTGTTGATACATTTTTGTTTGAAAACGGGATGCGTGCCATTGAGATTCAAAAACATTCAAGTTTAATCGCGAGATTAAACAGAATTACCCTTAATAAAGTTGTCTCAGAACGCGATTTAATCTTTTATATCAAACAATTAAGTTCACTGCTTCGTTCAGGCGTTAAACTAAACGAAGCCTGTGAAATCTTAGCCACACAGCAAACCAATAAAAACGTTAGACGTATTTATTACGGGGTTTATTATGAAGTTAATGGCGGACAAACACTTTCTGAAGCCTTTAAAGAATACCCTAAAGAATTTCCTAAACTCTTAGTCAGTATGATTGCCGTAGGGGAAAAAACGGGAGATTTAGAAGAAATTCTAACTGAGATTGGTGACTACTTCGAACAACAATACCGCCTTAAAAGCCAAATTAAAGGAACGTTGATGTTACCAATCATCTATCTCGTTTTAGCAACAGGTATCGCAATCTTCCTAATGGTCTTCGTTTTACCACAGTTTGAAGGTATGTATGATTCCGTTGGCGGAGAGCTTCCAGGAATTACAAGAGCCTTTATGAATACAGGTAATTTCTTACGAGAAAATATTTTATATATTTTACTTGGAATTGTTGGCTTTATAATAGGATTTAGCTACATTAAGAAAAAAAGCGAGGGGTTACAATACTTTTTAAGCAAGATTGCCATTAAAATGCCAATCTTTGGTGAACTCGTTAAAATGAATAACTTATCGCGTATTGCCTCAACGATTTCACAAATGCTTAAAAACCATGTACCGCTTCAAGAAACACTCAAAACAACCTATGAAACCATTGATAATAAAGTTTATAAAGAGTTATTAGTAATCGCCCAAAAGAACGTTAACGCAGGGGATTTCATGAGTACCGCGTTTGAACACCATTACGCCTCAGAAGTTGTCTTCACACGGATGATGGGTGTAGGCGAAAAGACCGGTGAACTCGGCAAAATGATGCAATCTTTATCAGATTTTTATGATGAAGATT
>CAYNAA010000099.1:0-2089 GCA_964395055.1 uncultured Candidatus Izemoplasmatales bacterium | reverse complement strand
TTGTTGGAAAAGATGAAACCAGTCGTTCTATTCGTGTTGATTTACCGCCCTTTACACTGATTGGCGCAACAACGCGGTTTGGGGATTTAACTGCCCCTTTAAGAGAACGGTTTGGGGTTGTTCATAAGTTAGAATATTATGATGAAGACGCACTTAAAAAAATATGTGCACGGACCGCTAAGTTATACGATCAAGAAATTGAAGAAGAAAGCCTGATTGAAATTGCCCGAAGAAGCCGCGGAACACCGCGTATAACGAACCGGTTGTTTAGACGGATTCGCGATTTTGCGGATGTGTTAAATGATGGGCTTATCAGTATTGATATTGCGAATTTAGCGCTTGATAAATTAGGCATAGATAAAGCCGGTCTCGATCAAAAAGACTATGATTATTTACACGGTTTGATTGAAAAATTTGGTGGTGGTCCTGTTGGCGTAGAAAGTTTGGCATCATCAATCTCAGAAGAAGTCACGACGATTGAAGATGTCTATGAGCCGTTTTTACTTAAAATGGGGTTCATTCAAAGAACACCAAGAGGACGCGTCGCTACAGAAAAAGCCTATAAACATTTAAACATAAAAATTCAAGGTGGGTTATTCGAATGAAGTTAAAAGATTTTACCTATACATTACCAGACAGTTTAATCGCCCAAAGTCCTTTAGAAGATAGACTGGCTTCACGCCTTTTAGTTGTCGATAAGGAAACAGGTGATCTACAGGATAAACAATTTAAAGACCTTAAAAGCTACTTAAATAAAGGCGATGTGTTGGTGCTTAATGATACGGCCGTATTACCTGCGCGTTTAATCGGTGAAAAGTTAGGGACAGGGGCGATTATTGAAATTCTTCTATTAGCGCAAAAACCCGGAGATGTATGGGAGTGTTTGGTTAAAAAGGCGCGTAAAATAAAAGTCGGCACAAAAATCCGCTTCGGTGAAGGGGAGATTGTGGCCGAATGTGTTAAAGTATTAGAAGAAGGCATTAGACATTTTAAAATGCATTATCAAGGGGTCTTTTTAGAACAACTAGAAAAACTTGGAACAATGCCACTGCCGCCTTATATTCACGAACGCTTAGAAGACCAAGAACGCTATCAAACGGTATACCGCAAGCATCAAGGGAGCGCCGCTGCGCCAACGGCGGGCTTACATTTTACCAAAGCCTATTTAGAAGAGTTAAACAAGATGGGTGTCATTATTACCTATGTGACACTCCATGTTGGGCTTGGAACGTTCAGACCTGTCAGTGTTGAAAATGTTGAAGAGCATGAGATGCATGAAGAATATTATACGGTAACCAAAGAAACCAGTGATATTATTAATCAAGCAAAAAAAGAAGGTAGACGCATTGTAGCAGTCGGCACAACCTCACTTAGAACGCTTGAGACAGTTGGTAAAGCTCACGGTAAAATGCAAGCCGAAAGCGGCTTTAGCCGCTTGTTTATCTATCCAGGGTTTGAATTTACCATTGTCGATAGTTTACTAACAAATTTCCATTTACCAGAATCAACACTATTAATGCTTGTGAGTGCCTTTGCGAGTAAATCAATTATCTTTGATGCATATGAACATGCCATAAAAGAAAAATACCGTTTTTTCTCATTTGGCGATGCGATGTTTCTTACAAAAAACACAACTGAATAATCAGCTGTGTTTTATTTTTTAGCGTATATCATCAAATGGCGTACATATATACCAACTTGCACGTGCGCCAACATCAATCTTATCAACGGCGTTAAAGCATTGTTCCATATCATGCATACATGATAACATCTCATCAACAGGGGCTTCGACAAAAGAGAAGTACTCGCCACCTTCTAAGGTTTCAATAAAACTAATTAATGGGGCACGTTGTTGATTATAATCATGAATAATGACAAAGTGTTTTGCAAGCCGGCTCATTTCATGATAGAGTTTACTCCGGTCTTCTTTAATCAGCCCGTGGGCGACATAAGATGCAATCACTAAATCAAAAGACTTATCTTCAAAAGGCAAGGTGTTAAGCACGTCCTTAGTTAGAAAGCGAATGGCGCGGTCTTTGTTTTTCTTTTGTGCGACCTTGATCATTTTTGGTGAGGCATCAACTGCGGT
>CAYNAA010000098.1:0-2096 GCA_964395055.1 uncultured Candidatus Izemoplasmatales bacterium | reverse complement strand
GCTATAATGGCGTTCTGGGAGGGATTCGAACCCCCGACCGATGGCTTAGAAGGCCATTGCTCTATCCAACTGAGCTACCAGAACATTTATAAACGCGTTATTTATTATATAATACCGTATGGTAAAAGTAAAGGGTTAAAGCGAATAAATTTTAGGGTTTATTCGCTCTCTTCTTCGCTTATTTGGTGAAGATAGTCGTAATAGAGTGTTGCTCTACTGACTTCATAGTGGGTAAGTAAATCTTCGTATAATGCGGTGATGGTATCTGATCTATTTTCTGATTCGTTATTTAGCGAATATACTGTGTCATTATAAAGCATAGAATAGTCATGTAGCCAGATGGGATTGCTTTGTGATGATAAAAGATCATTACCAAACAAATAGGTGAATGTAGGATTTGGATGTACGAGATTTAATAGTGTTGGTGCGATATCGATAGTCGCGCCTAATGTGGTAATGGTTTCTTGTGTCATCGAAGGATGATACATGATCATGGTTTGTTTATAAAGTTCTTTATCATCCATATCAATATCTAGATGGGTTTGGTAAGTGTCTCTGTTAATCATAAATGGATAGTGATCAGGATAAATAACAATTAAGGTATCATCAAGTACGTTATTATCTTCTAAGGTCTCTAAAAGCTTGGTTAAAAACGCATCAAAAGCTGCAAGTTTTTGATAATAAACACGTAGTTCTTCATCGAGGGTATCATCAAAGACTGCATCAATCACAACATTATAATCATCATATACTGTTGGTTTATAGGCTCCGTGTAATCCATAAGTTAGCATATGTAAATAAAACGGGTCGTCATAGGTCATATATTCATCGATAAAATGCATGAGTTCTGTATCTAATAGTGGGTTGATGTCGTGGTTTGTATCCGCTTCAATGTCTTCAATAAAATAGGCGTTATCAAAGCCCATATTGGGCATGAGCGTTTCCCGTTGGTAGAACCATTCATATCCTAAATGCATATAAGTGGTATTATACCCAATGTCTTTTAGCTGTGAGGGTGTGCTATAAGGGTAGGTCGTGTTTTGATAGGTATGGCAGACATTATTACTTGCGGCGTTTGAATTGGTCGCATAGAGGCCTGTAATGGCCATAAACTCCGTATTACACGTTGCGCCTTGATTAACAACAGGCGTATAGTAATTTGTAAATGCATAACCTGATTGTTGCATCATATATAGTGTGGGTGTAATGGTTTCATTAATGAAGCGGGTATCAAATGATTCTACTGTAATTTGAATGACATTCGCATCAGTGAATTTTCCTGTATACGCATTGGCTTGATAGTCCGGTTTATTTTGAAAATAGGCATCAAGTGCATCTTCTTCTACTACAGGTTTATTATTTAGCTTAAAAAGATCAATAACATGGTAATAATAATACCCATAATCTGAGGCAAACTCAGTATTTGAATACATGGTTTGATAAAGGTAGTCTTCCGATGCAAAATAATCCATCGTAAACGTCGTATCATCATTTTTAAAGTAGGTAATCATCATGGCGTGCGTAAACAGTAAAAACACCAAAAAGAGGTAATCAGTGGATTTTAAGTTATCTTTTGATGGTTGTTTAATGATAATAATAAACATAACTGTAACCACAAGAATTAAAACGATTAATGCAGGTAAAATACTTAAATCATACTCCACTGTTAAATCAAATGACATAAATGTTAGTCCTTGTGCATTCATTCTTGTCGTGAGCATACTAAAATAACCGTAAAACATATAATCGGCAATGGCAACCATGGTCCATAAAAAAATAAAAAACATATAGAATGCTTTTTGCATCCATGCTTTTCTTAATATCAGTGTAACAAGCATACTTATGAGTATAAGTAAAAAAACGTCAAATAAGATTCCTGCTGCAAAGAGTTTGACAGGCGTTGTTATACTGATAATAAGTCTTATTATCATCATATAAATAAAGGTTATTGTCATTAGTTTTATCGATCTTGTCATACTATCACCTAGACCTATTATATCACTAATTGTGCTAAATAATAGGAAAAATTGCGATAAAAAAAGCCTATGAAACACATAGGCTTTTTGTGCGTTAATTAATAGGTGTTTTCTTATTTA
>CAYNAA010000097.1:0-2108 GCA_964395055.1 uncultured Candidatus Izemoplasmatales bacterium | reverse complement strand
CTCTTTATATAGTCAATAGTCATTATACCATTTTTGTCCATTTCTAAAAAGAAAAGAACGTTTTTTATGGTTTGTTTAGTTCATTATATATGCGTTTAATTAGTGGCGCGTAAGCCTTGTCATTAGGATGGTTTTTAACAATATCTTTGGTTTCTTGGTTAATTGTTTTGAGTTGTTCGAAATGGTCGGTATCTTTGGTATAAAACATTTCGAGTTTCCCGCTTTGAACTGTACCGATGATATCGCCAAATCCACGTTGTCTAAGGTCATACTCACTTAGGGTGAATCCATCATGAATCGTTTCTAATTTTTTAATCCTGTCTCTTGTGTCTTTGTCGCCTTCATAAATCATTATACACTGACCGCCTTTGGAAGACCGGCCCACACGCCCACGTAATTGATGAAGTTGTGCATAACCAAAACGTTCAGCATGATAGATAATCATTAATGTGGCATTAGGAATATCAATGCCTACTTCTATCACCGTGGTGGTAACGATTATATCTAATTCATGATGTTTGAAAGCATCAATAATGCGGGCTTTTTCATTGGCATTAAGTTTGCCGTGAAGTAAGCCAACACGGGCATTTTTATAACGTTTTTTAATGACATTATAAATCGTATCAACACCGAATAATTTTAGATCCTCATTGGTTTCTATGACAGGAGCGACGATAAAAATTTGTTCGTTTTTTTCGAGTGTTTCATGCATCGATTTTCTGACAGTTTCTTTCGCTTCTTTCGTAATGACTTTTGTGGTAATCGGAACGCGATTTTTGGGTTTTGTCGTAATCGTTGAAATATCCATATCATTAAAAAGTGTCATAGCCAAAGACCGCGGTATTGGGGTAGCACTTAGATGGAGTTGATCTGGTAATTGACCTTTTTGAGATAAAGCACGGCGTTGTTTAACACCGAAACGGTGTTGTTCATCAGTAATGATTAGGCCTAAATTATAATAAACAACATCTGTTGAAAATAAAGCGTGTGTTCCAACAATGCCTTGAACTATGTTTGTCTTAAGTCCTTCTTCAATCCGGGTGCGTTCTGTTTTATATGTTGAGCCAGTAAGTAGCTCGAATACATATGGTGTATCTTTTAATAAGTCATTAAAGGTATCATAGTGTTGTTGGGCAAGGATTTCTGTAGGGGCCATAAAAGCAACCTGGTACCCAGCTTGCATGACCGCAATCATGGCAATCAGTGCGACAACAGTTTTTCCAGACCCCGTATCGCCTTGTAACATTCGATGCATTACTTCGGGTTTTTCTATATCTTTTAAAATCACCTCAAGCGCTTCATTTTGCCCTTCGGTTAAAGTAAAAGGAAGGGTTTTAATAAACGCATTGATGGTGTGGGTGTGAATACGTTTCGCTGGTACTTTTTGGTGGTTAAAGAAACGTTTCTTAACTTGCACTTTTAATAAATATGTAAATATTGATTCATAAGTTAGACGTTTTTTTACGGCTTCTAACATAGTTTTATTATCTGGTTTATGGATTTGTTGGTAGAATGTGACAATGTCTAAAAGGTGATGTTTTTCTCTCAATGGCTCTGGCACCGTCTCTTTTGGTGTATCTCCTTTTTCAAGTGCTACTTTAGCGTATTGAAAAAACGACTTGTCATTAATATTGGGAATATTGTATCTTGGATATATACCCGCTTCAAAATGCTTTTTAGTAAGTATTTTTTGTGCGATAAGTTCGTTTTTTGTGTCGTGCTTTCTAGTGTATAAGATAATGTCTTCTGTTTGGTTTAGTAATCTCAATACATATGTTTGATTGTATATTTTAATTAAATATTTTACATCGTCAATCAATGCATAAAACGTGATAATTTTAAGATTTTTTCTAATGTAAGCCACTTTAGGTTTTGTGATTCTTTTGCATTCAATGTATCTATAATTATCATTATCAAGCATATCAAGGGGGCATAATATACGTTCATCATATGAGGATGGATAGGTTTTATACAAATCTTCAAAGGTAAAAATACCAGCCGCATTTAAGGCTTCTAAGGTTTTTTCTCCGATTCCTTTAATTTGTTTTAATGCATCCATAATGTCACCTCGATAATGATAATTATAGCATAAAAAAACCACTCATTCG
>CAYNAA010000096.1:0-2160 GCA_964395055.1 uncultured Candidatus Izemoplasmatales bacterium | reverse complement strand
TAATTCAGTTTTATGAAACCTACCCAATTCCTAAAGAAATCTACACCAATCAAGCTAAAGCAATTAATTACTTACCCAACCTATTTAAAACAACCCTAAAAACACCACAACGTGGCGAAAAGAAAAAATTACTCGACCTTGCCATCTTGAATGCCAAACAACACCTCGAAACCGAAACCAAACACATAGAAACCCAAAACGAAAAAACCTTCGGTGCCTTAGACAGTTTAGCTGACCTTTTAGGGATACCCACACCATACCACATTGAAGCATTCGACAACTCCCATCTATTTGGGTCATATCCCGTGAGTAGTATGGTTGTCTTTAAAAATGCAACGCCCTCTAAACGCGATTACCGTAAATACAAATTGAATACCGATAAAGTTCAATCTGGCGACACAGAACAAATGGAAGAAGTGTTATACCGTCGCTACTACCGTATGCTCGTTGAAGACCAACCAAAACCAGACTTAGTTTTAGTAGATGGGGGCATCCATCAACTTAATGCCGCAAAAACCATTTTACGCAATCTAGACTTAACCATCCCCGTTGCGGGGATGGTTAAATCACAAGACCACAAAACCCATCACCTCATCGACATGAACGATAACGAAATAGAACTAGACCCAAGAAGTAAAGTCTTTAAACTGCTGAGTTATATCCAAGAAGAAGCGCATCGGTTCGCTATTAACTATCATAAATCCTTGCGGAATAAAGGCATGTACGCCACCATCTTAGACAACATAGAAGGCGTTGGCGAGATTACCAAAAAGAAACTCCTAAACCACTTTAAAACCATCTCTGCCATGCAACAAGCAAGCGAAGCAGCGTTTTTAGAATTATCCATCCCTAAGCAAACCGTGAAAAACATCAAAGCCGCACTTAATCAAACAAAGAACAGGTGACAGTATGATAATGATAAAAGGAACCATAAAAACCATTGATATTGATGCACGACTTATTAAAGTTCAGACAAGACAACGCGTCATCACACTCTATATTCAACGTGCCATGTTTAACCGATACATGACTTATTTAGAGACTAAACATATACTTATCGTAACCGTTAAAATTAACCAAGATACCACAAATATTAACCGGAAATATACCATCAAAGACATCATAAAAATTGTCAAACCAACACAAAGAAGAACCATCATACTATATAGTCACGATACCATTATTAATCAAACAAAACATTTCGTAAACTCATTAAAAAACAAACTATTTCTAGACTTAGAAATGAGTATGCATCCCTATTATAAAGACCCCTCATTCGTCCAAGAAATCATCCAAGCTGGCTATGTCTTAGTTGATGCACACGGAAAAATCATTGAAAAATATATGGCTTTTATCCAACCTACCAAACACAAAAAACTTACGAAGCGTACCCTTAAATTTCTCGACCTAACCCAAGACGATATTGACCAAGGCATACCCTATGATACTTTTTACCAACATTTTAAACACCTACTAAAAACATACAACCCAGCCATCATTGTTTGGGGTAAAAACGATGCCTTAGCATTAAAAGAAACAGCCAATGTTAATGATTTACCAAACATTAATGATAAAAGTCGGTTTGTTAATTTATTAAAACTTCATAAAAACATATTCAAACTCAAAAATGATTTAGGGTTAGTCAAAGCCTATCAATTATACGGCTATAAAACCGATACCCAACGCCATGACGCACTAGATGACGCTGAAATGACAAAACGCATCTTTGATGGCTTCAAAGCATACTTAAATGATTCCATAACCATCGATAAAACACTGTTATAACAACATTTAGGAGGCTAAGAATGAAGAAAGAGATCACCGCGAAACACAAAGAAATATTTAAAGAAGCCCCGTCATCAGTTCACTTCATGCCAGGGATTTTACCACTAGCAGGTGAACATATTGAAGAAGCTGGCGGACAAGCCTTATTACTCCCGGTTAATCAAGGCGTAACCCTCGCAATTAGTGAAACTAAAGGATCAGGCATCACCATTTATGATACGCTATTAGAGACAAAAAAAGCGTACCCACTTATGGAACACACCCTCAAGGAAACATTACCTCGCGAAGAAAAAACCATTCACGCCTTATTTAATAAACTACATAAAGAACGCGGTACAACAGAAAAAAGTTACAATATAACCATCATGCCGAGTT
>CAYNAA010000095.1:0-2232 GCA_964395055.1 uncultured Candidatus Izemoplasmatales bacterium | reverse complement strand
ACAGAAGATGAATGTATACTCTTAACAGTGGTATAATAAGGAGGAATGTATCATGGCCAAAGAAGAAAAAATCGAACTAGAGGGTAAGGTTGTTGAAGCATTACCTAATACACAATTTCTAGTCGAACTCGAAAATGGACATCAAATAACGGCACACGTTTCGGGTAAAATCCGTATGTATTACATACGCATCTTACCTGGTGATAAAGTCACGGTAGAACTATCGCCGTACGATTTAACACGTGGTCGGATAACCTATCGACACAAATAATTAATTTGGAAATCTCCAAAGGAGGAAATAAACAATGAAAGTTAGACCATCAGTTAAAAAAATCTGTGATAAATGTAAAGTGATCAAACGCAAGGGCAAAGTCATGGTCATTTGCGAAAATCCAAAGCATAAACAAAGACAAGGTTAATAGGAGGTGCACATATGGCACGTATTGCTGGTGTAGATATTCCAAGAGACAAACGCATTGTAATTTCACTTACATATGTTTTTGGTATTGGATCAACCAAATCACGAGAAATTTTAGAAGCCGCGAAGGTATCAGAGGATACTCGCGTTAAAGATTTAACAGAAGAAGAATTATCAAGAATTCGTAAAGAAGTCGACAAAGTAAAAACTGAAGGTGACTTACGACGTGAAGTTGCTTTAAATATTAAACGTTTACAAGAAATCGGAAGCTATAGAGGTATGCGTCATCGTAGAAACTTACCGACGCGTGGACAAAACACAAGAAATAATGCCCGTACGCGCAAGGGACCTGCAAAAACTATGGCGAAAAAGAAAAAATAGGAGGAAACATATATGGCACGTAAAGTTAGAAAAAAACGTCGCGTAAGAAAAAATATTCCTTCCGGAGTCGCGCATATCCATTCTACTTTTAACAACACAATCATCACGATTACAGACCCTAGTGGAAATGCAATCTCATGGACTAGTGCAGGGGCTCTTGGATTCAAAGGAAGCCGTAAATCAACACCTTATGCAGCACAAATTGCGAGCGAAGCTTGTGCAAAAGCTGCAATGGAACACGGTGTTCAACGTGTAGAAGTTTCTGTCAAAGGCCCAGGGCCAGGACGCGAAGCAGCTATTCGTTCATTACAAACTGCAGGATTAGAAATTACTGCAATTAAAGATGTCACACCAGTTCCACATAACGGATGTCGTCCACCAAAACGACCACGTGGCTAGTAGTTTGATTGATCATAAACAAGGGAGGTTGTTCAATTGAAAGATTTAAAATTCGAGAAACCGAATACTAAAATAGTTGAAGCTGATGACTTCCATGGTATATTCGAAATCAGTCCACTAGAACGTGGCTATGGAATTACTATTGGGAATTCGTTGCGCAGAATCTTATTATCAAGTTTACCTGGCGCTGCCATTGTAAACTGTCAAATTGATGGCGTACAACATGAATTTTCCGCAATCGAAGGTGTTGTAGAAGACGTTACAACAATCGTATTAAATTTAAAAGACGTTGTTTTAAATATTGATTCAGAAGACCCTGATATTGAAAAAACATTAGAAATCAATGTTAAAGGACCAAAAACCATTACGGCAGCTGACATCGAACACGATAATGACGTTACCATCATAAATGAGGAACAACACATCGCAACAGTTAACAAGGGATCATTTAGAATGACCCTAACAGCACGTCAAGGCATTGGGTATGTTAGTGCGGAAACCAACAAACAGTTTAATAGACTTGTTGGTGTTATTCCAATCGATAGTATTTATACCCCTGTACAGCGTGTAAAATATGACGTTGTTAAAACGCGTATTGAAGATGAAGCTGATTTAGATAAACTCATCATGGAGATTGAAACTAACGGCAGTGTTTCTCCAAAAGAAGCACTTGGACATGCTGCGAAAATGCTTATTGACCATTTATCAATTGTTGTAGAATTATCTGAAAAAGCTAAAGAAGAAGAATACATGGTTGAAAGAGAGTCCGAACAAAACTCTCAAATATTAGAAATGCAAATTGAAGACTTAGATCTATCAGTCCGTAGCTATAACTGTTTAAAACGCGCAGGGATTCATACCGTAGACGAACTCACACAAAAAACCGAAGAAGACATGATGAAAGTTCGCAACTTAGGTAAAAAATCTCTCAAAGAAGTTAAACAAAAGCTAGAAGAACTAAATCTGTCACTTGCAAGACATTAATAGGAGGTTTTTATGGCTGGATATCGTAAATTAAATAGAAGAAGCGATCA
>CAYNAA010000094.1:0-2247 GCA_964395055.1 uncultured Candidatus Izemoplasmatales bacterium | reverse complement strand
TCTTGACAACACGATACATTATAACATGTTAGCGTTTACACCACAACATTATTTACAGAAAAAAATAAATTAATCTAGATATTTTAATTATCCCTAAAAACGCCTTAACAAAGCCATAAAAAAAACGCCGAAGCGTTTTTTTATTCAATCGGTTTTAAACGGGCAGTAAAATGTCTTAAGACAGGCGGTTCATAGTCAAATGTGAGACCTTTTAATGACTCACGGCGTTCATACACTTTGATAACCGCATCCGCAACCACATCTAAGTGACTATAGGTATACGTTCTCCTTGGAATCGTTAAGCGCATGAGTTCTAAAGGGCTCTCTAAGTTTTCTTTGGTATCAGGGTCACGCCCCAATAAGAAAGAACCAATCTCAACCGGTCTTACGCCACCTTCAATATATACAGCATTTGTCACACTTTGAGCTGGAAACTGATCATATGGTATGTGTGGAGCGAACTCTTTACAATCAACAAACACAGCATGTCCGCCAATTGGGTATTGTACTGGTACACCAGCGTCTCTTAAGCGGTCACCCAAATATTTAACTTGATCTAATCTATGCGCTAAATAATCCTCATCTAAGGCTTCTTTTAAGCCAACCGCAAGCGCGTCCATATCGCGTCCACTCATGCCACCATATGTTGGGAATCCTTCCATAGGCACAATATATGTTCGGCATAAGTTATATAAGTCTTCATTATCTTTAATCGCAATAATTCCGCCGATATTTACTAATCCATCTTTTTTCGCACTCATTAAAAAGATGTCAGCGAGTGCAAACGCTTCTTGGGCAATCTCAAGTACAGATTTTTCTTGGTAACCGTCTTCACGCTGTTTAACAAAATACGCGTTCTCAGCATAGCGAGCACCATCAATAATCACGGTGATACCATATTTATCGGCAATCTTTTTAACTGCGCGTAGATTTTCCATACTTACGGGTTGTCCGCCAGCAGAGTTATTCGTTATCGTCATAATAATTCCAGCAACATTTTCTTTGCCTTTATCTTGGATAATCGCTTCAAGTTTTTCAAGGTCAAAATTCCCTTTAAACGGATGATACGTTGCCGTATCAAAACATGCATCAATCACACAATCAATAGCGCGGGCTCCCGCAATCTCGACATGCGCTCTTGTTGTATCAAAATGCATATTAGAAATAAAGACCATCTTATTATGCTTTACAAGCTGTGGTAAAACAACTTGTTCAGCACCGCGGCCTTGATGGGCTGGAATGAAATAGTTATACTGTGTAATCTCTTTAACAACGCTTTCTAACCGATAAAAACTCCGGCTCCCTGCATAAGCTTCATCCCCGCGCATAAGTGCTGCCCATTGTTCATGGCTCATTGCGCCAGTTCCTGAATCAGTAAGAAGATCGATATATACATCTTCACTGCGCAAAGAAAATGGGTTATAGCCAGCGTTTTTTAAGAGTTCAATACGTTCTTCTTTAGTGGTTTGTTTAATCGGTTCGACCATTTTAATACGGTACGGTTCCGCTTTGTAATGTGCATCCATATAATCACTCTTTCCTAAGGTTGTTAATCACATTATACACAAGTCAAAGCCAAAAATAAACCCTTTAATGAAAACGCTTTAATTATTCATATGAAACGACGGGAGAACTGTGGTATGCTATAATAAAACAAAGGAGCGATGACTATGAATCCATTTGAAAACTACCATCTTAAAGATGGTGTCGTATTAAGAAACAGACTAGTAATGGCCCCAATGACAACCTACAGTGGTCAAGAAGACTTACATGTATCAGAAGCAGAACTCAATTATTACAAACTTCGTAGTAAAACTTTGGGGATGGTAATTACTGCAGCCACAAGTATTAACGAACAAGCCCAAGCATTTGAGCGCCAAATCACCTTAAAAAGTGATGACTATATAGATTCTATGGGAGTGCTAGCAAGAACCATCCAGCAAGAAGGCGCAAAAGCGATTGTTCAACTTCATCACGGGGGTCGAATGAATAATCCAACGCTGTACAAAGACTTAAGTAACATCGTCTCAGCAAGCGCAGTTAAAGCTAACCGTGAAGGCGCTGTAACCCCAAGAGCCCTTACAGAAGCAGAAGTCTACCAAACCATTGATGATTTTGCGGCAGCCACAAAACGGGCAATATTAGCCGGCTTTGATGGAGTTGAACTTCACGGCGCCAACACCTATTTACTTCAACAATTCTTCTCGCCACATTCAAACGTAAGAAATGATGCGTTTGGTGGAAGTA
>CAYNAA010000093.1:0-2277 GCA_964395055.1 uncultured Candidatus Izemoplasmatales bacterium | reverse complement strand
GATCCAGTTGATGCGTTTGAAGAAAATCGTAATGAGATTATTTATGATTATCAGTTCAACCGCAATCCATTAATTGATCACCCACACCTTCTTGAGTTACTTTATTTTGATAATGACTATTATGCAGAATAAAATAAATAGCCATAGCATAAAGCAATTCGTTGCTTTATGCTATTTTTTTTATGGTATAATAATTATAGTCTATTAGGGGGGATTTAAGATGATAGATATTCATACACATATTTTACCTGGGGTTGATGACGGGGCAACAACAATAGAAGAAAGTTTGATTATTTTAGAGAACTTTGCAAAAAATGGGGTTACTGCAGCTGTGGCAACAAGTCATGTAGCGAAAAGAAGAGGTTATCCCAATACAACAGCTATTTTACAAGCACGATTTGACCAATTGGTAACAGCCAAAAATAAAGCTGGAATTAATATTGCCCTTTATTTAGCAAGTGAAGTTGATGAACAAGATGATTTATTTGATATTATAAAGGGCGTTCCACTCTTTAACAACAACACGGTCTTACTCGATGTTGGCATGCGCAAATGTGATGTTGAAAGTGTCTTGTATGAATTATCAATTAGGGGATATAATACAATCATTGCACATCCTGAACGCATATTTTATTTTGATATCGAACTTATTAGAACATTAAAAAAACGCGGAGCTTTATTTCAAGTATCGGCACCGCATCTCATTAAATTAGGAAGTAAAAATGCGCAAAAACTTGCCAAGCAAATGTTAAAAGAACAACTGATTGATGTTGTCGCTACTGATACCCATCATGCGAATCAATATAACGATTCGATGAAACGCGCATATGACGTTGTTGTAAAGAAAACGAGTGCGGCCTATGCAAAACGTATTTTTATAGAGAATCCAAAGATCGTACTGGGATTAAATGAATAAATACTTATCACTACTTTTTACCCTCAGTTGGATGGGTGTTATCTTTTATTTTAGTCACCAACCAGGGGATGAATCAGGTGCGTTAAGTGGTGGCGTGTTAGAATCATTAGAAGCAGTATTGTCTATTAATTTAGAACCGTACCACACATTTATTCGCAAATCAGCGCACTTTATAGTTTACTTCATCTTAGGTGTGTTTGTTGTTCATACGTTGTTTGACTTTAATGTAAAACCAAGACAAGGCATTATTATAGCTATATTATTTTGTTTATTATATGCGATTAGTGATGAGATGCACCAAACATTTATTGCCAATAGAAGCGGGGAATTACGAGATGTTATTATTGATACAATCGGCGCGAGTGTTGGTATTTTCATAATGACATTAATTAATTATTATAAACCCAATACATATTAACCACTACAGGAGGTCATCATGAAGAAATTACTTATTGTTTTACTTATGGCAGTATCTTTTTTTACGTTTATTGCTCTATTTACAGAAGCTGCATCACCAACATTTGATGTTACAGTCAATGCACGATTTGACGAGGACAACACTGATGTAGGTGGAACCAATGAACTAGCACAAGCATATGGAACTAAAGTGACACTGGATTCAAATCTTCCGGCAGATCATCCAGGAGAAGGCGAAGAGATTTATACATTCGCATTTTGGATTGTAAACGGTGTTGCACGCTATGATTTAGCGCAAAATCACGAATTCATCATCACTGGTGATATGGACATTGAAGCTGTGTATAGTAAATCGACAGAACACGCTGCAATATTCATGGACACCAACGGTAAAGTACTGGATACACAGTATGTCCTTGATGGTGAAGACGCACAACCCAATAATAATATAGAATTAACAGAAGATTTTACCAAATACGATCAAGAGTCATACGGAGATGGTTCATTTATAGGCAACCACGACATCAATTGGACCTATGAAAACGCAACAGGAGCAAACAGTGGTTTCTTTCAGTTCAAAGATGCTGGTTTCTTAACAGCCAATATTCCGAATGATATTTCAGAAATCACAATCAATGCTTCGGCTTTTGCATCAAACCGCTCGTTTGATGTTACTTTAAATGGGATACCGTATCAACTGAGCCAAATCGGTGAAACTGCTCAAAACTTTACCATTAGTGATCTTGATTTAACTTCAAATGTTACTATTTTGATTGATAATCCTAGTGACCCTGTAAAAATCCATTCAATAACCTGGTCAAGCCCAGGATTCGATTACCCTTCAAAACCTGGATTAATTGTTAACGAAGAAAACCCGTGGAATGCCCCGCTCACAAATATTACTGATGACCAAGTGTTTATCTTACAATATGAAGTTGATTCAA
>CAYNAA010000092.1:0-2285 GCA_964395055.1 uncultured Candidatus Izemoplasmatales bacterium | reverse complement strand
ATCCATAATGTCACCTCGATAATGATAATTATAGCATAAAAAAACCACTCATTCGAGTGGTTTCTAATTATTCAACAGCAAGTAAGTATGCGTAGATGTCTTGTTCTCCATCGACGGTTTCAACTTCTAAGTCTGGGTAGGTTTTATTAATGTGTTCGGTTAGTTTTTCTACTTCTTCTTGTTCAACATCCATTCCATACATGATGGTAATGATTTCACTATCTTCATCGATGAGTTCGTCAACAAGCGTCTTAACAGTTTCAAGACGGTCTTCTTTTGATGCGATAATGTCTCCATCGTGAATACCTAAGAAATGTCCTTCTTTGATTTTTAACCCGTTGATGTTGGTGTCGCGAACAGCATATGTCACTTCACCTGATTTTACATGATCAATAAGTTCTTTCATTTCTTCTATGGTATCTTCTAACTCTTGGTTTGCATCGAACATGGTAAGTGAGGCGTACCCTTGTGGTATTGTTTTAGCTGGTAAAACAATAACGTTTTTGTCTTCAATATTTTTGGCGGCATGTTCTGCGCTTAAGAATACATTTTTATTGTTTGGAATAATTAAAATGTTATCAGCATTTACACCTTCAACGGCTTCAATAAAATCTTGAGTCGATGGATTCATTGTTTGCCCACCATCGACAATACAATCAGCGCCCATTTCAGTAAACATTTCTTTTAATCCTTCACCGTTGACAACGGTAATAATTCCGTATTTAGAATGTTTGTCAACGTTGAACGTATGGCCATGATCATGTCCACATGCATGTTCACCTGAAGCATTTGCGTCTGCGGAATGCAGTAGCGTTTCAGTATGTTGTAAGGTCATGTTTTCAATTTTTAGATTTGCAAACTCTCCATAAATCTGACCAATATTTAATGCGTCACCTGGTTTTGTAGTATGAACATGAACTTTACAAATTTCATCGTCCGCAACAACAACAATTGAATCGCCAAGACGTTTAAGTTGTTTAATTAATTTTTCTTTATTAAATTTTTTATCTTTATTCAGTTCAATGATGAACTCTGTACAATAGCCAAATTCAGTTGCTTCTTGATCAAATGAACGACCAGTTTTTTCACGCTTTCCTTTGGTTTCTTCATAGATATTGCCCTTAAGTGCTTCAACCATACCTTCAGCAATAACGATTAGACCTGCACCACCACTATCGACCACACCAGATTCTTTTAAAACTGGCAATAGATCTGGGGTTCTTTGTAAAGATTCATTCGCTTCTTTTAAATAAACCTCTAAAACATCTAATAGATCACTTTCTTCAGTCGCGTATGCTTCTGCTTTATCGACCGCTTCTCTTGCGACAGTCAAAATTGTTCCTTCGACTGGGTTAATAACAGCACCGTATGCTTGGTCTACACCATATTTCAAACCTTTTACAAACTCAACTGGATTTGCGACAGTAAGTCCTTGAAAAGCTTTAGCAAATCCGCTAAATAATTGTGATAAGATAACGCCTGAGTTTCCTCTTGCGCCCATTAGTAAACCACGTGATAATGATTTACCAATTTTTTCTACAGGTGCGTCGTTAAAATCCTCTATTGAGGTAACACCTGACATCATTGTTGATTGCATGTTGCTTCCTGTATCTCCATCGGGAACAGGAAAGACGTTTAAATCATTTATAGTTTGGTAATTGTTTTTTAAGTTAATAGATCCATTTTTTATGATGGTTTTCATTAGGTTCCCATCAATTGTTTTCGGGCTCATAAATACTCCTCCATGTTTGGTTGTATATTCAGATTTTATAGTTATTTTCAGGGTTTTTTGCCTTGATAGTTCTACTATCAAAGGACTTAATTTATTCTATCATAAGACCCTTTATATTGCAACAAATAAAGGCTAGGATGCAATTTGCGAAAAAAATCATTAATTTCCTTGCATTATATGTTTCTTGTGATATAATTATTAAGGTTTAAAGACTTACTAATTTTGAACGGAGGCATTATAATGGCAAAAGAATGTTATGTTACTGGTAAAAAAGTACTTTCAGGAAATAATCGTTCATTCTCTTTACATGCAACAAAACGTAAATGGAAAGCGAACTTACAAAAAGTGAAAATCGTTGAAAATGGTGAAGTTAAAACCGTTTATGTTTCAGCACGTGCGCTTAAGAAAAACAACTTAACACGCGCATAACCTTAAAACTACCTAGCTTTTAAAAGCCGATAGTTGTCGGCTTTTATTATGGAATAAAACGTAAAATATCTCTCTCTTTTTTTGAAAAACACTGCATATGCAGTGTTTTTTTTTATTCATTTTG
>CAYNAA010000091.1:0-2325 GCA_964395055.1 uncultured Candidatus Izemoplasmatales bacterium | reverse complement strand
ACTGTCATCGAGTCAGAACTCGATAAACAACGCGGTCCGATTGCCACATTACTTGTTCAAAACGGTACACTTAGTATTGGCGATATCTTAGTAGTCGGAAACACGCACGGACGTGTTAGAACCATGCAAAACGATTTAGGCCAAGATTTAACCATTGCCAAACCATCGATGGCTGTAGCCATTACAGGCCTTGGCGATGTCCCACAAGCTGGTGATAGCTTTATGGTATTCACTGATGAAAAAGAAGCACGTACCATTAGTGAACAACGCACCCATAGAACCAAACGCGAAAGCCGCGCGACAACCACAGGGATGACTTTAGATGAAATGTTCGCTAATGCCCAAGAAGGCGACATTAAACAACTTAATATCATTGTCAAAGGCGATACCCACGGATCGATTGAAGCTGTAAAATCATCACTAGAAGCCATTGATGTTGAGGGCGCAAAAATTGATGTCATCCGTGCCAGTGTAGGAACCATTACAGAAACAGATGTTACCCTAGCACTCGCTAGTGGTGGCGTTATCATCGGCTTTAACGTTCGACCGAATGCTGCCGTAAGAGAAACCGCACAAGCCAAAGGCGTTGACATCAGACTATACAACATCATCTATAAAGCCATCGAAGATATTGAACTCGCCTTAAAAGGATTACTCGACCCTGAATATAAAGAAGTAGTCACCGGGCAAGCAGAAGTACGCGACACCTTTAAAATATCAAAAGTTGGAACGATTGCTGGATGCTATGTAACCGACGGATTCATTAAACGCGACGCGTTAGTCCGTGTATTACGTGATGGCGTTGTCGTATATGAAGGCGAACTGGCGAGCTTAAAACGGTTTAAAGACGATGTTAAAGAAGTTAGACAAGGCTTCGAATGCGGAATCATGATTGACAAATTCAACGACATCAAAGTAGGCGACACCATCGAAGCCTCAACGATGAAGGAGATTGAAAGATAATGCCAAACATCGACAGACTAGAGTCAACCATCTTACGTGCATTAACCAAAATCTTACGCGAAGACGTCAAAGACCCCAGTGTTGGGTTCATCACGTTAACCGATGTTAGACTTACCAAAGACTTATCGTATTTAACCATTTATTACACCGTTTTAAACAAAGACAAAAAAGACCTTACAGAACAAGCACTCAAACGCTCTAATCCTTTCATCCGCTCACAACTTGCACGCGCTGTTAACCTACGGAAAATGCCAAAACTAATTTTCAAATACGATGAATCATTAGAACGTGGAAACCGAATTGAATCTGGACTTAAAAAAGTTTTAAACAACGATGACAAATAACAATACAAACGATGCCACTTATAATCTAAATGGCATCGTTTTTAATTTCTTATAATAATCCGAAAATATGCTATAATAAATATGAAAAGAGGTGCAACGTTATGATCAAAGACAAACTCAAACTCGTCCCAATAAAACCGGGGTCATATCAGATGAAAGACGCCTATGGCAACATCATCTACGTTGGTAAAGCCAAAAACCTCAAAAACCGATTAACTACCTATTTTACAGGATCACACGACCATAAAACCACAAAAATGATTTCACACATTGATGACTTTGAATACATTATCACCAACACCGAACTTGAAGCACTTATTTTAGAAATTGACTTAATCAAAAAATATCAACCGAGATACAATATCCTCCTTACCGATGATAAAAGTTATCCCTATATAGAAATCACCAAAGAACGCCATCCCAAATTAATCGTATCTCGGACATTAAATAAAACCAACAAAGACCTATTCGGTCCGTACCCAAATGCCAAAGCCGCAAGAGATACAGTTAACTTACTCAATAAACTTTATCCATTAAGAAAATGTTATAAACTACCTAATGAACCCTGTTTATACTATTATCTTGGACAATGTTTAGCCCCTTGTATTAAAACCGTAGAAAAAAGTACTTACAACACCATTAGACGTGACATTACCCAATTTCTTAAAGGCAATATAAACCCCGTAATTAAAGATTTAGAAGCCAAAATGAAAGACGCAAGCGACGCCTTAGAATTTGAACGGGCTCAAGAATATAAAGACACCATTGATGCCATTAAAACAACTACAAAAAAACAAGCTGTCAACTTAAACGACTTAACCGATCGTGATATGATTGCTGTAGAATACGATGACAATCACGTTGCACTTGAAATCTTTTTTATTAGAAACGGCAAAATTGCCGCCCGAGAACACCGACTTATGCCTTATTATATTGATCCCTTTAAAAGTGTTCGTGATTACTTAATTCAGTTTTATGAAACCTACCCAATTCCTAAAGAAATCTACACCAATCAAGC
>CAYNAA010000090.1:0-2391 GCA_964395055.1 uncultured Candidatus Izemoplasmatales bacterium | reverse complement strand
GTTTCATTGATTTTAAAATCAACAAATACACGTGAAATGATTAATGATAAAAATCGTTTTTTAAACGGTGGGACAAGTTCCATATTTTTAATCATTTCTGGAATGTTTTGTCCGCGTTGAATGAAATATTTATCTGGGGTGTTTTCTTCTAAATTTTCTTGTGTTGGTTCATTTAAATATGGGAAACTTTTTGGCAGAATTTCATTGAAAGTAAGTTTACCAAATGTGGTTACTAAGTATCCTTCTTTTTGTGTTTTAGTCAATGGGGCGTTTCCTAATGCATTTCCTTTTAAGGCAATGCGTGTATGTAATGTAATTTCTTTGTTTTCAAACGCCAGCATTGCTTCATTAAAGTCACCGAATACTTTACCTTCACCTTTTTCGCCTTTGCGTTCTAAGGTTAGATAATAGTTTCCTAAAACCATATCCTGTGATGGTGTAACAACCGGTTTTCCATCTTTAGGATTTAAAATGTTATTTGATGCGAGCATGAGCACACGTGCTTCAGCTTGTGCTTCTTCACTGAGTGGAACGTGAACTGCCATTTGATCCCCATCAAAGTCCGCGTTAAATGCGGTTGTGACAAGAGGATGTAAACGAATAGCTTTCCCTTCGACTAAGACCGGTTCAAACGCTTGAATACCGAGTCTATGTAAGGTTGGCGCACGGTTTAATAACACTGGATGTTCTTTGATAACATCTTCTAAAACATTCCATACTTTAGGATCTAATCGTTCGATTAATCCTTTAGCACTCTTAATATTTGAGGCAATGTCGCGTTCAATGAGTTCGCGAATTACAAATGGTTTAAAGAGTGAAATTGCCATTTCTTTTGGTAGACCCGTTTGATACATTTCTAAGTCTGGTCCAACAACGATAACACTACGACCTGAATAGTCGACACGTTTTCCTAGTAAGTTTTGACGGAAGCGTCCTTGTTTCCCGCGGAGCATGTCTGATAATGATTTAAGTGGGCGGTTTTTCTCAACAACGACTTTACGACCGCGTTTACTATTATCAATGAGTGCATCAACGGCTTCTTGTAACATCCGGCGCTCATTTTTAGTAATAAGATGTGGTGCTTTTTGCTCAATTTGTCTTTTTAGACGATTATTTCTATTTAAGATACGACGATATAAGTCATTTAAATCGGTTGTTGCAAAGCGTCCACCATCAAGTTGAACCATTGGACGAAGCTCAGGTGGAATAACCGGCAATACATCGAGTACCATCCATTCTGGCTTGTTATCTGATTCTTTGAACGCTTCTAAGATTTCTAAGCGTTTAATGGCTTTTTCGCGTTTTTGTTTAGATGCTGTAGGTAATGCTTTACGGAGTTTATATGTCTCTTCGTCGATATTAAGTTTTTGCAGTAATACTTTAACAGCTTCAGCACCTGTTAAGGCTTTGAAACGGTTTCCGTATTCCATATATTTTTCTGTGTATTTTGCTTCTGATAAAATTTGTTTATATTGTAAGTCTGTATCGCCTTTATCAATGACGATATAGGCTGCAAGATACACAACTTCTTCTAAGTTTTTAGGTTTGATGTCAAGAAGGGTTGCAATACGTGATGGTGTATTTCTTAAATACCATGTATGAACCACTGGCGCAGCGAGTTTAATATGCCCCATACGCTCTCTTCTAACTTTACTTTCTGTTATTTCAACACCACAAACTGGACATTTTTTCCCGCTTTGTGATGAGCGTTTTGATTTGTTGTTACATGCACATTGAAAGTCCTTAGTTGGGCCAAAGATTATTTCACAAAAGAGGCCTTTCTTTTCTGGTTTTAAGGTTCTATAGTTGATGGTTTCGTGTTTTTCTACTTCTCCGTATGACCAAGATAAGATCTCTTCAGGTGATGCTAAACGGATTTTATAATGTGTAAATTTTTTACTCATAATATCACCTTACTTTCTTAGGAATTAAAGCCGAATTTATCGATATAGTCTTCCGATTCTGAATCATCAACTAAACTTTTGTTTGCTTCATTTTGTTTAGTTTCTCGATTAATGAGTTCTACATAAATACCCAATGATTGTAATTCTCTTGTTAATACACGGAATGATTCAGGTAAACTTGGTCCAGGAATACTTTTACCATCAACAATTGCTCTAAAGACTTTGTTTCTACCAATAATATCATCACTCTTAACAGTTAACATTTCTTGTAAACAGTACGCAGCACCATATGCTTCAAGTGCCCACACTTCCATTTCACCGAAACGTTGTCCACCATTTTGTGCTTTACCACCCATTGGTTGTTGGGTGACAAGTGTGTATGGTCCAACACTTCTTGCATGAAGTTTGTCGTCAACCATGTGATCTAATTTTATCATATGCATGATTCCAACTGATACGTCATTATCATATGCTTCACCGGTACGAC
>CAYNAA010000089.1:0-2426 GCA_964395055.1 uncultured Candidatus Izemoplasmatales bacterium | reverse complement strand
TAATGCTAAAACTGTTAAAATTCTTTTCATCTGTTTCATCTCCTTAGGTTTTTTTCCACTCTTATTATAGTAAAACACTTGTATTATGTCAACGTTTTTTGTAATACAAATTTCACAAACTTTTTATCGTGCTATAGTGTTATTAAATAATAGAAAAAATAAATGCTCATAGACAAAAAGAAAATAGCAGTAATGAGTTTCGTGATATGCAATTTTCCCCTAACAAAATTAGAAACTGCCATAACACTTTTTGTTTTTGTTGCTACAATTGCAATAATAATTAGTGGCGTTACAAACATTAAATTGAACACAAAAATATAAAATATTTCTGTACTTTCAAGATAGCCTCTTGTACTGTTGGCTTCAATAGATGCCAATACTGCTATGTATATTTGTCCCGTACAGGCAGCCTCAGTAATTCCAATAATCACTCCAATAATTGCAGGTATAGCAATAATCCAAAACCAACGGCCTTTACTCTCTTGTTTGTTTTCTAATAACGCAGAAAATCTAACAATAACCTTCTCATTAAACTTCTTTATAACTTTGGGTAGTTGGTTTTTGACTTTGCCATATTCTTGATTTCTTGTAACAAAGAAATCATAAAATGTAAAAATAAATAATAATGCAGTTAGAATGGCAAAAAATCCGTATAAGACGTAAGAAATATTATTAAACACTTGTCTAGATAAACCAAGAAGTGTCAAAAATCCAAACCCTATAGCCAAATATGTTATAAAAATTGATCCTATATATGTGAAACTAACTACGAATGAAACGCGTTTACTTTTTGCAAGTCCTATAATCGAGATAAACACCAATAACATGGCTATAGCACAAGGATTAATACCATCTAAGAGCCCCGCAAAAATAACGAGTAATAACCCTCCAATAAATGTATAATCGTCAGCCTGATAGCTACTTAAGTCTCTAAGTTCATCATGAGCGCGCGCATAGATAGCACCACTTTCATATGCATCGATAATATCATCTGCACCTCGGTAATAGGTATCTCCAGCAAAAATAATTGGTGCTGCTTTTCCGCCTTCTACATTATATATAGCAGCATATTTATCAGCCATCAATGGATTTTCCATAACATCATATATAATTACATTAACACCTTGTGATTCTAGACCGGTTAATACACCATGATCTTTAACTTCTTTACATACTTCACACCCAGCTAAATCCAAATACACAATTTGCGGGTAATCTTCTTCACTTGTAGCTACTAACTCAACACTTGGGGATAATGTAATTAGTGTTATTATCATGGCAATGATAAGTATAATATTTTTTTTCATGGCGGCACCTCTATTCCAAAAACCATTATAATATAGATTAGTGCAGAGTCAACAGACAATAAGTCCGTACACAAACAAAAAGTAAAAACAGTTATTGTATTTCCACATAAAAACTGCACCTTTTTGTGGGAATTATTTATACCCAATAAATAAGGTGCAGTCATCATGTTGGTAATGTGACGTTTTTGTTATCTAGATGGTATTGGTTTAATCAAACAGTGCTTGTCATAGCCAATTAAATCTGTACGGTTTGCTTGGATGAGCGCGGTTTTAACAAGATGATAGTTTTTTTGCACGCGGTACTGTATCAGTGCCCTTTGCATCGCTTTTTCTTCTTTTGTTTTAGGAACATAAACTGGTGTGTTTGTAAATGGATCAATTCCGGTATAATACATACACGTCGATGCTGTCCCAGGTGTTGGATAAAAGTCTTGCACTTGTTTAGGATGTTGATTGGTTTTGTGTAAATATTCTGCAAGTTTAATGGCACTACCCAAGGTACTTCCTGGATGAGAAGACATAAGGTATGGTACTAAAAATTGTTTTTTGTTATAGGTTTTGTTGAGAGCATAATACTTATCGACAAACTTATTGTAGAGTGTTGCAGAGGGTTTCCCCATATGTTTTAAGACTGTATCATCAACATGTTCAGGTGCTATTTTTAATTGTCCTGATATGTGGTGTTTAACAAGTTCGTGAAAGAAAGTATCATCTTTATCATACATTAAATAATCATAGCGGATGCCTGAGCGGACAAAAACTTTTTTGACATCCGGTAATTTTCTTAATGATGTTAAAATACTGAGATACTCCTCGTGGGTAACATCAACATTATTACATGGTGTGAACCCTAAACAGTCTTTGTGTGTGCAAATCCCGTGTTTAAGTTGTTTTTCGCAACTTGGTTGATAGAAGTTAGCCGTAGGGCCGCCTACGTCATGAATATAGCCTTTGAAGTCTTTATCTTGTGTGATTTGTGTTGCTTCTTTGAGTAAAGAGTCTTTACTTCTTGATTGAATTACTCTACCTTGATGAAATGTTAAAGCACAAAAATGGCACCCACCAAAACATCCCCGGTTCGCAATTAGGCTAAACTTGACTTCTTGAATGGCGGGGATA
>CAYNAA010000088.1:0-2432 GCA_964395055.1 uncultured Candidatus Izemoplasmatales bacterium | reverse complement strand
TGCTTAACGCTTTCCCATGATCTATGTGCTAATACAGTGGCATCTGGAGGACTATAACCCAATTTACGTACGTATGCGTATTTTTTACGATATTCTTCACGTATATCAAGCTTATTCTTTTTGTAATACTTTTTAACCGCTTTACCGTTAATTTTCCTGCGTTTCTCTTGTTTGGTTTTAATTTCACGCTTCATTAATTCCCCACGTAAGAACGGTAACGTTTGATCGAGTGGTCCAGGTTTACCCAGCATCCCAATGCCTAATTCGATTGGCTTTGTATCCACTAATGTTTTAGCAAGTAATCCAGGTTCTTTTAAAGAATAATCATAAACACGTTTAGACTTACCAACAATCGCATCTACTTCTTTTTTACTGTCTACAATTCTCCCTAAATCCTCTACTTTCCAGCTGTTAGAATTAACTACTAATCCAGGACTAACTAACATGCGTGTGCTTATGTTAAGCTTATCTGTTTTAAGGTTTTCCATGATTTTAAGTGCATCCATCCAGTTAAATTCTTCACTTTCTATAATACCGTTTGGATCATGAATATCAACAGCGTTTAATCCCCTACGTTTTGCAATATATTCATTCTTTTTATTTCTAAAACCATAACGCCCAGAACCTAAACAAACAATATCGGTAATCTTTTCTGGGGTTTCAAAATAACCTAATGTCTTAACATCTTTTACAAATTCTTTAGGCATCATGTCTTTTGAGCCTTGCCATGTAATGGAATCTGTCATTAATATAATTGGTTTACCGCCATTTTGTTCGATTTTATCAGCCGCCTTTGCCATTAATAGGCTTGTTTCACTGGTAATAATACTGGCGTACAATGGATTCCAAAACTCTCCTGCACGATACCCATTACGCTCAACTACCTTTTCATCATAGGTTTCGGTTTGTGTTGATTTTGATTCTCTACGATATAAATCATCAATATCAAGTATAATATCAGCTTCATTATCGCTATCTAAATGAACATTAAGCTCTTTTAATTCTTGTGCTACTGTATCAGGTTTATTTTTTGATTTAGCATTATGCCATCTATTTATAACTTTAGTGTATTCTGCACCTAATACAAACTTTAATTCATCTCTTACACTTGATAAATTAATATTTTTTCTAAATTGCTGCAGCTGATCTCGGTAAAATGTATCACGTTTTGTTTTAACTTCTTTTGTTTTAATGAATTCAAGGTACGTATCAACAGCTTCAAATAAAATGCCATATAATGAATTTGCTGCGATTTTTGCCATATGCTCTGATGATGAACCTAATGCTTGTAGTTCTCTACGTAATTTAATAAAGTTCATACATACATTAGCAAGTGGAGATTTTTTCCCAGTAGTTTCGATATGATACCATTCTTCATCTTGAAATGTTGTGCCTTTAGATTCTAAAAATTCACGTTCGTTTATGGTATATGATGCTCGGTACGTGCCAACAGCTCTTATGTTGGTATCACGATTAATAAAATGCTTAACAGTTATTGGATGATAGTTCACATTGTTTGGAATGGTTACGGTACCTCGTATAAATGTATAACCGTATTTTGTTTTAGGCGGTTTGCCTTTTCCTTTTTTAATCGTTGAACCACGCAAATCAAATAAGTTTTTAATAACACCTGGGTAAGCACTAGCTATATCAGCATACCATCCCTCTTTTGCAAATCCGTACCGTATGGCTTCAATATAACCGCCTGAATAGGTTTCTGTTAAAAGACAATATAAATCTTTCATGGTTTCTTTACCAAACTTATCCGCCCAGCTGTCATAGTAATTCATAATACCAATAGAAGTTACTTCCGCTCTTATCGCTTTCCATAGTTCTTTTTCATCACTATGATGCTCGACTAACTGTTGATAAAGGTTTGCAACAATCGCAGATCGTGCCAATGAACCTTGCGATATTAAAGTACGTGGATACCACCCAAACGCATGTTTAAAATCTTCTTGAATCGCATTACCCAAATCATAACATGCACGTGCATCCAGTTCATTAGATTTTAAGACAATATTATTTCTATAATTATCATCCGTTTCAAATCGTTCCCAATCGACTAAATGCGCAGATTCATCTACCTTATCATAGTAATCAAAGCGTTTTTTAGCTTCTACTTCTAACCGTTCTGGGAATAATTGCGCTATGTCATACGCCCATACTAAATTTAATTTAAAATCTTCATTTTCTAAATCGCTAACATCATAATAGAAAAATTGTATAGATGATCTAACAGCATTTTTAATGCCAAATCGTTTTGAGCCTAATTCTAATTCGACAACTGGACTAACATCCCATTTCTTTTCTTTACGATTCCACTCACCACTAATTTTACTAAACCTATTAAGTGCATCATGCTGTTCGTTTTCCTCTAGTCCTAATAAAAATTGTTTTAATAAAATGAATGAATCTAACCTATTCCAATA
>CAYNAA010000087.1:0-2442 GCA_964395055.1 uncultured Candidatus Izemoplasmatales bacterium | reverse complement strand
ATCAGCTTCCGAAGCTGCAGGTCAGGAGTTCGAGTCTCCTCCGGAACGCCATTTTATTAAATTTAGACAACAGTTATCATATATCTAAACATGACATTATAACATAGTATAAAAAAGCATATCTGCTAAATTAGCAGATATGCTTTTTTCACGCTCATCGTTGTTTTATTCATCTTCTACGAGGAAAGAGATTTTGGCGTTGACAAGGTATTTTTCAACTTTGTCTCCGGCAACAGAAGCTTTAAATTCTTTGATATAGATGCTTTGAATGTTTTTGACTGACTTTGATGCTTGTTTAACTGCTTCTTGAGCCGCTTCTTCCCAGCTTACTGGAGATTCTGCAATTACCTCAATTACTTTTACAATAGCCATCATAAGCCTCCTTTTAATATTAGACATTATAGGAAAAATGTCGGTAAGGAAGAATTTACTTCCTTATTTATAATATAACATGCGTATTTAAAATATTCAATTTAGACACTAATAATAGATGATTAATAGATATTGATTAGTCAATAATATGTGATCTTATGCATTGTTTGGCGGGGTAAATGTACGTGCCTTTAACTCATTATCGAGAATGTAAAGTCCGGCGTCTTTGACAAGCCTCACTTTTTGAATTAAATCGGTAAATGTCTCTTCCTCTTCAACTTGTTCACTTACATACCACTGTAAAAAATTATGTGTTGCATAATCTTTTAATTCATTTGACAAACCAACCAAATCATTAATGCGCTCAGTAACTATGCGTTCGTGATCGAGGGCTGACTTTAACATGTCGATGAGTGAACCAAAATCCATATCAGGATCCTCGAACCCTTTAATAACCGCACGTCCATCTCGTGATACGATATAGTGATAGATTTTTTGCGCATGGAAGACTTCTTCTTGATATTGTGTTAATAGCCAGTGTTCAAAACCAGCTAAACCGAGTTCACCTGCATAAGCAGCCATGCTTAAGTAAATATGTGCTGAATAGTATTCAAAGTTCATTTGATCATTAAGTGCATCAATCATTTTTTGTTTCATAATATCACCTCATGTACAGTATAGCATAGAAGAATAGGTATATCGTTTTAATAACAAGAAAAAATTGATAATAAATTTATTAATGATGATGGATACAAAGAATAATTTAAATCTCTTTAGACATGAGACGGATAATGCTATAATTAAGTTAGTAAACTATCTAAGTCATGTTAAAAGGAGGTGTCTTTATGTTTAACGCACTTTTACTAATAATTATGGCAGCCGCAATACTTATTTTACTATTTTTTGCTTACACTACTAAAAATAAACTGGCAAGTTATGTTTCATATATAATCTTAGCGGCTGTAGCTGTTGGCATGGCACTAAATGGTATGATTGGGCTGATTGATAATATCGACTTTTTATCATTTCTAGTCGACTTTCTACGTATATTAAATGACATAGTTGTATTTGTCGAAATTGGACTTATTATATTCCTAGTGTTCTTTTCAAAGTTCAAGTCAAAAAATACTTTTATAACCGTTGTAATAATTATTTATGTTGTTGCTCGTTTACTTGTCGAACTCAATATCTTTTAATTAAAAAATATCATGTATTAATTTAAGTGGACAAAACCTTTCGGGGATTGTCCATCTTTTTTTATAATCAGTTATAAATAATCATTGATTTAGGTAATATTTTTCATTATAATAAATATAATATTTTTTACAAGAGGTGTTATGTGATGATTAGATTATTAACTGAGGCAGACCGAAACAAAGTATTAAGTTATCTATATAAAGATCCATCATTTAATATCTTTTTGATTGGTGATATTGAAACGTTTGGGTTTGATGAGCCTTTTCAACGCATCTACGCAGAGTTTGATGATAGTAACACGCTGTTAAGTGTATTTCTAAGATACCGAGATAGTGCAATATATTATGCGGATACATTACGCTTTAATGATGCCTATCTAGATATCTTTAAACAAGACCCATTCTTGTATATAAGCGGAAAAACAGACTTAATGAACTTACTTAAACCACATTTAAAAGAATATAAAAACTATCATACCTATTTTTGTGAAGCCAAAACGATGAACACAGCCTATAATTATGACGCTGATATTAAACAAATGACAACCAAAGACGATGCGTATAAAATATATGACTTAATCTCAACTATAAAAGAGTTCTCCGCATTTCATCAAGACAAAGAAACGTATGCAGATGCAAAAATGAAATCGAAAAAAATGGGCATGACACTCTTTCTTGAAGTAGAGGAAACAGTTGTATCAACAGTAGCAACAACAGCAGAAACAAAACAAAATGCTATGGTTGTAGCCGTAGCCACAGACAAGAATTCTCGTAATAAAGGATATGCATCACGGTTAATGCAGGCATTAATGCACGAGTACCTTATAAAAAAACAAAAACATCTATGTTTATTTTATGATAATCCCAATGCAGG
>CAYNAA010000086.1:0-2496 GCA_964395055.1 uncultured Candidatus Izemoplasmatales bacterium | reverse complement strand
TATACGGACATCATAAAGATGCAATCAAAGAATATCTAAGAAAACTCTAGATTATCTGCGAAAGGATGACTCTATGCTGCCATTTACATTTGATAACGAAATGAAAAAAGTCGGTGTCAACTTCATAAAAACTGGTGCCATGTTTTCAATCCTTATCTTTAGTGTAAGTTTGCTGCTTTTTATTTTTAATATTTTGGATTTTTTAAGCGTTATTATTATATTCGGCTTATTTTTCCTGTTTTTTTATGTGATCGGTTCAATCTTCATCATGCAACAAAAACACATTATCTTTAATGATACAACCATCGAAATTCATTCTCAGGTTAAAAAAGTGCCAACTGTAATCGATGTACATGATATTGAACATGTTAGTATTATCAATGCCGAAAATTACCAACCAAAGATTATTATTAAAAACAGCCAAATGCGCCATGCGATTACATGTGCTAATACAGTAAGTAAACAAGCGCTTAAATCAGTGAAAAACTATTTTGAAACCCACCAAGTTCCAGCGGTGCTAAAAAATAAAGGAACTTGATAGTAAATGGTTTTATGTGATAAAAGAAACACCTAGTTTTGTTTTTACCCTAAACATGATACAATCTAATAGGAAACACATTATATACTATTTAACTCTATTAAGAAAAGGTGACATCATGCAAACATTTAAACACATCGATGCCAAAAATATTGCTTACTATTTTATTGGCTTTGCGATTACAACATTAGGTATTAATATGATTATTCGAAGTGACTTAGGTGCGGGTCCTTGGGATGCCGTATCGTATAATCTCCATGAACTGCTTGATATAACACTAGGCATGGCGAGCGTTATCGTTAGTATTGGTGTAATGACAGTGATTATGGCATTAAGAAGAAAAATAAAATATTTCATTGCCTTAGTTCCTGCCTTTTCAATCGCACTAACGTTAGACTTTTGGGATATTTTAATTTTCGGGAGTTATTATCCAAATGATTGGCTTATTCAAGGTGTTTTTTATATCATTGGTATATACTTTATTACCTTTGGGCTAGCACTCATAGTAACAACAGGATACCCTGCAATGATTTTTGAAGAACTAACGCTTATTCTTATGAAATTCTTTAAAATTAAACGATTTGCGATCATGCGCTTGCTTATTGAGTTATTTGCGATTACCTTAGCGTTTATCTTTGGTGTACTTGCGGGTATTGGCTTTGGGGTTGTAAATATTGGATCGCTTGTGATTGCTTTTTCGATAGCCCCAATACTAGACTTACAAATTCGCTTTATCTCTAGATTAAGAAACCAACCGATGCCGCAAGGCGAATAATGATTATATCGACGATTACTTATACATTATGGCTTGACTTTAAAAGCCAATAAATGATATAATCGTTATCGTCGCATACGGAGGATTAGCTCAGTGGGAGAGCACTTGCTTGACGTGCAAGGGGTCGATGGTTCGAATCCGTCATTCTCCACCATGCGAGTGTGGCGGAATTGGTAGACGCGCATGGTTGAGGGCCATGTGGACATTAGTCCGTGGGAGTTCAAGTCTCCCCATTCGCACCATATTTACATCTAAACGCTATGTTTAGCGTTTTTTTATTTGGAGAATGTTCTTAAAAATTTGTAAGGTTATATTAAAGTGATTTTTCTTACTGTTAGTAGGTTACTCAAGTTTTTAACTATATTTAGGTTGTGCAATCTTATTTTGTTTGTCTTTAATATATTAAAAGGCTTAACCTCTAAAACCATTTAAGATTAAGCCTTTATTTTATATAAAACATTTTTATTAATTACGTATATCTTGAACGATATAGATTCGTCATAAGCAGTGCTTTTTTACCAATAAGTTATTAGTAAATATAAGACGGTATTGCCTATTTAGAGCTCGCGTTTAGACGTATAGTGTGTATGTAATAAATCATGCGCTTTTTCACTTCTAGGATCACCGAGAAAAGTACTATATAGATTTGATACAGCTGCATTATCATGGGCTTTTCTAATGGTTGATAAGCGATCCACTTGGTAAATTGATTGCATGCGTTCTCTTGAACGGGCACTGGTTGTTCCGTATGGTTGTCCCCCGCCACCGACGCAGCCACCTGGACAAGCCATAACTTCAATAAAAGCATATGGGGATTTTCCTGCTTTAACCATTTCAGCTATTTGTCTTGCGCTTGATAAGGTATGCGCAACAGCAACTTTATAGGTTTGATTATTGATTTCTATATCCGCTTCTCTAATTGTATCATTTCCGCGAACTGTATCGAAATCAAGGCGTTCTAGAGGTTTTTCTTCTAAGACTTCTTTAACGGTTCTAAGTGCGGCCTCCATAACCCCACCACTTGCACCAAAGATTGCGGCGGCACCACTGGTTACTTCATCAGGTTTATCAAATTTACTTTCTCTTAAATTGTTAAAATCAATACCCATTTGTTTAATCATCTTGGCTAGTTCTCTTGTTGTAAGGACGGTATCAACATCAGGGTCTTTACCGTTAATAGACA
>CAYNAA010000085.1:0-2521 GCA_964395055.1 uncultured Candidatus Izemoplasmatales bacterium | reverse complement strand
CCATCCAGGAGGATGGTTTTTTTATTACAAAAATATAAGGAGGACAACATGAAAAGACTATTCTCACTGGTCATTCTACTGATTGCATCGCTGACGCTTTATGCGTGTGATGAATCCGCAGATTTACCGCAAGACGACACAGAAACATCTAGTATTACTGTTATTATCGAGGGTGAAACAACAGAGACACACACCATCGAGTTTGACCAAGAAACAGATACCAACTTATTTGAACTTATTACAGAAGAACTGAGTGTTTCATATGATGACACTGAGTATGGGCCGATGATTACCGGCATTGAGTCCATTAGCGCAACAGAAGATTACTACATAGGATTTTATAAAAATGATGTGTTTGCGCAAGAAGGCGTCGATACTATTGGGTTTGAAAATGGAGACACTTTCACTTTCAAACGTGAAGAAATTTTAGAGTATGTCACTTTTGAAATTGTTGGCTCAGAGGTTGAAACGGTATACGCACCAATAAATAACCATGATGATTTATTAAGTGTGTTAGACAGTGTTGTAGAGATTGAGCATACTGATACTGAGCACGGAACACAAATAACGTCTGTCGGCGATTTGACGACAAGAGAAGGCAATTACATCCACATTGATAAAAATGGTGAATCAGCCTCAGAAGGTATTGATACGATAGACTATGCTGAAGGTGATGTGTTTACATTTTCACTTGTATGGTGGGATATTCCAGCGTATATGCTAGATACTTTCACGTTATTTGAGGCGAATTATATTGACGACTATATAGATGATTATAATTACTATGTTTTATCAGCACTAGATATCTTGGATACTTTTGAAAACTACACAATTGATGCACCAACCTATGATGATACAGCGGATGTATCAAGTCATATTAAATATATTTTAGCCTCACAAGCATTATCACTTGATACAACAACTGCAGAAACCAACCTATTAGAAAATGCGACAATCGAACATTTATATTCTGGTTCCTTAATGAGCCTTGTATTAGATGATGACGAGTTCCAAACAACGTACCTTACTGCCGTTGATGAGGCAGATTTAACAGCGTTAGATTTAGATACACTCAGCTTAGTATTACTTGCATTAAATAAACTAGATAATGAAACTTATAATGAAACAATTATTGATACCATTACCACAAACCTTTATACGAGTTCTTATGGAAACAATGCCGCAACCATGGCGCATGTGATTATCGCATTGATTAGTTCTAATATTGATCCTAGCGATGAGGCGTTCAATTATGAAGGTGAGTCATTGATTAATTACTTTATGACCTATCACGCTGGAGACGGAAGTTTTTATTATCAACTAGATAACGAGACACCCGACATGATGTTCACCACACCACAAGCACAACTAGCAGTTGCTATGTACTATCAGTTTTTAGAAACAAGCGCAGCCGTTCATCCATTTATCTACGAATAGAGGGTTAGTATGAAAAAAATCATCATAACGCTAAGTGTTATTATTGCCATGACGTTGGTCTATTTTTTCGTGTCGTCTTATACACCATATGATGAAGGCGATCCTGATGGCCATATGACCGTTATGGTAATTAATAGACATGGCAATACTGTGATTGATGATACCTTTGCGTTTTATGATGATGACACGCTCTATGATATTTTACATAGTAATTACCATGTTGAAAGTAAATCTATGGACCTTACCATATGGAATGAAAACACCCTCTCTTTTAATCAAGTATCTTCACGCATCATATTAAGTATTGGCTCAGTCGAAACGGATTTTGAAACAGCGTATTTAAAAATATCAATAAAAAGACCCCTCTCTGATGATCCCAATACCTATGATACGGAAGTTGCTAAAACAGGTGTTGACGGATTGCCACTTTATGACGACGCAACCTATATCTTTGAATACGAACGCATTTCTATGGGCGGTGATACATCATGAATCTAAGACGATTAATTTTAATGGCAATGAGTATTACCATTTTGCTGGTTCAAGAGATGCTGCTCATGGTGATTCCAAACGTTCAATTTACAACTTTGCTTATCGTTTTATACGCAAGTTTGTTTACTTTTAAGGAAAACATCGTAATGATATTCATATATGTCTTTATTGATAGTTTATATATGGGCGCGTTAAATCCTTTGTATATGACACCAATGGTTATTGGTTGGTGTTTAATTCCGATTGCCTTTCACACGATTTTAAAACAAACTACGAACGAAGTAAAGCTCGCCATATTCGGTCTCATCTTTGGATTTCTATATGGTTGGATATTTATACCGTTTCGGATGATTGAGCTTGGTATTGACGAGTTTTGGCCATATTTGATTCTTGATTTGCCATTTGAAATGATTATGGCCGTCGCCAACTTCGTGACGATTCTTTGGCTTTTTCAGCCACTACATAAAACCTTGATTGAACAATTTAAGCAAATGAATTTATCACCATCAATAAACAATAGAAAATCATCCTAATATCAAATAAAAACACTTGCACATTAAGTGTTTTTTTGATATACTACTAAATGCCGTAA
>CAYNAA010000084.1:0-2544 GCA_964395055.1 uncultured Candidatus Izemoplasmatales bacterium | reverse complement strand
CGATGGCATTTATTATTATCTACTTATTAACCATTCTTACAGTAGAATCTCAGTATTACGCCTTATCGTTATTAAAAGTCATTGGTTTCAATAAAAAAGAAATCAGTAAAGTGTTACTCGGTGGCTATTATAAATTAAACGTGATACTCTTTATCATAAGCATTCCAATTGTGATGGCTAGTTTTCATGTCATTCGGTCGTTAATGATTACCATGTATAACATGTATTTTCCTATCTATGTAACCTGGGTTGATACTGGTATTGCTGCATTTGTTTTAATCACTGTAACATTAACGGCTAATATCCATGCCAAACAAAAAATAAAACGACACAGCTTACAAGAAGCATTAAAAATTTATCAAGTATAAAGGAGCACACAATGAAAAACGGACGTATTGTAAAACTAACAGGTGGATTATACACCGTACAAGATGAAACAGGAAGCCGCTACGATATTAAACCAAGAGGCTTGTTTAGACATAAAGATATTTCACCAAAAGTTGGCGATAATGTCCTTTATTCAGAAGATGCCATTGAAAATGTTCTACCAAGAGACAACGAACTTGTTAGACCCCCAATTGCGAATGTAGACCAAGCCATCTTAATTCATTCCGCAAAAGAACCCACATTCAGCTTTTATCTACTTGATCGGTTTTTAGTTTTAGTTGAAAAAGAGCATATTAAACCTGTAATTATTGTTACAAAAATAGATTTGCTTAGCGATACAGAACTAATAACACTTAAAAAACAACTTAATTATTATGAACAATACTATGATATTTATTTCACATCAACCAAAGAGCCAAGTACCCTAACCACTATTCAAGGGCTTCTCGCCAATAAAATCAGTGTTTTTGCTGGTCAAACAGGTGCTGGAAAAAGTAGTCTTTTAAACGCATTAGACATCGACCTAGACTTAGAAACCGGTACTATTTCTAAAGCACTCGGAAGGGGAAAGCATACCACGAGACACACAGAACTCCATAAAGCCTATGATGGACTTGTTGCTGATACCCCAGGATTTTCTAAACTTGATTTTTATGATTTGGAAAAGGAAGACATTAAAGATAATTATCCAGACTTTGTGTTTTATCAAGATGCCTGCAAGTTTCGTGGATGCGTTCATCTAAATGAACCCAAGTGCGCTGTAAAAGCAGCGGTAGAAAATGGCGATATACCGAAGTTCCGTTATGATAACTACAAACTAATTTACAATGAAATCGAACAAAAAAAGACAATATACAAAAAAGGAAAGTGATGATGATGCGCGTAGCCCCATCAATTTTAGCCGCAGATTTTAGTAAACTAAGAGAAGACATTGAATCTATTCCATCTGCAGATTGGATTCATATTGATGTGATGGACGGACATTTTGTACCGAATTTAAGTTTTGGGGCACCGATTGTAAAATCAATCAGACCCCACACCAAACAAATCTTTGATACCCATTTAATGATTAGCAATCCAGAACAATATTTAAAGGATTTTATCGATGCAGGAAGCGATCAAATTACGTTTCATATAGAAACCGTTGTTAACCCTAGCGCCCTTATCGATACCCTTCACAAAAAAGGGGTTAAAGCTGGATTATCAATCAAACCAAGTACCCCAATATCCACTATAGAACCCTATCTTAAAGACATTGATTTGGTCTTAGTTATGAGTGTTGAACCTGGCTTTGGCGGACAATCATTTATACCTGAAAGTTTACCTAAAATTAGCGTTTTAGATACGATAAGAAAAACCAACAACTATACTTTTGATATTGTTGTAGATGGTGGTATTAACGAAGACACAGCTAAAGAGTGTAAAGCAGCCGGAGCTGATGTCATGGTTGCAGGTTCATATATCTTTAAACACAAAGATCGTGAAGCGCAAATTAAGAAGGTACGCGGATGATTGTAAAAATATTTATCAACCCCATCAACTACACATTAGATAATCTATACAAAAAAGACGACAACGAGTATTTAATCGGTGTCGATAAAGGCGCTTTTCACGCGTTGTCATTTGGCCTCACTTTAAACCGAGTTATGGGTGACTTTGATAGCATTACCCAAGTTGAACTTGACTATATAAAACGCCATGCGAAAACCATCGATAAATACCCTGAAAAAAAAGACGAAACAGACTCCTATTTAGCGATAAAAGAAGCACTGAAACTAGATCCAGACGAAATCATAGTTTACGGTGGCATAGGAAACCGACTCGATCATACTTATGCCAATATCCAACTACTAAAACAAGGCGATATCACTTTTCTTAATGACGTGTCAAAAATGTATGTATTATCGCCTGGAGAATACACAATAAAAAATACGCATAAATATATATCTTTCTTCGCCTTAGAATCTGTTAAGAAGTTATCACTAACCGATTTTGATTATCCACTCTCTGATTATAATCTAGACATCGACGATCCACTCGCGGTTTCAAACAAGGGTGAAGGGACGGTCACGTTTGATGATGGATTGCTGCTTGTCATCCACCAAAATGAATAAAAAAAAACACTGCATATGCAGTGTTTTTCAAAAAAAGAGAGAG
>CAYNAA010000083.1:0-2856 GCA_964395055.1 uncultured Candidatus Izemoplasmatales bacterium | reverse complement strand
TAGGAATCATATCGAAGCGACGTTTTAATTGAACATCAATTTGACTCCAGCTGTTTCGTACCCGGTTTCTAAGGTGTACTAAAACATTGTAAGTTTTAATTAAATAGATTAAAACAATGAGTAATAATAAAGCCCCTACAGCAATCCCTATAATGCTTCCAAGACTAATTAAAATAAACATAACATTCTCCTTTTTCTTTTTTTATATTTGAGTGATGCGTTTGTTTCTAACATTAACGGCTACGACCGCCGCCGCCACCGCCACCACCGCTAGAGCCGCCACCGAAGCCGCCACCGCGTCCTGCGGCGGATGCACGTGCTGATGAGATTTTCTTTTTGGCGTTAAAACTAGCTTGTTTGGTGGTTCTTGAGATTGATCTAAAAGCATAGCCTGGGTAGAACCCGCGTCTTCCATAGCCTAGACCTAAATAGGTACTGCGATGGGCAGTTTGTTCATCTAGTGGCATTTTGACTTCTAATTGTTTCATTACTTGGTCTGCGACTTTTAAAGTGGTTGCATAAACTAAGAAATGTTCCCATACAATAATCCCTGGCATCGGATAATCCTCAAATGAACCAAAGTCAGTAAGGAAGTTTCTAAATGCATGCCATTTATTATATTTTTCTTGGCCTGCTTGACTAAGTTTTTCTTGACCTTGGATATAGCCGGCATAAATTAAAGCAGTAAGAGCAGCTATAATCATTGCGATTTCAGTGCCGATATTTAGCAAACCAATGCCTATAACGCCTAAAATTAAGACGGTGATAGGAATTGCTAAGTAGGCTCTAGCGCGACGCTTTCCAAGATGAATTTTTGTATCAAAATAATCGTGTTCACTGGCTGCTTTTCTTACCGAGAGTTTAAAAGTGCGAGCGCTTCTTTCAAATTGTTTGGCTTTAGATACGCTACGACTACCAAAAGATTCAATGCGTTTTGTCGTCACGGTATGACCATCGCCAATATCGTGAATAAACCATTTGATTAAATGCGCTTCATGCGGTTTTAGCTCATCATCTGGCGCATCATCATTCAAGGTTAAAGTAAAATTTGAAACGAGTTCGTTAAAGTTTGTAGCGTCATAGGTCATTATTATATGTTTTCTTCTTATGAGATCTAACAAGGTTGCCGTAATATCTTCACTACTTGTGTGTTTATAGTAATATAGATAGCCGATTTCTGCAGGCGATTCATCGCTTGGTAGTTCACGATAATACTCTCCGTCAAAGTCGGTTTTATACGGGGTAAAGTATTTTTTATGCATTTTGTAAGCGATGAAGACCATTAACAACGCTGTAAAAATACTTGCTCCTAATAGTATTTGGGCAAGGGTAATACGCATGTTGTCCCATGCAATTTGGTCTTCTTGATAATCAACAATAATGTCAAGGGTCATATCATCGGTAATAAATTGGTTACGCGTTTCAATATCTGGAAAAAGAGTTGGTGGCATTAAGGTTCTAACTTCTAGAAACTCACCCTCACCGACGCCTTCAAAGGTTATATCAAATTGGTGGTTGTTTGTAATCGCTAAGTTTCCTTCTTCGATTCCATGTCCCCAAATATATAAATCATCGGTTGAATATGTATTATCAGGGATGGTGATGGTCATACTTCCTTCGTGGATTGGACCTTCCATATACTCGAAAAATACCCAGTTAAGTTCTGCGATATCTGAATATTCTGTAACGGCACCTAAGATGGTGTATTCATAAATGAATGTCATGTCTCCATATAATCCCCCGTTGATGCGTGTATCAACAAAAATTGATTCACATTTATCGCTTGGTGGATCACAGGCAACGGGATTTCCGAGTTCATCATAATCGTTATTGAACGAGTAGCCAACATCAATTAAACTACTCATATCTTGTCCATCACTTAACACCGTCACTGAAACACTGTCTTCATCAAAATACGCAACATTTGAATCAGATTGTTCGAGTTCGTAGTCACTAGGATATTTATTATACTTAATATCTCTAAAACGGACCCGCATCGTTTCATGGTAGGTCATATCAAAGGTTTCTCTAATCGTCATGTCTCCTTCTTCATTAAGGGTAACATCCGCATGATAGGTATTGATTTCTACATCGTGATATGGTTCAAAGACCTGCGATATGACATAAATGAGACCACCTATTAATAATAGGGCAATAAATAGAGCTATCGTGGTTTTTTTTCTGAAATTGACTTTCCTTCCTTTTGCGACGAAAGGCATAGTACCCCTCCTTAAGTAATAATCATCTAAGATAATAATATCACAAAATAATCGTTTTTTACTTATTTGATTGTAAAATAATTATTATTATTGTTTTTAGAGTGGTTTTTGATACAATAAGAGAGATGAAAGTGGTGATGAGATGAAAGATGCTTTAATTAAAATTAGTAAAGATCGAAAAGAAAATTATAAGTTACTAAAACGAACCATACCAACATTTATAACTGCACGCGACCCATGGTATACGTCATTAAGCAATATAAGTGCGCTCCTTGCCGTTTATATGGATGATATAAACTGGGTAGGGTTTTACTTAAATGACGGTGAGAAACTGTGTTTAGGCCCTTTTCAAGGAAAACCAGCGTGTACTGAGATCCCTTTTACTAAAGGGGTGTGTGGTGAAGCTGCTAGAGATAAAAAAGTCATGGTTGTGGATGATGTACTAAAGCGTGATGATCACATTGCTTGCGATGCGGATAGTCGTAGTGAACTGGTTGTTCCTTTAGTTAAACACGGTAAGCTTTTGGGTGTGTTAGATATAGATAGTCCGTCGTTTAATCGGTTTGGTGATGATGAAGTGACGATTGCGAAAGAAGTTGCTAGGGTTATAGTTGACAATTGGCGATAAGTTTAGTAT
>CAYNAA010000082.1:0-2911 GCA_964395055.1 uncultured Candidatus Izemoplasmatales bacterium | reverse complement strand
CAAGTTATTCCAAACCGTGGTGCATGGTTAGAATATGAAATCGGATCAAAAGATACACTATTTGTTAAATTAGACCGTTCTAAAAAAATCCCATTAACGACATTATTGAGTGCGTTGGGTCTATCAGATAAAGAACAGATGAAAAATCTTTATAAAGATAATCCGCTATTCGATACGACGTTAACTAAAGATTTAACTGAAACCTCAAGCGACGCTATTTTAGAAGTATATTCTAAATTGCGCCAAGGAGAAACAGCGACTATCGAAGGTGCAATGAGCTTCTTCACTAGCCGTCTTTTTGACCCGAAACGTTACGAATTAGCTGAAGTAGGACGTTATAAAGTCAATAAAAAACTCAATATTATTAATCACTTACGTGGAAAAATGCTAGCGAATGATCTTATCGATCCTGAAACAGGAGAGGTACTTGTTCCAAAAGAAACCCGCCTACTTAGAAAACACGTAGATATTATTGATAAGCATAGACATTTATTTACACAAACCGTACCTGGTGTTGTCAATGAAGGCTTAGAATATGAATTTAGTATTCAAAAAGATATTTTAGATGCTAATCCATATTTAAGCTATTTAACAGATGAAGAAAAAATGTCTGCAATTAAATCACAATCATATTTGACTGAAAAAGAATACGTTAAAGGATACCTTAAAAACCAGGGGTATACAAAAAAACAATTCATCGAAGAAAAAGGAAACAAAGAATACGATGAACTTGTTAATACAATCAAAGAAACATTTGAAAAAGATGAATTATATTTCGATTTAACAAAAGTCGAAGTATTGGATGTTATTCACCGTAACCGCGACGATGAAGAAACCGTTGTTCGTGTTATTGGTAATGATTCAACTGAAGAAAGAGAACATATCGTTGCTTCAGATATTTTAGCGAGTATTTCTTATTACCTCAACCTATTTGGTGGGTATGGAAAACTTGATGATATTGACCATCTTGGAAATCGTCGTCTACGCCTTATTGGTGAGTTACTCAAAAACCAATTTAGAATTGGTTTATCAAAACTTGAGAAAAACGTAAAAGACCGTATGAGTACCCAAGGGGCAACTGATATTACGCCACAAAACTTAATTAACATAAGACCATTGACCTCTTCATTAAAAGAGTTTTTTGGATCAAGTCAATTATCACAATTCATGTCACAAACCAATCCCCTCGATGAATTAACCCACAAACGTAGTATATCGGCACTTGGACCGGGTGGATTAACTCGTGACCGCGCTGGATTTGAAGTACGTGACGTCCACTACTCACATTACGGACGTATTTGTCCAATTGAAACCCCAGAGGGTCAAAATATCGGACTAATTAACCGTTTAGCATCATATGTTCAAGTGAATAAATATGGATTTATGGAAACCCCATACCTCCGTGTAGATACCGTAGAGCATGAAGATGGAACAGTAGACAAATATGTTACAGATGAAATGGTATTTTTAACTGCAGATGAAGAAGAGAATTACACTGTTGGCCAAGCAAACATTGATTTAGAAGACAACAAAAGAATTAAAAATGATAATGTTGTAGCACGGTCTAGTGGTGAAACAAAAATGTACGGAAAAGAAGAAATTGATCTTATTGACGTGTCACCAAAACAGATTGTTTCAATCTCTACAGCATGTATACCATTCTTAGAACATGATGAAGCAACGCGTGCCTTAATGGGTGCGAACATGCAACGGCAAGCGATTCCACTACTTAGACCAGAAGCGCCATTTATAGGGACAGGTATTGAGTATAAAGCAGCTCAAGATTCTGGGTCATGTCTTGTTGCACTCAACGCAGGAACAGTAGATTATGTTGATTCTAAGACCATCATTATTAAAAAAGAAGATGGTACGAATGATCATTATACATTACGTAAGTTTGAGCGTAGTAACCAAGGCACAAATATGAGTGAAAGACCAATTGTTTCAATTGGTGATAAAGTTGAGAAAAACGATATTATTACTGACGGACCATCAATGGACGAAGGCGAACTTGCTTTAGGACGTAATGTCACAGTCGCGTTCATGACATGGAACGGATATAACTATGAAGATGCTGTCATCATGAGTGAAAAACTTGTTAAAAATGATGTTTACACATCTATCCATATTGAGAAATATGAAGCTGAAGCGAGAGAGACCAAATTAGGAAAAGAAGAGATTACTAGAGAAATTCCTAATGTTGGTGAAGAAGGTCGTAGATTCCTAGATGACCGCGGGATTATTATACCTGGAGCGGAAGTTGAAGAAGGCGACATTTTAGTTGGTAAAATTACCCCTAAAGGGCATACTGATCCAACGCCAGAAGATAAATTATTACTTGCAATATTTGGAGAAAAATCACGTGAAGTTCGCGATACCTCACTCCGTGTACCACACGGTGGGGGCGGAATCGTCCAGAGTGTTAAATATTTCTCAAGAGACAATGACGACGAGATGCGCCCTGGCGCAAGAGAGGTTGTTCAAGTCTTTATCGTTCAGAAACGTAAAATATCTGAAGGAGATAAAATGGCTGGACGCCACGGGAACAAAGGGGTTATCTCGAAAATTCTTCCAGAAGAAGATATGCCGTACTTACCTGATGGAACACCGGTTGACATCATGTTAAACCCACTTGGTGTACCATCGCGTATGAACATCGGACAAGTACTTGAGATTCATTTAGGAATGGCTGCTAAGAAACTTGGCGTTCATATCGCAACACCGGTATTTGATGGTGTCGAAAATGATGACTTAGTAGAAATTATGAAAGAAGCTAATATGCAAGCAAACGGGAAAACCAAATTATATTCAGGTCGTACCGGTGAAGCATATGATAATGACGTATCAGTTGGAATCATGCATATGATTAAATTAGATCACATGGTTGACGATAAACTTCATGCACGAAGTG
>CAYNAA010000081.1:0-2936 GCA_964395055.1 uncultured Candidatus Izemoplasmatales bacterium | reverse complement strand
CATGTGTCGTCAACAACCAAACCACAGGGTCGATTGAACAGGGGCTTTTACTTTTTATAAGCTTTAGTCAAACAGATACCGACAGTTTGATTCCTTCTATGGCAAAAAAAGTTGCGAATCTTCGGATTTTAGAAGATGACCATGGCAAAATGAATCTAAGCATTAAAACCTTAGATTCACCCGTTTTATCTATTCCTCAGTTTACCTTAGAAGCCGATACCCGTAAAGGTCATCGCCCTTCGTTTGTCAATGCCTTAGACCCAAAGAAGGCAGAACCCTACTATCACGCCTTCAACCAAGCCTTAAAAGCCGAAGGCATCCACGTTGAAACAGGTGTTTTTGGCGCCGATATGGCCATTGACCTCATCAATGACGGTCCGGTTACCGTGATGCTTGAAAAGAAGATAGAGAAATAAATCACATCTTAAAAAAACCCCCTCGCTTTCACTACCCACCGCTAAATAACGATAGCCTCTATAGCTTCTTCTGATACATAATAATTTTATATGGATACATCGTTTTAAACCATGAGAACTGATTGTACTTAGTCAGTTCTTTTTATTATTTATATTTATTTTCTACCACTTAACATGATTATCTTACCTCTTACCGCTGTTTTATTGTGATTTTTATGAGGTGACCTTATAATGAACCTATAAATAAGTAGGAGGTTTCAATATGAAAGGTTTTATCATATCAAGTATACTCATCGTGGTTTTTGTTGGTGTTATTACTTTTACAAGTTATAAACATGATGTCAATGCGAATGGCCGTGTTGTTGTTGATATTAATCCAAGTATCGAATTTATTACCAATCAAGAAGACGTTATCATTAAGGTCAATGCACTTAATGACGATGGTGAAGTGTTAATTGCACACCAAGACTTTATCGGTATGGATGTGGAAAAGGCTGTTGAAGACGTTATTAATTTAGCCATTGAACTTGACTATTTAGATTTAGATAGTGCTTTAAATAATCCCAATGCAGTGAAGATTACGACATTACACTCTAACACTAAAATTGCCACTAAACTAAGAATAAAGATTTACCATCGTTTAGATCAGTATTTACTTAACCTAGGCGTATGGGATAACATTCTTAGTCATGAAGACATGGAAGATTTAGCTATAGAAGCAGACGAGCTATCGATTGGTAGCGGAAAACTACGTTTGATTAAATCAATTCAGACTGTTAATCCCTCATTTGATACTGATGAAGGGGCACGCATGAGTGTAAAAGGGCTTTTAGACATCATAAGAGAAGTCAATCCACTCGCACATAAACTCGCAACGCTTGAAACAAGAAAAACAGAGATTGTCACCTTACTTAAAACCGAAGAAAACCCAGATATCATCGCTGACTTGCAAGATGAATTAACAGCGATAGAACAACAAATAACCGACATTCAGTTAATAAAAGAAACGATTAAATCAGATTTTATCGCAAGAAGAGAAATCATCAGTGAGCGTTTAAATACCTGGAAAGAAAGAAAACAAGCACTTAGAGAATAAGGCCATGTTACACAAAAACAAATAAACGCCATATTTAAGGTCATATCTAAAAAAGGGCGCATACTGATAAAATTATATTAAGAGGGGAGACAAACCTCCCTTTTTAATACTATAATAGAAATAAGTCCAATAAAAGAGGTGACGTTTTTGAAAATAGTTGTAAAGCATGAACCCATCGACGATGTTGAAATATTAATTAAATGTAAAGAAGATGACCCAAAACTAGAAAGTATCATCAACAGTTTAAAATTAATCGACTTAACCTTAACTGGTAAAATAGAAGACCGGCAATTCAAAATCGATGCGCGACGTATCTACTATTTTGAAAGCGTTGATGACACCGTGTTTTGTTATACGCAAAATGACGTTTATGAAACCAGATATCGGTTATATGAACTAGAAAACATTCTACCCAAAAATTTCTTAAGAGTAAGTCGCACCACCATTTTGAATCTAAGAAAAATACAGTCATTCAAATCAATTTTAAGCGGTAGAATTGAGTGTTTATTAAAGAATAAAGAAAAAGTATTCATATCAAGAAATTATGTGAAACGTTTAAAACAAAATCTTGGTGTGTATAGAGGTGAACATAAATGAAAAAACTATATATATTTCTTAAAAACACCGCACTCATTAATCTAATCATTAATATTATTGTACTGTTTATCGCACTTAGAATAAGACGTAGACTAGGCATTGATATCGGATTTATTATGATTATACGGTCGACGATTATTATCAGTATTTTTATTAACATCGCGATTAATGTTTTTAAAATGGATCAGATTCCTACCGTACTCCGAGTTTTATTAGGCTATGTCATCTTATTTATGACGACGCTCATTATCCGTTCAACCTTTGGACCATATTTATTTAGACGAAGTATAGCACTCTTAATCTTTATTTTTATTTGTACGATAATCTATTTTGTTGCTTTACTTAGCTTACATTTGCGTAATAAAAATGAAGAAAGCAACTTAAACAAGGCACTCTCTAATTTAGATGACGAAGAAACAAATCAAAAATAACCCATTATAGCATGACTTAAAAAGTGCTATCTATAATGAAATGAGACCCCACACACCTCTGTTGTGGGGTCATTTTTTTAGTATAAGGTATTTATTATTGTATACGACGTTTGAAATAAGACGTTTTGATAGTATAATATAAGATAAGATAATTATCTAATGTGATATGAACCCACTCATCAGGCGAAACAGCACTAGATCTAATTTCCCATCAAGACACGTAAACTGACATGAAAGGAATGATTAAGGTGATAAGGAAATTGACAGAATCTGATAGACAAGACGTGCTTACGTTTTTGTCAAAAGAACCAGAAATCAATATGTATATTATTGGTGATATAAAAAATTTCGGCTTTGATCAAGAAGATCAAGCCATTTACGCGGAATTTAAAGATA
>CAYNAA010000080.1:0-2988 GCA_964395055.1 uncultured Candidatus Izemoplasmatales bacterium | reverse complement strand
CCTTCTTTTTTACCACCAGCAATGCCGATGTCGGCATCTTTAGCCTCACCTGGACCGTTGACTGCGCAGCCCATGACAGCGACGGTTTTTTTAATGTTATGGGTGTTTAAATAGTCATCCACTTTAGCAAGTAACGGCATCATATCATAACTAAGGCGTCCGCAGGTTGGGCAACTGATCAGATTGGCTTCATTATATAGTCCGAAGCTCGCAAGGAGTGTTTTTGCGACGCGCAGTTCTTCAATTCTTGGTCCGCTTAAGCTAATTCTTATAGTGTCACCGATGCCTTGTTCTATAAGCGGGGCAAGCCCAGCAACGCTTTTGATCGTCCCTTGTTTAACAGGACCGGCTTCGGTAATGCCTATATGAAGTGGGTATGAGAAGGTTTCAGCGGCGAGTCTGTAGGCATCGATTGCGAGTTTGACATCGCTTGCTTTAAGACTTAAGATAATATCATAAAAATCTAAGGATTCTAAAATCTCGATGTGGCGCTTGGCGCTTTCTACCATCGCTTCAGCCGTTCTACCGTGGGTCACAAGTAAGTTCTTTTCTAAGCTACCAGCGTTGACCCCAATACGGATTGGGATCCCTTTTTCTTGACAGGCTTCGACAACGCGTTTGGTGTAGCCAACACTACCGATGTTGCCGGGGTTAATTCTGATTTTATCAATGCCGTTTTCAATGGCTTTTAGGGCAAGACGGTAGTCGAAGTGGATGTCGGCTACAAGCAGCACATTGGTGCGTGCTTTGATGATTTTAATCGCATCGGCATCTGCTTCATCTAGTATGGCAAGTCTCACGAGTTCTGCGCCATGGGTGGCGTAAGTGTTGATCTCGTTGATGACTTTATCTATATGTTCTGTTTTATGAATCGCCATGGTTTGTAGGACAATTTTATTTTGTCCACCGATTTGGAGGTCTTTAATCATGACTTTTCGTGTTTGTGTTCGTCTAATCATATTATCACCTGCATTCATTATACAATAAATCGTGTAAATATTGATGCTAACACTTGATTTTTTTTAGATTAGATAGTATTATATTGTAGTATTTGTGAGGAGGAAAAAACATGAGAGTACAGTTTGTTTTAAAGTGTACAGAGTGTGGTCATGAGAACTATACGTACACGAAAAATAAAAAGAATACGCCTGGGCGTATGGAAGTAAAAAAATTCTGTAAAAATTGCAACAAACAAACCATCCATAAAGAGAAAAAATAAAAAAACTTCATTCGTGAAGTTTTTTTGGAATGGAGGGCTATCGTGAAACGATATATTTACGCCGTCGATGTCGGCGGAAGTAGTATAAAGTACGGTGTGTTTACCTATGATGGTAAATTATTACGATCATTTAAAAAACGCACACCCAAATCAAAATCACCAGAAGCTTTTTTAGAAGAGATAGCGAATACCATAAAACACCAAAGTGAACCCTTAAATGAAGTGATTGGGGTTGGGTTTGGCTTGCCTGGACCGGTCATTGATGATACTGTCTATGGTGCGGTGAATCTTGGCTGGAAAACGGTTAACGTGAAAGCAATCTTTTCACAATTTTTTGAAGAGGATTTATTTGTTGTTTTGGAAAATGATGCAAATATTGCATCGTTTGGCGAAGCATTATATGGTGCAGGCGCATCATATAAAGACATGGTGTTATTTACGCTTGGTACTGGTATTGGTGGTGGCGTGATTCATAACGGCAGTATTGTCTCTGGTGCCCATGGTGCAGGGGGTGAGGTTGGCCATATTACCGTTGATCATACCTATAACTTTACGTGTGGCTGTGGCCGTAAAGGTTGCGTTGAGACGCTTGCGAGTGCGACTGGTCTTAAAAATTTGGTCAAATATTTTCTTAAACATGAAACGTTTGATACAAGCATAAAAACATCACGTGTTAGTGCCAAACAAGTGATTGATTTAGCCAAAGAAGGTGACGCGCTTGCGTTAAAAGTTGTTGATGAAATGGCCTTAGGTCTTGCGAAAGCCGCATCAGCTGTGAGTGTGATTACCGACCCTGAAGTGTTTGTTTTAGGCGGCGGGATTAGTGATGCTGGTGCGTTTTTTACCGATAAAGTGGCGTCTCATTATAAAAGGCTGGTGTTTAAGCCTGTAGTCAGTACCGAATTTATCAATGCGCGTTTAGGTAATAAAGCAGCCCTTTATGGTGCGTTTGCGTTGGTGAAGCACCATGCTTAAAGCAATTTTAAATCAGTTTTCAGAAAACTGTTATATTTTACATGATCACGCGCGTGCGTTCATTATAGACCCTGGGTCAAATTATGGTACGATGAAATCTTATTTAAAGGATAAAGGGTTAACGTTAGATAGTGTGTTATTAACCCATGGCCACTACGATCATATTAGCGGGCTTAATGATTTACTTGATGCGTTTAGCGCCCCAATTTATATTCATGAAAATGAACGAGATTTCTTATTTGATCCTAATTTAAATTTATCAAGTTCAATGAAAGATGCCTTTAAAGTCAAAAGCAAGCATCGCATCAAAACCTTTGATGAGAATACGCATCTATTATTAGACAATAAGCCCATTAAAGTCATTGAAACCCCAGGCCATACAAGAGGCAGTGTCAGTTTTTATTACGATGGCATGTTGTTTTCTGGCGATTGTTTGTTTAAACAAGGGATTGGAAGAACCGATTTACCAACCGGAGACCAAAAAACGATTGAACGGACAATTATGGGGCTATATAAGATGTTTGATGACAACACCGTTGTTTATCCAGGACATGGAACATTTACCACCATTGCCCATGAGAAAGTTTACAATCCGTTTATAAGATCCGCTAAATAACGCGGATTTTTTTATGAATTTAAGTTTTTAGCACTCATGACTTGACAGTGCTACTCATATCGTTTATAATACGTTTAGCAATGTCATATTGCGAGTGCTAATGAGGTGAGACTATGTTAACTGAAAGGCAAAAAATCGTCCTAAAACTCATCGTTGAAGAGTTTATTAAAAGTGCTGA
>CAYNAA010000079.1:0-3061 GCA_964395055.1 uncultured Candidatus Izemoplasmatales bacterium | reverse complement strand
GCTTAATTAAAAGGCAAAGAAAAAAGAAACCTTATGTAAAGGTTTCCTTTGCGTCAACAAAATGAGGGTGAATCTACATGAGATAATTAAATACTTAAGTTTTCTTCTAACAACTGGTCTTGTAAGGTAATATGTAAAACAAACCCAAGAATGGCAGTTACAATTAATGATGGGATCATATATAAACTGTTATAAATCAGTGATCCAACAGCAACTGATACATCAGGATAATCCATGGCAACATATGTACTCCAAATCGTCACACCAGATAACCAGTGGAAGAATAAACGAATTAACATCGCTACACTAATTCCTAATGCAAAGATGAATGGGTTTTTCTTATTAAGCATAAAGATAAATCCAGCAAATCCTACCGCGCCAAAAGCAAACAGGTAATCTAAGAAGAAAACCGCCCAGTGGACAGTGATATACCCTAGTCCTGAGATTAACATATCCAAAATTCCGTATAACGCTCCCGCTAAAAATCCAATTTTAAACCCATGTCTTAAGGTTAAAACGAAAAGCGGTAACATCGAGATACTAAAACTTCCGCCAAATGGCATTCTCGGAAATAAAAATGATAAAAATTCTAAAACAACAGCAAGTGCTAAGAAAATAGCAAGTTCTGTAACTTGTCTAGTTCGTAATGCTTTTTGATTCAAAAAATCAGCTCCTCTAATAAAATAAAAGTGTTTTATCTCACGTAGGAAATAAAACACTTAAGGTTTTAAGATTCATCCTACGCTGGCATTATCCAGATCAGGTAAGGTCTATTCTAGTAACAAGAATACTCTCAGCTTAGTTCTCTAAGCTCCCCTGATTTTATTGACAATCGTATTATATCATTAAATAGTAAATTTACAAGGCGAAGTGCTTATTTTTTAAACATTTGAAATTCAAGCGTTATCCCGTTAAAATCTTTAACATAAAAATGATAAATATTAAACGTTTCGTTTGTTTTGGGTGGGTTAATGTTTTTTAGGCTGTGACATAAATAGTCATACATTCTATCTACATCATCTTTGGTTTCATAAACAAAAGTGATGCATGTATCATCATTGGTATTTTTGGGATGATGCGTACAAAAACCGATTTTTCCGTGACCTTCCACACAGTAGATTAAACACTTACCTTGGTCTTTATAAAGCGGTAAGCGTAAGATGTCACCATAAAAATGTCTGACGTTGTCTAAATTGTTGACACGGTAAAAATTAATTAAATCAATCATCATTGGCCTCCTTACATTCAATAAATATTAAATAATCATCTGAATTGATGGTGATTGGCGTATGGTTAAGGTTGTTATAAAATAGCTGAATTGTATCATGTTTAATGATACCAATAAGCATTTGCGCGTGATTATAGGCGTCGTAAAAAGAAAGAATACATGTTTTAGTTGATGTGAATGATTGTGGTGTTTTATGTAACACGGTATGGGCTTGTTTAATCGTAATCGCGTTATCGTCTATTGCGTTTGTAGTTTCTATTGTTAGTAAGTGATCGTAAAACGGTGCGGTATCTGGGTATAATGCGAGTTTACTTAACAGTAATGCGATGATACGATTACTAATAATCGTGTTTTCGATGTTAAAATTTTTAATGATTGGATCATTTTTAGGATCTAATAGTTCAACAATTATATGCGTTTTATGCGAAGGAATTTTGCCTTCAATATAGATGAGTGCATCAATGACATCCGCATCGTAGTGGTTGACATCATTGGTGGCTTCACTTAGTAGTAAGATGTTGGCTAATGCATCTTTTTCTTTAATGGTTTCGATTAAAGTAGGTAACGTCTCATAGTCGGATGTGTGGATGTCAAAGGATTGTTTATACAAGGATTCATATGTTTCAAACGCTGTTTTAATAAATGGTTGTTTTTGATTTTTACCGATAATATAGACTGGATCTAACGGTTTTGGTTTAAGTGGATAAACCGATAATTTGACTTTCTTAACAGGTTCTAAAGATGCATGATGGATGGTTGTGTTGTTGGAAGATAATACGAAGACATCATCTTTTATTCGTGATAATGGTATGGCATCAGTATGCGTATTTAAAACTGTTTCAAAGGTCGTATTTTTAAGACGATACACTTCTGCCCCTTTAAAAGAAAATAATGATAAGTATACATCTTCAATATGGCGTTCAATAACAGTTTGCGCCATAATTTGCCCTAATCGTTGGTCAAAACACACTGGAATAAGTGTCATGTTTTTTAATGCCTTAACCACGCGTTGCATGGTCATAATTTTATGTGTCGTTTGATAGTCTTTAACTTCAGTAACAATCGGTGGTGGTGCGGTAAGATTGAGTTGTGCAATGCTTAAGATAATTTTAATAATATTCAAGTCGCTTTTGGCTAAGCGTGATGCAACTATATGACTATGGGTATTCATAATGATAATAGCCCGTGCTTTATTAAGGCTGACACTGATTAAATCTTGGGTTAACAGTGGGTCACCGGGTTTAATTAAAACATCAATTGTAGCACGGACTTTTTTATTTGGGGCATGGTGTTTCAAGGCGTCATATATCCGCTTTTCAGCGACTTCTTTGTCGGTATCACTTAAAATCATGACTGTCGTTTTATGGTCATCTTCATATAAAAGGTCAGCCACAAGTGTTGGTACTTTGTCGTTCCAATTAATAATCACAATGTGGTTATCTAAATAGATCCGGCCTTTTCCGGACTCTTTACTGTTAAAGTAATCTTTTAAAGCATTGGTTGTTAGGGCGATGATGGTACCGGTAAAAAGAACAAGACCGATAATTAAGACAATGACGGCTAAGAAAAGTGTTGGGGCATCATCAATGTCTAGTATCGCATTTGGAGTAAGCATCCATTTTACGCTACCGTTCGCAAACGCATCAATAAATGAGGTATAGTCATTTTGAATCAATAAGGCAATAACTGCGGCGATAAGTAAAATGACAATGTTCATCAAAATCATGATTAAAATAATGAACAATTTTGGGTGTTTAAATGTTTTAATACTAAGCTTAGCTCGCGTTTTATTAAACAAGGACATAATCACACCACCTTTATGCTTTTATTATA
>CAYNAA010000078.1:1256-3115 GCA_964395055.1 uncultured Candidatus Izemoplasmatales bacterium | reverse complement strand
GGCACACATGGATGTGTTGTACTAAAACCTTGAGAGAGGAGGAACCTAAATGCCTACTATTAATCAACTCGTAAGAAAAGGAAGACACTCAAAATCGAAAAAAACCAAATCACCACATTTAGGGATTGGATTCAATACACTTAAAAAAGAGTATACGGATACCCCAAGCCCACAAAAACGTGGGGTTTGTACTCGTGTTGCTACGATGACTCCAAAAAAACCAAACTCGGCGTTACGTAAATACGCTCGTGTTCGTTTAACTAACAACATCGAAGTAACCGCATATATTCCTGGAATTGGACACAAACTCCAAGAACATAGTGTCGTACTTATTCGTGGTGGTCGTGTAAAAGACTTACCAGGTGTACGTTATCACATTGTTCGTGGAACACGTGATACATCAGGTGTAGAAGGTCGTAAACAAGGACGTTCTAAATACGGAACTAAAAAACAAGACTAGTAAAACTATAAATGTTAACTAATCAATTTTGAAAGGAGGAGTCAATTATGCCTCGTAAAGGACATATTGCAAAAAGAGACGTATTACCAGATCCGATTTATAACTCGAAACTGGTTACAAAACTTATTAATAACATCATGAATGATGGTAAAAAAGGCACAGCACAACGTATTTTATATGATGCGTTTGCACGTGTTGAAGAAATTACGAAAAAGGCACCTCTAGACGTTTTCCAAGAAGCACTTAATAACGTTATGCCTACGTTCGAAGTAAAATCAAGACGTATTGGAGGACAAAACTATCAAGTCCCTGTTGAAGTACGTGAAGAAAGACGTTCCACATTAGGACTCAGATGGTTGGTGTTATATTCTCGATTAAGAAATGAAAAAACCATGGAAGAGCGTTTAGCAAAAGAAATCGTTGATGCTTCAAACGCAACCGGAAACTCAGTTAAAAAACGTGAAGAATTGCATAGAATGGCAGAAGCTAACAAAGCATTTGCACATTATCGCTGGTAGAAAGGAGCACTCATTATGCCTCGTAAATTTAGCTTAGAAAAAACAAGAAATATAGGAATTATGGCACATATTGATGCGGGTAAAACCACAACAACTGAACGTGTCTTATTCCATACAGGTCGTATCCATAAAATGGGCGAAACACATGATGGTGCTTCACAAATGGACTGGATGGCTCAAGAACAAGAACGCGGTATTACCATCACATCGGCAGCAACAACTGCTTTTTGGAAAGAACACCGTGTCAACATCATTGATACTCCAGGCCACGTAGACTTCACAGTAGAAGTGTCACGTTCACTTCGTGTCTTAGACGGAGCTGTAGCGGTTTTAGATGCCCAAGCGGGTGTTGAACCACAAACAGAAACTGTTTGGAGACAAGCCACTGAGTACCGAGTACCTCGAATTGTATTTGTTAATAAAATGGATAAAATTGGCGCGGATTTTGCCTTCAGTGTTCAAAGTATTAAAGACCGTTTAGGTGTTAACGCTGCAGCAATCCATTGGCCAATTGGAGCCGAAGATCAATTTACTGGAATTATTGATCTTGTCGAAATGCAAGCTTACCACTTTGATGGTGGTGCAACAGAAGATGCTGAACTAATAGACATTCCAGAAGATTTAGTCGATATTGCTACCGAAAAACGTTCAGAGTTAATTGAAGCACTTGCTGATTTTAATGAAGAACTTATGATGCTTTATTTAGAAGATGAAGACATTTCATCGGAAATGATTAGAGAAACCATCAGAACAGCAACCTTGAGTGTAAAATTCTTCCCTGTATTATGCGGAAGTGCCTTTAAAAACAAAGGTGTAAAGCTGATGCTTGATTCTGTCATTAACTACCTTCCTGCACCAACAGATGTTGTTGAAGTTAAAGG
>CAYNAA010000078.1:0-1156 GCA_964395055.1 uncultured Candidatus Izemoplasmatales bacterium | reverse complement strand
GGTATGGGTGAATTACACCTTGATATCATCGTTGATCGTATGAAACGTGAATTCAAAGTTGAAGCAAATGTTGGTGCACCACAAGTAAGTTACCGTGAAACCATCACCACAGAAGCGAATGTTGAAGGTAAATTTGTTCGTCAATCTGGTGGTCGTGGGCAATACGGACATGTATGGATTAACTTCGAACCAAACCCTGGCAAAGGATTTGAGTTTGTCGACAAAATCGTTGGTGGGGTTGTCCCACGTGAATATATTCCAGTCGTGCAAAAAGGGCTTGAAGAATCACTTGATAACGGAATTGTCGCGGGGTATCCAATTATCGACTTAAAAGCAACATTATACGATGGATCTTACCATGATGTTGACTCATCTGAAGCCGCATTCAAAGTAGCAGCCTCTATGGCGCTTAGAAAAGCAAAAGACTACTGTAATGCTATATTATTAGAGCCAATCATGGATGTAGACGTTATCGCACCAGATGACTATTTAGGAAATGTTATCGGTGATATCACGGCACGCCGTGGTAGAATTGAATCACAAGAACAACGTGGAAACGCACATCAAGTTTCAGCAAAAGTACCGCTTTCAGAAATGTTTGGATATGCAACGAGCTTACGTTCTAACACACAAGGACGCGGAAACTACTCAATGCAATTTTCAAACTATGAACCTGCACCAAAATCAATTGCTGAAGAAATTATCAAAAAACGTAATGGCTAAATGATTTAATAACTTGCAATAAAAACTATTTTAAGGTAAAATAACACTGTTATAAGACCAAATCAAGGAGGAAAAATAAAATGGGAAAAGCAAAATTTGAACGTACAAAACCCCATGCAAATATTGGTACAATCGGACACGTAGACCATGGGAAAACAACTTTAACTGCTGCCATCGCTACTACATTAGCAAAAAGAGGAATCGGTGACACAGTTGCATCTGACTTCGAGTCAATTGACAAAGCACCTGAAGAAAGAGAAAGAGGAATCACAATCAACACTGCTCACATTGAATACTCAACAGAAAAACGTCACTATGCACATGTTGACTGCCCAGGACATGCTGACTATGTTAAAAACATGATTACTGGTGCTGCTCAAATGGACGGTGGAATCTTAGTTGTTTCTGCTGCAGACGGACCTATGCCACAAAC
>CAYNAA010000077.1:0-3139 GCA_964395055.1 uncultured Candidatus Izemoplasmatales bacterium | reverse complement strand
CATCGCCTCGTAACGTGGTTTCATGTCTATACCTTGTTATATCTTTACCTGTTCCATCAACATGAAGAATCAACGAATCATCAGGAATACTTGATTTATAAATGTATGTTATCTCATCTTCCGTCAGTGCTCTATCATAAACAGAAGCCTGAGATATTTCACCATTGAAAAAGTGTGACTTATTGGAGCCACTCTGCCTACACCCGATAAAAAAAGAATCAGTATTATCTAAATCATAGTCACTAGATGAAGAGATATCTCCTGTGTCCTCTTCGGCATTTACGTATAGCTTAAAACCTGTAGTGCCTTCTCTTACTGCTGTAACCAAATACCATGTGTTTGCATTTAGTGATTGTGATGTCCGTGCTTTACCCGCCCCTCCTATATACATTTCCATTTGGCCAGTATTCATTATTCGCCATTGCATTTCATCATAAAATTCTTTTGCAAATATAGTTTGAAAAACAGAATTGGTATCCAATTTTATCCAAGCGTTATATGTAAAATCGCCAGTGCCAGTGTTGATGGCATCTATATTCCCAAAATCAATACAATCATCGCTTCCATCAAGTAGAAAGGATGAATCTCTTTGAACAATCGTCCCACCCTCTAATGAACCATCATTGTTATTAGATGATACATCGTTAGCGGTTTGGCCTGCGGACTTGAAACCCCAAGCTCCAACTAAACCCTTCGTTATCACCGGAGATTGTAGAGAAAAAGGCTGCATTTTTATATTACACCTTCATCTTCTAATGGCGGAAGGGATTCTATCTTAGTTTGCACAACTTGTAACAACATAGACCTTATAGTGTAACCATCTACACGATAATCAGACGTTTTATGTTCCATGATGTAATCTATAGTTCCATGAATATCTCTTTTTAAAATAGGCAAATTACTTCTTTGCTGCTCTTCGGTCTCGCCTTTTATGGAATCAATATATTCACTAATTAAATTTTCTACTTCTGTTTCATATCCACTGATATCTGCTTTTATGTATTTGTCATTATCTAGTAATCCCATAATTATCTCCTTAATTACCTGCTAATAGTAAAACTGAATAAGTACCGTCTGTTCGGGAAGAAATATTAGCTCTTACATATTTATATTTAGCTTCTATTGTAATTTCGGTAACTCCATTTGAACTTATAGAATTTGTAGAAACTTCATAATAATTAGTTCCATCTAAGCTGTGTTCAATATCAACTGTGGCTCCTGATGAAACAGAACTAGCAATAATATGTATGGTTATTTTATTGTAATTTCTCAAATCTACACTAGAACTAGCTCCAGTTGCAGTCACAGCATCCAACAAAGTTTGTTCTAGTGTTATTAGTTGAGCAGGATTTGTTTCTGTGACATCAATAGCATCATTGCCTGTATTATATCCGCTCATGATTTGTCTGCCAAACAAATCTACCCATAAATTTATGGCGTCCCCATCAGTTGCTTCTGAAGGTATTGTTTCTTCTGCAAATTTTTTATTTGTAATATATGTCATTTTTTCTCCTTAGATTATATGCCAATTAGAACCATCAGAAATAAGTGTTAACGTATCATACTGTGATACGAGTTCAACTGTCAATTCTCCGTCTATTGTTTCAGACCCACTTCCATCTATGGTTAAGGTATAAGATTCTGTAGAAGTTTTTTTAATGTAAAATACTTTATTTGTAACAGTATTAGCCGCTGGGAGTGATATAGTATAATCTGATGTTCCTCCGGCCAATATAAGACCATCTGTATCTGCTAATGTCGTTGCTGTAGTTATTGAGCGTATTGCTAGAGTTTGAGATGTCCCGATTGGAACATCAATTGAATTAGATCTTATATATGTTACATTGCTATTAATCCAGACATCTCCGTTTTGAGAGCTTGCTGGAGCCCCTCCAGAGACCATCCTAGGGCCTGATCCTATTTGTAGGGAGTTTGCCTCGCTATTAGTTCCTGCTCCAAACTGAAAGGCTTCTGTCGCTGTTGCGTTAGCACTTACTCCAATAGCCCAAGAACTATCTCCGCTGGCCGTTGAATTGCTCCCCTGTGCAAAACAACCATTATCCCCACTAGCTGTGCAGTTGTCTCCTTGAGCAAAACAACCATTATTTCCGCTTGCTGTGCAATTATCCCCTTGAGCAAAACATGATTTATTACTCGTAGAGGCCCCATCTCCTTGTCTAAAACCTATATCTTCTCTTATTAATGTATTTTCTTGTACTGCTAAACCTTTTTTGGCTTTAAATTCATGAGCCATTTATTTTCTCTCCTTCATTTTCCAGAGAATTTTATATTATTAAAAACCTATTACCCCTAATTGTCCAACCATTACTAGTTGTTGTTACTCTTAATCTTATATTTCCAGAATCATGATCAACACTAATAGTTACTGGCGTAGTATCTCCAATATCCTGTGTTGATATTTCATGATATTCAACATTAGCTGCCGTTGAATCCCACACTGCTCGGATCGAGCCTGATCTATAATTTGTTCCATCTTCAACCATATATTCCCATGTTACCGCTTCTGCCCCCTCGGTGTTAAAATTAAAAGAATCAGCAGTTATTGTGGTTGTATCTATAGTTCCAAAAGAAAATCTTGTTAATTCTGGTGTTGCGCTTGTCCCCAAAACAACCCACGTAGCGCTTGAATTATTACTGTCGATACACATGAAAACTGCTTCAGTGCTAATATTTATCCAAAATGAACCCACGTAATAATCCGGTGCGTGATTTGCGGAACTAGGGTCAGAAGTCGCAGAATAATTTACTGGCCCAATTCTGTTCGCGACTTCGATAAAATTAGTGTTTAATGCTTGCCCGCCAGCCCCATTTGGGGTTTGGTCTAATATCTTTAACTTTTTATATGTAGTAAAACTAGCCATATTGAAAATTCCATGTATTAAGTGTTTACCATATTTTAATTCTTTTTAATTGGCATATATCCTCTTATTGAAAAATATTTTTTAATATCAAATTAAGTGTATGTTGAATGTGTATATATTAAATTTAATATAAGGAGAAAAATATGTTTATGGCAATCTTTAGCGAAAAAATATTAGACATTTTGCAAGACTTAATAACAATATCAGAGAAAATTCAAAAGAAAATTCAAAAAGAAGATAGAAGTTCTTTATTTTAT
>CAYNAA010000076.1:0-3210 GCA_964395055.1 uncultured Candidatus Izemoplasmatales bacterium | reverse complement strand
ACATGTCATCTACACGGCCTTGGTTATCTTCTCCCCAAGCGTGCCAAAATACTAAATTTACTTGTTCTGTAGGTAACTCATCAGGTATATCAACCTCGGTAATTGTATCGCGTCCAGTTCCACCTGTTAAACATGCAGAAAGAACAAATACAAGGCTGAGTGAAGCCATAAGCATAACTAATCTTTTCATCTAAAATTCTCCTCCTAAAGTGAATTAATTTTTTCTATTTCTATTATACTATCATTATAAATGATATTGTGTTAATTCTTGTTAATTTCAAATAAGTTGCGTAAATTTTATCCTTTGATACCACTACGAGATACACCACGCATAATATATTTCTTAAGTAACATAAATACAATAAGTAGTGGTAACGTAACTAAGAATGCAGCTGCCATTTGTTCATTGAATAAAACACGTCCTGCATCATCAACATATGCTGCCCCGCGTAAACCATTCGAAACCAAACGATGACTCTCGTTAAACTGTGTAACAAGTTGTGGCCAAATGAAAGCGTTCCATGTTCCCATTGCATTTAAAATAGTTATAGTAATAATCGTTGGTTTCGCAATTGGAACCATGATTTTCCATAAATACATAAAGTCTTTTGTCCCATCAACTTTTGCTGCATAGTACAGTTCATTTGGGACTGTTTTAAATGTTTGTCGTAAAAAGAATATGTAGAAAATACTTGTCATGAATGGTAATGTCATTGCAAGCACAGCATCTAAATAGTTTTGGTTCGCTACCCAGCCAGCTGCTGATACGGTTAAGAAGTTTGTAATAACAAACATCTCACCAGGAATCATCATTGTTGCAATTAATAGTAAGAAGAATGCATCTCTTCCTTTAAAATTAAGTTTTGCAAACGCAAAGGCTGCCAAAATGGTTGTGACTACGGTTCCCATTGTCGATATTGCCGCAACAACCACAGTATTTAACATGAAGCGTCCATAAGGAACCTCTCCACGTATAACTAACCAGTAGTTTCTAATTTCCCACTCTGATGGTCTAAGCCATACTTCAGGTGGTGTTCTAAATACCGCCTCAGCGCTTTTTAAACTTGTTAAAATCATCCAATAAAATGGGATAACGATGAAGATGGCAAACCCAACTAGCAACCCATAAATAATTGTTTGACTAATTATTTTTTTACGGCGAATCTTCGCCTCATTATCGTATACTACTTCTTCCATCGTCTCACCGCCTAATAGTGCACTCGTTTTTTACTTACCCACATATTTATGAGGGTTAAAACGAGTGTCATCAAAAATAGAATAATTGCTGCCGCCGCTGCTTGAGATAGTTTTCCTGTACTATCCATCTCATTTAACGACTTATAAACAAGACCAACGATTGTAATCAATCGGTTTGGGTCCCCTGTTGGCCCTAAACTTACGCCAAACATCCCGACAATCGCTGTATACTCTTTGAATGCACCAATAAATGATGTAACGGTAATATACGCAATCATTGGGGATAAAAGCGGTATGGTAATCCGTTTGAATACACGGCTTTTAGATGCTGAATCTATTTTAGCGGCGTCATAATATTGTTTATCAATACCTTGTAATCCGCTTAAAAATACCATAATCTTAAATGCAAGTTGCGACCAAACGATAAATACCATTAAACTCAGCATCGGTAAGTTTAAATAGAGTCTGATGAAATTCCAAATGGCATTTCCTTCTTCATCAACACTAACGCGACCTAACCAATCAAGTCCTTCGGCCATACCGAATACTTCGGTTAGAACAAAGTTAATGAGACCATACTCAGCGTGGAAAATAACAGCAAATGCCATCCCAATCGCAATCGCATTAGTGACATATGGTAAGAAGAATATTGTTTGGAAAACACCTTGAAGTTTTTTAATAGAGTTTAGCCAAACAGATAATAATAAGGCAATAATAACTGAAACCGGTACAGATACAAAAACGATAAATAAAGTATTTATAAGTGCCCGGACAAATAAGTCATCTTGAATAATATTAACAAAGTTCTCAAATAAGGGTACGCCAGATTGGAATGTCGTTCCATCTGCTGTACGCTGTAAGTAACTAAAGTCATGTAAAAACGCTAAGTAGAATGCGTTAAAAATTGGATAGAATGTGAAAACCAAAAGTAAGAGAAGTGCCGGAAGCAAATACAACCAGGCTTTAAAATTATGCTTTTCCTCTAACATTGTTAGATGAGCTCTCCTGTATCTTTATTAAATAGGAACATTTTATTCGGTTTAATGTTTAATTTGATTTTGTCTCCTGGTTTGATGTTTTCATCTGCATCCACTATCGCTCTAAAGGTTTCGTTTTCTACCATTGGTTTGGGAATAATTAACGCGGTATCTCTACCAATTGTTTCAACCATGTCAACGGTTACTTGGAAACTTGATCGTTCAACTAATTTAAATCCTTCAGGCCGAACACCAATCATGACTGGTTGATCTTTTTTGTCTTCAGCACGTCCAAATTGAGCGTCACCGACCATGATTTTATTGTTTTTAATTTCCCCTTCAAACATATTGATTGGAGGACTACCTAAGAATTTAGCAACAAACATATTTCCCGGATTATTATAGACTGATTGTGGCTCTCCTTTTTGTTGTTGTACGCCTTCTTTAAGAAGTACAATCTCATCACTAATACTCATTGCTTCTTCTTGGTCATGCGTAACAAAAATAGTTGTAATTCCCGTTTCTCGTTGAATACGTTTAATTTCTTCACGTGTTTGAAGACGTAAACGTGCATCTAAGTTAGATAATGGTTCATCTAATAATAATACACGAGGTTCTTTAACAAGCGCGCGGGCAATCGCAACACGTTGTTGTTGCCCGCCCGATAATTGAACGGGTTTGCGATTCATTAAGTGTCCAATACCAACTAAATCAGCGTAATATTGAGCACGCTTTAATGATTCTTCTTTGTCCATTTTAATGTTTTCAAGTGGGAACATAATGTTTTGTTGTACTGTCATATGTGGGTATAGTGCGTAATTTTGGAAGACAAGTCCAATACCACGATCTTCAGGTGGAACGCTTGTAACATCATTCTCTCCAAAGAAAATTTTACCTTTTGTTGGTTTCAATAATCCAGAAATCATATAAAGGGTTGTTGATTTCCCGCACCCAGATGGTCCGAGTAAACCAATAAGTTTTCCTGCAGGAATAGTAATATCTAAGTCATTTACGGCAATGGTTTCTTCTTTATTTT
>CAYNAA010000075.1:0-3231 GCA_964395055.1 uncultured Candidatus Izemoplasmatales bacterium | reverse complement strand
AGCCAGAATGGATGGTACTTGATGTATTGCCAGTTATTCCACCTGAGCTTCGTCCAATGGTTCAACTTGATGGAGGCCGCTTTGCGACAACAGATTTAAATGACTTATATCGTCGTATCTTAAATAGAAATAATCGTCTTAAAAGACAAATCGAACAAAAAGCACCACACCTTATTACTAAAAATGAGCGTCGGATGTTACAAGAAGCAGTTGATGCCCTCATTGACAATAGTAAACGAGGACGTAAAGTAGTTGTTGAGAAAAACCGTCCACTTAAATCATTATCAGATATGCTCCGCGGGAAACAAGGACGTTTTCGTCAAAACTTACTAGGAAAACGCGTCGATTATTCAGGCCGTAGTGTTATCGTTGTTGGACCAGATTTAGAGATGTATCAAACCGGTCTACCAAAAGAAATGGCTATCTCTTTGTTCAAGCCTTTTGTTATCCGCGAACTCATCGAACGCGACATTGCCTCAAATATTAAAAGTGCAAAAGGATTAATCGAACGATTAGACCCTAAAGTATGGAATGTTTTAGAAGATGTTATTAAAGAACATCCAGTGTTATTAAACCGTGCGCCAACCTTACATAGACTTGGTATTCAAGCGTTTGAACCAGTCTTAGTTGAAGGTAAAGCGATTCGTTTACATCCACTCGTTACAACCGCTTTTAATGCTGACTTTGATGGCGATCAAATGGCAGTTCACGTACCGCTCAGTGAAGAAGCACAAGCTGAGGCACGTGTACTCATGCTCGCATCAAACAACATTTTAAATCCTAAAGATGGGAAGCCAGTTGTTACCCCATCACAGGATATGGTTTTAGGTAACTATTATTTAACCTTAGAACGTAAAGGTGAAAAAGGTGAAGGTAAAGTATTCGGTGACTTTAATGAAGCGATGCTTGCGTTTGAAAACAAAGAAATTACATTACATTCACGCATTGCCCTAAAAGGGAATGCGTTAGGAAATGCACCATTAACTAAAACACAAAAAGAAGGTTACTTAGTAACCACATTTGGTAAATTAACATTTAATGAAATTCTTCCAAAAAGTTTTCCGTATCTAAACGAACCAACACAAGAAAATTTAGAAGAAAACACACCGGATAAATACTTTATTGGGCGCGGACAAAATATTCCAGAAGTTATTAAAAATATGGAGCTTGTCCCACCGTTTAAAAAACGATTTTTGTCATTAATCATTTCACGTGTATTTGTTGATTTTAAAATCAATGAAACCAGTAAAATGCTTGATAAGATGAAAAACCTTGGATTTAAATATTCAACCTATGCAGGAATTACTGTTAGTGCTTTTGACGTTATGCCATATAGTAAAAAAGCTGACGTCTTAAAAGAAGGCGATGAAAAGGTTGAACAAATTCAAGATTTATACGAGGATGGATTATTAACTGAAAATGAACGTTATGAACACGTTTTAAAAGTGTGGAAAAATATAAAAAGCGTTATTGAAAAAGGACTTATTACCGAACTTCCAAGTGATAATCACATTTACATGATGAGTGATTCTGGTGCGCGTGGTAATATCTCTAACTTTACTCAGTTAGCTGGTATGCGTGGACTGATGAGTAATGCCTCAGGTAAAACCATTGAACTCCCTATCAAGGCAGCCTTTAGAGAAGGACTTACGATGTCAGAATTCTTTATATCGACACATGGTGCGCGAAAAGGTTCAACAGATACCGCACTTAAAACTGCTGATTCAGGGTACTTAACGAGACGTTTAGTTGATGTCAGTCAAGATTTAGTAATTACCGAAGACGATTGTGGCACTGAACGCGGAACTGTTGTAAAAGATATTTTAGACAACGATGGCAAAGTGATTGAAACATTGGTTGACCGTTTAATTGGACGTTATAGCCAACAAACGATTACCCATCCGGATACGGGTGAGATCATTGTTCAAAAAGACACTTACATCACAGAAGCACTTGCAAAAGAAGTGGTTAACGCTGGTATCACACAAGTTAAAATTCGTTCAATCTTCACATGTGATGCAGAACGCGGTGCGTGTAAAAAATGTTACGGACAAAATATGGCAACAGGTGAACAAGTTGAAGTTGGTGAAAGTGTAGGTATTATTGCCGCACAATCAATCGGTGAACCTGGAACACAGTTAACCATGCGTACCTTCCATACCGGGGGAGTAGCTGGTGCCGATATTACCCAAGGGCTACCGCGTATTCAAGAGTTATTTGAAGCAAGAAAACCTAAAGGACGTGCAATCATCAGTGAAATTGATGGGATTGTCACCGATATCGAACAAGTTAAAGAACGCTATAAAGTAACTATTGAAGGTGTAGATAAGCAAACTTATGAAACCAATAGTGGCGTATCATTACTTGTTAAAGAAAACGATGAAGTGGTTGCTGGTCAACAATTAACCGAAGGGTCAATTGATCCTAAGCAATTACTTAAAGCAACGGACGCAGAAACCGTTCAACAATACATATTAAAAGAAGTACAAAAAGTATACCGTGCACAAGGGGTAGAAATTTCGGATAAACATATCGAAATTATCGTCCATCAAATGATGCGCAAAATCACCATCATCATCGAAGGCGATACGGAATTATTACCGGGCGCTCAAGTCTCAATCAGAGAATTCAAAGTAGCGAATGAAGCCGCAATAGCTGAACGCAAACGCCCTGCTATTGGACGTCCAGTTTTACTTGGTATTACTCGTGCATCACTTCGTAGCGAATCATTCTTAAGTGCTGCAAGTTTCCAAGAAACAACGCGTGTGCTTACCGATGCTGCAATTCGTGCTAAAATTGATGAACTTGCTGGCCTTAAAGAGAATGTTATTATTGGCGGACTCATCCCAGCAGGTACTGGAATCTTAAAACATAAACACTTCGATTATGAGAAATCCGAAGTAGAAGAAGAAATTGATCAAGAAGAGCTGGCTTTCAACGAAGAAGCAGAACAACTTGAGGAAGAACCGACAACTGTGTACGAAGATTTAATTGAACCGTACACAGAAGACGATGATTTTTATGACTAAATGCTAAGGGTGTTGCAAAACACCCTTTTTATTTTAAAAACTAAGTAAAAACAGTTGACACACCAGGTACAGTGTTATATAATTACAATTGCGAAAAACAAAAAAACATGAGGGTTTGACTTTAACCCCTGTTTTTATGAAAAAAATGGCACACATGGATGTGTTGTACTAAAACCTTGAGAGAGGAGGAACCTAAATGCCT
>CAYNAA010000074.1:0-3580 GCA_964395055.1 uncultured Candidatus Izemoplasmatales bacterium | reverse complement strand
CGAATGAGTGGTTTTTTTATGCTATAATTATCATTATCGAGGTGACATTATGGATTCACTAAAACAAATTAAAGGCATTGGTGAAAAAACCTTAGGCGCATTAAATGCGGCTGACATTTTTACGTTCGAAGATCTATATACAACCTTTCCTTCGTCGTATGATAAACGCATATTGTACCCCCTTAATATGCTTGATGATGTTTCCTATAGATACATCGAATGTAAAAGAATCACAAAACCAAAAGTAGCGTATATAAGAAAAAATCTTAAAATAATAAGTTTTTACGCACTCATTGAAGAAGTAAAATATTTAATTAAAGTCTACAATCAAACCTATGTTTTAAGACTACTAAATCAAACCGAAGATATCATTATTTATACAAGAAAGCATGATACAAAAAATGAATTAATAGCACAAAAAATAATAACCAAAAACCACTTTGAAGAAGGAATATTTCCAATATATAATATCCCCCATATCAAAGACAAATCATTTTATAAATACGTAACCATTGCACTAGAAAAAGGAGACATACCAAGCGAAACATTGCCTAGCTCTATAAGAAATAAACACGGCCTTATAGACATTGAAACCTTCTATAAACAAATTCACAAGCCAAAAAGTGAAGCCATATTAGAAGCCGTAAAAACGCGCCTCACCTATGAAACTCTATTTACTTACTTGTTGAAAGTGCATATTAAAAAACGTTTTTTTACCCATCAAAAAGCCCCAACTAAAACACTTGATTATCCAACTATAGAAGCATTTATCAAAACCCTACCATTCACATTGACTGAGGGTCAAAATGAAGCGCTTAAAGCAATATTAAACGATTTAGAAAAACCAGTACTAATGCATAGAATGTTACAAGGCGATACTGGCTCTGGAAAAACCATTGTCGCACTTATAGCTATGATTGCGGTGATACAAGCAGGGTATCAAGTGGCCTTTATGGCCCCAACAGAAATTCTTGCACAACAACATTACGATACGTTTAACACATTATTAAAGCATACACCATATGCCATTGAACTGCTTACAGGTTCAACGTATAAAACAGAACGCACACGGATTGAAAAGGGTCTTAAAACCAACAATGTTTTAGGGGTTGTTGGAACGCATGCCTTGTTTTCTAAAGGGGTTGAGTATCATAATTTAGGGCTTATTATCACCGATGAACAACATCGCTTTGGCGTGATGCAACGCCGTGCATTATCTAAAAAAGCAATAGTGCCAGATCAACTCCATTTAAGTGCTACCCCAATCCCACGGTCTTTGGCTATGACACTTTTTAATGATATGGATATATCAACGATTACGACAAAACCCAAAAATCGTGTCCCAATTACCACAAAAGTCATGACAAAAGAAGCCAAAGAAACCGTAAGAAACGCGATGCGCGAAACCCTCACAAAAAATGAACAAATTTTTATCGTCGCTCCCGTTATAGAAACCAATGAGGATCTTAAATTATTTGGTGTCGATACCATTTACAATGTCATTAAAAAGCGCTATAAAAATGCCCGTGTCGGCTTACTTCACGGTAAACTTAATGCCAATGAAAAAGCCCGCATTATCGATGCTTTCAAACATCATGAGTTAGATATAATTGTTACCACTACGGTAATAGAAGTCGGCATTGATATTCCTAATGCAACATTAATGATCATCTATCATGCAGAACGTTTTGGTTATGCACAACTTCATCAACTACGTGGACGTGTGGGGCGTTCTTCCAAAGGTGGTTTGTGTCTAATGATTTATGAAGGCGACAAAGACACAAGAGATCGGATTAAAAAACTAGAAACCATCCATGATGGCTTCACCTTAAGTGAATATGACCTTAAACAACGAGGATTTGGCGATATTATTGGCACAGTTCAAAGCGGGAAACTAGAAATGTTTTACACCAAAGATACCGACCATATCGAACAACTCAAAACAATTAACCAAGAAACCAAAGATATTGTTGAAAACTATCCTCATGACGAGGCATGCGTACCACTAATTAAACGTATATATAATGAACTAAATAAACCATAAAAAACGTTCTTTTCTTTTTAGAAATGCACAAAAATGGTATAATGACTATTGACTATATAAAGAGGTGATTCCGATGATAAAAATAGCTGTTGATGCAATGGGTGGCGACTTCGCCCCAAAAGAACAAGTTGAAGGTGCCATGCTAGCTATTAAAAACATTAATGATATTGAAATAACACTGTATGGCGATACCCAAAAAATTGCCCCATTATTAACCAATAATGAACGAATTACAATTGTCCAAAGTGACGGGGTTATCCCGATGGGAGAAAAAGATCCTATTCATGCTATTAGGTCTAATCGAAACAGTTCGATGGCGATGGCGCTATCTAGTGTGCGTAGTGAAGACAACGATGCCATTGTCTCTAGTGGTGCAACGCAAGCGTTAATTGCTGGAGCACATATTTTAGTAGGGCGCATGAAAAAAATGAAACGAACAGCCATTGCACCAGTTTTGCCAACGGCTAAACCAACACCGATGATTTTATTAGACTCAGGCGCAAACATTGAAATCAAACCAGAGTTCATGGTCCAACAAGCCTACTTTGCAACGATTTATGCACATGAGGTTTTAGGTATTGAACATCCAAGTGTGGGACTTATTAACATTGGCACAGAAGAAGGCAAAGGTCGTGATTTAGATAATGCTGCATTTACCTTATTTAAAAACAATAAACATATTAATTTCTATGGCAACGTTGAACCAAAACAAGTCTTAAACCCACCATGTGATATTTTAATTAGCGATGGATTTACCGCAAATATCGTGATGAAAACCATCGAGGGGACCGCAAAAGGGATGGGTATGATGTTAAAAGAGGAACTCTCACGCGGTATTTTAGGTAAACTTGGATTATTACTTTCTTATAAAAACTTAAAGCAATTTAAAAAACGACTCGCGCCTGAAGAAATTGGTGGCGCAATGATTTACGGCCTTAAAGGCGTTGTAATAAAAGCTCAAGGCGCATCAAAAGCTGTTGGCTTTTATAACGGCATTCGTCAAGCCGCAAACGTCGTGAGACAAGATGTTATAAACAAAGTATCTTCAATCATCGAACAGGAGGCAGAGTGAGATGAAAAAACTACAAAGCTTCTTTAATTTATCTTTTAAAGATAAAGACCTCTTAAAGACTTCCTTAACCCATTCGTCTTATGCCAACGAACACCATAAAGAATCAAATGAACGATTAGAGTTTATTGGTGATGCCGTGTTAGACTTGATTGTTGGGAAATACCTTTATGAAAAACACAAAAACTATCATGAAGGAGACCTTACAAAAAAACGTGCACGCTTTGTTTGTGAAAACGCCCTAATTGATTATGCCCACGCATGTGATTTAGGTAAATACGTTCTCTTGGGACACGGAGAAGAAAAAACCGGAGGAAGACAACGCGGCGCCTTACTCGCAGATGCCTTTGAAGCTTTTGTGGGTGCTGTCTTCTTGGATAAAGGGATTGAAGAAGTATATAAAATAGCTGAAAAAGTTATCTTTCCGCTTATCGAAGAAGATCGCACTGACGATTTTACCGATTTTA
>CAYNAA010000073.1:0-3587 GCA_964395055.1 uncultured Candidatus Izemoplasmatales bacterium | reverse complement strand
TAAGAAGCCTTGTTTATTACCAACATCATAACGTCTACCTTTAAAGGTATAGGCATACATCGATTCTTCTTTGGCTAATTGTTTTAAGGCATCGGTTAATTGGATTTCATTACCTGACCCGGGTTCTGTATGTTCTAAGAGTTCGAATATTCGTGGTGTGATGATATAGCGTCCTAAGATGGCAATATTACTTGGAGCATTTTCTGTTTTTGGTTTTTCGATTAAATCATCTACCTTAGTTAATGAATCAGATAATTTTGTCCCTTTAACAATACCGTATTTAGATACATCTTTTTCAGGGACTTCTTGAACACCTAAAATAGACGCTTGTTTATCGTTAAATACATCAATCATTTGTTTTAAACATGGGTAGTCATCGTTATAAACAACATCATCCCCAAGCATCACCGCAAATGGTTCATTACCGACAAAACTTTTGGCGTAATGAATCGCGTGTCCTAAGCCTTTAGGTTCGGTTTGTCTAATATAATGGATATTCACCATATCGGTGATATCTCTAACGACTTTTAGAAATTCGTCTTTGCCTTTATTCTCTAACTCCATTTCAAGTTCAACAGAACGATCAAAATGATCAACAATCGATGATTTATTCCGTCCGTTAATAATTAAAATATCTTCAATACCTGATGCGACTGCTTCTTCAATAATATATTGAAGGGTTGGTTTATCAACAATCGGAAGCATTTCTTTGGGCATCGCTTTGGTTGCTGGTAAGAACCGAGTTCCTAGTCCTGCAGCTGGTATCACTGCTTTTCTTACTTTCATATAATATTCCCCCTTTTTGGTTTAAAAAAGCCACTGTGTGGCTTTTTATGATTTAATCTTTAAAATACGCACGTACAATTTCACTAGTCAATAAGCTCACTGCCATCCATAATACGAAAACTAAGATGATATGTAAAACTGGTAATCCGATAATGGCCATAACCACACAAACTGCAGTAGCGCCTAAAAATAAGCCACCGACAATTTCAGCTTCACGTTCTAATTCTTGACCTGTTACATATCCTGTAAATAATGCATATACAAATTGTATGATATAAAAAGCTAACACCATAACATTTGCCTCCTTAAATAATTCATCCTTCGCTCTTTATTATACACGAAAAGTAAATTTTTCTAAACCACCAATTATACTATTTCTTCTTCATTAGGATGAATGACTTTATAAAAATAAATAAATAACGATAAGACAATTAAAACAGAAAAAACCGTATCGGTTAAATAATGTCTTCCGTACATCATCCGGCTAAGCATCCCGAGTATGATATAGAACCCAACGCCGATACTAACTGGGACAAAATATTTTTTAAGTGAGTCAAACATTAGCGGAATAAAGACAAAAATTAACGTCATTGCCGCAGCGGTCGCATGACCGCTAGGAAATGAGTTATATCTTGTGCCTGATTCAATGCCTTGTGGGATAAACCATAGACTAAAATCACTAGGTGACTCGAGTAAATAAAACCGTTCTCTTCCCCATAAGAATTTAAGAATTGAGACTATTCCGTATCCTAGGGTTAAAACGACTAAATATAAAAGCGCAAGTTTTTGAAACGTATAAAGTGCGTCTTTTGGAATAAGTAAGGTCAATACCATCGCAATGGCATTAATCCCCACAAGAATACCAATAGTTACTAAGGAATCAGTATATATAAAGAGCTCTAAAAATATATACGTAAGGATCATATAAAATAAAAACAACAACCCTAAGGTTACATATTTATATGGAATCTTAGACCTTATTAACGGTCTATCTATAACAAATAAACTAAAATACGCCATAAAAAACGTTGGGATATAAATAAACCAAGCCATAAACGCGCCAAATGGACTGTTCTCAGCATATAAAACCTTAGTTAACTCATAATCCACAAATGTGCCTAAAATCAGCAAAGAAGCTAATAACGCGTATATCGTAATAATACATTTTTTCATAGTAACACCTCTAAATAATCATACCAAAAATAGGATGTTTTGCCAATCCCAATGATACGTTAAATAAACAAAGACACGCAAAACATACATTTTGCGTGTCTTTGTATTTTATCAATAACGCTTTAAAGTTTTTCTCCACATTCTATACAGTATTTCGCATGTTCAACATTATTCATACCACAGTTCGAACATGTATATTTTTTAGTTTTACTCGGTTTATTTTCTGCTTCTGTAAAAACTTTTTGTGTGTGTTTGGTTACTTCACTACCTAAGGCAGTCGCATAGACCTCACTTAACTGTTTACTGGCGTTTTCTGAGAAGTGATCATTAGGCTGTGTCGTTCTCTTCGTTAACCCTTCTAAAATATCAAAACGGCGTTCTTCTTGATAGGTATACCCTTGGGATTTTCTAATCGTTGCGGTTGCTTCTCCTAATTGTTCTTCTTTATAACGTAAGTCTTCAACTTTTGATTTATTCATAATTGATTCTTGTTTCATCTCTTGAAGTTTTTGATAGTCTTCTTTTTCAACGCCCATCGATTCAATATAGAACTTACTAATGGTTAGTCCATATTCTTCTATATGGGGTTTTAGTGCTTCTTCAATATTTTTAGCAATACTTTCAGTATGCTTTGCCATATCTAAAAATGATATGGCATCTTTTTGAATTGCTTGGACCATTTTATCTTTGATGATGCTCATCAGTCTACCTCTAAAAAAATTCATAAAGTCTGTCTTGGTGTATTCTTTGGTTGAGCCAACGAGCTTTAACATAAACAATCTTGCATCTTCTACTTTAACCGCAAACTGTCCGTCTGCGGTTACATTCATTAACAGTTCTAATTCTGGGTCTCTTACGACAACTGGAGATTCGGTTTTCCAGCGAATATTTAAGTTCCCCATCTTATTAATAAAATAAATCTCTGAATAACTGTATTTCTCTTCTTCTTGTTTCTTTTTAAAAAAACGTCGCCACCACGGTAACTTCTTATGTGCAGATAATTGATGTATGCCTGGTGTGTAGGAATTAAAAATTTGTCCGTTTTGAAACATAATGGCTTCTTGACTATTCCTTACAATTAATTCTGTGCTCCCTGTAAATGTATCATCCGGGTGTCTCCATGCTAAAATAGCATCAGTACTGTCATGCTTAATAATACTCATAATCATACCCTTCCCTTTTAAATAAAATTACAGCAAAAGCCAATGACTTTTGCTGTATAGTTTGTAATGATATCCCTTATCATTACTTTGATTTTATAATGTTTTCTAAATAGTGTCAAGGTATTATCAATTATTGTTGTTTAGGATGTTCTAAATCAGTTAATCGTTTAGAGATGATTATTCCAATAATAAATAAAATGATACCGATACTAAACGATAATAGATTGTCACTTAAGAAACTAAACAAGTTTTGATAGATTGGGGTTTGTGCGTCATGCGTGCTACCAGTAGAAGGATCTTTAATTTCAAAGAAGATGGCGAAGATACTTCCAATAATAAATCCTAGTATCGCAAAGTAGCTTTCTTTAGGATAAGTATTTAATGCTTTCTCAAGAATTCGACTAAATAGCAAAATACCAGCTAACGCTCCAAGACCAAATGGAATGATTACTTGGATGTTATAAA
>CAYNAA010000072.1:0-3774 GCA_964395055.1 uncultured Candidatus Izemoplasmatales bacterium | reverse complement strand
CCGTTTTTTAATGAAAAAAGTGAACGCCGAAACGTTCACTTAAGTCTATTCTGTATCAAATTCACTTTCATTATAATTAAAATTAACTGGCGCGCCTGTAACATTAATCGAGAATTGCTCAAAGAGGGTTAAGAGATCCCCGTAAGTATCCCATGACTCATCTCCTAAATATCTAAAGACGGGATCATCGTTTACATGATTGTAATAGGTATTGTTCACATAGGTAACTTCATTGGCAAATGTGAATGAGGAATCATAGCCTACATAATCTGCGACATCATAACTTACAATCGCAAATGTATCGCCTTGAATGACGCGTTTAAAATCTTGTTTATGGGTTAAATTGATGCGTGTATGGCCACCAACCATCATTAAGACATCGTTGATTTCCATGGCAAATTTTTGTTCAATAACTAAGTCTCCGGTAACAAAAATTAATCCTGGACCTTCTAAACGTTCAATGTTACTTAGGTCTAAGTTTCCATCAACGATTAGCGTATATCCGTTCATATAAAGTGTTCCAGTTACAGCATCAAACATCATATCAAAGTCGGTACCAACAAATACGTCACCATCTAAAGACCCTTCGTTACCACCATCAACAACTGCGGCTTCTAAGTCATCAATACACGTATCTGCATCATCGGATCCATCACAGAAACTCTGTAAGGTTTCACTGTCATTAAGGATTTGGGTGATTTGATCGTCAATGGTTTCATCTAAGACAATGCCTTCTGTTGGATCGTCGGTTTCTCCTAAGGTCACATATAAATCTTTAAAAATTGTTTCGCCAGTTGGTTTGGTGTAACTGAAGCGGTAGACTCTAGCGGTTGTATTACCATTAGTATCAGTATAGCTTTCATTGACTGTAACAACAACATCGTAGGTTGAATATAAATACTCTATAAATGCTGTATCGCTAAATGTTGAATCAAGTTCGGTAAACGATTGTGGACCTAAATCATCAATAAATTCTTTAAATTCCGCAATCGATTGTCGAATTAACGTTTCTCCAAGCACGGTGTCAGATTTTTGTTCTACAACCGTATTAGTCCGTGTGGCCACATTTGCTGTATAGGCAGTGGCTGTTGTGATAGAAAATGACAAAATAACGATTACAATAATCGCGACGGATAAGATACTTCCTTTTTGATTGTTTACCATATAAGCCACCTCCTAATTAGAAAAATAATGTGGTATAAAATTGCCGCGGGTCAAGAATACCCCCACTATTTAAAGTATATGTTAATTCTAAGTCTAATGCAATAAAAGCAGAAGAACATGTTGCGTAAAGTTCAGGTCTATATTCACTACTTAGGTTAAATGTTGCAAGACAATCATAGTCTAATGTTGATGTTGGTTGGACAGTAACACGTTCACTTGTTAGTCTATAAGTATCTTTATTTAAAAACGTTAAATTGGTCATATCAAACTGTGATCTAGGACCGTAATAAAGCGCCCCATCAACTAAATCAAGATGCATTACAAACTGGTGATTATCTAAAAAATCTGGTTCGGTTTTAAAGAAGTGAACTTCGGTTACATTATCAACAAGTACGAACTCATACTCTTCAGTAATGACATAAACTTTATGGTCTGTAACATCAACCGGTGTTTCATCAACGATTGACCGATATCCAAGATTGTTTATGTTCGTATTGATGCTTTCTGTCATAAAATAGACTTCGTCATTTAAGCGGTTCGTATAATCGATTTCGTTTTTAGTAAGTAATGTTGTTGTTAAAATGCTCATTAAGGTTATTAATACAATACTGCTTACAGAGATTGAGATTAATACTTCAAATAACGTTAACCCTTTGGTATTTTTAATCACGGGCAATCACACCACTTCTAACTAAGGTATCACTCTCACGTGATTCATAATCGATCCATACGGTAATACGTAAAATCGCAACATCAGGAACAGTTTCTCTAATTTCTACATTGGCAACGATTTCGTCTTTTACTTCGGATGGAATGGTTGCATCATCTAATGCAAGTAAACTATCGAGTTGTGCTTGTGTCATATAGTAGTGATAGACAAAGACACGAAATTCCGTTTCATCAAACGTGATATTTTGTGCGGTCATACCAAATACATAATCGCATATTTCTGAACTGTTTTTATACGTTGAGGTTCCAGTATATAACGTATCACAGTTTGTTCTATTAAATTCCAAATAATTATTATCGTATAAACCATTGATCGATTCAACATCACGAAACGGCATTGTTTCAAAGCCTTGGATGGCAGAAATACTCACTAATGATGCGGCATTTTTACGTATCATGCGTGTGTTGACGTCGAAATTTCCGACAAGGGAAAACAGCAAAGGGACTAACACGGTTGTCGAAATAAGGATAACCGCAAAGAGTTCAATTAAAGAAAAACCTTTTTCATTTCGCATTAATCCACCTCCTAGACCCTCTTTTATGACTTTATTATATCATAGAATATTAAAAACAAATAATGAATAACGCTTAAAAGGTGCTTTTAAAATAGCAGTCAATCATGTATAATAATAACAAATGCATTTCGTAAGGGTGATGGTATGGCTTCACAATTTAAAAACAGCAATCTAGGATACTATTTATACGCCGCAATCGTTGTGATTATTGGCGCCGCAAGTTTATTTGTTTTTTGGTACATGGTAACTGGTTTCAATATCGGGAAATACGATGAAAATACGATTATTGGTAGCGTCTATATCGGGGGATTAACGGAAGAAGAAGCTGAAGATAAAGTACGCGGCCGGATTGAAGATTGGTTAGAAGATGATCGCGTTTTATTTGAAGCGCGTTATCAAGGGTATAGTTACGAGTTCGACCGAGAACTTATCTTTTTTGATATCGATAATAGTTTATCGGATATTAATGATGGGTCGACGAACCCGCTTTATGTATCGTATTCAGAAACGGCACTTGCAGAAATTTTTCAAGCATTTGAAAATGAACCATGGATGGAAGGGTTAGAAGACCAGTTTGATCTTGAAGCGTTAATGGATGATATTTTAAATGATGCTTCAGGGATGAAGACATTCTCAAGTAAACAACTCAATGATTATATTATTGATGAAGAAGGATTTCAAGAAGTCTTGTACGTAGGTAACTTAGAAGTCCCAAGTGAATTACAAGGACAAGCTTTAGATGCGAGTGCTTTACTCACAAAATTAAATACTATCTATCCTGATGGTATTGTGATTGAAGGTAAAGATTATTTCAGTATTCTTGAACGCTTTGATGATACCTTCACACGTGCAGAACTGAGTTTTATCAGTTCGCTTATATTAGACGTTATTCCGCATATGCCGTTTACGGTTCATGAACGGGAATATTTTGTCGATCAAACCAGTGCCTTATATGATATAGAAACTTATCCATTCTTCGGAAGAAACGCAGTTGTCCAACGCACCTACGACATTGATTTTAGTTTTGAAAATAATACCCACTGCGCGTATACATTCGAGTTTGAAACCGCAGGCAATTTCTTTAATATCACGGTATCTGGTGCACCAATAATTAATGATATTGACGTTGAACGTGATATTATATATTTTGATTATACAACCCGTACAACCACTGATGTCGACCAAGTAAGAACTGGAACTGACGGTGTCATTGTGATGGTTAATCGCACGATTACCGATATATTTGATGAAGTAGTGCAAGACGATTTAGTGATTTATGAGTATTACCCAGCAATCGATGAAATTATCATGGAATAGGGATGTGACTGTATGCCAAAAAGTACACCGAAACGCTTAGGTGACGTAC
>CAYNAA010000071.1:0-3967 GCA_964395055.1 uncultured Candidatus Izemoplasmatales bacterium | reverse complement strand
TATGAGTGGCTGTATGATGATTTTGATGCAGATCCATTTGATTTATTAAAGAAACATAAAGATTTAATATTAGATGATGATGATCAAGAATAAAGCGGCCACACTGTTAAACGTGTCGCCGCTATTTTTATTGGTGAAATATGTCTTGAATGTTTAAGTCTTTATCTAGTAGTAAGATATCAGCATCTTTACCTACTTTAAGTTCACCCTTATGTGATAATTTGTATCTTAATGATGGGTTTTTTGTAACTAAGCTTAACGCATTTTCTAGCGATATGTTATGTTCTAATACTAGTGACTTGATAGTTTTTAGCAGTGTAGTTACTTTTCCAACACCCATCTCAATTAATCTATTGTGCTCATCAAATATTGGCAAACTACCTTGTCCGTCTGAAGTAATCGTAATATGAGATAATGCGACGTCTTTATTTAAAGCATGTATAATTGCCTTAGCCGCACTTTTAGCATCACCTGTTGCGGTGATGTCAAAATAGAGTCCATGGGAATGATGATAGTTTATCGCATCATCAAGTATGGTTTGGTTTCTATTGGCATGCGTAGGCAAGACTTTCTCAATAGGAATACCTGTATTATCTAGTGCGTCAATAATCATTTTAATGCCGTTAGGTTCTTTTCCTAAATGGATAACAGTTACCCCTGCTTTGTTGGATAATAATCCAGCAACATGGGTTTTCGCAATCACATCACGTAAGTCATTTACAGTAACTTGACTAGAACGATGATCAGCTATCGCTATTTCTCCTGTACCAATGATTTCAGTCGTAAAAAGCATATCATCTTCTATGGTACTAAAAAGGGTTCTAACAGGGATTTGATAACTTCCTGTGAATAGATACGTACTAATGCCTTCAGCTTTTAAGCCTTTGGCTTTCGCAATGAGATCTTTCATTGAACGTGTATAGCCATCAGTTCCTAATAAACCAAGCACGGTTGTTACTCCACCCGCTAATAAGTCCGCTTTAGATATTGGGTTGATGCGTGATTGGTACCCTGCTTCACCACCGCCGCCCGTAATATGGACGTGTCCATCGATGAAGCCTGGTGTTGCAATTAAGCTGCTTCCATCGATTGTCTCAACATCTAAATTACCGCATTTAATGTTTTTTCCAATATTCAGTATTTTACCTTCGCCAATTAAAATGTCTTGAATTCCGATATCTTTTGGCGCAAATACATGCACATTTTGTATTAATTTCATTAAACCACCTCACATTCTATTATACAAAATAGTTGTCATTTAACCATAGAAAAAAGATATCTCATGACATTACTATGAGATATCTTTTCATTTATTTGGTTTCTTTTGTTTTTTTGTGTGTTTTTCCTTTATCACATGTATAAGATGGAATAATCGCTGCGATGGTTTCTTTCATTTTTAAAGTAGACATGGTTTCAATATCCTTAATAACTTGGGTGAAAGCCTCTTTTTCAAAGATGACTTTACCATTAGAACGACTATCTTCGATAAAAATTTTACGGTTCGGTGTTTTAATATTATTGGTTGTATCAACTAATAATTCTTCATAAAGCTTTTCGCCTGGTCTTAACCCGGTATAGATGATGTCGATATCTCGATGTGGTTTTAAGCCGACGAGTTTAATCATTTTTTCAGCTAAATCTTTAATCTTCATCGGTTCACCCATATCAAGCACAAAGATTTCGCCACCTTTTGCATATACCGCAGATTGTAAGATTAAACTGACGGCTTCTGGAATCGTCATGAAGTAGCGGGTAATTTCTGGATGTGTTACTGTGACTGGGCCACCGTCTTCTATTTGTTTTTTAAATAGTGGAATGACGGAACCATTAGATCCTAAAACGTTGCCAAACCGTACGGCAGAATAATTTGTGTTTTCGGATTGTTTATCAAAATATTCGATAATCAGTTCTGCATAACGTTTAGTTGCTCCCATAATATTGGTTGGGCGAACGGCTTTATCACTCGATACAAGGACCATGTTTTTTACACCGAATTCTTGCGATAATTTCGCCACATTATAGGTTCCTAGAACGTTGGTTCTTACCGCTTCTTGCGGACTATCTTCCATTAGCGGGACATGTTTATACGCAGCTGCATGTAAGACGATGGTTGGTTTAAACGTTTCGAAAACACGTTTTAGCCGGGCCTCGTTATAAACACTGCCAATAATAACTTCTAACTTGTTTTTACATTTCTTTTTCGCACACATTCTAGAAATTTCCATTTGAATATCATACGCGTTATTTTCATAGATATCGAAAATTATAAGGGTTTTCGGATTAAGTTCAGCAATTTGTCTTGAAAGTTCACTCCCAATTGACCCACCACCGCCTGTCACTAAGACAACTTCATCTTCAATAAACGCTTCAATGTCATCATTGTTCAGTTCAATTTCACCGCGGCTTAATAAATCTTCAACTTTAACGTCCATAATTTTTGGTTTTTCGTTTTTATCCATCTCTTCCATAATTGGAAGTCGTTTAATTTTTACATCTTCTTCAGAGATAACTGTAACAAGTTCTTGGAGTTTTTTATAACTAATATTTTTAATCGCAATAATAACTTCTTCAATATGGAACAAGTGAATATATTTAGACAGATTACTAATTGGTCCAACAATTTTAACGCCTGATAACTTAGAGCCGATTTTATTGTAATTATCATCGATAAAGGCAATCGGAATATTTAACAACTTTTTATTGCGGTATATCTCTTTTAGTACGAGTTCGCCACCATCTCCAGCACCAACAATAAGGGTTCTTGTGCCAAGTGCTTGATTCCAATCTAAATTCATCCGTATATAATTAATCGCACGTTTTGCAATACGCGGTGCAAGCAATAAAAGGATTTCTAAAGGACTAATAAATATAAATGCTGACCAGTTGATAAAATCAACATTTGTAAACATAAAAAAGAACATTAAGAATGTGTTTGAAATGATGACAACTAAGAACACTTTAAAAGCATCTTCAAAGCCAAAGTGATCTAGTAACATACTATACAATCCAAATGCAGCATAAAATAATAGTTTGAGCGCAATAATGACAGGTAAAATCATCGCAATGTTTGTAAAGCTAATAGTAATATCAAGTAAGTAAAAAAGTAAGACAGTCGCTAGGTAGGTCAACGTAATAGAAAATCCATCGACAATCATAAATTCAATCGTTCTTAATGTTTTTTTGTATAATGTGCTTTTTGGCATAGTAAAAGTCCCCCTAATTAGACGCCTTAAAATAATACTGGATGACAAAAGATATGCTTTTCTTATCCACTATTATTTTCCCCTTAAATGATAACATTAATTCATTATATCATAAATTACGATTGATCCATTTATATAAATTATTATGCTTAATTATATCATAGACTACACCATTTAATAAATCTGATTGCAAATTATTTAAACATATTCATTTACATCATACATGCCTTTTTTTAGTTAAAACTGCCATTTAATGGAAATATAGAGAGTAATTATCGCATAGAAACTTAACAAAAGTTTTCATACGGTGATGAATCTTAACATATACAAAAAATAGCAATTACGGTTGCTTAACACGAATGTTTTTGATAGACTATAAAGAGGCGTCACAAATATTACTATTTTACTGAAATAACTTTGTTATTTTTGTGCTATAATAGTGATATATGTAAGGAGGATATTTTTATGGATGAAAACCTACAAAATGAAACAGAATTAGATTTAAGCCAGTTAATGCGCATTTTGATTGTACGGTGGTATATCATCGTTGCATCGGTTATTGTCGTTTTTGGGCTTGTTACCGTATACGCCTTTGTCGTAGCTGATGATGAGTATACAGCTGAAAGAACCTTTGCAATAAGTGTTCAAGCTGAGGATACAAACACAGCTACCAATTATAGTCTCGCAGAACGTTTAGTAAACACATATATTGATTTTTCAAAAAGTAAAATCGTCTTTGATGATTTAAAAGATATATTAAATGC
>CAYNAA010000070.1:0-4042 GCA_964395055.1 uncultured Candidatus Izemoplasmatales bacterium | reverse complement strand
GAAAAAGCCGCTTATCATTGAAATTATTGAATAGACACTTCGGTGTCTATTTTTTATAATATTTAAGAGGCATCATTTATTCCCTTACTAAAAGATAATGGTAAGGATGCGTTATATGATGCATAAAGATTACCCATTAAAATTTAACCTATACACACAAATATTTTTGTGTTATGATATTAAACAGCAATAAATATTCACTTTTTTATTAGTGTTCACATGAAATCCTTAATGCAAAAAAGTAATTGAATAAAGGGGAGCGTTATTATGGGAGGTATACTGTGGCTAAGAAAAGAATCTATTTAAAAGATATTGCAGAAGAGTCTGGTTTTACGATAAACACGGTATCTAGAGCATTGCATAACAAAAAAGTTATTTCCGAACCGACGCGTAAGAAGATACAAAAAATAGCTGCAGAAATGGGCTATGTACCAGATGCATTGGCAACAAGTTTAAGAAATGGAAATAGCAAAACCATTGGTATTGTTTTCGATCATCTAATCAATCCTTACTATATGATTATGACAGATTTAATTCATGAGTTTATTAAAGAAGCAGGCTATGAAGTCATGATATTCACGAGTACAAATAGAAATACGATGTTTGAAAAAGATGGTTTTACTAAGATGATATCTAGAAGGATTGACGGCATCATTAGTTATTTGAAGCCGACAATCGATGTTGTGGATAGCATCAATGCAACTGGAATACCAACGATAATATTTGGAAGAGATTGTACGGATATTACTTTAGATTTTATCAATACCGATGATTTCCATGGCGGATACCTAATGGGAGAATATTTTGCCAAAGCTGGATATAAACACGTTGCTTATATTGGTGGACCTAAAGAAATTGACTGTTCAATAAATCGATATAGAGGCCTAAAAGAAAGCCTTAAAAACACCGTAAATCCACTTGATGAAAATCTTGTAAGGTATACAGATAATTCATTCAGTTCTTTAGAGAACCACGTAAAACACATGGTGGATAATAATGCAGATGCTATTCTTTGTTATAATGATTATATGGCATTTGAAGTTATGAATTATTTGTCGAAAATGAATTTGAATGTTCCAGAAGACATTGCTATTGCCGGCTATGATGATTTACAGGAAACATTGAAGATGCCGACCAAACTTACAACCATTGGAACGAACAAAAATATTTTAGTAAAAAATGTGGTGGACTTGTTGTTTAAGAAGATAGAAAATGCCTCAACAGAGCTTAAACAAGAAACTTTACCTGTTTATTTAGTGAAAGGTACTACAGCGTAATTGGCTGTAGTTTTTTTTTGAAAAAAAGCGATAAATTATGAAAAATTTGATAAAAGTATTGATTTTATGTTAACGTTAACATATAATAAAAACGGTTACATATTTACTGAGTTTTAACAGCTGTTAATTTTGTTTTACCGTTTAAATTATACTAAAAGACAATTAATAGGGTGATAATATGAACATTTACCGAAAAGTTGTGGGGTTACTGATATTTACTGTATTATTTATTATTGGCTATAATCAACACTTGTCGCTTAAAGCGGATATTTCGATTTCTACATCAGAAGTAACTGATGAGGGTCAATCCAGTTTTGATTCTCTAACGTCTGAAAAACGTTATACGAATATCCTTAATCAATGGGAAGCTTTAGGGTTAAAGCCAATTGAAGATGTTCATCAATCTTCTCAGCCTAACATGTTTGATCGTGGGTCTAATCACTTACTTTCTATAGAAGATAGTTTTGATTATGGGTCAGAAGTCATAGAATTTGTTGATGATTCTGTTACGATCTCCTTTGATGTTGCTGAAAGTGGCCTTTATCACATTGCGTTAGATTATTACTCTATTACAGATAATATTATGCCGATTACGTTTTCTCTAAAAGTTAATGATGAGTATCAATATAATGAGTCTAAACAAATGATTTTAGAAACATTTTGGGAAGATGAGGAAATTGGTGATTCACTAGATCGTTATGGCAATGAAATCTTACCACAACAATCGCAGTTGCATAAATGGGACAAGGCAACATTACGAGATGCAAGTCGTGTTATTAAAAATCCTTTATTGTTTCACTTATCAGAAGGACATAATACCATTACCCTGAGCATCGAACAAGGCAGCATGTTGTTAGGAGATGTTTATCTTGAATCTCCAGCAGAAATTGACGACTATGAAACATATTTAAGTAAATATGAGGATAGCGAGTTAATAAACACATTAACGATGTATGAAGCAGAAAACATGCATTTTAAAAACAGTCCTAGTGTTAAGGCTGGTATATCAAGAGACATAGGTGTGACACCTAAAACTTTAAATAAAATGAAAGTTAATATTCTTGATGGAGAAACCTATAACATGTCTGGGGATGCAGTCCATTATCTCGTTGATGTTGAGGAGGACGGGTTTTATAATCTAACCTTCAAAGTAAAACAAGACATTTATTCTAATTCACCGTCCTTTAGACGGATTAAAATTAACGATGAAGTGCCATTCAAAGAAGCTGAAAAAATTGCTTTTCCTTATTCGACACGTTGGGAGAACGTTACTTTAGAGTATAAGTTTTATTTAGAAGAGGGAGAAAATACCATTGCGCTTGAAACAAACGCAAGTCCTTACCATGAAATATACGAATCGCTACAAGATATCATAACGGAAATAACGTTTTTAAGTCTCGATATAAAACAGCTTACTGGAAATAATGCAGATAGGAATCGTGATTGGGATGTAGAACGATTCATTCCTGGTATAGAAGAACAATTAAACACTTGGAGACAATTAATTAATACGCACATTAAGGAATTAGAATCCATAAACCAAACTTCTAAAGCTTCAAGAGACATAGTATTTTTAAACAGCGCGATAGATAAATTAGATCGCTTACTTGAAGACATTGATAGAATTCCTTATCGATTGAATATTTTATCAGAAGGGTCTGGGTCGGTAGCGCAACTCCTTGGCGATGCAATGGGTATCATGTTAGAACAACCATTATCTATTGATGCATTTTACCTTCATGGAGATGTTGATCTACCAAAAAGCGAACCGAATTTTTTTGTTAAACTCTGGGTTAGTGTTCAAAGATTTTTTCTTTCGTTTATAAATAATCCTTATGATGAGGAAGTTGAACCTGATGAAATCAATATTTGGGTAAATAGAAATCGGCAAATTGTAGATATTATGCAAGAGATGGCTGACAGTCAATTTACAGATGAAACGGGGGTTCGTGTTAAGTTTTCTTTGATGCCTGATGAATCAAAGTTAATTTTAGCCAACGCCGCTAATGTTGGACCAGATATTGCCATGGGTACACAGGTTAATTTAGCCTATAATTTGGCGTTGCGTGACTCGGTTCATGATTTAACAAGTTTCTCAGATTTTGATGAGTTTGTTGAAATGTATAAACAACCAGGCGCATTAATGCCATTTATTCATGATGAAGGAGTTTACGGATTGCCAGAAACCCAAAACTTTAATATCATGTTTTATCGCAAAGATATTTTTGAGGCTATGGAATTAGAACTGCCAAACACATGGGATGAAGTCTTAACACTGTTACCAGATTTACAACGATTTGGAATGAATTTCTTTGTTCCTTTGGCCTATGCTAATAGTTATAAAACAACGGATACAACCGTCCCTTTTATTTATCAGTTTAATGGACCGCTTTATGAAACGGATGGACTTAGTACGAATATCGACAATGATCGTTCTATTGAAGCGATTGAATTAATGACTGACTTATTTACTGTCTATGGATTGCCTATGCAAGTGCCTAGTTTCTATCATCAGTTTCGTTATGGAACCATGCCGATAGGTATTGGCGATTTTGGTGTTTATGTTCAACTATCACATGCTGCACCAGAAATAAAAAATATGTGGGGCATTCATCTTATTCCTGGGATTGAACAAGAAGATGGATCTATTAATCGAGAAACAACGGGTATTGGTCACGGGATGATGATTCTTAAAAACAGTGATAAGAAAGATGACGCATGGGAATTTTTAAAATGGTGGATGCAAACAGATGTTCAAATAGAGT
>CAYNAA010000069.1:0-4068 GCA_964395055.1 uncultured Candidatus Izemoplasmatales bacterium | reverse complement strand
CCATGATCAAAACAATGGACGAACTTGTCGCATACGCAAAACAACACGGCTTTGTATTCCAAGGCAGTGAAATTTATGGTGGTCTTGCAAACACGTGGGACTACGGCCCACTTGGTGCCGCGCTTAAAACCAACATTAAAACCTTATGGTGGAAACGATTTATCCAAGAAAGCCCTTATAACGTCGGCCTTGATTCTAGTATTTTACTCAATCCTAGTGTCTGGAAAGCCAGCGGCCATATTGACGGCTTTAACGACCCGCTTATTGACTGTAAAAAATGTAACACGAGACACCGCGCCGACCATTTAATTGAAGCTGTAGATAACACCATCAACGCTGATGGGTTGAGCCCGGATCAACTTGAAGCCATTATTGAGGAAAAACAGATTCTTTGTCCAAACTGTAAAGCCCATGATTTTACTAAAATCAGACAATTTAACTTAATGTTTAAAACCGCCCAAGGGACCATTGATGACTCAGCACAAGCCATCTACTTGCGCCCAGAAACCGCCCAAGGCATCTTTTTAAACTTTAAGAACATCCAACGCGCCTTAAGAAAAAAACTGCCGTTTGGGATTGGACAAATTGGGAAAAGTTTCCGTAATGAAATCACCCCAGGGAACTTTATCTTTAGGACCCGTGAGTTTGAACAAATGGAACTTGAGTTTTTCTGTAAACCAGGCGAAGAAATCGAATGGTTTTCTTACTATAAAACTGCCGCCAAACAGTTTTTATTAGACCTTGGACTTTCTGAAGATTCATTCATCTTAAGAGACCACAAAAAAGAAGAACTGTCGCACTATTCAAATGCGACAACCGACGTTGAATTCAACTATCCATGGGGTTATGATGAACTGTGGGGGATTGCTTCAAGAACAGATTATGACTTAAAACAACACCAAACCCACTCTAAACAAGACCTAACTTATCTAGACCCAGAAACCAACGCGCGCTATTTACCTTACGTGATTGAACCTTCCCTTGGTGTTGAACGGTTATTTTTAGCCTTGCTTTATCATAGTTTAGAAGAAGAAACCTTAGACAACAATGAAACAAGAACCCATTTAAATATCCATCCGGCGCTTGCACCATATAAAGTTGCCGTCTTTCCACTGATTAAAAAATACCATAAAGACAAAGCAGAAGCGCTTTACAGCAAGATCGCTAAACACTTTCCTACCGTCTATGATGACACCGGCAATATTGGTAAACGGTACCGCCGTCAAGACGCAATTGGAACCCCGTTTGCGATTACGGTTGATGATGATTCAAAAACCGACAATACCTACACTGTTCGTGACCGCATCACGATGGAACAAGTTCGCTTAAAAGAAGCAGAACTGATTCCTTATTTACACAATAAACTAATGTTCTAAAGGTGATTAACGTGCAAGAAAACCATGATTCAGTGATTGATGAAATACTCTACAAAACCGACATCGTTGAACTCATCAGCGAGGTTACAAAGCTCGAAAAAAAAGGACAAAACTACTTTGGGTTATGTCCCTTTCATCATGAAAAAACCCCGTCATTCTCTGTAAGTGAGGATAAACAGCTTTATCATTGCTTTTCTTGTAAGGCAAGCGGTAACGCCATCACGTTTGTTAAAGAGACACAAAACGTCTCAAATAGCGAAGCCATTAAACGCTTAGCTGAACGTGCTGGCATTAAACTGAATCCATCACAGTTTACCTCACCCAATCAAAAATACTACACCATCAATCAAGACGCCGCCGCCTTTTTCAAAGTGACCTTAACCCATACCAAACTCGGACAAGACGCGCTTGAATATCTAACGCGTAGAGGCATAACGCAAGACACCATTGATACTTTCGATATTGGATATGCACCAAGGAAAAACACGAGTCTTTATACAGCGATGCAAAATAAAGACCACCTTAAAAGTGATTTATTAGACTTGGGGCTCATTAAAGAATCCAATGATGTTTATGATATGTTTACTGACCGAATTATGTTTCCGCTTCACGACCAAGAAGGTCGCGTCGTTGGGTTCTCAGGTCGTATTTATAAAGCCCATGACAAAATGGCCAAATACATGAACACCCCAGCCACTAAAGTCTTTGAAAAAAGCAAAATTTTATATAATATGCACCGCGCCAAACAAGCAATCAAACAGCACAAACGCGTCGTCATCTTTGAAGGGTTTATGGACGTCATTAAAGCCCACCAAGTAGGCATCGCAGAAGGGGTCGCGGTGATGGGAACCGCCTTAACAGACCATCACATTAAACAGTTAAAATCACTCACGAACCATGTTATTTTATGTTTTGATGGCGACCAAGCAGGTAAAGATGCAACGCGTAAATTCATCGATGACTTATCGCGTTATAATTTGAATGTTCATGTCGTTAGTTTGCCCAATAATCAAGACCCAGATGACTTTATTTCAAACAATCAACCAAGTGCGTTTGTTTCGCTAATTAACAATGCTGATGATGCGATTAGTTATCTTTATAATTATCATAAAGACCATGTTAACTTAACACAAATCACAGATGTTGAACGCTTTAAAAAACATGTCTTTACGTTAATTGATCCGTTATCTAATGTTGAAAAAAACCACTTTATTGAAAAATTAAGTACCGATTTAAACACGTCAAAAGAATTGATTGAATCCGATTTTAATGCGTTAAAACGCAAACACATCCCAACATACCGTAAAATTAAAACCATCGAGATTACCGACAAATTTAAAAAAGCAGAACGCGGATTGATTCAATACTTCATTAAAGAAGAATTTTTTATCAAAAAATTTCGTCTTGATTTCAAAGATGCAATGTTTTCTGATAAACACGCCAGAGACTTACAACTAGAAATCTTTGAATACTACGACTTACACCCGTCAAGCTGTATTGTCCCTGCGTTATTTATGAACCGTTTAAGTGAGTCACTTAAAGCGTATTTTAAGCGCTTTATTGACACTTTAGATTACCCGTATGATGGGAAAGAGTTTGACGATTATCTAAAAGTCATGCGCGAACAAACCAAACGCAACAAAATTGACCGACTAAAAAAGAAAAAATCCACCGCCACGACGATCGAAGAAAAAATCCACCTGCAACAGCAAATTGATCAATTAAACAAGGAGGCAAAACATGGAAAAAAACAAAATAATCCAAGAGCTTATTGAAGGAAGTAAAGTGAAAGGGTACATTGCGGTAAAGGAAATTACCCGCTATGTAAGTGAAGAATCGGACATGTTTGATGATATTATTAGTGAGTTAGAAAAACGCGACGTCGATGTTGTTAGCGAAGAAGACATGGTGTCTTATAAAGTCCCTGCTAACTTAACCTTAGACGATGAAGACGAAGAAGACATCGAAGATGAGTTTATCTTAGATACCGACTTCACCAAAAGTATTGAAGAAGAACTCTTACAAGATAAATCATTCGAAAGTGCCGTCAGTATAAAAGTCGACGACCCCGTTCGTATGTACTTAAAAGAAATAGGTCGTGTCGAATTATTAGATTCAGACACTGAACTCACCCTCGCAAAAGACATCTATTACGCATCGCAAGCCAAAGAACAATACGAACTCATGCAAGAAAATGATGATGCGATTACCCAAAATTATAAACATGAAGTTGAAGATCTACTTTACAAAGGTGAACTTGCGAAAAACCGCCTAGTCGAAGCGAACTTACGCCTCGTTGTATCGATTGCTAAACGTTACGTTGGCCGTGGGATGCAGTTTTTAGATCTAATCCAAGAAGGAAACATGGGGCTGATTAAAGCCGTTGGTAAATTTGACCATTCAAAAGGCTTTAAATTTTCAACGTATGCCACATGGTGGATTAGACAAGCCATCACCCGTGCGATTGCCGATCAAGCCAGAACCATTCGGATACCTGTTCACATGGTTGAAACCATCAATAAACTGGTGAGAACGCAGCGTCAACTCATTCAAGAACTTAAAAGAGAACCACAACCAGAAGAGGTCGCAGAGCGTATGGGCATCAGTGTTGAAAAAGTACAAATCATCCAAAAAGTAGCCCAAGAACCAATTTCTTTAGAATCACCTGTTGGTGAAGAAGAAGATTCAAGTT
>CAYNAA010000068.1:0-4109 GCA_964395055.1 uncultured Candidatus Izemoplasmatales bacterium | reverse complement strand
GGATTAAAGTTATGTCTCATATGGACATTACCGATTCAAGAACCCCGCAAGATGGCCGGATTAAAGCAGTTATTGAAGGACGTCCGATTGATCTACGTATTTCAACACTGCCTACCGTACGCGGTGAAAAGGTTGTTATGCGGGTTTTAGACTTATCACGGGACTCAAAAGGAATTGAAAGACTTGGACTAAATGAACAAGACCGACAAACCTTTATGCGGCTTATCAATAGACCAAATGGAATTGTCTTAGTTAGTGGACCAACTGGATCAGGGAAAACCACTTCACTTTATGCTTGTTTAGATCAGTTAAACAACCCTGAAGTTAATATTATTACAGTCGAAGACCCAGTAGAGATTGAGTTAGAAGGGATCAACCAAGTTAACGTCAATCCAGATATTGAGTTTACCTTTGTTAATGCGCTGCGGTCTATCTTACGACAAGACCCGAACATTATCATGATTGGGGAGATTCGTGATGTGGATACCGCACAAATCTCTGTTAAAGCTGCCCTAACTGGGCATTTGGTTTTATCAACCATACATACCAACAGTGCCGTAAAAACAATAGGACGACTCATTGATATGGGAATCGATCCATTCTTAGTGGCCTCATCATTAAGTGGAATTGTCGCCCAGCGTCTTGTTAGACGCGTTTGCACAACGTGTGCGAAAACCGAAGCCCCAACAACCAATGAAAAAGAAATCTTTGCCCGCCACGGCTACAGTGACATCAAAAAAGTTAAACGGGCTGTCGGTTGTTCAAGCTGTAACAACAAAGGCTATAAAGGCCGTGTAGCCGTCTTTGAAATACTTGACGTTAACGATAAAATTGTCCGTATGATTTCTAACCACGATAAAGAATACGATATTTTAGAGGCTGCGAAAAAAGATGGCATGAAAGTGCTTGTTGAAGCAGGATTAGAAAAAGTTAAGAGCGGGATGACTACCGTCGAAGAAATCTTAAAACTCGGACTGGATTAGGAGGGTAATGCATGAAAATTAATGATTACCGCTACAAAGCCAAACGCATGAAAGACGGAAAAATCGTCAAAGGCATGGCAGAAGGTCCGTCTAAAGCTGTCGTTGATACCTTTCTTTTTGAGAATGGAATGCGCGCCATTGAGATTCAAAAACATTCTAGTTTAATCGCAAGATTAAACCGCATTACACTCAATAGCGTTGTTTCTGAACGCGATTTAATTTTTTACATTAAACAACTGAGTTCCTTACTACGTTCAGGTGTAAAATTAAACGAAGCCTGTGAAATCTTAGCGACCCAACAAACCAACAAAAATGTAAGACGCATTTATTATGCCGTCTATTATGAAGTTAACGGCGGACAAACATTATCAGATGCGTTTAAAGAACATCCAAAGGAGTTTCCTAAGCTTTTAGTTAGTATGATTGCGGTTGGGGAGAAAACCGGTGATTTAGAAGAAATACTCACAGAAATTGGTGACTATCTAGAACAACAATACCGCCTAAAAAGCCAAATTAAAAGTACCTTGATGTTGCCAATTATATACCTTGTTGTCGCAACTGGGGTTGCCATTTTCTTAATGGTCGGTGTATTACCACAATTTGAAGGCATGTATGATTCAGTTGGTGGAGAATTACCTGGTATTACACGCGTATTTATGGACACTGGAAACTTTTTAAGAGCCAATATTTTATATATCCTCTTAGGGTTAATTGCCTTTATTTCAGGATTTGTTTATTTAAAAAGAAAAAGTATAGGTTTACAATACTTTCTGAGCAAAGTGGCAATTAAAATGCCAATCTTTGGTGAATTGGTCAAAATGAACAATTTATCCCGCATTGCCTCAACTGTTGCGCAAATGCTTAAAAACCATGTGCCACTTCAAGAAACATTAAAGACAACCTATGAAACCATCGATAATCGTGTTTATAAAGAACTGCTGGTTACAGCGCAAAAAAATGTTAACGCAGGGGATTTTATGAGTACCGCATTTGAACACCATTACGCTTCAGAGGTCGTCTTTACGCGGATGATGGGTGTTGGTGAAAAGACCGGTGAACTCGGTAAAATGATGCAATCATTGTCTGATTTTTATGACGAAGACTCAGATATTAAAATTGAAAGAATGAAAAAAGCCATGGAGCCATTACTACTCATTTTCATTTACGTTATGATTGTCATCATGATTTTAGCGGTTATGTTGCCATCGCTATCACTGTCAGATCAATTGCAATAATAATGTTAATTTTGTGTTTATTTCCTTTATTGTATTGACTTTCGCGGTTTTTATATGGTATATTTAAAATAACTTAAAGACTGATTTATGTATTACAAATATGTGGGGGCTTAATGAAGTCTATTAAGCAATAAAAAATTAGGAGGAGATTTAAAATGATTAAAAACAACAAAGGGGTAACCCTAGTAGAATTATTAATTGTAATTGTAATTTTAGGAATTATAGCTGCTGTATCAATTCCGGCAGTGGGAAACATAGTAGAGAACGCTGAAAAGGATGCTGTCCTTGCTGATGCGACTAACATAAAAAGTCAAGCTAGTTTATGTATAACATCAGGTGATTGCGACGTTCCTGATACAGGCGACGACCCAAATTATTATGGAGCAGATGTTATCGATGATTACATTGATCAAGTGAGTGGTAGTTACATTGTACAAATCAGTGATGACGGAAGTATTGAAGTTGCAATAGATACTGGGGAATATTGGTACGTCGGTGACCCAGCTGTTGATAATGATAGAGATGATGATATATTAGACACTGATCCAGAGTGGACTACAGATGCCTGGAATGAAGGAACAGTAGGCAGTGCTAGTCCTTGGGCATAAATAATAATTAGTTTTATCAATTACTAAACCCTGTGACAACCTCACAGGGTTTTTATTTTACATTACTACAATTAAAGAGGGATAAAAATGACAGTGTTAATTTCAATTTATTTGTTTATATTAGGCGCTATCCTTACATCGTTTTATACGCTTGTCGGAATGAGAGTGCCTAAAAATCAATCGATTAACGGAAGAAGTATATGTGATTCATGTGATGCTAAGATACCGTGGTATGGATTAATACCTATATTAGGTTATTTACTAGTTGGTGGTAAGTGTGCATCGTGTAATGCGCATATTTCTATTAAGTATCCACTGTATGAGTTGTTTGGTGGTTTGTTATTTGTATTGGGGTATTTAGTTTTAATGAATAATATTGCTGAATATATTATTTATTTGTTTTTTGTTTCATTAATGATAATAGTTAGCGTAAGTGATATTGAATACCAAATTGTACCTGATAAGGTGTTACTATTCTTTTTGCCGTTTATATTTGTTTTAAGAATGCTATTTCCTTTTACAACGTGGTATTTTAGCTTACTTGGGGCTGTTTTTGGCTTTTTATTTATGCTGTTAATTGCTTATTATGGGAAGAAACGGTTCAAACAAGATGCACTTGGTGGTGGTGATATTAAGTTATATTTCTTAATAGGGCTATTTTTAGAAGTACATCTTGTATTTTTAAGTTTGTTTTTTGCCGCAATACTTGGTATAATATTAGGGAAAATAGTGATGAAGAAAGTAAACCCCATTCCGTTTGTCCCATTTATCTTTTTTGGAAGTTTACTTGCTTACTTTATCGGTGATCCATTACTTACTTGGTACACCTCACTATTTTAGGAAAGGGTAGATGGTTATGGCACGCTCATCATTAAATGTGTTTTTTACAGATCATGACATTTCTTTCATTGAAAAACCTGATGGCTATAACATGAAGAAATTGAAGTATAGTTCTGTAGAAATTGAACCAGGAATTATCGAAAACGGGGTTATTTACCGCGAAGAACGGCTTTTAAAGATTTTAAAGGATACCTTTAAAATGTTTAAAATTAAAGCACGTCGTGTCAATTTGGTTGTACACGAGGAGCTTTTTACGTTTAGAAAGATTGAAGTTCCGATCATTTATAAACCAAATGAGATTGGCGATTATATTCGCCAACAAATGGAAAAAATGATTATGGTGCCATTTGAAGATATGAAGATGGATTATGTGATTCATCGTAAGAACGAAGACCATTATGAAGTTATTATGTTTTATGCACCATCAAATGAGTTAAAAGATT
>CAYNAA010000067.1:0-4117 GCA_964395055.1 uncultured Candidatus Izemoplasmatales bacterium | reverse complement strand
GAGTTATGTTGCTCAAATGGTACGTACTATCAAATACTTAGCATCACAAAAATAATAAGTGTTAAATTAAGGCGCCAACAATATTGGCGCCTTTTTTATGCACTACCATAATAAAATTTCTTGATAGAAAGTTTAACACCCTGTATCATGATACTATATAAAGGAGGGTTTTTATGGACTATAAAACAATACACTTTACCCGTAAAACGTATGCTGGCTATAAAGTGGATGTCGATTTGAATGCCATGAATGCTACTAATTTTATTGCTTTATGGGACAGGTTATTTAATGATACGGATAAAACTTTAATGAAAGAAGATGACGCATTTATTGGCTTCGAATCTTATTTAGGGTTCGGCAAGATGCAGTATTTTGCACTTGCGCCTAAACATGCCATTAAAACTCTAAAAAAAGACCACCATGTTGTTGAACTCCCAAAAGGAGACTATCTTTTATTTAAAAATACCATTGTTACCCACGGGCCAGCATTCTTTAAAACCGTCTATACATTCATCAAAGACAATCATATAGATATTGATAGAACCTTTGATATTGAATATATACCTAGAACCTTTAATCGAGATGATGGGAAAAGCCCTATCTATGTTGGCGTAAAATTAATCAATAATAATGATAGGATGTGATAAAATGCTCTTCTTTAAAACAATAACAGAAGCGAATTTTGATGAAATCTTAAAACTAAAATTAGATCCAGGGTCACATTGTGCTGAAAATGTCTATTCCCTTGCTGAGGCATGGTTATTTAAAGCTAGCGCCAAACCGTTTGCCATCTATAATGATGACACGTTAGTAGGGTTTATTATGTTCGATGATGACCCAAAGGAGCGAGAAATAGGAATATGGAGAATGATGTTTGACATTAAATATCAGAATCAAGGATTGGGTTATAAAACACTTATAAAAGTTATTGAAGAGACAAAAAACAAACAGGCGTATGATTATATGTATCTATACTGTTCACCATTAAACAAACGTGCTATGCATCTTTATAAAAAAGTTGGATTTTATGCTACAGGAGATATAGAGCATGGCGAACATATCTTACGTTATGATTTTCGATAATTTCATGCATCTTACTATACAAACACATTCATAAACATGCTATAATGATTTTTGAGGTGAAGACTATGATAGAACACGTAAAAAACGCAAGACAACAATTATTTGACCGTATGGAGACGAATTCAGTTGCCTTATTTTATGCTGGCAGCGCGCCGCATAGAACAACTGATCAAATGTATCCCTATACACCACAAAGAAACTTTTATTATTTAACCAACTTAAATGAACCAAATATGATTCTTATGATGTTAAAAGGTGAAAAAGATACTAAAACGTATCTTTTCATTGAAGAAAACACCGATTACATCATTAAATGGGTCGGCGCAAACATGGAACGTGAAGAAGCGAGTAAACGCAGTGGTATTGACACAAACACCATTTTCTATACCAAACAGTTTAAAGGTATGTTTAATCAAGTGATGAATTATGCAAGAAGTGTGATGGGCACACCACCTAAAACACTTTATCTTGATTTATATCACGTAAACCCAGAGGAACGCCCAATTGCTTTAGACCAAGCAAGCTTTATCTTAGACAATTATAAAGAACTTACGCTTAAAGCGATTAACGAACACACATCATACTTAAGGATGTTTAAATCAGATGATGAAATCAGCCAAATTAAACATGCTTTATCACATACGAAAAAAGGTTTAGAAACGATCATGAAAAACGCCAAACATCGCGATTATGAATACCAACTTCAAGCTGATTTTATCCACAGCATTACCTTTGATGGTAGTGAGGGGTATGCTTTTGATACCATTGCCGCATCAGGTAAAAATGCCACTGTTTTACATTATATTTCTAACCGCGATGCATTAACTAAAGGCGATCTTATCTTATTTGATTTAGGCGCACTTCACGAAAACTACGCATCAGATATCTCAAGAACGTATCCGATTGATGGAACGTTTACAGACAGACAAAAAACCTTATATCAAATTGTCTTAGATGTTAATAAAGCAACCATTAAAGAAGTTGCTCCAGGTGTGACTTGGAGTCATCTTAATCAATTCGCAAAAGACTTATTGATTAAAAAATGTAAAGCCATTGACTTGATTCAATCAGATGAAGAAATTGGTGAACTTTATTACCACAGTATCGGTCACTTTATGGGACTTGATGTTCACGATGTCGGTCACTACCATCTCCCACTTAAACCAGGCATGGTATTAACCATTGAACCAGGACTCTATGTAAAAGAAGAGGGTATTGGTATTCGTATTGAAGACAACATCTTAGTTACCGAAGACGGATACATCAATTTAAGTGAAGATATTATTAAAGAAGTAGACGAGATTGAAGCATTTATGAAACAACACTAACAAACTAGTGTGCACACAATTGTGCACACTTTACTTAACTTAAGAAAAGGACGATACAATGAAAAAACTACTTGCTCTAATTACTATATTATTTACAACAATCACCCTAATTGCCTGTGATTACACAGAACCAGAGACAAATGACACAACCTCAATTGAATCAATTGAAATTGATGCTGATACCTTGGACGAATCGTATTACCAAGGCATGGTTGATTTAAGTACCATGAGCTTAATTGTTAACTATGATGATGACACTAGCGAAACCGTTAATGTCAGTGAAACCATGTTATCACAAAGTGATATCGATCATCTTAATGTTATTGGTATTCATACTATTTTAATAGAATATCAAGGTTATTATACCAGTATGGAACTGACCATCGTTGACCCACCACTGACAACTGATGGCACGATTCTAAATTTCTATTATTTAAATGATTTGCACGGGGCTTTACTTGAAGATGAAAGCAGTATTGGCATGGCCAATATTGCCAACTTTCTAAAATCAGAAAAGCTGCGTGAAGATGCTGAAACGATTATTTTATCAGGTGGTGACCACTTACAAGGAACACTTTTATCCAATGACTCTTTCGGTGCAAGCACCTTAGAAATCTTTGACATGATCGGTTTTGACGCGGTAGTCCTTGGAAACCACGAGTTTGATTGGGGATTAGACACCGTCACAAGTTATTACGGTGATGAAGAAGAAGCCACTTATCAAGCTAACCATCCAATGCTTGCAGCCAATGTGGTATATAAAGATACTGATACAATTCCAGAAGGCTTAGAACCTTATACCATAGTTGAACGTGATGGACTTAAAATTGGGATTATTGGCACCATTGGCTACGGACTTGAATCGTCGATTGCAAGACTTCGTGTTGAAGATTACGAATTCTTAAACCCAGTACCAATTGTTAGTGAACTTGCCACAAAACTAAGAACAGAAGACGATGTGGACCTTGTTGTTTTGTTATCTCATGATGACAGTAGTGATGTTACCAATCAAGTGGCTGCACTAGAAGGTGATGCCAACATCGATGCCATCTTTAAAGGCCATTCACACACAATCATTAATGAAGTTGTCAATGACACCCCCGTTTTAATGAGTCGCGCCAACGGAGAACGCGTTGGACATATTCAATTTGTGATAGAAGATGGTGAGATTGTTGATAAAACGGTACGTAACTTATCACAATATGCAGATGAACGATTAGAAACAGCGGATTCTGAAGTCGCCAATTACATCAGTGGTTTACAAGATTCATTAAGTGAGTACTTTGAACCCTTAATGGTGACAGACAGGTATATTTCATCCCGCGATTTATCAGAATGGATTGCTGAACTTATGCTCGACATGACTGGGGCCGATTTTGCTTTCCAAAATAGCGGCGGAACCCGTAATGATATCGCTGAAGGCGCAGAGGTTAGTATGTCAACCTTACTACAAATATTCCCCTTTGATAACCAAGTCATCACCGCAACCGTCAGTGGGTATGATGTACAAAATTTACAAAGTAATGTCTATGTTTCAAATGGCAGTAACTCAGTTGTTGGTTCAGATACTTACACGATTGCGACCAATGATTACGTATTTTATCACGAAAACAATAACCTAGATGGCAGCGATGACATTACGCTTGCTTATAATGATATGCGTGATTTAGCGATTCAAGAGCTCTTATTACAAGCTGAAGTATACG
>CAYNAA010000066.1:0-4189 GCA_964395055.1 uncultured Candidatus Izemoplasmatales bacterium | reverse complement strand
TTTTTGGCATACAGTCACATCCCTATTCTAGTACGATTTCATCAATCGCTGGATAGTATTCATAAATGATTAAGTCATCAGCTAGTACATCATTATAAATATTAGTAATGGTTCGATTTACTAACACGATAACGCCTTCGGTCCCTGCTCTTACCTCATCAGGATCTGTTGTTTCGACCGTCTCATAATCAAAATGGACGATTTCGCGTTCAACACTAATGTCATCTAATATTGGTGCGCCACTTAAGGTAACGTTAAAAAAGTCATTTGCGGTATCAAAGGTAATGTAAAACGTACAATATGTATTGTTTTCAAAACTAAAATCGATACCATAATTTCTTTGCACGACACTATTTCGTCCATAAAACGTGTAAGATGGCTGATTATAGTTACTAAGTGATTGGTCAATAAAATAATCTCTTTCATGGATATTAAACGGTGTTTCAGGAATAATTTCTAGTAAAAGAGAACTAATATAGCTTAACTCTGCTCGTGTAAATGATTCATCAAATGTATCTAGTACACTAAAGAATGATTTGGGTTCGATTGTCAGTCCTTCTGGAAATTGATTGTTAATTTTATCCATCAATTCATCAGCATCTAGCGCTTGACCTTGTAATGTATCTGGTACACTTAGGTTCCCAATATATAACACATCTATAAAACTCGATTCTTCAATAACATAATGGTTTAATTGTTTACTTGAGAATGTTTTCATGCCTGCTGCATCATTAAGAATATCATCGATGAGGGCTTCTAGATCGAATTGATCTTGCATGGTTTCCATCCACGGTTCATTATCAAACTCAGTAAATACTTCAGCAAGTGCGGTTTCTGAATATGAAACATACAAAGTATTTGTTGACCCATCTTGAATATCTGCTAAACTTTGATCAATATCGAAAAAGATTAACTCACGATCAAACTCATAACTGTACCCTTGATAGCGTGCTTCAAATAATACACGTTCATCTTCGAGCCAATCTTCGATGCGCCCACGTAATTTATCTTCAGCTTCTTCTTCTGTTAACCCACCAATGTAGACACTACCAATAATTGTATTTTCATCATATTTACCGATATTAAAGCCAGTAATCATATACCAAAAGACAAATAAACTTGCGGCACCAATAATGACTACAATCGCGGCGTATAAATAATATCCTAAATTACTATTTTTAAATTGTGAGGCCACATACATCACCCTTATTTAAGCATTTGTATATATTATACATGAATTAACGCTATTTTAAAAGCATCTTTAACATTTTTGATAGGTTTATTTTTCTTGATTATTGATGAGATATGGTATAATATAGGTATCCAAGATTATTGGGGGTTTTTAATCATGAAACTAAATGAAAAGGGTTTTTCACTTATCGAGATGTTTGCAGTCCTACTTATCTCAACAACTGTGCTAATACCACTGCTCTTTTCATTGATTAATAATGTCCAAGTTAATAGCAATCTAATCAGAAAAAATGCGGCCAGTTTATTAACCGTATCTGCCATTCAAGGATTTAATACTATGAACTATAATGATTTCCCCTTACTAGAACAAGAAGCTGGTTACCAAGGGTTTTTGGAATTCAACGAAGACAACTGCAATACGTTAGACGAAACGAACAGAGACCCTTATCAAAACAACAGTCAAATATGTGCGTATGTGTTTGACATGACAGCACAAAATGTGACTTTTAATTCGACTGAGTTTCGTGTCTTTATGTTTCCATATTATTTAACACAAACAGATATTGATGCTTTACTTGCTTTTGATGAGGCGACCATCCCATCAGAAGTTAAAGATGAAATTCGTGCAATAACCCCTGTTGAAACTGTTCCTGATGTTCGTATTTCTCGAATCACGGTATGGATAGAATACGATGCCGATAACGAAAACACGGTCGTTCGAAGCGGGGTGGTTAGTGATGATTAACAATGACAAAGGCTTAACCCTGTTTGAACTGCTTATCTCAATCTCAGTTGGTAGTATTATCATCATGGTATTAATGTCAATTTTAACTACGACACTTGTTGCTAAAAACGAAGTTGATTACAACAACCGCTTAAACGATGAAATGTATTATACAACAGAGTTTCTCAACACACGGTTTAATCAACTTGGCTATCGTTCTATTGAAGACATCACACCTGATGGTGTCACTGATCAATTTGCCTATATCATTACTGAAGAGTTCGAATATGAAATTAACAACAACGTAACAGAAATAAACTGGATTCAAGATCAATATGTACTCCATTTAGATTTAAACACAGGGGCTTTATATTATGGCCCACTTAGTGACTTTGATCAACCCAATCTAACCTTTACGAACCCAAACTCACATCGATTAACGGACCCCAATATAACAATAACAAATGCCTCATCAATCAACTATGTATGTTTAGGTACATTTGAGTTAAGTGGCGATAATTATGACTTATTACATGCAACCTGTGCGAATGCCTATATTGAACTTAATTTTGAGTTGACATATACTCTAACAGGCGGAGAAGCCTTAGACCCAAGAACCCTATACACAACATTATTCTTCTGAGAGGAGAATACCCTATGAAATTATTTCATAATCAAAAAGGAAGTATTTTAAGCGCAGCAATCATTGTGATTGTCCTTTTGTCATTTTCATTAACAACCGTTACAAGTTACACCTCAAATGTGGCAAAAAGATCTAACACGGTGGTTGAACAAAAGTCTGACATGGTACTAGGACAAACGTTAATTGACCAAGCCATAACGGAGTTTAAAACCTTTATTAACGATGATTTAACCTCTTTTGCTGAATTGCATAATACTTTTGAAGACCAAAATACCATTGATACCCTTTATGACAAATATAGTGTCGTTGTAACAGTTCAAGAATCTTATTTAAATGACAATAACGATACTGTAGCGAGAATTTATCGGTTCAGTTACACTAAGCCTAATGGTGAGACAATATACAAAGATTTGTATGTCACTTTAGGAACTAGTGACGACCCTTCTGAAATCATTAGTATTGATGAAACCGTTGACGATCAAATAACTAACATACTAAACTCATCAGATACAATAGAAGATAATACCTTTTGTACCGAAGAAGGAGACGACGTAGATTCTTGTTTAGAGGCTTTTGAATCATCATTAGATGGTCAAGGCGCGAATAAGAGTGAAATGGTCGGTGATGTGTATTTTGATGAAAACCTAACTTTCCACTTTACGCCTGTTAAAGGTGATTTCAAAATGCATGGATATAGTTTACTAGTCAATGGTGATCTAGACTTATCGAACATTGAAAATCTAATTGGTCCAGGATTAGTCTTTGTAACAGGTGATTTAACAATCGATCAACGTTTTGGTTATAATCAAACCGACGTCCTAATCATGGTAAAAGGTTCTGTCTCTATTGCCTTTGATCATCATAAAGCAAAACTTGGTGGAGACAACTTCGCTATTATTGCATATGATACAACCGATAATGTTCATGTGCCTACCGAAGGGAATACCTACCATCAATCGGTGAATGATTCGCCAGTGTTTATGTATATAGGTGATGAACCTTTTAGTACCTATGGGGATTTAGAAACACTATTTGAACAATTCCAAATCCGCGTGGGAAATCAAGTAGATTTTGTAACAAATGAAAGTGCATTCCAAACTGAGTAATTCAAAAGTGCGCATAATTTTGCGCACTTTTTATTTGTCTTATAAACGATAGCGCATAAAAAAATGGATAGGACCAGCCTATCCATTCTATATATTAACTTATGATTTCCCAAACATCCCATGTATTAGAGTGTTGATCGGGTCGCTGATTTTGTGTCCACCATTTTGCACGGTATATGGTTCCTTCGTAATTTACCTCATCACCAGAATTATATATCTCATTTGCATTCCATAAATCAGTACTTAAATTGGTCCAATGCCCAGACGTTCCTGGCGTATTGCCTTGTGTCCAATAATTGGCTTCGTATATATCGCCTTGGTAGTATACTTGATCACCTTGATAGTAGGTGTTATATGAGAACCAATCTTCAATTTGTTTTTCCCATGCTGTAGAAGTGCCTGGTTCTATGCCTTGTGTATACCAATTGGCAATGTATGTACTGCCGTTATGAATAACTGAATCGCCTGCTTCATAGGTATTAAAATCACGATATTCATCAGTTATTTCTTGCCATGATGTATCGG
>CAYNAA010000065.1:0-4194 GCA_964395055.1 uncultured Candidatus Izemoplasmatales bacterium | reverse complement strand
TTATAGCATTTTTTTAGCGCAAAATAAACAAAATACGTGATTAAACGCCTAATACAGACCCAACAGAAACAAGTTGCTTACCCGCACCATTTAAGAAGTCACTTGCAGGCATGGCTTTTTTCCCAGCCAATTGAACATAAGTTATGACAAGAATACCCGTTTCACATTTGACTGCGAAGCCATCGTCAACGTGTTTTATGACTTTTCCGTTCGGATCTTCTTGATGGTTTTTTGCGAAGTTTTCACAGTGATGCAAGCGTGCTTTGATGACTTTGAGTTTTTTTCCTTGGGTAATGGTATAGGTATTCGGTTCTGGGTAGTATGCACGGATTTTTGCTTCTAGTATGGCTGCAGCTTTGGAAAAATCTAAGCGCTCTTCTTCGCGTTTAATGTTATACGCATAGGTTGCGTCTTGATTATTTTGTTTATAACGTTTGTGTGTTCCTTTAAAAATCAAAGGCAATGTATCCATTAATAAGTCTGTCCCTAATTTAGATAAGGCATTAAATAACGTTTCTGATGTATCTGTTTTAGAAATTACGAGTGATTTTTTCGCAATGATATCACCAGTGTCCATGCCTTTTTCCATATACATTATTGTTACTCCGGTCTCGTCGTGTCTTTGTTCGATGGCCCGTTGTATTGGGGCACCTCCGCGGAGTTTGGGTAGTAAGCTTGCATGGACATTGATGGCTTTATATTTAGGCGTTGTTAGTAAAATTTCAGGAATAATTTGTCCGTAGGCAGCGGTGATAATGATATCTGGGTCAGCCTCAAGGATGGGGGTAAAGTCTTTTTTAATATTTTTTGGTTGAAAGACAGGAATATTAAGGGATTCTGCAGTTGCTTTAACTGGGGATTTGGTAAGGGTTCGTTTTCTACCAACAGGCTTGTCTGGTTGGGTGACAACCAGTGATATTGTGTAGGATTTGTGTAAGGCTTTTAATATTGGCACACTGAAATGTGGTGTTCCCATAAATACGATGTTCATGTGTTAACACGTCCTTTTTATAATAGTCTTGGATTGTAATCTATAGATAAATAAATATCTGTATTTATAAGGTTCTTTACCATTTGGTTGATCAGTGGTAAAAGTGCAGGTTCTTCATCATATTTAATGACAATATGCATTCTATAGTGATTTCTTAGTTTGAATACTTTGGGTTTCATCGGACCAACAATACGGGCTTTATAAGATAGTTCTCGTTTAAATATTTTGGTGAGTTCTGTAGCTTTTTTTAAGGTTTGGTTGCTGTTTTCTGAAGAAATTGTGACGGCAAGCATATGTTTAAAGGGTGGTAGGTTTAAGGTTTTTCGCATGGAAATTTCTTTTTTATAGAAGGTTTCATATTGATGGTTTTGGACATCTTTTAAGACGGAATGATTGTGGTCATAGGCTTGGATAATTACATCGCCTTTGATATGCCTTCTACCGGCTCTGCCTGCCATTTGTGAGAGTAAACTAAAGGTTTCTTCTTGAGCGTAATAATCAGGTACAAAGAGACTCATATCCGCACTTAATATAGCTACTAAGGTGACTTTCTCAAAATCTAGGCCTTTGGATATCATTTGTGTGCCTACAAGGAAATCTCCATCGCTTTCAAAGGCGTTAAGCACAGTTTCGTGGCCGTGTTTTTGGGATGTTGTGTCTTTGTCCATACGGTAGATATTGGCATTCTTAAATAGCGCTTTTAAGTCTTGTTCTACGCGTTCGGTACCGATTCCCATATAGCGAATATGGGGACTATGGCATGATGGACATTTTGAAGGCATTGGTTTGGTTTCATTACAGTAGTGACATTTTAAACTGTTGTCTTGTTTATGATAAGTCATTGAAAGGTCACATTGATCGCAGGTAATGGTTTTTCCGCAATTACGGCATAAGACAAAGTTCGCATGGCCACGTCTATTGATTAAAAGAAGGGTTTGTTCATGGTTTTTCAGTCTGTTTTGCATGGCGTGGATGAGTGGTTTTGAAAATAGTGTTTTATTGCCTTGTAAAAATTCTTTTTTCATGTCGACCAAATGGATATCTGGAAGGTTACTGTCTAATACACGGTCTTTTAATGTAAGCAAGGTTATATCCCCTTGAGTAGCTTGATAATATCTTGTAACTGAAGGGGTGGCGCTACCAAGAAGTAAGGGAACACGATGATAGATCATCCGTTTACTTGCCACATCATAAGCATCATATTTAGGGGTGTCATCTTGGATGTAACTGGTGCTATGTTCTTCATCCATAATAATTAGCCCTAAATTACTAACAGGTGCAAAAATGGCACTGCGTGCGCCAATTAAAATCGAAGCTTTTTGGTCTTTGATTTTAAGCCATTCGTTATATTGTTCACCTAAATTTAACCGGCTATGATAGACTGCTACTTGGTCATCAAAGACAGCTTTAAATCGCGCGGTTAAGCTTGGTGTTAAACTGATTTCTGGAACTAAAATGATAACGGATTTTTGTTGGGCTAAGGCTTTTTTAGCAAGCGCGATATAGACTTCGGTTTTTCCACTTGAGGTCACACCGTGAAGTAAGAAGGGGGTTGCGGATTCAAAATGTTTATATACTGTATCAATGACACGGGTTTGGGGTTTTGTTAGGTGAATCGGTTTGTCTTTGACACTTTTTAGGGTTTTTAACTCTTTGTATTTATCGATGGATGCTGTAGCAATGATTCCTTTGTCTATTAGTGATTTGATGGTTGCAGGCGCGCTTTTAGTTTGCTCAATTAACGTTTTCTTTTCTTTGTAATGATGGGTTTTTAGGTAATCTATCACGGCTTGTTGTTTCTTGCCGCGAACAGGTTTTTCTGTTTTAAGATAAATAATGGTTTCGGTATAGCGGTTTTGTTTTTGTTTGGTAATGGTATCGAGAGTTAGACTGTGATTGTTGATGGCCGTTTTAATTGTTTGGATATGGTCACTTAAGGTATGATCAAATGGAATGGTGTCTTTGGTTTTAAATAGGGATTTTAAGGAAGCAGGCAGTCGCGATCTATTATTTAGTCTAAGCACTTTTTTATAGGTCATGCGCATCGCATTTGGCAACATTAAATTGAGATATTTTATCATTGGTGTTGCGTGTTTAAAACTTAAGTAATGCGCCAGTTCAATATGTTCTTTTGAAAATATGGGTTCAATATCATATAGGCTATAAATCGGTTTTAAGGTTTGGATTGGTGATGTCGCTTTAAGTGAGATCACGATGGCAGCAAGTTTACGCGGACCAAAAGAAACAATCACACGTTGACCTGGTTCAATGTGTGGTTGTAAGTGTTTAGGAATCGTGTAGTCGTAGGTTTGATCAACGGCTTGATGCTCAATGTCCACAATGACTGAGGCAATCATAGGGGTTGCTCCTTTACAGTAAATTAAAGTGTTTTAAAGCCTTGACAATACCCCCGTCATTGACGGCGGTGGTCACATAACTGGCGACTTTTTTTACATGGTCTGGGCCTGTAGCCATGCATGCAGAGTGCTTAATATATGTTAACATGTCGATGTCGTTGTCGCCATCACCGATGACATAGGCGTTATTTTTGTCTATGTTGAAATAGTCTAATACTGTTTTTATTGCGTTTTTTTTACTTTGGTTTTCTAGAAGTATGTCAAAACCATCACTTAGCCACGGGGTTAATCTATACGCTTTAAGGTAAGGTTTAATATCTGTGGTTTCTTTGTCGGTTGCAAAGGCCCATACTTGATAGACATCATTATAAGATGCGAAGGTTGGGTCTTCTATAGGCTGCGGCATGTTGGCTTGAGTAAACATCGTGCGTGCGTATTTTGTGAGTCTATTGATAGATTGGTGGTGCTCACCGATAAAGCCGTAAGTAAGCTTGTGCGCATCAAAAAGGTTGCTGATGATGCGCACATCATGTATTGGCATTGGGGTTTTTTTGATTATAGTGTCTTTATGTGTAATTATGTGTCCATTTATGGTAATATAGGTATCGATAGTTGGTTTTAAGCAATCGATAACAGAGAGCATGTAAGATGCTCTACCTGTTGCGATTGCTAGGATAATATCATTGTTTTTGCTTAACTGGTTAAACGCTTCAATGGTGTCTTGTGGCACACGCCGTTTAACTGGGTCATACAAGGTATGATCAATATCAAAAAAGATAATTTTTTTAGTATTCATTGTATCACCTTCATAAAAAATTATAACACATAAAGATTGGTTTAAAGGCA
>CAYNAA010000064.1:0-4337 GCA_964395055.1 uncultured Candidatus Izemoplasmatales bacterium | reverse complement strand
AATACCTTTTCTGTGCGGTATGCTGCTTAAGCGTTAAAATAATATCAAAAACAATTGGTTTTGTCAATATTTGTTTTCTTAATTAGCCTTTCATATTATATCATATTTATAATATTTGTCTACTAAAAGTCACCATGTTCCTTGAAAGAATAGTATTTTTCTTTCCCTATAATAATATGATCGATAATTTCAATATCCATAAGTTTTCCGTTTTCAACCATAACCTCGGTAATGGCGATATCGTTTTTAGAAGGTGTCGGATCACCGCTTGGATGATTATGGGCAATGATGATGCCGGCAGCTGAGACGCTTACGGCGTGTTTAAAGACTTCTCTAGGATGAACAAGCGCACTGTTTAATGAGCCAATGAACAAAAGATGCTTTTTTATGAGTTTGCCTTTGGTGTTTAAATAAAGGGCATAAAACATTTCTTGGTCATGGGTGTCCATATCACTTTTTAAATAATCATATACATTGGTCGGACTCGTTAAAGACAACTGTTCGGCAAACTTTTCTTCGGTTAACCGTTTACCGAGTTCTAAAGCCGCAAGCAGTTGAACGGCTTTGGCTTTGCCCATCCCTTTAAGTTGGGTTAGCGATTCAACGGTAGCTTTATTGAGTTCGCGAATAGAATTATACCGGTAATATAGTGTTTTTGATAAATCCAGTACCGATGTGTCTTTGGTGCCTGTGCGTAAAATAATCGCAATCAGTTCATGGGTTGCGAGTGCTTCTCTTCCATGTTTAATCATCCGCTCTCTTGGTCTTTCTTGATTGGGTATTTCTTTAATTAAAAACATCGTATCACCTCAGGTTGTTTACCTTTATGATACAAAAAAGTGGCGGACTATTCTTTTAATGAATCGATAATTTTTAAATGGGCACGGCTCATCGCTTCAGATAAGTTGTCTATCTTATAAAAAGGGAGTGCTGTGTCTTTGGTATGTACGATATACACATCCATATACCATATTTTATGGCTAAAAACATGTTTAATGGTGGTATGTTTGGTGTAATTATCCAGTGTTGTATTGTATGCGTGTTCAACTGTTTTAATGGCACTATCGAGATCTTTCGTTTTAACTTGCGGAAATTCTAACATGTTCGCGAGTAATCCACGCGCTGGACGTTTCGCAAGAACAATCTCATGTTCACTATTCTTTATGATAAAGGTGATAAAATGGTCTTCAGTTTTGGCTTTTAATTTCTTTTTGATTGGGTAGGCTGTTTGGTTATTTTGTTTGTATGCGAAACAATGTGCGCTTAATGGACAAGCCTCGCAATCAGGCGTTTTTGTACATATAAGCGCCCCAATTTCCATAAGCCCTTGGGTGAAATCACTTGGATTGTCATGAATAATGGTGTTTGATAAAATAGCTTCAACATGATTCACCGTTTGCGCAAGGGTAATGTCTTGGTCTAATGTTAAAACCCGGCTCATCACGCGCATCACATTTCCATCAACGGCGGGTGTTGGTTGATTAAAGGCAATAGAATGGATGGCACCTGCGGTGTATTTTCCTACCCCTTTTAATGCTAAAATATCTTTATAATCACGTGGAAAAACGCCATCAAAATCAGACATAATCATTTTCGCCGTTTCATGGATATAGCGGGCACGCCTGTAATAGCCTAAGCCTTCCCATAGTTTTAAAACGTCGCGTTCTTTTGCTTGTGCAAGGGATTTAATTGTCGGGAATCTTTTAATGAACCGTTCATAATAAGGAAGCATCGTGACAACTTGGGTTTGTTGTAACATCATTTCACTTAAAAATATTTTATAAGGGTCGCTTGTTTTACGAAAGGGTAAATCGCGTTGGTGTTTTCGGTACCAGTTAGATAAATCGTGTGCGAACTGTTTTTTATGTTTTAAGTCTTTCATAGATTGTCCTCATTTCATCTAATGAATTATAGTAGTCGTTCAAATGGATAAAAAAGTATTTGTGTGATTCTAATTGCGATGCGTCTTGTAAAAGATGCGTTATCGATTGCAGGGCTGTTTTCAGTAATTAGGACACTGTCATCAATCATATCATCCATTTGCGTACGCAATAAGTGATTGAATGGTTCAGATACGATAACAAGCATGCTTTCGGTGCTTAAATAGGCGCTTCTAGGATCCATATTTAATGACCCAATCACACTGATATCATCACCAAATACCATGGACTTTGCATGTAACATCGCACCATCATATTCATAGATAGTCGCATCAGCGATGATGGCATCACGGTCTTTTAAGTACCCACCAGCTGCTACGACATTGGTATTGGTTGTGGCACTGTTGGTTAATATTGTCAGTGCTTGTCCCATTAATGGATCAAGCACGCGTTTCATATCTTTAGTGATTACGAAATATGGACTTTGAATGATGATATCCTCTTCGTCTTTTGCAATGTCAACTAAGGTTTCTAAGACCAAGGGGTGTTTAGGAATCGCAGTTAATGGGTTATGGATAAATAAGGCTTGGGTTATTTGAATTGCATCAAGCATTAAGTTGTCTATAGTGTCATTGATAGGATAATCTGTTATATAAGTATTATAAGCAGCTGCGAGCATCTCACGAATAGATGGATCTTCAGTATTTTGGTAGACTTCTGATAAAGGGTAATGATAGACCGCGTTAAAATAGTTTGTCATTGCATTAATGACTTGGCTGTCAGACCCATAAATTAACACATCGCGGTCATAGAGGGTCTCACCGAAAAAATACCGATCACCGATATTGCGTCCTGACATTAGCGCATAGTAATCATCTACAATCAATAACTTATCATGCATACGGTTATGCACGTCGTGGGGATGTGTTAATGCAAACGTATTATAGTATTTAATCTCAATGTTCTCATGCATTGTCAAAAAATCCAGACCAGGATCATCAAAATACATCCCACCTTCAACAAACCCATCAATTAAAAAACGCACCCTAACGCCGCGCTCAGCAGCTTCATATAGGGCATGATAGATAATGTGTTTTGCATGATCATTGTGGATGGAGTAAATAGACAGATCGATTGTTTCTGTGGCCGCATCAATTAATGCAAGACGCGTTTTAAGTGCCGCGTTGTTATTTTCAATGATGGTCGCGTAAAGCGCAGTTTCACTCTCGTGATTGAGTACATCGATGTCAAACGCTGCATTGGTCTTGGTTTTTGGGTGTTCAAAGGCAAATATACCCAAGCCAAAAATGAACAGATAGATACTGATTAGTAATAACGCTTTATATCCGTAATTGACAAAATGTTTCATAGGTATACCTCCTTTTGTTTGTATACTAACTATATAAATGATATGGTTTAGGCTGTGTATTATTATACGCTTTATTAAAGAAAAAAACAATCAAAGTAACAGCATACATTGCGTATCAAACCATAGAGTGATATACTTAAAACACATGAAAGGATGAGTGTTATGACAGAGATATTACGTAAAGAAATTCGCATTGCCTCAAAGGAAACATTGTCTTACCGAGAACGTGAAGGCGGTAAAGACATCTTAGTATTAATCCATGGCAATATGAGTTCATCACGAAGTTTTGATTTGTTGATGGAGACAATCGATCCAGCATTTACTATCTATGCAGTCGATATGCGCGGGTTTGGCAATTCATCATATTTTTCAAAGGTATCATCGATTAAAGACTTATCAAATGACATTGAAGGGTTTCGAAAAGCGCTTAAAATAGATACATTTCATCTATTAGGATGGTCCCTAGGTGGCAATGTTGCAATGCAATATACATTAGACCATCAAGCGCATGTTAAAACCTTGGTTTTATTATCTAGTGGACCTGCAAGTGGAATGCCCGTTCATAAACGTACATTTTATAACTTAATTAAAACAAAAACCTTGATTAAAGACCTTGATGAAATGCGCGATGCTGTGTGATTTATCGAATCATTGAAACTAAAAAACAACTATCCCATGTTAAAACGGCTTCTTTTAAAGGCCATATATACAGCGCATAAACCACCAAAAGGCAGACTGAATTTCTATGTGAGAGAAATGGCGATGCAGCGCAACTTAGCCGAAGTCAATATGGCAATTAGTACGTTTAATATCACAAATACCCATAATGGTTTGGTTGAAGGCACAAATCAAGCCAAAAAGATTACTGTGCCAACGTTTGTTATTCACGGTACGAAAGATAAGATTGTAAAAAAAGACCAAGCACTAAAAATTAAACAAGCCATAGGTGATAACGCCGTTTTGCATTTGATTAAAGGCGGCGATCATGCATTAATGGTAGGTACACTGACACAGTTAAATAGTCTACTAGAAACGATGTTACTAAATTCATAATAAAGGGCGATTCTTCAATCGCCCTTTTTAATGTT
>CAYNAA010000063.1:0-4549 GCA_964395055.1 uncultured Candidatus Izemoplasmatales bacterium | reverse complement strand
CTTGTTCTCCCATTAATTCTGTATGAATCTTTACTGTTGTTAAAGGTGGTGAACTAAAGACTGCATAGGTAATATCATTATAGCCACTGTATTCTGCCTATATTTCAATCCCGATTTGGTATTCGATATAGTTATGAACCATTGTATCTGTTTTAACAACGCTTTTTGGATTGGATTCAAAATAGATGTCATTTGGGATATACTGTGCTTCTAAACACACAGCGTAATAAGCTTTATCTGGTTGCGCATTGTTCAATAATATATCCGTTGGTAGGTTGTTGGTATAAACAACAAGTGCTGGATAAGATGTCGATACTTTAAGCGTACGCTTGCTTAAGGAATCATGTAAAACAATGGGTTTGCTATTATCGATATAGAATGGATGGTCAATGCCCTTTGTTGGGCTATCTTTCAACGGATTAATACCGTCTTTAAGCGGTTTTGGTATACGGAAATCAAATGGCGTATTTTCAACAGACAGTGTTCTTGCTGGAATGGAATATTTATCTAATTCGACAACTTGTTGACTAGGGATTGTCAATGTATGTTCCAAAATTGAGGTTGTTAAATCGCCGCTTAAGTTAAAATATGAATGGTTTGTTAGTGATATAACCGCATCCTCTTTAGGGCGTGTATAATAATCCATACGAAGACTATCTTCTTTAAAGGTATAAACAAACGTATACGTTATAGGACCAGGAAACATCCCATCTTTACTGCTTGTATAGGTGAATTTGACTTGATGGTCATTGAGTTGGGTAACCGCAAAGTTTTTGAGAGCGATATTACTTGATCCTGAGTGCAAATTGGCGTGATTTAAAGTATTTCTTTCTAATGGATATGGTTTTGCGTTTAGTGTCAGTTCTGCAGGGTAGATGCGGCCGGCATAAGGACCAATGCTTGATCCTAAAAATTTCGGGTTATCAAGGTAAGAGGCATCATCTTGATAATGCATGATAATTGAGGCGAACTGGTTGTCTTTATCGATGGTTTCATAGCGTTTAATGGTTGCGCCTAAACTTGTGATGGTTAAGCGCTGAACTGCACTTCTATAATCAACTTCTTGGGTTTTAATGCCTCTAATGGTTTTTTCACGAATCGTTATAGCCATGCTAAAAACTCCTTTTCAAATTGTTTTAATGCACTGCGTCTTTGATCATCTTGTTTAAACATACCACAGTCTTCTAACCCAGCAATAAAGCCAAAGCCTGCGGCTTGTTTAGTCTCATTTAATGATTTGATATGTTGCTTTTTAAGTGTGTCAGCCCACGTACTATGTTTACCTAAATTAATCGTCTCATCCCGATGAGCTAAGGCGTGTTCAATTTGCATAAACTCTGCTTCTAATCTTCCTAGGAAAATAGCTAAACCCATGACTTCAATTAAACCGATATTTTCTTTTTTATATGCTGTCTATTTGGATGGGGATGAAAAATACCACTTGGGTAGGTCTCATTTGTACGGTTGTTTCTTAAAGCAATCAAGACAGTATACGTATCATTGGCTTTTCTTACTATGGGATTAATCCCATTGTGAGTTTGATTATTGGTGCTCGCAATAATACGTAGTTCGGGGTTAGACTATGTGTGATAAAATTCTCTTAACTGATTAATAAATGTAATTAATGATTCACGGTCTTTTCCTGCTATTTTATAATGCTTAATGGCCATTTTAATAGATTCATGGTGATTCCTTTATGGCTGGTTTGATAAAATCGACCCGCCAACATTTGGCAACCCCACATTAGACCCCCAATATATCATAAAAAACCTGCAAAGGTAGAAATCAATCACCGTTTGCAGGAAATGGATTTAAAGTGTCGTTCCACTTTTGATGGTTTTTGTGTTAAATACTGCATTTGGGGTGATGCGGCAGTTTCTTTCAATAATGGTGTCTTCAGGAACAAGGTTGCCTTTGGCAATGACATTGATGCCGCTTGAAAGTAAGTGTGGTTTTTCTTTATTTGGTGTGTAGTCATCTCCAACACCAATTTTGGCGTTTTTACCAACAACAACATCTTTATCAATGATACAGTTTTCAATCACCGCACCTTCCATAATAACAGTATCGTTTAAGATAACACTATTTTTAATTTTGGCTGTAGGATGGATTATAACGCCAGGGCTTAATACAACACGGTCAACTTCTCCCGCGACAATGGATCCATTGGAAATGAGGGCTTGTTTTATTTTTGCCTTACTTCCAACTTTCACTGCAGGCATTTCTTCACTTCTTGTGTAAACACGCCAATTGCGGTCATACATGTCTAGTGGAATTTTGTCGACTGTGCTGGTTAATTCTAAGTTGGCTTCTAAATAAGAATCATAGGTTCCAACATCTTTCCAATAATCTTCAAATACATAGGCATATATAGCTTGGGTTTCTAAAAATCTTGGCATAATATGTTTTCCGAAATCGAGGTCGGGTTCTGTTGCGGATTCGAGTTCTTTAATGAGTGCATCACGGTTGAAGATGTAAATCCCCATGCTGGCCAAATTACTAGGTGCATCTTCTGGTTTTTCTAAGAACTTGGTGATTTTTAAATCATCATCCGTTTCTAAAATACCAAAACGATTGGTTTCATCCCATGGGACAGGTTGAACCGCGATGGTTAAATCCGTATTATTTTTCTTATGGGCTTTCAGCATTTTTCGGTAGTCCATTTTATAAATATGGTCTCCTGATAAAATCAAAACATACTTAGCAGAACTGCGTTTAATGTAAGCTAGGTTTTGTCTTACAGCATCGGCAGTCCCCATATACCAATCTTTATAGGGCTGTAACAGCGATAATCTTGTATCTCTTCGGTCTAAGTCCCACGGTTTACCAACACCGATATGTTCGTTGAGTGATAACGGTAAATACTGTGTTAAAATTGCGATATCGTAAATGCCTGAATTACAACAATTACTCAATGTAAAATCAATGATGCGGTACTTTCCTGCGAATGGTACAGCGGGTTTAACGCGTTTTTCAGATAATAAGTCAAGGCGAGACCCGCGGCCGCCGGCTAAAATAAATGCAATGGTTTCCATTATTTTTCCTCCATTAGGGATTTATATAATAAGTGATATTGCATGGCACTTTTTTCCCAGCTAAAGTTTTCTTTCATGACCCGGCGAACCAGTTGTTTATACACTTTTTTATCTTTATACATATCCAGTGCTTCATGTAAAACATGTGCTAAACTTTCTTTTGAATACTCGCTAAAACTGAACCCGGTTCCATCGTGTGTATATTTATTATACGGTAAGACAGAGTCTTTTAATCCACCTGTTTCTCTTACAATTGGTAAGGTCCCATACCGCATACTAATCAGTTGGGCAAGGCCACATGGTTCAAATCGTGATGGCATTAAGAAGAAGTTTACACCAGCGTATATTTGTCTAGCAATCGCATCGTTATATCCAAAGTACACCCCAACGAGTTCAGGATATTTATGTTTTAAGTGATGAAAATAAGCTTCAATATCCGTATCCCCACTACCAAGTAAAATGAACTGGCATGCTTTACGCTCTAAGAATGATTCGATCATCCCTTCAACAAGTGGGAAGCCTTTGGCTTCTGTAAGCCTTGATACCATGCCGATAATCGGCAACTTCTTATCGTTTAAATTAAACATATCAAGGACAGCTTGACGGTTTTTTTGTTTACCAATTAAGTAATTATTTAAACCAAATGTTTGGGCAATTGCGTTGTCTTGTCTTGGGTCAAAGTCGTTGTTGTCTAACCCGTTCATAATACCAACCATGTCCGCCTCACGCTCGCGAATAATCGGTCCCATACCAAAAGAAAAATAATCGTATTTAAGCTCTTCTGCGTAGGTTTTTGATACCGTTGTCAGTTTGTCTGCGGTTACTAGGGCGGTTTTTAAAAAGTTAATGTGTCCGTCATAATCTAAGTCATGATGATCTTTCAGGTTTAAATATGGAAGTAATCCTTTAGAAAAGACACCTTGATAGGCAATATTATGAATGGTAAACACGGTTTTTAGTTTGGCATAGTTTCCATCCTTAAATGTATGCGTTAAGTAAAACGGAATCAGTCCAGTTTGCCAATCATTAAGATGTAAGACATCAGGAAAATAGTCAATTTCTTTAAACATCGTTAACACGGCTTGGTTAAAGTACCCATACCGCTCTCCATCATCAAAATGCCCATATAGCGTATCGCGTTTGCCGAAATAGTAATCATTATCGATAAAAAATACATTCATCCCATCCACGTCAATATGCTCGACGCCTACATATTCTTCTTTTTTATGGAGCTGAATTGTATAGTCTTTAACGTGCACAAAACGTGATTGATAGGTATCTTTAATCTTCTTATGTGCTGGCAAGACTAACGATACTTCGTGTCCTTTTTCTTTAAGTGCGTTTGGTAAACTACCTAAAACATCAGCTAACCCACCGGTTTTTGCGTATGGTGTGGCTTCACTTCCGATAAACATTATCTTCATAACAGCACCTCCTATTTTAATTATACTAAATATTTGCTTAATTAAAAGGCAAAGAAAAAAGAAACCTTATGTAAAGGTTTCCTTTGCGTC
>CAYNAA010000062.1:0-4676 GCA_964395055.1 uncultured Candidatus Izemoplasmatales bacterium | reverse complement strand
GAATTGAAGATGATTTTTTCAGTTTGGCTTTTTCTTCTTCGTTGAGTTTAAGATGAACTACATGATGGATTCCATCTTTATTAATAACAGCAGGTAGTCCAATATAGACGTCTTCATCGATATCATATGTTCCACCGTTATAAACAGAGATTGGTATAATTCGATTTTCATTATTAAAAATAGCAGCGGTGATTCTTACTAGGGTCATACCGATACCATAATATGTAGCTTTTTTACGTTTAATGATTTCATAGGCCGCGTTTTTAACTTTTTGATAGATGGTATCTAGGTCTTCGAAGTTAATTTGTTTCATCGATTCAATGACATCGAGCATTGGTTTTGCGCCAACATAAGCGTTTGACCAAACGACAAACTCACTATCGCCGTGCTCTCCTAAAATATAAGCATGTATATTTGCAACAGAAATATCAATCTTATCTGATATTTCATATCTGAGTCTTGCGGTATCTAAACTGGTTCCGCTACCGATAACTTGATTGGTTGGAAGGCCCGATGCTTTGTAAGCAACATACGCTAAAATATCAACTGGGTTTGACGCAACGAGTAAGATTCCATCAAAACCACTTGCCATAATATTATGAACAACACTTGTAATAATTTTAGCGTTACGATTTAAAAGATCTAACCGTGTTTCGCCTTCTTTTTGATTAACACCTGCGGTGATAACTACGAGTTTTGCATCACTACAATCTTCATAATCACCAGCATAAATCTTCATTTTTCTTGGGCCAAATGCAAGTCCGTGGTTTAAATCCATGGCTTCACCTAAGGCTTTTTCTTTATCGATATCAATGAGTACGAGTTCTTCTACTGTCCCTTGATTAACAAGTGAATAGGCATAGCTCATACCCACCATTCCCGTTCCAACTACAACGACTTTACTACTTTGCATAAATAAAACCTCCTTCTTAATTATTGTAGCGTAGATGTGACGTTTTGTGTATAATAGTGCGCTAAAAGAAAAGGATTAACTTAAACAGTCAATCCTTAATCGTTATTGTCATTGTCGTAATTCTTTTTGAATGGCTTCTAAGATAGGTTTCGCATCTGCGATAAAGCCAATATCAGAGATGTTAAAAATGGGGGCGTCTTCATCGGTATTAATAGCGATGATGAGATCAGATTTCTCCATTCCAGCAGTATGTTGGACGGCACCTGAAATGCCGCATGCAATATAAATAGTAGGTTTAACGGTTTTTCCGGTTTGACCCACTTGGCAGTCTTTTAAGGTAACGCCTTCATCAACTAATGCACGGCTTGAGCCTAGACATGCGCCAAGTTCTTTTGCGGTACTTTCTACGATGTCAATAAAACTTTTTGCGCCTCGTCCTGCGGATACGATAATGTTGGCTTTTGTAAGATCATAGGCTTGTGCATTAGGTGCGCTTGTTTCAATGATTTCTACCCGTTGCTTAGGTCCATTATACGCCATTGTTTCTATCGTACCTTGATGATTGATTTTGATATCAGTTTTGTCAAATACACCGGGTCTGACAGTTGCCATTTGCGGCATATGATCAGGGCAAATAATTGTCGCAAACAAATTTCCGCCCAAAGCTGGACGCGTTGCGTAAAGCTTTCTGCTTGATTGATCGGTTTCGTCATAGGTTAGATGGGTCGCATCCGCTGTTAAACCAGTGTGCACGCGCGCTGATACTCTCGGCGCTAAATCACGGCCAATTACTGTTCCACCGATTAAGAAAATAGCAGGATGATTATCTTCAATCACTGTCTCAATGACGTGGGTATGGGTTTCTGTATCATAGTCCTTTAGCATACCATCATCACATACAATGACATGATCGCATCCATGTTCTAAAGCCTTCTTTGCGAGTGATTCAATATTGTGTCCAATAATAACACCAACAACGCGGTCAGTGAAGGTGCGTGTTGATAACATCTGTTTGGCTTCGCTCATGAGTTCAAAGGATACTGGTTCGATTGCTTGATTACGGTGTTCTATGTAAATATATATATCTTTACCGTCTTGATAGTTCATTATGTCTCCTCCTAGTGAATGCCGGAGATGGCATCTAAGATTTTTTGGGCAGCGTCTTCACTGGTTGTTTTCATTGGTTTTTGTTTTTCTTGTACGGGTTTTGTGAAGGTTTTAAAAACACGGGTTGGTGAACCTTTTAAGCCGATGTGTTTATCATCGAGTGGTAGGTCATCTTTGGTAATGATATGTACGTCTTTTTTGTAGGCACTCATGATTGCTTTAACATTCATATAACGTGGTTTTCTTGCTTCTTTTAAAGTCGTGATGAGTGCTGGAAATGGTAGTTTTAATATTTGATCAAAGGTTTCAAATGCTTTTACCACAGTAATAGTACCGTCTGTAATATCTTTGATATCTTTAACATAACTGGCTTGTGGTATATCTAAAAATTCTGCGACTTGGGGACCTACTTGCGCTGTGTCACCGTCGATGGCTTGTCTTCCTGCGATGATAAAATCATAGTCTTGTGTTTTTAAAAACGAAGAAAGAATGGTTGATGTTGCCCAAGTATCTGATCCAGCAAACTTACGGTCTGTAAGAAGATAAGCATCATCAACACCCATGGCGTATAGTTCTCTCATCATACCTTCAGCTTGCGCTGGTCCCATCGATACGACATTGACCGTTCCACCGTGTGATTCTCTAAGTTCAAGGGCAAGTTCTACACCAGCTAAATCATCTGGGTTAATTATGGTTGGAACACCAGCACGTATAAGTGTGCCTGTTTCTTTATCGACTTTAATTTCTGTGGTATCTGGGACTTGTTTAACTAAAACAAATATTTTCATTGTTAAACTCCTTTCAACATGTGTGCAGCAATAACCATTTTTTGCGCTTCGTTTGTGCCTTCATAAATTTCCGTAATTTTTGCATCACGCATCATACGTTCTATCGCATATTCTCTTGTATATCCGTAACCACCAAATAATTGTAATGCTTTTGTGGTTACTTCCATAGCGGTTTGTGCGGCATGAAGTTTGGCAATGGCTGCGGCTTTTGAGTATGGTTTTCCTTGTTTTTTAAGTAGTGCGGCATGATAGGTTAGGTGCTTAGCAGATTCTTTTTTGGTTTCTAGTTCAGCAAGGACGAATTGTGTGTTTTGAAATTGACTAATGGGTCTACCAAACTGGGTACGCTCTTTTACATAATGAAGCGCTTCTTCAATTGCGCCTTCAGCAATACCTACCGCTTGAGCAGCAATTCCAATACGGCCGCCATCTAAGGTTGCAAGGGCAACTTTAAAGCCTTTATTAATTTTTCCTAAGATGTTTTCTTTAGGTACTTTCACATTATTAAGAATCAGTTCACATGTAGACGATCCTCTTATACCTAATTTTAGTTCTTTTTTACCAACAGAAAACCCAGCCATGTCTTTTTCAACGATAAAAGCTGTAATGCCGCGAGTTTTTAGACTTGGTTCAGTCATGGCGAAAATGATGTATATATCAGCGTGTCCTGCATTGGTAATAAAAATTTTAGATCCGTTTAATATATAGTAATCATCATACTCTTTAGCCGTTGTTTGTTGGCCACCAGCATCTGTCCCAGCATTTGGTTCTGTTAATCCAAACGCCCCTAAATAGTCGCCTTTATTGAGTTTATGTAAGTATTTTTCTTTTTGCGTCTCGGTGCCAAATTTACTTATTGGCCAAGCGCATAGCGAGGTATGAGCACTTAAGATAACCCCTGTGGTTGCACAGGCTTTAGAAAGTTCAATAACAGCTTGGACATACGCAATCTCATCACCGTTCTCTCCTCCTATATCATCCCCAAAGGGAATGCCCATCAGGCCGTATTGTTTCATTTTCTCTACAGTTTCTGTAGGAAACCGTTCTTCTTCATCCACTGCTTTTGCGAGTGGCTTTACTTCGTTTTCGACAAATTGTTTTAACATTTTTTCCATTAAATAATGTTTCTCTTCAAAATAGCCAATCATAATCGTCCTCCTTAAGGTTTGTACAGTACCATCGCATCCCCTTTGATAACGATATCGTTATGTTGGTTGGTTGCGGTGGTAGTAAGATAGATACGGTGTTTTTGATGATCGATGGTTGTGATTTCTACTGTTGCGGTGATATCATCATTTAAAAATACAGGCTTTGTAAATGATGTGTTTTGTTTACAATAAATTGTTCCTTTACCTGGAAGAACATTTCCAAGTAGATTAGAAAACAAACTGTTAACAAGTGCCCCGTGCACGACACGTTGTTTAAAGATACTGCGCTTTGCATAGGTATCATCTAGGTGAATTGGATTTGTATCACCGGATACTTGTGCAAAGGCATCGACATCTCCTGATTCAAACCGCTTCGTAATTGATGCTTTGTTGCCAACTTCTAATTGATTCATAATGTCACTCCTTAAATATGAATATATCTTCATAATATGAACACTCATTCATTTTACCAATTAAATTGTAATACAGATTAACTATAAATGCAAGAATAATTATAAAATTTGTAATACAATTTATTTGTGTTCGAACGGTTTGATATTCGAAATAAATAAAAAACCCTCCAGTAGGAGGGCTTAAAAATATAGCCTATAATTAGCCATAAAAAAATTATGCTATAAAAAGGAGCATAATCTCTAATTGAAATATGGAGCGGGTGATGGGAATCGAACCCACACAGTCAGCTTGGAAGGCTGAAGTTCT
>CAYNAA010000061.1:0-4828 GCA_964395055.1 uncultured Candidatus Izemoplasmatales bacterium | reverse complement strand
CCGTTACTATAATATCAAATAAAGTGTTCAATGTAAAGTTATTTAACTAAAAGGTGATAAAAGTGCGGTAATATACATAAATTATCGGAATTGCGCGGTCGATTCTGGATAATGGGCTTCTGTAATTAAAACATCATGTATGGTGTTCACAAGAGATTTTGTGGTTGGGACCTTTACCACAATATATGTTGAGGTATGCCCGTAACAATATTCGCCATCGCAGCGTTCAAAAAGAACCGATTGGATGGTGTCTTTTTGGGCGGTGATATACTGATTGGCTAAGGTTTCATTTAAGCTAATAAGCGCATTAACACGCATGGATTTTGTCGTCCCATGGACATGATCTTTAACGCGCGCGGCTTTTGTGCCACTGCGTTTTGAATACGGGAAGACATGAAGTTCAGAAAAACCAATGCGTTTGACAGTGGCTTTGATTTTTTCAAAGTCTTCGTCGGTTTCTTCTGGGTAGCCAACAATGATATCAGTCGTAATTGCTATGCCTGGAATGGCGTCTCTAATTGAGGCGATTTTGGCTTCGTAGTCTGCTAAATTATAATGTCTACGCATTTTCTTTAAAATCGTGTCTGTCCCACTTTGAATCGGAATATGCAGGTGTCTTGCAAAGACATCATTGGTTTTAATTAATGTAATAATGTCTTCTGTGAGTTGGTTGATCTCAATACTTGAAATACGGATCCGTTTTAGATTTTTTATGTCACTTAAGGCTGTTAATAAATCATAAAACGAGGTATCTGCTAAATCGGTCCCATAGCCACCGGTATGAATCCCGGTTAACACGATTTCTTGATAGCCGCTTTTTACAAGGGCTTTTGCTTCGTTTAACACATCGGCTTTTTGACGGGAGCGTATCGGACCTCTTGCGAAAGGGATAATACAGTAACTGCAGTATTGATTACAGCCATCTTGGATTTTAATGAAGGCGCGTGTGTTTTCGGAAAAACTGGTGACGTTTAACTTATCAAAAGTTTTATAGCGCGACATGTCATTGACGGCTAAAATTTGTGCGCGGTCTCTTAATACTTGTTTGACTAACGGCAGGACCCGTTCGCGTTCACTGGTCCCCATGATGATGTCAACGCCGTCAATTTGAGCAACAACGTCGCTTTCAACTTGACTATAACAGCCCATGACCGCAACGACAGCTTCAGGGTTGCGTTTGACGGCTTGTCTTATCGCCTTGCGACTTTTGACATCGCTTTGGTTGGTGACAGTACAAGTATTAATCACGTATACATCGGCTTGCGCTTTGTAATCAACAACCGTAAAGCCGTCATTGACAAAAAGGGTTTGTAAGGCTTCTGTTTCATAGGTATTCACTTTACATCCTAAAGTATAAAAGGCGACCGTCATTCTGTGTCACCCATTTCTAAGGCAAAACTTAAAGCAACCAAAGTATAAAGCGCGGCTGTTTCACTGCGTAAGATGCGCGGGCCTAAGGTCACAGCCATTGCTTTATCTTGTAAAAAGGCAACTTCAGAAGGGCTAAAGCCCCCCTCAGGGCCAATAATCATCATGATTTTGCTGTCTACTGAGACGGATTTTAGCGCCTGTTTTAAGTTGATGGTGTCTTCTTTTTCATAAGCATAAAAGACATGATCATAAAGCGAAAAATCCAAACAATCTAAGGTCATCATTGTATCAATGTGACACATGCTTTGGCGTTGGGATTGTTCGCTGGCTTCTTGGGTAATGGATTGCCAGCGGGTCTGTTTTTTAACCATTTGATCGCCTTTAAGTTTAACAATTGAGCGGTCCATATCAATGGGTATAATTGTATCAGCGCCTAGTTCTGTGGCTTTTTGTAAGACGAGTTCAAAATGGTCTTTTTTAATGAGTGCTTGCGCTAAGGTAATATGCCCCTTTTTATCGAGTCTTGGTAATGCTTGTTTTTTTGTGAGTGTGACTGTGTTTTTATCCATTGCCGTAATCGTCATGTAAAAACACTGACCATTGGTGTCACAGACAACGATGTTATCACTTGGTTTCATCCGCATAACACGGGTTATATGATGGACTTGATTGGAATCATCAATAATGAGTGTCTCATCTATTGTTTTAGGTACAAAATAGCGTTGCATACAATCACCACTTTCGTTAGATATTATATCATAATTATCAAAGTTTACGATAAAAAAGCTGCACTTTAACGATAAAGTACAGCTTCTGTTACTTTTTTATTTTACTTTTGAATTTTTCCCAAATTGATTCGCTGTTGGTCAAGTCTGTGCTGCCCAAATCTTCAAATAATTTGGTTTGTCTTTTAGTTAGATTGGTCGGTGTCATGACCTTAACAATTACGTGTAGATCACCTTTACGCTTGCTGCGCAAGTTCGGCATACCTTTGCCTTTTAGGCGGAAGGTTTTATGGGATTGAGTGCCTGCTGGAATCTTAAGCTTAATGTCTCCATATGGGGTAGGCACATGTATCTCATCACCAAGCGCTGCTTGCGCGAATGTAATAGGGAGTTCAAAGACAAGATCGTCTCCGTGGCGTTCAAAGGTATCTGATGGTTCAACTTCAAAGACGATATATAAGTCACCACTAGGGCCACCGTTTACACCTTTATGGCCAAATCCTGGCATGCGTAGTTGGTTATTGTCATCCACCCCTTCAGGGATGTTGACGTTGATTTTTTTCTCTTTGCCAACGACACCTTCACCATGACACTGATCACATTTGCGGGTTACTTGTTTTCCGGTACCACCACAATCTGGACAGGCTGTTTGCGTTCGTGTACGGCCAAAGAGCGATTGTTGCTCTACGGTGACAGTCCCTGAACCATGACAACGCGAGCAGGTTTTAATGTCATCTTTTGAATACGCACCGCTCCCGTGACAACTAGGACATTCTTCGTAAACCGTCGTACGAATGGTTTTCTTTCCACCATGAACGGCTTCATCAAAACTAACACGCATCCGTTTATGAATGTCTTGCCCTTTTCTTGGTGCATTTCTTTGTTGGCTACGTTGTGCGCCACCACCGCCAAAGAAACTAGAAAATATATCATTGATATCAAAATCGCCAAAGCCACCTGCGCTTCCGAAGCCACCATTTTGGTTTGCTTGGTGACCGAATCGGTCATATTGCGCACGTTTATTCGAATCACTTAAGACTTCATACGCTTCGCGGACTTCTTTAAATTTACTTTCCGCGTCAGATGCTTTGTTGACATCGGGGTGATATTGTCGCGCAAGTTTACGGTACGCTTTTTTTATCTCTTCTTGGCTAGCGTCTTTACTTACGCCTAGCACTTCATAGTAATCTCGTTTGCTCATAATTCACCTCGTTATTAAACCATAAAGCAGCCGAAGCTGCTTAATGGTTTCTTTATTAGTCGACTTCTTCGTAGTCAGCGTCGATGACATCGTCATCATCGTCTTGTGATTCATCTGTGCCTTTGCCGTTGACGTTTGGATCTTGTTCAGCTTGTTGTTGTGCTTGTTGTTTTTCATACACTTTTGCACTTAAGCCTTGTGCGACTTGTTCAAGTGCTTCTTTTTTTGCTTTGATGGCATCTAAATCATTGTCATCAATGGCTTTTTGAAGGGCTTCAATTTTTTCTTCTGCGTCTTTTTTATCGTCTGCGTTAACCTCGTCGCCTAAATCTTTGATCGCTTTGTTTGTCGCAAAGATCATTTGATCGGCTTCGTTTTTAAGGTCCGCTTCTTCTTTCATTTTTTTGTCTGCTTCTGCGTTTTCTTCGGCTTCTTTAACCATGCGGTCGATGTCGTCTTCGGTTAAGCCTTCACCTGATTTGATGGTGATTTTTTGGCTTTTGCCTGTACCCATATCTTTCGCACTTACATTCACGATCCCGTTGGCATCAATATCGAAGGTAACTTCGATTTGTGGTACACCGCGTGGTGCTGGTGGAATGTCAGCGAGTTGGAAGCGTCCTAAGGTTTTGTTTTGATTGGCCATTGGACGTTCACCTTGTAAGACATGGATGTCTACAGCTGGTTGGTTGTCTGCTGCGGTTGAGAAGGTTTGTGATTTGCTTGTTGGAATGGTGGTATTGCGTTCAATGAGTTTTGTAAAGACCCCACCGAGTGTCTCAATACCAAGTGATAATGGGGTAACATCAAGAAGTAAGACGTCTTTAACATCACCCGATAAGACACCTGCTTGAATGGCAGCACCCATAGCAACAACTTCATCAGGGTTTACACCTTTGTTTGGTTCTTTACCGAGTTCGTTTTTAATGGCGTCAATTACGCTTGGCATACGGGTAGACCCACCGACTAGTAAGACTTGATGTAAGTCGTTTTTCGTCATGCCAGCGTCTTTAAGCGCTTTACGTACTGGGCCGAGTGTTTTATCTACTAAGTCTTCAGTTAATTCATTAAATTTCGCACGGGTTAAGCTCATATCTAAATGGACTGGCCCGCTACTTCCTGCGGTAACATATGGCAATGAAATCGTTGTTTTTGTGACACCTGAAAGGTCTTTTTTCGCTTTTTCAGCTGCGTCTTTAACACGTTGAAGTGCCATTTTGTCTTTTTTGAGATCAATCCCGTTTTCTTTTTTGAATTCGCTGACGATATAATCGATGATACGTTCATCAAAGTCGTCGCCACCTAAACGGTTGTCTCCTGAGGTTGAAATAACTTCGAATGTGCCTTCTGATAATTCTAAGATTGATACGTCAAAGGTTCCCCCACCTAAGTCATAGACTAAAATGGTTTGGTCTTTATCGGTTTTATCAATCCCATACGCTAAGGCTGCGGCGGTTGGTTCGTTGATGATGCGTTTAACATCTAACCCAGCTATTTTACCTGCGTCTTTGGTTGCTTGACGTTCGGCATC
>CAYNAA010000060.1:0-4945 GCA_964395055.1 uncultured Candidatus Izemoplasmatales bacterium | reverse complement strand
TAATTGGCGGGTTTTTCTCTAAATAGCGTTTGAAATAGCGTTGTGATAAAAAGAAACCTAATATTGCCCCAACGAGCAATGCGACGACAATAAGCACGATTGCTACCCATAATTGCATTATAAATCACTCCTTTTTTTACCATTTCTATTGTACTGAATTATGACAAAAAGCGCAAGCCTTATGGGGTATCTTTTTTAATCCGTGGGTTGAAATACAAAATTGCACTTACCATACCTGTAAATAAGATAATGATAATGCCTAATGAGACGAATGTTTGAAGGGTTCCCATTGGGGCTATTCCGACAAGTAAAAGAATCGGAAAACCAAATAAGATCGCTGTTGATGAGCCAACAACCAAGTCATTAGCAACCGGTGTTTCAAAGTTTGGATCGGCTTCTCTTAATAAAATAATTCCGGTACTCGCTGTTCCTGTTAACATTCCAAACATCCCAAGACTCGCTTCAAGAGGGTATTCTGGATAAATACGCTTTGTCATATAAATTACAAAGAATAAGGTTACAAATCCAATAACAATCGTCATAATTAAGAACGGTATCCATAGCGATTTTAAATCTTCTATACGGATGGCCGCAATACTTGCGACAATCATGAAGTCAAAGACCGTTCCAGCAATCCGGTTTAACATAAAGTTGTTTGGGTATTGTCTTGTCATGATATTTATTTTTCTAAAGAAAATAAAGATGTGTTTAAATAACAACGCGAACAACATCCCGAAGATAAAGTTAAATCCAATTACAAGCGGTAACACGGTACTTTCACCAAAATCACCAAATAACCCATTACCAACGAGTGTTTTGATCATAAAGATGAATAGATACGTAAATACATAGACCATTAAAACAAGGGCCACTTGAACAGTAAATTTATCAATCGCCTCAGCAACAGGAATCTCATCTGGTGTATCAATTTCTTGCGCACTAACTAGGTGACGTCGTGCTTGCGTTGATTTGAATAACTTTTTATTTTTATATAACATATTTAAATAAATAATTCCTGCAACACTTGCCCAAATAAACCCAAATGAGGCAATCGCAAGACCGAAGGTTGTCCCACCGGCAAAGCCGTGTTCAAGTTCATAGACGCTCCCAATATTTTGCGCTTGTCCAGGTCCTTGACCAAATCCCATAGGAAGCAGTAATCCCGAGGCTTTAAATAAACTAGGGAAAATGGTATAGGCCATCGTAATAGATAAAATTAGCCCAATCAATCCTTGAATCATATAGGTTGAAACAATTAACAAGCCGCTAAAGATACTGCGGTCTTTTTTGGCTTTTACTTTTACAGCTGCGCGGGTTTTAAGGCCTAACGCAATGAATCCTAAGGCAATCGCATGATAGGTAATAACCCGTAAAATATTGACAGAGTGTTCATACTCTGAAGTACTTAAGATATGTACTAAAATAATATCTTTAATCGCAAGGCCTAAAAAGCCAGCAATGACCGCCGTTGGCAGTAATGATTTACGAAGCAACGGCACTTTACGTCTTAAGACATTTCCAGTTAATAATAACAGTGCCAATAATCCAAAATGTAACATGCCTTCCCAAATGCTATATTGTGAAAAATCCATATCAATTCGCTCCTTTTTTTATCAAATTAACGGCGCATTCGTATTTAAACGCATTACGTTTTTTATGACTGAGTAAATAGTATGTTTTTTTGCGTTCCTTATCATAGATAATTAGCTTATTCTTTTGTTGGACACTCACATTAAGATGATTAGGATCTAAACTAATGGTTGTGCTGTCTTGAAACTGCATTGAAACCATTGTTTTGGTTAATATTAACCGGGCTTGCCCAATCGGTGTCTTCGCTTTTGAACGGATCACATCTAAAACAGCTTCGTTATCATCTTGGAAGATAATGTCATCCTTTTTTAGTGATTGAATATGTGCCTCAAGCGCGCGCATGCCATCATCATACCATGCTTTGTTTGTGTCGTAGATGACATTGCCTTTTGTGTCTTTTAAACGTAACTCGCTATCAAGTACGCCTTTAAAATCACAAGATGAACAAAAAACGGTATGATTTTTGGTAATTAAATGGTCAAACGAGTGGCACACTGGACAATAAAACTGCGCGGTTTCAATATCTTCAGCCAATGCCTTACTTTTATAAGTTATCTGGTTACTTTCTTTATAGGCACGATCATCAACGGTTAAATGTTCAATGATTAAGTCATACAATATGTCATTGTTTAAATCTTTATACTCGTCGTAATAAAGTACAGTTTTCACAAACCCACGGATGTTTCCTTTACGAACATGATTACTCCATCTTGGGTGTGAATAATAGGCACCTTCAATATTATATAAGACAACAGGAATTTTTAATAGTTTTACCAGTTTGACAATTGATTGATCAATCGGCATTAAATCACCATGAAAGGTCGCGTTGCCTTCTGGGAAAATGCAGACACTGCCACCGCTTTTCACCATTTTTATCATATCCCGAATGGTTTCCATGTCGGAGCGGTATTTCGTTTTCGGAATGGGACTGACTAAATAGCGAATGACTTTTGACCAAAATGGAATCGAAAAGATCATATCACTGGCAACATAAAAAATTGGAAAACGGAAACTATTTGCCAGTAAAAAAGGGTCCCAATTCAGTACGTGATTTGAAAGAATAAGGTAAGGACCATGTTCATTTTTTGGTGGTTTGTATTTCTTGACTTTTGCGCGGTATTTGAGTTTTAAATACCCATAAATAAATGGTTTTAGCAACCAAAAGGTTATCGTATGTCTTAGGCGTTTTTTCATTAGGGATCACCTGCAATATTATGTTGTTATTACTATAACATAATTCTTTGATATTCAAAAGATAAAAGTTGTTACAATTTTGTTAATTGGTATAATAAAAACTTTTTAAATAAGCGATTATTCGCGAAAAACTATTTACAATTGACGCTAAATCTATTACAATGATTGTAGAATAAGGTAAGGAGGAATAACAATGCCAAGAAGAATTACTGAGGATTGTATTGCTTGCGCAGCATGTGTGGCTGAATGTCCTGTTGATTGCATCTCTGAAGGCGAAGATATCTACGTAATTGACGAAGATGTTTGTATCGATTGCGGAGCATGTGAAGTTGTTTGTCCAGTTGAAGCTATTATCGAAGTATAAATAAAAAAGGTGCCAAGTATTTGGCGCCTTTTTATATGGCTTACATGAGGTTAAATGGGTCGAAATCAACTGCACTTATGGTAATTTTTGTGTCAAAGGCAGCACCGAGTTCTTTTTTTAATCCAGCCGCAAAATGATGTTCTGTGGCGTGGCCAATATCAATCGCTGTTAAATCAAGATGTAACATGTCGTGGGCTTGGTGATAGCTAATATCACCTGTTAGGTAAATATCGACGTTTTCTTGGTAAGCATGGCGTAAGTCACTGTCGGCTCCACTTCCACCTAATATCGCAACCGTTTCAACATCGACGTGTTTTTTATTTGAAATAAGTCTAACCGTCGTTAAATCAAAACTGTCTTTTACATGAACAATAAATTCTCTTAACGTGCGTTTTTTTATCGTTCCTATGACACCAATGCCTTCGTCTTCTGTAATCATCTCAAGCGGGCGTTGGTTTTTTAATCCAAGTTTATCGGCTAAAACTTTATTCATGCCGTTGGAACCAATATCATAATTGGTATGTGCCGCATAGACTGTGAAGTTATGATCGATTAAGGCTTTGATGATACGGCCTTCATAGCTTTCATAATCAATACGTGATAATGATTTAAATAAAAACGGGTGATGGGTAATAATTAAATTGGCCCCATGGGTTTTCGCTTCTTCAATCACTTCAAGCGTTAAATCTAGGGCAATATGTATGCCAGTGATCGGTTCATTGGTTGAGCCAATTTGCAAGCCAACATTATCCCAATCATAGGCTAAATGACTTGGATAATGGGTATTAAAGTACTCAATGACGTCTTGGATAATCATCTAATACCTCCTTCATTAAGGCGAGTGTGTTTAACTGTTTGGTTTTATCGATATGATTTGGAATTGACTGGATTACGTGTTCTAGATGGGCAATGTCACTACTTAGCATCTGTTTAAATAATTGAGACTGCGCGCGGCGTAATAGTGGTCCAAACGCAAGGTCTTTTTCATCTAGTGTTTGCGTTCCTCGTTCTAAAACAATAATGGGATAGATGATGCCGTCTTCTAAAACTAAGGTTTCATCAACGATTTTAAGGTGCGCTGTTGCGGTCAGTTTTCGCACCAAATACGCATTGTTATTTGGCTGTAAAACAAACCGTTTGAGATTTTTATAATCTTTGCCTGCTAAAATAGAGGCGATGGTTTTTCCGCCGAGTCCGGCGATGACTAACCCATCCGCATCCGGTTTTAAATCGTCGATACCATCACTTAATATGGGGATGATACAGTCTTCTAATCCCGCATCTTTAATTGCTTTTGTGGCGCTTTTTAGTGGCCCTTTTTTATTGTCGACAGCATAAGCTTTTGTAACAAGGTTCTGGGTTATTGCTTCAATGGCCAAATACCCATGATCAGTTCCTACATCATAAAGCACCGTGATGGGAGATACGTAGTTTAAACAAGCGGTTAATCGTTTTGAAAGCATTATTTTCCGCTCATAAAGTCTTTTAGTTTTTTACTGCGTGAAGGGTGACGAAGTTTACGTAATGCTTTGGCTTCAATTTGTCTAATTCGTTCTCTTGTAACACCAAATTCACGGCCGACTTCTTCTAGAGTACGGGTTCTTCCATCAAGTAAACCAAAACGCATGCGTAAGACTTTTTCTTCTCTATCAGTTAAGGTTTCTAAGACAGAGTTTAACTCACGTTTTAACATTTCTTTTGACGTGAATTCCATTGGCGTTGGCGTGTCATGATCGGCAATGAAATCCCCTAAACTTGAATCTTCTTCTTCACCAACAGGTGATTCTAAAGAAATTG
>CAYNAA010000059.1:0-4992 GCA_964395055.1 uncultured Candidatus Izemoplasmatales bacterium | reverse complement strand
TTCGTTGTAACATTTTTGGTTGGTACTTTTGTTATGAAATTCTTGTCAATATACAAGGGTAGACAACTGATGATTGTCTACCCTTGTTTAAATGAAATCTTAAATTTTATCTTTTTTCATCAATCCAAACGAAGTGTATCAGCTATTTTAATACTTGATGCGTAGTAAGCCGGAAAAACGCTCGAAATAAAGGTGACTAATAGGGGGAAAAGCAATATAAGCATAATACTATCGCCTTTTAATACCAGTTCAAGATTGTATGAACCCATGCCTTTAAAGTAAAGGATACCTATCAATGCAATAATCATTCCAAGCAACAAACCTAATATCGCTCCAAACATTCCATAAAAAATGCCCTCAACCATAAACTGGGAAAGTATAGCCTCTTTGGAGGCTCCTACAGCTTTGCGAATGCCAATCTCGCGCGCTCTTTCCTTTATTGAAAAAAACAATGTGTTCATGATACCTAAAGCTGAAACGATTCCAACACCGATAACTAGAACATGAATTTGTTGACGGAAGGATTGTAAATCGTTTTGAAGTTGGTTGGCGAGTGTACCAAACGTATTTATTTCCAAATCACCGAGGACTATGTCGGTATTGAATGTTTCGTAAAAATCTGTTAGAAACGTCTCCATTGAGGAAACATCGGTAAAAACCGCTTGCGTATAAGCATCCGTTGTATCTACGGGGATGATAGAGGAATTCGGAATGAACAGATTAAGACTTACATCCTCAAAATCAGATTCACCGTTTTTCAATTTTTCTTTAGCGTCATGGTAGGCACCAACGGTATAATAAGAGGTTTCATAAACACCGATGATTTCAAGCGAAACCTCTTTGGTAGGTAAACGATTGCCTGAAGCATCAAACTGAGGGTATTGAAATTCGATGGACTCTCCTAATGCCTCTTCTTCAAACAACAAGGCTGCCGTTAACTCATCCACCATCACGACCGAATTTTTGTTTACATAATCGCTTTCATTGAAGGTGCGTCCCTCAATCAATGTAGGATTGTAATAGGTATCGCCTGATTCTCCCGTGGGAACAATCACATCTACGTGAGAAGAGACCGTATAGATATCACTACTTAATTGCAAGGTTCCATTATGTAAATCCTCGCTCCCTAGCTTTCGCGTATTTACCTTGGAATAGAGTGCAGGTTCTCTTTCCAAGTTCGTTTGCAGGTCCCTTACAAGTTCGTCGTTTGCGATGGGTGATACAGTGACCAAATTATGGGTTTCATACATTTCATATCTATTAAATTCACTGTAATAATATGAATCGGAGAAAATTAGGCCACCAGAAAGAATCATGGTTGCAATAGCAATCCCGAAAAGCGTGAGAAATGACTGTAGCTTCTTATCGACAATTTTATTCAAGGTCAACAAAACGTACACCCTAAGCATTGACTAGAACCCCCTCTTCAAGCACAAAACGTCGTTTGGCAATACTCGCGACACGTTCATCGTGCGTCACAAGAATAATGGTTTTGCCGTTATCGTTTAGTGTTTGAAGATGTCTTAGAATCGCTTCAGCGTTCTCTTTGTCAAGATTTCCAGTCGGTTCATCAGCCAATATGATGTCCGGTGAATTAATCAAGGCTCTTGAAAGTGCGACTCGCTGCATTTCACCACCGGATAATTTGGAAATGTCCTTATCGGCATGAGGAAACATATTAAACTTTTGTAGCAGGATTTCAGCTTTCTTCATTGCATCTTTTCTTGATATGCTTTTTCTGTATAGGGTGGGTAAGATGACGTTTTCCTTGACGCTCATGCCGCTGATTAAATGATACATTTGAAATATATAACCAAATGTTTCATTTCGTATTTTGGCGATATGGTGTTTCCCTAAATTGTTTACAGCGATGGTTTCAACAGCATAGTCACCGGAATCATAATCATCCAAAAGACCTAGAACATTCAGAAGAGTTGTCTTTCCAGCCCCCGATTTTCCAACAATAGAAATGAAATCGCCTTGTAATACCCTCAAGGTAATGGTTTTTAAAACTTGTTGATCGAAATACGCTTTTTGGATATCCTTCAAGTAAATAACCTCTTTAGCCGTCATAGGATCCCATCCTACGATAAACCTTGTCACCCTGAGCGATTTGATCCGAGATTATCTCAACGTATTTACCTTCAGTAGCACCAGTTGAAATACGAATTTTTTCTTGGGTATTTCCCAAATATACATACGGCCCCTCATGATCTGAATGTAAAAATTGTTCATGAATGACAGTGTTTGGTTCAAAGATATCAATCACAAATACTACATCCAATCGCGTTCCAATCAAAAATCCTTCTTCACAGTCCAAGGTGACTTCTACCTTGTTGTTCTGAGCAATATAACCGATTGATTCGATTGTAGCGGATATAGTTTCATCGTCAAACAACACCTCGACTGTTTGGCCATACTCTATATCGGATTCATCTTCGACACTTACGAAAGCACTTATTATCTGATTATCATAATCTAGGTACTCAATCGTTACAGAGTTGTCACTTCGTTCAACCCCTATAAGTCTTCCGTAGGTGTCAAGCGAAAAATCATCATCATTAACAGTATAAACCACTGTATTCGGTACAAATTCTTCGCGTGTGTCGATATTTATCTCAAATTCATCTGCGTCTCCCAAAGAAATAGATTTTACTGAAAGGCTATCCTCGACAAACTCAACTTCCCCCACCGTTTTTATGGTAGAACGCATCGTTTTTGCCCCAACATCACCACTGATCCATTGGTCGGTGTCGTTTTGTTGAAAGGCCGGGGTATATTCTATGTCAATAGGTTCTTCCGTTTTGGAAACCAATATTACCACAGTCGCAATCAGCAGTACAAAGATCCCTGCTATAATTCCATAAACCTTTAATAATCGCATATTCCATCTTCCCCTTCATCAACTGGTATCTCAATCAATATAAACTAAAAATTTAAACTACTCCTGCTCGTTGTCTAGTATTGGCGCTAAGAATGACTCCTTATTTGTGTCGAAAATTGATGTATGCCAGTGCATTACATTCTTCTGCTCATTATCCCCTACAAAATACGATAAAATAATATTGCTATGATATAATTCAATCTCAGAAAGTTCAGATTTTAATGATAAATTAATATTATGCTTGCCTTTAGAAAGCGATATTTTTTCTCCTTGATATTCTTTTCCATTCAAATATTCAATTTGTAATTTCGGATTGGAAAAAGACAATGTTGTATATTCAATCGGTTCTTTGACTTCCAAGGAAATGTTAAAATCGGACTCTAAATTATGAATGACTATCGGTGCATCTTTAATAAAAGCAACAGAACCACCCTTTTCTGTAGGGGGATTGATTTTCAACATGGAGGGATCATAGCTGATTAAATTAGAATCATTAATTTTTAAAGGTATGCTATTGATACTAATAGTTTTGTCTAAACTTCTACTAAAAGGCACTTCAAAAAGGATATAATAATAATAATAATGCTCTGATCTATGTACGATTTCTGATAAATCTAGACTGTAAGAAAACTCACTATTTAATTCTTTAATATCATGAAATTCATATGACTCAATCTTTTCAGAAACAATTAAGGGTAACGGTATTGTTAAGCTTGTTTCTAAGAAAATATTTGAGCTAACCAAATCTCCACCATAATTCATTTCATCATAGTTTATTTCATCCTTAATTTGATTAGGACCTTCATTTTTTTCAGTGATTGAATACCACATAATTAATCCTATAGATATAACCAATAGTACTGATACAATAATTTTTTTATATAACAATTGAATTCTTCTCTCTATAAATATTTGAAGGGGAAAATTTTCAATTTTAAGTTATCTGGTGCTCATAATAAACTAATGTTCATAGTGAGTATGTCTAAAATAAACATGCCCGTCTTCACTTTGAAAACCTAACATGTCATGAATTTCACCATCATACTGATAATCCTCTCCATCATCGCTTTCGTGAATATATAATTCAAAATGATCCGCCATTGCACTGTGATTAAGCGAGTAATATCCTTCAGGAGAATTACCGTCAAGAGTTCTTTCGTAAATAAATCTACTACTTTCATAATAGGTTTTTTCAGAAGAGTATTCTGCATCAACAAAGATATCAAAACGATTTAATGTACCATAATCATAGGATGATTGGGCATACGATCCCGAAATATCCAAATAACTTGTCTCTTCAACTTCGGTTGTTTCTTCATAAGTTAGTTTCTGAGTATCAGTCAAATAACCTCCGTCCCAATACATCGTAGGTGTTAAAGGTTTTATCATAATTCGTAGATCATAATTAGTATATTTCAAAGCATATCCTTTGTAATAGGTTGTTTCTTTATTCCATAAAAAACCGCTGGATGTCTCCCATTCCTCCACACCTACCATACTTTGATACTTATCTCCATAATCCCCCTCGTACTCATAATCATACTCTTCACCATAATAGTTTGCTTTAAGATCAGTATTGATTGATGACATTGATGTCAAAAATGTTACAAATACAAAAATTAGCAATAACTTTTTTACCGATTCATTAATCATAAACTTATCTCCTTTACATTTTCCCCTTCAGAATAATAATATCACAATTATTTTTATTTACAACTCAACATTTATGTAGGAAACTAAAAACGAACACCTTAGTTTTTAGTTAGTGATCTATCCTTTTAATTAACGGTACATATTTGAGTTTTAATAACATGAAATCCGACTATAAAGTCAGGGTCTTTATTTATGATAAATTATCTTTATTTAGAATTCAGGTATGAATAAATGCCTTTTAGACACATCGTCTTAAGGTCTTTATTAAGCTGTTTATAACAATAGTTACAACTATCTATGATACGGCTCATTGGATAGTATCTTCAAGGCCCTGAAAAGCTGCTCGCTGATAAGAAGCCTGGTCAGTTGATGTGGGAAAGTCATCTTGGATAGTGAAAGGCGCCTATGCGCTTTTCTCTTATAGGTATCATGGATGCCATGGGACCCGCCAATCC
>CAYNAA010000058.1:0-5258 GCA_964395055.1 uncultured Candidatus Izemoplasmatales bacterium | reverse complement strand
TCAAAATACCTGAGTGAAAACTCAGGTATTTTGACTTTATTTGTTTAACGATACTTTTTTAGAAAAGGTGAATCTATGAGTCATTATTTTTCTAAGTCCCAAGCGTCACTTAAAAGCAAACCACAAGAGCTTACGTATACTTTTAAAGGATATACATTTACGTTTTTATCAGACTACGGTGTGTTTGCAAAAGATAAAGTCGATTATGCTACAGACCTCTTACTAAATAATATAGCTATTCATGAAGATGATAATGTATTAGATTTAGGCTGTGGATACGGTGTGATCGGCATCGTTTTGAAACGAGTTTTTGATGCTCATGTTGTTATGAGTGATGTTAATCTTCGCGCACTTGATTTAGCTAAAAAGAATGCCGAGATTAACTATACAAATACTGACATAATAAATAGTGATGGGTTTAAAGCGATTGATCAAACCTTTGATCACATTATAAGCAACCCTCCGATTCGTATCGGAAAAAAACCGCTTTATCTATTATTTAGAGTCGCAAGATCGCATTTGAAAATAGGAGGCTCCCTTTGGCTCGTGATAAATAAAAAGCACGGGGCTAAATCAGCTATAACCTATTTGAAGACCTTATATCACGTTGAAGTTGTAGCCAAACAAAAAGGCTTTCATGTGATTCAATGTTTAAATACATTGACTAATTGACAGGTCTATGATAAAATATCAAAATGCGATACAATGCGCTTTTTTGTGTTGTAATCACTTTTTTAATCAAAAAACGGGGTGAATATTAGTGAATTACAAAATCGTGAAATACGGAAAAAAACGTGAACGAAGAAATTATTCACGTGTAAAATCAAACATTGAATTACCAAATCTAATTCAAGTACAAACAAATTCATTTGAATGGTTTGTGACTAAAGGGTTAGAAGAGTTATTCAGAGACATTTCACCTATTGAGAATTTTACCCAAGATTTAGAACTTTATTTCGAAGGATTCGAGTTCGAAAATCCTAAGTATACACTGACAGAAGCAAAAGATAAGGATTTAACTTATGCAAAACCTTTAAAAGTTAAGGTTAGACTTGTCAATAAAATAACTGGTGAGATCAAAGAACAAAAAATCTTTATGGGAGATTTTCCGTTCATGTCTCCAACAGGATCGTTTGTCATAAATGGTTCACAGCGTGTTATAGTATCACAAATTGTAAGAAGTGCCGGGGTATTCTTTTCGGAAGAAATTGATAAGAAAACCTTAAGACACAAGTATCTTGGTCAAGTTATTCCTAACCGTGGTGCATGGTTAGAATATGAAATTGGATCTAAAGATACACTATTTGTTAAACTAGACCGTTCTAAAAAAATCCCATTAACTACATTGTTGAGTGCGTTGGGACTATCTGATAAAGAACAAATGAAGTCTCTTTATAAAGATAATCCTTTATTTGATAGTACGTTGACTAAAGACTTAACAGAAACATCAAGTGATGCCATTTTAGAAGTGTATTCAAAATTGCGTCAAGGAGAAACAGCGACTATCGAAGGTGCGATGAGCTTCTTCACTAGCCGTCTTTTTGACCCGAAACGATATGAGTTAGCTGAAGTTGGACGCTATAAAGTCAATAAAAAACTTGATATTACCAATCATCTGCGTGGCAAGATGTTAGCGAATGACCTCATCGATTCTGAAACAGGAGAGGTACTTGTTCCTAAAGAGACACGCCTACTTAGAAAACACGTGGACATTATTGATAAACATAGACATTTATTTACACAAACTGTACCTGGTGTTGTTAATGAAGGTTTAGAATACGAGTTTAGCATTCAAAAAGATATATTGGACGCAAATCCGTATTTGAGCTATTTAACTGATGAAGAAAAAATGAAGGCGATCAAATCACAATCATATTTAACAGAAAAAGAATATATTAAAGGATACCTTAAAAATCAAGGGTATACTAAAAAACAGTTCATCGAAGAAAAAGGAAATAAAGAGTATGATGAACTTGTAAATACAATTAAAGAAACATTTGAAAAAGAAGCATTGTATTTCGATTTAACAAAAGTTGAAGTGCTAGATGTTATTCACCGTAACCGTGATGATGAAGAAACAGTTGTTCGCGTTATCGGTAATGATTCAACCGAAGAAAGAGAACACATTGTTGCTTCGGATATTTTAGCGAGTATTTCTTACTATCTAAATTTATTTGGTGGCTATGGAAAGCTTGATGATATTGACCATCTTGGAAACCGGCGTTTACGCCTTATTGGTGAGTTGCTCAAAAACCAGTTTAGAATTGGGTTATCAAAACTTGAGAAAAATGTAAAAGACCGCATGAGTACCCAAGGTGCAACAGACATTACACCACAAAATTTGATAAACATTAGACCGTTGACCTCGTCATTAAAAGAGTTCTTTGGATCGAGTCAGTTATCACAATTTATGTCACAAACCAATCCGCTTGATGAGTTAACCCACAAACGAAGTATTTCAGCGCTTGGCCCTGGTGGATTAACACGTGATCGCGCTGGCTTTGAAGTGCGTGACGTGCATTACTCACATTACGGTCGCATCTGTCCTATTGAAACCCCAGAGGGTCAAAATATTGGACTGATTAACCGCCTGGCATCATATGTTCAGGTGAACAAATATGGCTTTATGGAAACGCCATACCTCCGTGTTAACACTGTAGAACACGAAGATGGAACAGTTGATAAATATGTTACAGATGAAATGGTGTTCTTAACCGCGGACGAAGAGGAAAACTATACAGTTGGGCAAGCAAACATTGATTTAGATGACGATAAGCGTATAAAAAATGATAGTGTTGTTGCGCGTTCTAGTGGCGAAACGAAAATGTACGGTAAAGAAGAAATCGACCTTATTGACGTCTCACCAAAACAAATTGTTTCAATTTCTACAGCATGTATACCGTTCTTAGAACACGACGAAGCAACGCGTGCCTTAATGGGTGCAAACATGCAACGACAAGCAATTCCACTACTTAAACCAGAAGCACCATTTATTGGAACAGGGATTGAATATAAAGCAGCCCAAGATTCTGGGTCGTGTCTTGTTGCTTCAAACGCAGGAACAGTTGATTATGTTGATTCTAAAACCATCGTTATCAGAAAAGAAGATGGTACGAATGATCATTATGCATTACGTAAATTTGAGCGTAGCAATCAAGGAACAAACATGAGTGAAAGACCTATAGTTTCTATTGGCGACAAAGTTGAAAAAAACGATATTATTACTGACGGTCCATCGATGGATGAAGGAGAACTTGCGTTAGGGCGTAATGTTACTGTTGCATTCATGACATGGAACGGATATAACTATGAAGATGCCGTCATTATGAGTGAAAAACTTGTTAAGAATGACGTTTATACATCTATTCACATTGAAAAATATGAAGCTGAAGCTAGGGAAACTAAACTAGGAAAAGAAGAAATTACAAGAGAAATTCCTAACGTTGGTGAAGAAGGTCGAAGATTCTTAGATGACCGAGGAATTATCATTCCTGGGGCCGAAGTTGAAGAAGGCGACATTTTAGTTGGCAAAATCACACCAAAAGGGCATACTGATCCTACACCAGAAGACAAGTTATTACTCGCAATTTTTGGAGAAAAATCACGAGAAGTTCGTGACACCTCACTTCGTGTGCCACACGGTGGTGGGGGAATCGTTCAAAGCGTTAAGTATTTTTCAAGAGAAAACGATGATGAAATGCGTCCAGGCGCAAGAGAAGTTGTTCAAGTATTTATCGTTCAGAAACGCAAAATTTCTGAAGGGGATAAAATGGCTGGACGTCACGGGAATAAAGGGGTTATTTCAAAAATCCTTCCTGAAGAAGACATGCCATATTTACCAGATGGAACACCAGTTGATATTATGTTAAACCCACTTGGGGTACCATCACGGATGAATATTGGTCAGGTACTAGAGATTCATTTGGGAATGGCAGCCAAAAAACTTGGTGTTCACATTGCTACACCAGTATTTGATGGCGTTGAGAATGATGATTTAGTAGAAATTATGAAAGAAGCAAATATGCAAGCGAACGGAAAAACCAAACTGTATTCTGGTCGTACAGGTGAAGCGTATGATAATGATGTATCAGTTGGCGTTATGCATATGATTAAATTAGATCACATGGTTGACGATAAACTTCATGCACGAAGTGTTGGACCATATACACTTGTAACCCAGCAACCAATGGGTGGTAAAGCTCAAAACGGTGGACAGCGATTTGGAGAAATGGAAGTGTGGGCACTTGAAGCATACGGTGCAGCATACTGTTTACAAGAAATGTTAACTGTTAAGAGTGATGATATTATTGGTAGAAACAAAGTCTTTAGAGCAATTGTTGATGGTAAAAGTATTCCTGGACCAAGTTTACCTGAATCATTCCGTGTATTAACAAGAGAATTACAATCATTGGGTATTTATGTAGAACTCATTAATCGAGAAACTAAACAAAATGAAGCAAACAAAAGTTTAGTTGATGATTCAGAATCGGAAGACTATATCGATAAATTCGGCTTTAATTCCTAAGAAAGTAAGGTGATATTATGAGTAAAAAATTTACACATTATAAAATCCGTTTAGCATCACCTGAAGAGATCTTATCTTGGTCATACGGAGAAGTAGAAAAACATGAAACCATTAACTACAGAACGCTAAAACCAGAAAAGAAAGGGCTCTTTTGTGAAATTATATTTGGCCCTACTAAAGATTTCCAGTGTGCATGTAACAATAAATCAAAACGATCATCACAAAGTGGTAAAAAATGTCCAGTATGTGGTGTTGAAATAACAGAAAGTAAAGTCAGAAGAGAACGCATGGGGCATATCAAACTTGCTGCACCAGTGGTTCATACATGGTATTTGAGAAATACCCCATCACGTATCGCAACCCTTCTTGACATCAAACCTAAAAACTTAGAAGAAGTTGTATACCTTGCAGCCTACATCGTCATTGATAAAGGCGATACAGACTTACAATATAAGCAAATTTTATCAGAAGCAAAATATACCGAAAAATACATGGAATACGGAAATCGGTTTAAAGCTCTAACGGGCGCAGAAGCTGTTAAAGTATTACTACAAAAACTTAATATCGACGAAGAAACATACAAACTACGTAAAGCGTTACCGACTGCGTCTAAACAAAAACGCGAAAAAGCCATTAAGCGTTTAGAAATCCTTGAAGCGTTTAAAGAATCAGATAACAAGCCAGAATGGATGGTACTTGATGTATTGCCAGTTATTCCACCTGAGCTTCGTCC
>CAYNAA010000057.1:0-5533 GCA_964395055.1 uncultured Candidatus Izemoplasmatales bacterium | reverse complement strand
AACAGCTGGAGTCAAATTGATGTTCAATTAAAACGTCGCTTCGATATGATTCCTAACTTAGTAGAAACTGTCAAAGGCTATGCAACCCATGAATCAGAAATCTTTAAAGAATTTGCTGAAGCACGTAAAATGTACCAAAGTGCACCAAAAAATGATGTTGAAAAAGCAGCCATGGCAGAACGTGGATTAAATGGAGCACTTAGTCGTTTAATGGTAGTTCAAGAACAATACCCTGAGTTGCAAGCCAACGAAAACTTTAAACAAATGATGGCTGAACTGAGAGACACAGAAGATAAAATTGCCTACAGCAGACAATTTTATAATGATACTGTCATGAAAATCAACAACAAAATCGAAATGTTTCCATCAAATGTTGTCGCATCACTCTTTAGATTTAAAAAAGAACCATTCTTTGAAGTTGACGGACCAGAAGAACGCAAAAACGTCAAAGTACAATTTTAACCAAAACTATGCTATAATAAAAACGCACAAAAATCCGGATGATTATCCGGGTTTTTCATATGTAACAAGAGGAGTTTTATGATGATAAAAACCATTTTAATTCGTTACGGTGACTTAATGTTAAAAGGCTTTAACCGTCGCCGCTTTATTAAACGCACCAATAGTCTAATCAAAGAAAAAGTTGACCTAAAGGGCATACGTTTTGAATCCTCTCATGATCGCTTTTACGTGCATATTGAAGATGACAGGGTTGACCCTAATACAATCATTGCTAAATTAAAAACCGTTAGTGGTCTGTCAAGCTTTTCACCAGTTGCGCATGCAAGGCGTACCATTGAGTCTATGCGAGATATTGGCATTGAACTTTTAAAACACAAAACCAATACACCACAATCTTTTAAACTCATTGTCAAACGCAGTGACAAAACCTTTCCAATAGAAAGTATGGATGTAGCTAAAACCATCTCTAGTGATATTTTAAAACACTACCCAAATTTATCAGTCAATCTTAGTCATCCAGACCTTACCCTTACCATTGAAATTCGAAAACGTGGGGTTTATGTATACACCGATAAAATTCAAGGTATGGGTGGATTTCCTGTTGGTGTTGCTGGAAAGGGGTTACTTATGTTATCTGGTGGTATCGATTCACCGGTTGCGGGTTACTTGGCAATGAAACAAGGTGTTGAAATCGAAGCCATCCATTTTGAATCAACCCCACTTACTAGCATTGAATCGGCACAAAAAGTCATTGACTTAGTAAAAAAACTCAGTGTATACGCACCTGATTCAACCATTAAATTACATATGATTCCCTTTAAAGCCATGCATACAAAACTATTAGAGTATGTTCCTGATCCATACCAAATTACCATCATGCGTCGTATGATGTACCGTATTGCTGAACGCATGGCACTAATGTATCACACCCCAAGCATTATTAATGGTGAAAGTATTGGTCAAGTGGCCTCACAAACATTAGAATCAATGAAAGTTGTAAACGACGTAACCCCAAGACCAATCATTAGACCACTTATTACCACTGACAAACAAACAATTACCAAACTCGCTAAAACCATTGATTGTTATGATATTTCCATCCGCCCATTTGAAGATTGTTGTACGGTATATACACCCAAAAAACCAGCCACTGCCCCAAGAGTATACTACGCAAAACGCTATGAAGGCTTGTTTAATTATCGCACCATGATTGATGACTTAATGCCCCTAATTAGAACCATTTCCATTCATAAAAATACAACCTTAGATTTAACCAAACACGGGTTAACCGTAGAAGAAGCATTAGAAGAGGCAGGTGTTTCCTATGATTACGAGTTTACAAAACAGTCTAATTAAAGACATCGCCAAACTCAACCAAAAAAAATACCGTCATATTACGAACACGTTTATTATTGAAGGCGAGCATCTACTTGAAGAAGCCCTCAAACACCAAATTATCAAAACCATTATTACAACTGAAAAACACCCCAAATATAAAGACGCCCTCATTGTCAGCGAATCCGTGATGAAAAAACTGACATCCACACATCACCTACCCACGGTGATTGCAGTATGTAACATGGTGTCTAAAAAACATCTCTCAGACCGCGTCTTGATTCTTGAGCACATTCAAGACCCTGGAAATCTAGGCACGCTGTTAAGAAGTGCCCTCGCATTTGGGTTCACAACCGTTGTATTAGATGACAGTGTCGATTTATATAATCCCAAGGTACTAAGAAGTACACAAGGGGCACTGTTTCACCTATCATTTTTAACCATGTCAGCACGAGCGTTCAAAGATAAATATCCTGAGTACACCTTGATTGCAACAGCCGTACACAGCAAGACCACCACCAAAAAACCAAAGGGCAAATACGCGCTCATCTTAGGAAATGAAGGTTCAGGCATTCAGGCTGAAACCTTAGCGATTTCAGATGCGACCATCACCATTCCGATAACCAACATGGAATCGTTAAATGTTGCGGTTGCTGGAAGTATTATTATGTACCAATTAAATGGCATTCCTTTTATGAAGTAATCCCCCATTTAACTTGCATTACCTACACGTTTATGATAAAATATCTTTGCATATGTGTTAGAGGAGTGGGTCAAGCCCGCTCTTTTTATTGAATAAGGAGGGATTGAAATGGACAAAGTCTATGAAAAAATTAAAGACATTGTCGAATCATTAGATTATTATTTATATCAAATAATCTATGAAACACGCGATGATGGAAAAGTATTAAGCGTTGAAATTGACCACGATAATGGCATCGATATTGATGACTGTGTCACTGTCTCACATGCCATCAGTGCTTATTTAGATGAGGCGGATCCTATTGATGAATCATATGGGCTAGAAGTCACCAGTCCAGGTGCTGAAAAAGAACTAAGAAACTACGAAGAGATCAAACGTGCCCACGGCGATTACGTCCATGTTGAAACCTTTGAACAAACCTTAGAAGGCACATTAGAAAACGTCTCACGTGACAGTATCACAATCAGAAATAAAAACAAACAAACCATTACCATTCTTATGGCAGACATTACGATGATTCGTCTAGCCATTGATTTTTAGGAGGCCATTATGCAAAGTAAAGAATTTTTCGCCGCATTGAACTTGATCGCACAATCGCGTGGATTAGACAAAGCACGTGTATTAGAAGTGATGGAACGCGGGATTTTAAATGCCGTCAAAAAAGAACTCGATTATAACGAAAACATTACCATCGAGTTTGACGAACAAAAAGACTCAATCAAAGTCTATGAAAATCTTCTTGTGGTCAAAGAAGACCCTGAAAAAGGCGACATCAGCTTAAAAGAAGCCCGTCAAACCCGTAAAACCATTAAAGTCGGCGACATCTTAACCCGTGAAGTAAAAATTAAAGAATTCGGTAGAATTGCAGCAATCAGTGTTAAACAAATATTAACCCAAGGCTTAAAACAACTAGAAAGAGAACGCGTCTACGACATCTTTAAAGCCAAAGAAAACGAAATGATTAACACCAAAATATCAGCGCTCAATAAAGAATACGTCACCCTTGATTTAGGTCATGACCTAGAAACAAGCTTACCACGTAAAGAGTTATTACGTAGTGATGATATTCGTATTGATGCCAAACTCAAAGTCTATGTCACCAAAGTAGAGATGACAACCAAAGGCCCAAAAGTCTTTGTCTCTCGTAACGACAAAAACTTAGTCAAACGGCTAATCGAACAAGTCACCCCTGAAATTTTAGATGGTACGGTTGAAATCATGGGACTCGCTAGAGATGCTGGCGATCGCAGTAAAGTGTCTGTCTTCTCTCACGATGCCAATGTCGATCCTGTTGGATCAGTAGTTGGATACCGCGGGAACCGGATTAACGAAGTATTAGAAGCATTACAAGGTGAACGTGTCGATATCTACGAGTGGTCAAAAGACCCTGTAGAACTCATCGCAAATGCCTTAGAACCAGCAAAAGTTGTTGCGATTAACCCAAACAAAAAAGACAAAACCGCGATTGTTATCGTCGATGATAAAGACTTTACCAGCGCAATTGGATCAAAAGGGCAAAATGTCCGTCTTGCGGCACAATCTAGTGGATGGAAAATCGATATCAAAAGCATCTCAGACGCCAAAGAAATGGGAATTAATTACACTCCGATAAGCGAACAAGACAATGAGGAAGACGACATCGATGAGTAAACCGCGCAAAATCCCACTAAGAAAATGTGTGATCACGCAAGAGCGCTTGCCTAAACAAGAGCTTATCCGCATCGTTAAAGACAAAGACGGCACCGTTGCTTTTGATAAAACCGGAAAACAAAATGGTCGCGGTGCGTATTTAAAAAAAGATCCTAAAGTAATAAAGCAAGCCAAAAAGACACAAAAACTTAATCGTCACTTAGAAACAACTGTCCCAGACCACGTCTACGATGACATCTTAGAATACATCAGCGATGAACGATAACCCGCTTCAAGCATTAGGACTTGCGTTAAAAGCTGGTAAACTTATCCACGGGACAGAACGAGTACTAAAAAATTTAAAACAATATCCACATGGCATTGTATTTCTTGCCAGCGACGCAGGTGAGAACTTACGTAAAAAAGCCCATGACAAAACTGCGTTTTACAAAACAACCTTAATAGATAAATACACCCAAGATGAACTATCAAAAGCCATCGGAAAAGAACAACGCGCAATCTTGTTATTAACCGACAAAGGCTTTTACAAACCAGCCACAAACTCGTAGAAAGAGGTGATTTTTGATGTCAGAAAAGCAAAGCAAAAACATCAAAAAACGAAAAGCACATGAAACCAGACAAAAAAATATTCCTAAAAAACAAGAAGTAAATGAAAACACGGTAACTTATAAAGAAGGCATGACAGTCCAAGAACTTGCAGAAGCGATGGACAAAAAAGTCTCAGACGTTATCAAAAAAACCATGGGTCTTGGTATTATGGCAACACAAAACCAATCCCTTGACCGTGATACGATGGAACTCATTGCCTTAGAGTTCGGTAAAGAACTCATCGATGAGGTCGTCACAGATCCTACCCGTTTTGATGAAATGGTTATCGAAGAAGACGAAGCCCAATTAGAATCACGGCCGCCAGTCGTAACCATTATGGGCCATGTTGACCACGGAAAAACAACCCTACTCGATACCATCAGACACGCCCGCGTGACTGAAGGTGAAGCCGGTGGCATCACCCAACATATCGGGGCCTATCAGTATAAAAAGAACGGTAAAGTTATTACCTTTATCGATACCCCAGGTCATGCTGCATTTACCGAAATGCGCGCCAGAGGCGCAAGCATTACTGACATTACTGTTTTAGTTGTTGCAGCTGATGATGGGGTTATGCCACAAACCAAAGAAGCCATCGACCATGCCAAAGCCGCAGGCTGCCCAATCATTGTCGCCGTCAACAAAATGGATACCCCAGGCGCAAACCCTGACCGTGTTAAACAAGAACTATCCGAGTTTAATTTACTCCCTGAAGAATGGGGTGGAGATACAGTATATGTCGAAATGTCTGCCCTTAAAAACGAAGGGGTTGATGAATTGATTGAAATGATTAAC
>CAYNAA010000056.1:4552-5763 GCA_964395055.1 uncultured Candidatus Izemoplasmatales bacterium | reverse complement strand
ATGATTAATGGTTCTACCCCAGTGGTTGAATACTTATCATCCTTAACAGAATAAACTAATTCAAATGACCGTCTATATTAAAAAAGCAAGATATTAGATATTAATGTCTTGCTTTTTATTATGCATTTACACATATTCACGTGTTATAATTAGATTATGTGATACATATTTAGGGTATGACATACATAGGGGGCAAAATATGAACTATACAGAAGTATTTATAAGAAGTCTAGGCACGAATAAAAAAGTATCCATGACATCAAAAATCAAACCAAAAATTACACAAAACATTATTGACAAATGGCAAAAAATATTGGATGTTACAGCGGATATTTTAAATGTCCAGGCAGGACTCATTATGAAAATTTCAAAAACACATATGAACGTTTTTGTTAAAAGTACGAATAAAGAAAATCCGTATCCCAGTGATGGACAAGATGCTTTAGGACATGGATTATACTGCGAAACGGTCATTGGAACCGATCAAGAACTTGAAGTACCGAATGCTTTGGAAGATGACATTTGGAAAGAAAATCCTGATGTTGCTTTAAATATGATTGCGTATTATGGATTACCGATTAAATGGCATGATGGTGAAGTCTTTGGCACAATTTGTGTATTGAACGATAAAACAACTAAGCTAAACAACAAACACAAGTCAATTCTTAAACTATTTAAAGAAACCATTGAAACAGATCTACATAGTTTAGAGTTAATCCATACATTAAACGATCTTGCAAGGGTTGATCCATTAACTAAAATTGCTAATAGACGACATATTTTAGAACATGTCACAACCTCTTTTCATAATTATAAACGAACAAAAATGTCTTTTTGTATTGTAATGATTGACATCGATGGGTTTAAATCGATTAATGATACCCATGGCCATCAAGAAGGGGATTTAGTCTTAAAAGCATTTGCTAAAACAATTGCTTCACGACTTCGTCAAACTGATTCGGCTGGCCGCCTTGGTGGCGACGAGTTTTTAATCGTATTAAATAACACTAATCATGATGGGGCTACCCGCGTTATTCATGACATCTCTAAAACCATGTATGCTAATGACAGCTTAAAAAAACATCAAGTGGCGTTTGCTCATGGTATTGCCTGTATCTCATCTAAAACGTCTTCTGTGACGTCTTTAATTAAAGAAGCAGATAAACAAATGATGGCGATAAAAAAAGAATCGGATAACGTTTAGATATATA
>CAYNAA010000056.1:0-4452 GCA_964395055.1 uncultured Candidatus Izemoplasmatales bacterium | reverse complement strand
GGTGAACAAAACCCTAAGGGTTTAATAAGCAATAAAAAATCCAAACTAAGTTTGGATTTTTTTCTGCGCTAATAACAGCAAGATAAGACCAATACCTATAAATGATCCTAATAGTATATAGTTTATAACGGGTGTATCAAGAATGCGATCTAGCGCGACAATGCGTCTAATCCCATTCATCGATGCATGAAATACAACTGCGAGTAAAATACTTTTTGTCATTGCGTAAATATACGTAAGATAGAGATTGAACATGAATAGTGCTAAAAAATAGGGGAGCCCGTCTATGATTACATCATATTTCATTAGCAGTAATGGTACATGCCATAAAGCAACAACAACTCCAATCACAACGCCTGTGGTAAATAATGGGAGTGTATGCCGTATTTTATCTTGTAAGTATCCGCGCCAGCCGATTTCTTCTAATCCACCAACTATGATTGAATAAAGAAAATAATAGAAAAATAAATACCATGGATTTTTAAGCGTAAGCGGTAGGTTTAGATATGCTGAATACCCTAAAAATAAAACAGCACCAATAACAACTGGTGTTACAATCGCAAATACCCAAAAACGTAATGGATGGGTAATTCCGATGAACCGTACAATATTTTCTTTGAATGGATATTGTTTATCTTTTACAAAAATAAAATATAGTCCCAAAACTGATGGAGTTGCGCCTCCTAATGTAAACAAGGCAATGCTTAATGGATGGTAAAACGTTAATAAGTCTTTATCTAGTAAATAAACGACAATTCCCCAAATAATCCAAGTTAACGATAGAGTTAAGGTGATAAAAAGCAATGTTTTTTTCATGTTAACGCCTCGTTCGTTTTTAATTCATTATACTTAGATTTTTTGTGTATTTCAATGACCTTTTAAGCAGTTTATAAGAAACCACTTGCATTTTCTATTAAAACCCATTAATATGAGTCATGCAAAAGCGTTACACTACTCGAATATATTGACAATGTATGATAGAATAAATTAGAAATAAAAAATAGTATTAGGGGATACTATGAAAGGAGGGCATCAATGAAACAGACACAAGAAAAAATATTAAAAGCGGCTACGAAGCTTTTCTCTGAAGATGGATACAACGGAGTCAGTACGAAACGCATTGCAAAAGAAGCCGGAGTAAATGAAATAACTATATTTAGACACTTTAATACAAAAAGTGAACTACTACAAGCTGTGATTCGTGATTTTGCCTACGAAGGAAACATCATTAATAAAATCAAGGGCGATCTTACAGGCAATATCAAAGAGGATTTATATATCTTTGGTGATGTATATTATATGTTTTTAAAAAATAATATTAAAATGTATAAAATTCAAATCAAAGAGATGTCTGAAGACGGTGAAAAATTTACTAACTCGATTGAATATGTGAATTTTATGAAAGCTTATTTGCAAGAAGAGGTCAAAAAAGGGACGTTTAAAGGTGACCCACAAATGTTAGCCTCTGGATTGGTAGCTATGATTATTGGTATTTTCACTTTCAAAGTTTACAATCCAGATATTTATAAGGAAGTCTCCCATAAAAAGATTATGAAAAGGTTTGTAGATGACATCATCACATTATATTGCAATACCGAAGAAACCGTGTGAAAGCGGTTTTTTTATTTTCAAAAAAGTCTTGATTTGAAATAGAATAATTTGTATAATGCAAGTATGTGCATACATACATAAAATAGAAAGGAGTTCGTTATGAAGAATAAAATAATTGACGCACAAGCTTTTGCATCTAAGATTCATGATGGCGCAAGCATCATGGTTGGTGGGTTTATGAACATCGGAACCCCAACATTACTTATTGATGCAATTTTAGAAACAGATGTCAAAAATTTAACGATCATTTGTAATGATGCAGGGCTTCCAGGTATTGGCGTTGGTAAGCTTATTGAAGCAGGCAAGGTAAAAAAACTGGTTGCTTCACATATTGGGTTAAACCCAATGGCTGGTCAGCTTATGGGAAGTGAAGACCTAGAAGTAGATTTAGTACCTCAAGGAACTATGGCTGAACGCATTCGTGCTGGCGGTGTTGGACTTGGCGGCATCTTAACACCAACTGGTATTGGAACGCTTGTGGAAAAAGACAAGCAAGTTATTGCGGTGGACGGCAAAGATTATCTTTTAGAAAGCCCATTAAAAGCTGACTTTGCATTGTTACTAGGTCATGTTGTCGATCAGCGTGGGAATACGGTGTACACCAAAACAACACGAAACTTTAACCCCTTAATGGCTATGGCTGCAGATACAGTTGTTATTGAAGCAAAATCAATTGTAGATATTGGCGAGATAAACCCAGATCACATTGTAACGCAACATATCTTTATTGATTACATTGTAGGAGGGAAAAACACATGAATCCAAAAGAACGTATAGCAAAAAGAGTCGCAAAAGAACTACATGATGGCGATGTCGTTAATTTAGGGATTGGGCTGCCAACACTCGTTTCAAACTTTATACCTGAAGGTGTAGATATTACGCTTCAATCAGAAAACGGTATGTTAGGGTTGGGTCCTAAACCAGTTGAAGGTGAAGAAGACTGGGACTTAACAAATGCTGGGGGACAACCAGTTACAATGCATACTGGTGGCGCGTTTTTCGATAGCGCTACTTCATTTGGTATCATCCGTGGTGGGCATGTAGATGCAACTATTTTAGGTTCTTTGCAAGTGGATGAAGAAGGCAATATTGCCAATTGGATCATCCCCGGGAAAATGGTTCCTGGTATGGGTGGTGCCATGGATTTACTTGTGGGTGCTAAAAAAGTTATTATCGCGATGATGCATACTGCCAAAGGCAAAAAGAAAATATTAAAAAAGTGTACTTTACCATTTACTGCAGTAAAAGAGGTAGACATGATTGTAACAGAAATGGGCGTTATGCACATCACAGATGATGGTATTTTATTAACTGAAATTGCCCCAGATGTAACTATCGAAGAAATACAAGATGCAACAGAAGCAAAACTTATCATTAGTAGTCAAATAAAAACTATGGAAATCTAGGAGGAACTATGAAAAAATTATTTGATAAATTAACACGAGGTTCTGTTAAGTTAGTCGAAAAGTATTTACCTAATCCATTTATATTTGCAGTTTTATTAACATTTGTTGTTGTTTTAGCATCAATGCTATTTACAAAAAACACCCCTATCGGTGTTGTTGAAGCGTGGTATGGCGGATTCTGGAACTTATTAGCATTCGCAATGCAAATGACGCTAGTACTTGTTACAGGGACAATCTTAGCAAATGCACCTTCATTTAAACGCTTACTAGAAAAATTAGCTACTTTACCAAAAAATAAATTTCAAGCGGTATTATATGTAAGTATTATCGCTTTAATTGCATCGTTCATTAACTGGGGATTTGGGTTAGTAATTGGTGCGATTTATGCAAAAGAAGTAGCGAAAAAAGTTAAAAATGTTGATTATCCATTATTAATTGCAGCGGCGTATAGTGGATTCTTGATTTGGCACGCTGGAATGTCTGGTTCAATCCCACTTTTACTTGCAACTGGTGGAGACAATCTTGCCACTCAAACAGGTGGTGCAGTCGTAGATGCTATTTCGACAAATTTAACTATATTTTCAGCACCTAACTTAATTATTATTGCTGTAATCATGATTACATTACCGTTCTTACTAACTTTCATGCATCCGAAAGATAAAGATGCAAAAATCGTTGATCCAGAGTTATTAAAAGATGATCCAATTGAAGAAGTGAAAGATAGAAAAGAAATGACACCTGCTGAAAAACTTGAAAATAGTAAAATTATTAACTACATCTTAAGTGCCTTAGGGTTTATCTTTATTGTTAAATATTTTATTGATAATGGGTTTAGTTTAAATCTTAATATTGTTAACTTTATTTTCTTGTTTGCTGCTATATTCTTACATGGTACCCCAATCAACGTTGTTCGTGCTGTTAACAACGCTGCAAAAAGTGTTGGTGGAATTATCTTACAGTTCCCATTCTATGCGGGAATTATGGGTATTATGGTTGCACAAGATGTTGACGGATTATCACTTGCTGGTGGAATCTCAGATTTCTTTGTTAATATTTCAAATGGAAGAACATTCCCACTATTCACATTCTTAAGCGCTGGTATTGTTAACTTCTTTGTCCCTAGTGGTGGTGGACAATGGGCTGTACAAGCACCAATTATGATGCCTGCAGGACAAGCACTTGGTGTTGACGCAGCGAAAACTGCCATGGCTATTTCATGGGGAGATGCTTGGACAAACATGATTCAACCGTTCTGGGCACTACCGGTTCTTGGTATTGCTAAATTGGGTGCAAGAAATATCATGGGATATTGTTTAGTTGTCTTATTGTATTCTGGTGTTATTATCGGACTTGGACTGCTACTCTTATTCTAAGTATTACAGGAGGTTTTTATGAATAAAGTATTTATTGTGAGCGCAAAAAGAACAGCGATTGG
>CAYNAA010000055.1:0-5853 GCA_964395055.1 uncultured Candidatus Izemoplasmatales bacterium | reverse complement strand
TGTCCTGCGTGACGCTTTTTTTTATGAAATATAATTCACGGAGGATGAAACAATGCAACTTTTTAGAAGATTCACCATTTTAACCGTAACACTTGTAACAATAGGTATGCTCGCCGCATGTGGCGAAGAAGACACCAATGAATTGGTTGTTGGAATTGAATGTGATTATGCACCGTATAACTGGACAACCAACTCAGATGATGGGTTGCCAGTCGATGGTCAACCATTTAACTGTGATGGCTATGATGTGACCTTAGCCGAAATCATTGCAGAAGACCTTGGACGTGACTTAGTCATTAAAAAAGTCAACTGGGACGGACTGCCAGTCGCACTACAAGCAGGATCTATTGATGTTATCATCGCAGGGATGAGCCCAACAGAAGAACGTAGAGAAACGATGTTATTTTCTGATGCGTACTTTGTCAGTGAACAAGTCGTTGTTGTGAGAACTGATTCTGATTTTGCAAGTGCGACAACATTAAATGACCTTGATGGCGCACGTGTTATTGCACAAACAGGAACCTTGCAAAACGATTTAATTAGCCAAATTCCTAACGCTGATCACCAAGACCCACTTGGGACATACAGCAGCTTAGTCGAACAAGTACGTAGTGGCGCAAGCGATGCGTTAATTGCCGAATTAACTGTTGCGATGAGTATTATCAACGGCAACGATGATTTAATGTACATCCAATTAGATGATGGCTTTGAACTTGATGTCAATGATATCTCAACCAGTGTTGCCATGCAACTTGGTGAAGATGACCTTTTAGCTGACATCAACGACATTTTAGCAACAATTTCCCAAGAAGACCGCGAAGCCTATATGCAAGCTGCTTTAGAGAGATCAGCTGAGTAACGTGTCGTTTTATTTACACGCTTCATTTCTAAGTCGTACCTGGTCGATGTTTATTGAAAACATCGACCTTTGGGTTTACGGCATCAGAACAACGCTTTTACTGGCTATTCTTGGGACCATTATTGGGTTGGTTATCGCGTTAATACTTGTTGTGATGAAAATCCAAACCATCAATAAAAATACACCACCATTACAAAAATCACTTAAAGTGGTTGCCAAACGCTTTGCGACAATGTATGTAGGGTTCTTTCGCGGTACCCCAATGATTGTTCAAGGGATGTTATTTTATTACGGGATGTTTTCTCTTGGTGTTGATATTCCAATTATTGGCGCTGGATTAATTGTTGTGAGTTTAAATACATCCGCCTATTTAACAGAAGTTATTAGAGCGGGGTTAAACGGCCTTGATAAAGGTCAAACAGAGGCGAGTTTGTCTCTTGGGTTAACCATGGGACAAACATATAAAAAAGTGTTATTTCCACAAGCATTGCGCAATATGATTCCTGCGATTGGCAATGAACTTGTCGTGAATATTAAAGACACGGCTGTATTAAGTGTCATTGGGGTTGCAGAACTCTTTTATATTTCACGGAGTGTGGGAAGTTCTGCATATAATTATGTTGAAGCGTTTCTAATTGTCTCGCTTATCTATTTAGTGCTTGTGCATATTGCGATATGGTTATTAGAATTTTTTACCAAACAAAACATCGACCAAAAGAGTCAGAGTGAAGGTGCTTTATGATTAAAGTAGATAATGTAAGTAAAGATTTTGGTGAAGGATTGGTTTTACAACCAACCACGGTGACCTTTAACAAAGGCGATGTTACGGTGATTGTCGGTCCATCTGGTTCTGGTAAAAGTACGTTGCTAAGATGCTTAAACTTTTTAGAAGTTCCTACCAGTGGTACTGTAACAATAGGTGAACTTGTCGTTAGTGAATCACCCAAAGTTTTACAACAAGTACGGACAAAAACAGCGATGGTTTTCCAAAGTTTTCATCTTTTTAATCATTTAACGGTACTAGAAAATGTAACTCTAGCATTAAAAACGGTATTAAAACAAGACAAACAAAAAGCCAAACAAAAAGCTTTAGAAACCCTTGCGCGTGTTGGTATGGATGGCTTTGCTCACCGCAATGTTAAGCTGTTAAGTGGCGGGCAAAAACAACGGGTTGCCATCGCCAGAGCCCTTGCGATGGAACCAGATGTATTACTCTTTGATGAACCTACCAGCGCCTTAGACCCAGAAATGGTCTTTGAAGTAGCAGATGTTATAAGACAGATTAGCGAAGATAACATCACCATGATTTTAGTCACCCACGAAATGCACCTTGCCAAAGAAATTGCGGATCGTGTGCTTTTTATGGATGAAGGACGGATTGTTGAAGATAGAGAAAACGACAGTTTGTTTACATCTCCAAATACAGAACGCGCACAAGCATTCTTACACCGGATGTTTATTTAGACACAGATTTCTGTGTCTTTTTTCATAAAAAAGACTTGCGAATACGCAAGTCTTAATAGGGTTTTATTGTGACATAGATTGATCATTAATCATCGTTGCAACAAAGGCAACGACTATTGGAATAAAAAAAGCAACAAAATAATCTGTAAATTTATGTTCATAAAATGTAAGTAAGCCTATTAAATGTAATGTAATCCCCATATTAATAAACAATAACACACCAATAATATGAACTCTGATTGCTTTTTGTCTTCCAAACACCGAACATAATTGCCATCCGATAATAAATGAAAGAATTAAAACAACAACGTAATACCCAAACATAAGCTACCCACCCTCGCATGTATTTGGATCATCATTTGGTTCTAATGTCCTTATACACCATCTAATTTATAGCATACAAAACATCGTTACAGTTTTCAAGTATTAATCATGTTATTGGGTTAAACACCAATAAAAAACAGCGCATTCGCGCTATTTTTTTCTAGTTTTGCGGAGTTTATAACTCAAATCGTCATCATCACGGTCGACTTTTTGTTTAAACTTTAGTTTGGCATTATATTCTTTTTCACGACGGGCTTTGTCTTTTAAATAGGTCTCTGTTTGATCTTGATTTAAGAGACTGTCGTGCGGTTTTGTTTTTTCTTTATTCATGGCTCACCTTTCAATTAAATTTCACTTATATCATAAAGGCTTTGCGGTAAAAACGCAATGTTTTTTTATTCTTTATCGGTTAAATCTTCAAGTTCATGGGTCACTTTATCTTTGGCCATGAAATTACTTTTTGGTTCGGTGCCTTGTTTGATCTTAATAAAGTTTCCGCGGTGGCGGTAAAAGATCAATACATTCCCAATTGTTGCGACAATTGGCATGACTAAGTCTCCTTGAACTCCGAAGAGGTTTTCTAAGTACGACCCAGAACTTGGACCGATAAAATAGACAATAATACTAGAAACCCATAAGCTGGCTGCGCCAACACATGAACTAATACTAACAAAGCGGGTGGTAATTAGTGTGATGATATACCCTAGCAATCCAATTACACCTAATACGGGGGCGTAAAATAAGAAAATCCCCACACTGGTTGCGACGGCTTTTCCACCTTTAAATTTAATAAATACGGGAAAAATATGTCCAATGGCACTCATTAACCCATACACAAGTATCGGAATAACACCAGGGTCTATGACATTGATTCTAAATAACAAGATCATGATACCGCCTTTAATGACATCCAAAAAAAAGACTAAAAATCCTAGTGGTTTGCCTAATACTCTAAACGCGTTGGTAGTGCCTGGGTTTCCTGAACCATAATCACGTATATCAATGCGTTTAAATAGTTTGCCTATAATAATAGAAAATGGGATTGCCCCAATTAAGTATGCTAATGTAATATAAATAAATTCCATGTCACTCATCCTTTGTATGTAAACTCTGTATTAGATTATATCATAATAAAATTAAAAAATACACTATAAATAACCGCGCTATTTTGGTATAATTAACTAATGAGTTAGACTTAAAGGACGTGTGAACATGACAGAAAATATTTATGACAACTACAGTGCCGATTCAATTCAAGTTTTAGAAGAATTAGAAGCGGTTAGAAAACGCCCGGGCATGTACATCGGATCTACCGATGCAACTGGGCTTCACCATCTGGTTTGGGAAATTGTCGATAACGCCATCGATGAAGTCTTAGCTGGATACGGCGATGACATTATCGTAACCATTAAAGAAGATAATAGCGTTATCGTAGAAGACCACGGACGTGGCGTGCCAATTGAAGACCACGCCTCAGGAAAAACAGCGATTGAACTCATTTATACCAAATTACACGCAGGGGGAAAATTCGGTCAATCTGGTGGGTATAAAGTCTCTGGCGGTTTACACGGTGTTGGTGCCAGTGTTGTGAATGCCTTAAGTGAATTTGTAGAAGTTCGTGTCGACCGGAATGGGTCATCATATAAAATGACATTTAGTGATGGTGGAAAACGCATTTCACCGCTTGTAACCATTGGCCCATCAAAAAAACGTGGAACGACAGTGTGGTTTAAACCCGATGCCTCAATTTTTTCTACAACCGTATTCAATTATCAAACCTTATCTGAGCGCTTAAAAGAAAGTGCGTTTTTAATTAAGGGTTTAAAAGTTACCTTAATTGATGAACGGTCAAAACAAAAAGAGACCTATCAGTACCAAGATGGGATTTTATCATACATTGAACACTTAAATAGAAATAAAAAGACGATTCATGACACCATTTTTTTTGAAGGCAGTCATGTCGATATTGAAGTCGAAGTCGCATTTCAGTTTACCAAATCATATACTGATCAACTATATAGCTTTGTCAATAACGTGAGAACCCGTGATGGTGGAAGCCATGAAACCGGCTTTAAAGCTGCCTTTACTAAAATCTTTAATGAGTACGCAGCACGAACTGCTCAATTAAAAGATAAAACCAAAAAATTAGAAGGTGCGGATATTCGCGAAGGCTTATGCGCGATTGTCTCAATCCGTATTCCTGAATACCTACTCCAATTTGAAGGTCAAACCAAAAATAAACTTGGAACGAGCGAAGCCCGCTCAGCAGTTGATCAAATTGTTAGTGAACATTTGACCTACTTTTTTGAAGAAAACCCCCAACTCGCAACCACGCTTATCGACCGTGCGATGAAAGCCCAAGCGGCACGTGATGCTGCGCGCAAAGCAAGAGAAGAAGCGCGCCTTGAAAAACGCTCACGGAAAAAAGAACCACTACTATCAGGTAAACTTGCACCAGCGCAATCTAAAAACCCTGATCGTAATGAACTCTACTTAGTTGAGGGTGATTCAGCTGGTGGGAGCGCCAAACAAGGTCGAGACCGTAAATATCAAGCCATCTTACCGTTAAGAGGTAAAGTCATTAATACCGAAAAAGCACGGATTGAAGATGTCCTTAAAAACGAAGAAATTAACACCATTATACACACCATAGGCGCTGGCCTTGGGAGTGAGTTTAATCTTGAGGAATGTAAATATAATAAAGTTATTATTATGACTGATGCGGACACTGATGGGGCCCACATCCAAGTCTTACTCCTTACTTTCTTTTTCCGCTATATGCGCGAACTTGTTGAAGCAGGACGGATTTTCATTGCCTTACCACCGCTTTATAAAGTCACAGTGCGTAAAAACCGTAAAGATGTGATTACCTATGCGTGGAATGACCGCGAGTTAAAACTTTTACTAGATAGTTATAAATCAGCCTCTGTCCAACGCTTTAAAGGACTGGGTGAGATGAATGCTGACCAACTGTTTGAAACAACGATGAGTCCTGACACACGGACCTTAATTAAAGTGACCATTGATGATTTAGCTGATGCTGAAAAACGCATCAAAATCCTCATGGGCGACGATGTTATACCGCGACGTGACTGGATAGAATCGAATGTCGTATTTACCAACGAAGACAACTTTGAGATAAAGGAGTAATCCGATGACTGACATTAATAAAAAAATCGAAGATTTTGTAGAAGGCCGTATCTTAG
>CAYNAA010000054.1:0-6174 GCA_964395055.1 uncultured Candidatus Izemoplasmatales bacterium | reverse complement strand
TCAAATCGTGCATTGACTGTAACATCAAATGTTGGTGATGCAGCTTCTGTAAATACTGAGGTAAGTGTAAAAATACCAACCAATAATACAATAAATAAAACAAGTTTTTTCATCATAACCCCCCTAATCAAAGATGCCTTCACTGCAGATGGTATCTGAACCTGTATCAGCACTTGATGCAATGCTGTCTTCAAGTTCAAACTCTACAATGTCGACTTCTGGCCTTTCATAGATTTCTTTACTCTTTTTCATACGTCGTCCTCCTACGTTTTTTTAGTATGTTTGAAACTAGTTTATGTAGCCAAATATATTTTATCATAAAATGGCTTTCTAAAAAACAAAAAATTGCCTTTTAGGGCTTTATTTGCCCCTTTATGAAAGATTTTGAGCAATTAGAGGACTTAATAAATAGCGTAAATAAGCGGTTTACGCATTATACATTTTACTCTATTAAGAATTGTTAATAATGCGTTAAAAAAACGATACCGCAGTATCGTTTTAAAGTCCAATGGATTTATAGAGTGTTGACGTATCTTCTATCGTGTCTTTATCGACACGAAGTTGTTTGTATCTATAGGCCATTTTTCGTCTTTGAAATAAAGCTTTTTTACCTAGTCTTATAACCCATGTAAAAGGATAAAGTAACGGCATGTATTTAAGCCATGGATAAAGACCTTTCATTGTTTGATAAGAGGGAAACATGAGTCGCAACGTGAATGCAAGTTTGCCCTTTTTTTGCATATTGGATGCGCCTAAACGACTAATAAAATTATTAAAACTGGTGCCTTTTCCGTGAATACCTGAAGTAGTAATATAGGTGGTTAATTGCTCGAATGTTGCTTCATCAATTGGTGCTCTATCGATTAAATCAGGATAAGGATTAATATCATAAAAGCGGTAATTAAGATAAAGCATATTAATAAAAAAGGTATATAGTGATGATGATTTTAACAGTTTTGTGAGGGTATCTATTGAGATATCGTCTTTTTTATTGTTTAAAAAGATACCAATATCAAGTACGGTTCTTAAGCCAATCCCGGTACCATGAAAATGTTTGACAATATGATACAGTAAATACGCAAGTTCAAAATGGGGATCTAATAGATAAGTAGACTGTTCTTGAACTTTTGCATAACGCCATACGTCTTGAAATAAAGTAGCGTATTTTTTATCTATTGGTTTATACAGTTTTGGATGCACTTCAACAGTCATTTTATTTGGTGATTCAAAAATATCATGTTGCGCTGATTGATGCGTTAATGTATATCCTTCATTTTTTAAACATTGATGCACAGCGTTCATCGCATCTTTTTTAATGAGAATATCAATATCGCCCATGCCGCGCATATAAGATGCTGGGTACATCGTTTTTAGGTGAGACCCTTTTAATAATATATGCGGGATGTGATGTTTATTTAAGATTGATTTAAGGTGTGCGATTGTTTCGAGTTGCTGGATATCTTGGGTGTTATATAGATAAAATTCTTTTTTAAATGCAGCGTGAATCGTTTTGCTTAAATTATCATGATTTAAGGCTGTATATATCATGCCAGAAAAGCCGTTTTCTTTACTAATTTTAAACACTGCGTCTTGGTTACTTTGCGGCAGGGTAATTTTAGTATGATTTAACGCGGCTTTTACAGCCTCTAAAGTGATTGATATCGCTTGGTCCATAGGTATTACCCCTTACATAGTTTCAATAATATGCGTCTAAATGGTTTTAAACCAACCCATAACTTTATTTTGAAACGGTAAAATGGATTGTCTAGTTGAATTCTTTTGCCGTGTTTTTCAATACGGGTGACTTGCCCAATGATGTTTTTTAATGTGCATGTTTCTTTTTGTTTTAACGCATCCCCTTGAAAGATAAAGGTTTCATCATCAATTGCGATTAAACGGTGTAAATATACTTTGTCGTTGGTTTTAAATAGATAGATAGTATGTCGTTTATAACAAGTAGGCGTCGCTAAAGTAACGGTGGTTGTTTTATGGGTTAAAAAGGGGCGCATTGAGGTGCCACTTACTGTGAGGTTAAAGGTGCCACCAGACTGTAGTGTGGTTTCAATGATGGGTAAAAGCTCGCGACTTAAAATGTAACGTTTACTCATGCGAAATGATCGCTTTAGAGTCTAGTTTTTTGATGAACTGTTGGACATCGTGCTTTGCTGTTTTTTCATCAACGTCATAGTGGTCCATTAACACATCAACTAAGGTGCTTGTATTTGCACCTTTTTGCAAGGTTTCAAATAAAAGTTTGCCTGAATTATTTAACGTTAAGACACCGTTAAAATTTACGCCTTCTTGTCCTGTTGGTACTACAATGTGCTCATCTGCGATTGAACGAAGGACATAAGATGATTTAATTTTCATGATTGGCCCCCTCTTGAAATAGTTTTTTATAGACGCATGTCACACTTGATGCGTCGTTTTTTGCCTTCAATAAGTATAAAGGAATGTTTTTAGTTATATCATTTAATAAATCCATCGCATTGTGAACCAACGCTTTTTGACGCGGTCTTAAACTGTTGCGCAAGATGTAATGTAATGCTTCTTTAACAGATAATTTTTTGATCGTGTTGGTATCTGATTTTTCAATAAATACAATCGCTTTTAAAGGAACAGAATCATTGGTATTAATGGTATCCTTACCTGACCATGGGGTTCCTGATACAATAAACTGGTTATCAACTTTATGAATTAATGGCTTATCATCATTGATATAAGTGATATCATCAAGCATCATCTGCCAATAATGCGCATGTGTGGATTTTCCGCCACCTGAGGGGGCAGAAAACAAAACTGCCTGATTTTTGTGTTTGATGGCACTGGCATGAAAGGGTAATTTATGTTCTTTTAAAGCGATTTCTAAAAACAATAAACCGCTCAATACATATTCCATTTCTGCGAGCGTATGTTTTTGATGTTTGGTCATGAAAATATCAATGCGTTTATGATCTTTTGTATATTCGATGTATTGCTTAACTAAACCTTTGTCGTCTAAAACAACAAGCGCTTCAGAGTCACCGAAATCATAAATGAAACGGTTTTTATAAGTTAGTACTGGCGTGTCATCTGGGATGTCTAAATGTTTATACGTTTTTACGGATATTTCATAGTCTACAGGTTCATCATAATCGATTTGATATTGTTCGATGTTGTTTTCAAAATACTCTGAATACTGAAAATCAAAGCCGAGTTTTATTCCGGCGATATTGTATTTTTTCATAGCTTGCACATCCTTATCTTCCGAGTTCTTCCTTGTATTATTTTAACAAATAATAAAAATAAATCACGGTTTTTTGTGTTATGTTTTGTAAAGCGTGTACTTAAGGGTTACGTTTTGCGTTCTTTTTAAGCGTCGCAAAGGCTTTTAAGTAACTCGGACAAGAGAGCGGTTCATTTTCAAGTAAGCGTCTAGCGTAACAAGTTAAACAGCTATCTTTTAAATTGCATGATTGACACTTCTCGTAGGTTTCGATTTTTTTTAAGGTAGCTGATAGGTCATGAAAAGCTTTTAGTAGCGGTTTATCTAAAACACTTATTATGGGTTTATACGCCATCGCGCATGCTTGCATATAGCCTTTGTAATTTATAAAGTACGCACTTTTAAGCGCAGCGCATGTCGCAGCTTTTGTGGTTGTGTTTACTGGTTCTTTTGATGGCTTTTTTGAGAAAGCATTTGTAATGCGCGTTGAAAAATCGTGTAACTTGTTAGGGGAGAGTCTAAGGATTTTATGATCGAAGTTACCTGTTCTTGTTGGGCCGATATATTCAGTAAACGATAGCGACAATCCTTTAGATTTAACATAGTTAATGATGTTATCTAAATCGTCATATATCGGTGTTAGTGGAATGGTTCTTAATACGGTATTAATACCTGCTTCTTGTAATTTATTAATGGTATTATTGACGTGATCAAACCCCGTTTTATGGTTTGTGATTAGTTCATAGGTATCATTGTTTGATCCATATAAAGTAATCGCGATATATTCGGGCGGTCTTTGAATGAACGCATCTAATGCTTCTTGTGGTAAGGTTACTCCATTTGAAAAAAGTGTAATCCTAATACCCAAATCATATAAATAAGTATATAACTCAACAAAATCGGGTCGAGTAAAAATTTCGCCACCTGTAAGTAAGGCGAAAAGAAGTCCCGCGTCTTTAGCATCATCAAAAATAGATTTCCATGTTTCGGTATCTAAATCGGTACTTTTTTGATTAACAACATAACACATTTTACAGCGTAAATTACACTGTGCCGTCAGTTCGAATTCGCCTAATATAGGAATCTTTTGTTGTGCCGCTTTTTGAATCATATTGCGTCTTAATTCGTGATAGGTCATATCTCAACCATCCTCGTTGTGCAAATTATATATGCACTATTATAGCACGGATTTTTTGGAAATCTAATAGGCATTACATATTTTATATATTGACTGAGTAAAAGATGTGATAGAATACTAACTATAGGTGGTGAGATGATGAAGCCAACATCAGTGAAATCCTGGATGATAAACCAACATGCCTTTTTAAAAGGCCCACTAAGCTTCTTGATTATACTTAGTGCGATATTAAGTGGTACCGCGATTCTTTTTGCGTTATTTACAAAAGAAATAATTGATGCGGCCGCAGACAAAAATGAACTCATTTTTGTTCGGTATATTATCTATATTATTGTGTTAATTATTTTTCAAATTCTTGCGAGATTACTTTACCAATACACGATAGCGTTTTATCAAACAAAAACAAAAAAAATTATTAAACAATACCTTTATGAAGCATTACTTAGAAAAAAACTGCCGCATATAGATCACTATCATTCTGGTGAGTTAATGAATTATTTAGATAGTGATGTTAGAAATCTCAGTGATGGGTTGGTAGGGTTATTACCAAGGCTCATCTTTTTAATCTTAAGATTTGTCTTGGCATTTATCTTTCTTTATATACTTGCGCCATCGTTTGCGCTTTTAATGGGTGTTATCGGAATTGTTTTTGTTGGCATCAGTATGGTGATAAGAAATGAAATAAAAAAACGCCATCATGCAATGCAAGATAGCGAAGCAAAGTTAAGAAGTTATATGCAAGAAGGCTTAGAGCATTTAATGCTAATTAAGTCTTTTCAAGCAGAAGATTATACAAAAACACGGTTATTAACCTATCAAGATGATTATGTAAATAAGACCATGCGTAAAAAGAAGGTAACCATTTTTGCAGGAACCGGTTTGAATACTTTTTTTACTTTTGGATATACACTCGCCATCATTTACGGAGCGTATCAAATAGGAATGGGAATCATTACACTTGGGTCACTCGTTGCGATCGTACAACTGATCCAGTTTTTACAATCACCGTTTTCTGAACTTAGTGCGTTATTACCACAGTACTATGCCATGCTCGCTAGTGGCGAACGAATAAAAACGATGCTTGATTTAGAAGAAGAGACAGGCACCAACAAAATAATAAATACGTTTGACCGACTTGTATTTGATTCAGTGACATTTACTTACGGTGAAGCCAATATTTTAGATAATTTTAATGTCACGATAAAAAAAGGCGATGTCATTCATATCGTTGGCGATTCAGGGATTGGAAAAACCACGTTATTTAAGTTGTTACTTGGGGTTATTTATCCTAATCAAGGATCAATCACTGTAGTTACGGGTGATGAGACAATCACTGTAGATGAACAAACCCGTGGGTTGTTTACATATGTACCGCAAGGGTTAATGATATTATCTGGAACGATTAAGGAAAACATTATCTATAATCAAACAAATGTCACTGACGACATGGTTGAAGCCGCTGCTAAAGTGGCGTGTATCTATGATGATATCGTAGCACTTGAATCAGGATTTGATACCGTGTTAAAAGAACGCGGTAAAGGACTTAGTGAAGGACAATTACAACGACTCGCAATTGCTAGAGCGATTGTAAAAGATGCCCCGGTATTATTACTAGATGAAATCACTTCAGCGTTAGATCAATCTACTGAACAACAAATTTTAGAAAATATAAAATCTTTGACACAAAAAACGTGCTTAATTATTTCTCATAGACACCTAGATGAACAGTTAGTTAATAAAACTGTGACGTTAAAACGTAATCTTTTATAGGTTACGTTTTTAATTAGAATAATTCTTTTTAATGTTGCACGGCTATTTCAAAACGAAAACA
>CAYNAA010000053.1:0-6958 GCA_964395055.1 uncultured Candidatus Izemoplasmatales bacterium | reverse complement strand
TATGATGCATTAGAACCACACATTGATGAACAAACCATGAGAATTCATCACACAAAACATCACAATGGGTACATTACAAAGTACGTAGATGCTTTAGAAGACTATCCTAACCTGTTAGAAAAAGACGTAAAAGACGTTTTACTAGACCTCGACAACGCCCCAGATGCTGTTAAAACAGCAATTAGAAATAATGGTGGTGGGTACTATAACCACAGACTGTTCTGGGAAGTATTAACACCGAATGCAAAACCACAGCCAGAAGGCGCATTATTAGATGCAATTAAAAAATCATTCGGTTCATTCGACGCATTCCAAGAAGAATTTAACACTGCAGCTAAAACACGCTTCGGTAGTGGATGGGCTTGGTTAGTTGTTGCTGAAAACGGAGAATTAAAAGTAACCTCTACACCAAATCAAGATGTTCCATTTGATGAGGGTGAACCAATTTTAGCACTCGATGTTTGGGAACATGCATATTACCTAAACTACCAAAATAGACGTCCTGATTATGTCAGTGCATTTTGGAATGTAATCAACTGGGATACTGTAGAATCATATTATCAAGACGCAATTAAGTAATATCCTTACCTGGCCACCGTTTGGTGGCTTTTTTTTATGCTTTTTATTGCGTAAACATGCTATAATATGGATAGAAAGCGAGTTGATTTAATGGATATCAATACAATCATCACGACCCATGAAAAACTTAAAAATAACGAAACCACTTCAATTCAACTAGTTAAAGATACTTTCGAAAAAATTCATATGTATGACGAGTCCTTAAACAGTTTGGCTGATTTAAATCATGAAGCGTTAATGATTGCTGAAGCATTAGACCAAGAGCGAATTACAAGCGGATTTAGATCTAAACTGCATGGCATCCCGATTGTTATTAAAGATAATATCTTAACACATGATGCGATGCGCACTACCGCGAACAGTTTAGTTTTTAAAAACTTTTATGGTCCATATGATGCGACAATTGTCAAACATCTTCGTGATGCTGGTGCGATTATCATTGCCAAAGCAAACTGTTCGGAATTTGCCTATTTTATGGCTATGGGAAGTATGCCATCAGGGTTTGGATCACATCACGGACAAGTAAAACATCCTTATGATACGTCCATTGATCCTCTTGGTTCAAGTACAGGATCTGCTGTGGCTGTGGCTGCCGATTTGGTATGTGCATCTATTGGTACAGAAACCAATGGCTCATTAATGTCTCCAGCTCAACAAAATTCTGTTGTAAGTATAAAACCAACCTTAGGCCTTGTATCTAGACACGGAATCATTCCGATTACTTACACACAAGATACCGCTGGACCAATGACAAAAACTGTCAAAGACAGTGCCATTATGTTAGACATCATCGCATCTCGTGATGAGTGTGATTCTGCAACACAAACACAACCAAAAGTTAAACCGTCTTATTTTGATGCGTGTGAACAATCTATTAAAGGAAAAAATATTGGCATCTTACAATTTACAAACTATAAATTTAGTGACGAAGACATGACTATTTTAAATGAAGCCAAAGCTATCTTAGAAGACCAAGGTGCAACTGTCATTGATTTATCTTTTACCTATGCATTGCCTAATAATATCGAACTAATGATTCCAGAATTTAAACGTGACATCAACAAATTTTTGGCGTCTGTTTATCCAAAAACAGATGTCAAAACACTAAAAGATATTATAGATTTTAATGACATGCATCCAAAACGCACGCTAACATATGGGCAAGACATATTTTTAAAATCAGAAGCGACTGATGGTAGATTAAAAGATACTAACTATCTTAAAACAAAACTAAGTACCATAAAGCACATTGAGTCATTTAAGGCCTTATTCGATGACAACAATTTGGATGCTCTTATGACAACCCAAGTATCTGGTTACGCGCCGATTGCTGGATTACCTTCATTAATTATACCAGCGAAACCCCTAAAGGACACAAATCCAAAAAGCCTATTATTTATCGGAAAACGCTACACAGAACCCACATTATTTAGTTTAGGACACACTTATGAACAAGCCACGAAACACCGTATCGATCCTGATTTATCGATGCATAAAACGAACGACAAAGGAGAAAAAAATGAAAACAATTCAAACTGACAAAGCCCCAAAAGCAGTCGGTGCCTATTCGCAAGGTGTTATGACACAAAATACCTTATATGTATCAGGTCAGATTCCTTTTGATCCAACCACTATGGAAATTATATCAAATGATATTAGAGATCAAACTCAACAAGCTTTATCAAACGTTTTGGCAATAGTTGAAGCTGCTGGACTTAAAAAAGAAAACATTATTCGTTGTGGGGTGTTTATGACAAATCTTGCCGACTTTGCTGAGATGAACGCAGTCTATGCAACATTTTTCGGTGAACACCAACCAGCACGTGCTGCAGTAGAAGTAAGAGGGCTCCCAAAAAATGTCCAAATTGAAATAGATGCCATCGCCATTAAGGAATAAACAAAAAGTGTTTCGTTCAACTTTAGCTTGAACGAAACACTTTTTTGATTAACTAAATTTATCGTACATGATATTTTCATCTTTCATATCATGTTTTTTTAACACTTTAATACACGCATCAATCATACCAGGCGATCCGCATAAGTACGCTTCTGCTTCACTTAAATCACCAGTATGTTTATCGAGTACATCGGTAATTAAACCGACATCTCCTTCCCAATTATCGACCTCTTCTGGCCCAGATAATGCAGGAATGTATTCAAAGTTCTCGAACTCTTTTTCCATGGCTTTGAACTCTTCTGTAAAAAACAAATCTTTTTTTGATACAGCGCCAAAGAAGTAACGCGTTTTTCTAGGCATACCCATATCCTTTAGTCGATATAAAATTGACCGGATTGGTGCTTTCCCAGATCCCCCAGCAATACATATAATGTCTCTGTCAGATTCTTCTTGTAAATAGAACGTTCCATACGGTCCAGTAACAATAACCTCGTCACCTTTTTCCAAAGCTTTGTGGACAAACGTTGTTGCTTTCCCTTTAGGGACCATTCTAACGATAAACTCAATATAGCTTGTATGTTTTGGATTTGAGGCAATTGAATACGCACGAATAACCTCTATACCAGGAACATTTAATTGCGCATATTGCCCTGGTTTAAACTCCATCGTGTCTGGGTCAATAAGCTTTAATTGAATGAGTTTAATATCATGCGTCAAATCTTTAATATTAACAACCTCTGTTTTAAACTCTTGCGCATTCATTAATTCGTTTGGAAGCTCGATTTTCATATTGTCTTTGACCTTGACTTGGCATGATAGACGAACATCATTTTCTTTTTCATGTTCACTTAAAAACGGTTCTTCTGTTGGTTTTATTTCACCGCCACCTTCAAGAATTTTACATTTACACAATCCACACGTTGCTTTACCTCCACATGCTGAAGGGATAAAAATCTTTTCTTTTGATAATGTATTTAATAATGTATCTGAACCATAAACTGGTATTTTTGTCGTTTCATTAATAATAATCGTTCGCTCACCTTTATTACCTAAAAATACATCAGCAAGAATTAAGAGCCCTGTTATCACTAACAGAATTCCCAGTAATATAGCTGGTACCAATAGGTTTACTAATATCATCATTTATTAGCCTCCTAACCTTAAATGATTCCTGTAAAACCGATAAATGCGAGAGATAAAATGCCTAAAACTATAAAGACAATTCCTTTTCCCGCTAAACCGCGTGGTACATCACTAATTTTTGCCATTTTCTCTCTAACCCCAGCAAGCAATACAATTGCGAGTAACCATCCTACACCTGAACCAAATGCGAATGAGGTGGTTTCTAAAAATGTATACGTTCTGTTCACAAAGAATAATGACACCGCAAGTACAGCACAGTTTACAGTAATTAGTGGTAAGAAAATACCGAATGCATTATATAGTTTAGGAATGAATTTTTCTAAGAACAACTCTAATAATTGCACGGTTGCCGCAATCGTAATAATAAATACTAGTAAATTAAGATTTGTTGTCCCAGTAGCTTTTAACAATTGATATATCGGCCAGTTAATAACTGCCGTAATGGTAATAACAAAGACAACTGCAATCCCCATTCCTTTAGCATTTTTAACATTTGTAGAAATGGCGATTAACGGACACATACCAAGAATAAAAATAAGCGCAATATTTTGATTTAATACTGATTCTAAAAATAAACTAACTAAATCCATCATCATACTCTACCTCTTTTCATCTTTTTATGCATCAACAGCCACCTCATACGTTCCTGTAAGCTCTCTAATAATCCAAATGAATATTCCTAGAACAAAGAATCCCCCTGGTGCCATAGCCATAACAACCCATGGTTCCCAACTATCAGAAACAACTTGAATATTTAGAATCGTTCCAAAAGCCAATATTTCACGTACAATGGCAACCAACACAAGGATATAGGCATACCCTAATCCATTTGCAAGTCCATCAATAAGGGTATACTTAACAGGATTTTTAGCAGCAAACGCTTCAGCTCTACCCATAACAATACAGTTTGTAATAATCAATCCAACATATGCGCCCAATGCTGAGGCGATGATTGGAAAATACGCTTCTAAGAACATTTGAACGGCAATAACAAACGTTGAAATGATAACCATATAAGTAACCATTCGAAGCTTACTCGGTATGAAATTTCTAACCATCGAAACAACCGCTGAACTTGCGACAATAACAAACGTTACTCCAAGTCCCATAGCAATGGCGTTGTCTACTCTATTAGAAACCGCAAGCGCTGAGCAAATACCTAAGACGGCCACAACGATTGGATTATTTTGTGTTAATCCATTTCTAGATATATTAAACCATTTAGTATATTTTAATCTAATTAGTTTCATCGCTAGTTCGACCCTCCTTCATATAAATCCCATGCAGTTTTATATACTTCGTAATTATATTCTAAAATTTCTTGAAATGCCGTTGAGGTTGCAGTACCGCCTGAAATAGCATCAACTTGAGTAGGATCATTAGGATCAGCATCTTTTATGAACTGAACAGGAAATTCTGCACCTGTAAAGCGATCAAGAATATCATCTTCAACAATACGTCCACCCAATCCAGGGGTTTCTTCTTGAACTAAGACTGCCATATCTGAAATTGTCTCAAAATCACCTTCTAGTGTAATAACACCTTCAATAGGGCCCCATAATCCCTCACCAGCAAACTCAAAACTGATGAGATCACTATTACGATCTAAGAAAAACACAAAGGATTCACCATCTGATTCAACTTCGACTGTTTCAACATAATCATCAAAGATGTCTGCGACTTCATTAACCTCATAGTCAACGTCAAAGGCATCCAAAACAGTCGCTTGAATCCTAACCATTTCATTTTCTGCAATACGGTCCTCAGTCCAGGCATTCATTGCCAATAATACCCCAGAAGTTAATACGCCAAGAACAAGTGCAAAGATAATCATTTTAATGTAGGCGTTCATGCCATCGCCTCCTTAATATCTTCTTTTTCTTCTTTACTTGGTTCGTAATCTTTTATGAAATAACTGTCAATTAATGGTGCTATAGCATTCATTAAAATAACCGCAAATACAACCCCCTCCGCAAATGTTCCAAATGCACGGATAATAAAGGTAATAATTCCAAGCCCGATTGCGTATACAATTTTCGCACGTTTATCAATAGGTCCGGTGATATGGTCAGTCGCCACAAAGAATGCCGCAAACATAACACTACCAACCATGATTGATAAAAATGGATTGCCGTACGATGCAATGCCAGTAATGTCTGCTAAATAGCTTGCAGCGAGTATTGTCCCAAGATAAAACACAGGAATACGCCAATCTATAATTTTTAAAAGAATGAGAATAACACCTAAAATTAAAATACCTAAGCGAAACGTTGTCCCAAGCGACCCTGGTACATTCCCGATAAATAAGTCTAAAAAGTCGAAGTTTAACTCATTTGCATTAAACAAGTTGATCGATGCAGCAGTATCGACATCTCCAGTACGTGGATTTAACCACATCGTGTTTAAAAACCTTGGAAATGAAATAGTAATAAATAACAACCCTACAATGGCGGGGTTAAATACGTTTTTACCAAAACCACCAAATAGACTCTTTCCAAATAAAACACCAAAACTCGATCCTACTGCAACCATCCATAAAGGTAAATCAGGTGGTAACAATAAAACCAATACCATCGGTGTAACCATCCATGCTTTGTCTAAAGGCTTCTTTCTAAATTTTGCAAATAAAGATTCAACAACCAAAGCTGCCGCATAACTAACAACAGCCATAGCGAGTACATATAGTCCAAATATATACGTTGAGACTAAAAGTAAAATACCCAAGAATCCTGTAAAAACAAGTAGATTCTTTTGCGATAAAGCATTAGAGAATTCTTTTGAAACATTCTCCGTCATGTAATCACCACTTTCTATTATGTATCTAAAGCATTAAAATTATGCCATAGTTATTATAATTATAGCATATAATCTAAATGAATATATAATACAATCATAATCTACATTATAAAGTTTTATAACTAGTCTTAGGATTTAGTTAATTTTATGATAAAATAATACATATAAGGAGGGATTATATGTTTACAAATAAAGTTATGTCTGTTGGAAATTGGTTATTGTATTTTTTACTTATGGTCATCCCAATCGTCAATATCATCATTATTATTTTAATTTTGATGGATCCACAATCTAACAAATCATTAAAAAACTTAATTATTACCCAATTACTTCTTATCGTAATCGTAGGCTTACTTATTGCATTGTTGGGGGTATCAGTACTTAGTATGTTTAGTTAATATTTATTCTAAAATAAAAAGAGGAGCAAGGAATATATTCCTTGCTCCTTTTTTGTATAAAAAAAACTTACCTACGTAAGTCTTAAAAGCTATATGGTGACCCGTACGGGATTCGAACCCGTGAATGCATGCGTGAAAGGCATGT
>CAYNAA010000052.1:0-7048 GCA_964395055.1 uncultured Candidatus Izemoplasmatales bacterium | reverse complement strand
CATAAAATAAAATCCCTTTAAAAAACGGTTCCTAATTGAACCGTTTTTATATTTTAAGATGTAATGATAGTTCCTGTTTTAAGTTCAAAAGCATCGACTGCTTTGTCTAAAGAAGATATAATTGCTTTTTTGTTGTTACCCTGTGCTAAAAATTTTAAACACGCCTGTACTTTGGGATACATGCTACCTTTAGCAAATTCATCTGTATGTAAATATGGTTCAATTTCTTTAACAGTAATGGATTTTAATGCCTGTTGGTTTGATGAATTGAAATTAACATAAACATGTTCTACAGCCGTTAAGATCACTAGGTAATCTGCGTCAACAATTTCCGCAATTTTAGCACTTGCATAATCCTTATCAATAACAGCGGCTACACCGATTAAATCGTTATCTTTTTCAATAACTGGCACGCCACCTCCACCAGCGCAAATAACTATGTGATTGTTATGTAATAATGACTTAATCATATCTTTTTCAATAACGTCAGTAGGCAACGGTGATGGAACTAAACGTCGATATCCTCTACCGCTGTCTTCATGCATAGTGAATCCTTTTTCTTTAGTGAGTATATCTGCATCTTCTTTTGAATAAAAAGCACCTACGGGCTTAGAAGGATTTTGAAACAATGGATCGTGCTCATCAACAACAACCTGTGTAATTAATGCGCCGATTGTCTTATTTATCTTCCGGTGGTTCATTTCATTATAGATGGCATTTTGTAAATGATACCCAATATACCCTTGACTCATTGCTCCACACTCTGGAAAAGGCATGTCTGGCGTGGTTGATGACTCATCAAATGCAAGATTAATCATCCCAACTTGTGGCCCATTTCCATGAACAATAACGATATCATGGCCCTTGTTAATCAATTCAACAATTGGCTTCGCAGCACGTTTCACTAACGCTTTTTGCTCCTCTGCATTGTTACCAAGTGCATTCCCACCAAGCGATATAACATACCTACTCATAATCGTCACTCATGGTTGCTAACATGACAGCTTTTATTGTATGAAGACGATTTTCTGCTTCAACAAAAACACGACTTTTGTCCGATTCAATGACCTCATCTGTAACTTCCATCTCACCATTTTTAACTCGAGGGTACTCATCTTGAAATTCGTTTGCTATTTGCATACCAATATCCGTATCATTCCCATGGAAAGCAGGCAAACAATGCATAAATATAGCTGTATCCTTAGCATTATCCATAAGAGGTTGATCGACTTGATAATCACTTAATTGTTTAATACGTGAATGCCAAACGTCTTTTGGTTCTCCCATCGATACCCATACATCAGTGTATATAACATCTGTATCTTTAGTGCCTTCAAACTTATCTTCTGTAAGTGTAATTTTTGCACCACTATCTTTGGCAATTTCTTTACAATGTTCAATTAATTCAGTTTCTGGCCATAGTTCTTTAGGTGCTACAGCAACAAAATGCATACCCATTTTTGCTGCCCCTACCATCAAACTATTTCCCATGTTGTTTCTTGCATCACCAACATATGTGAATTTAATACCTTTCAGTTTACCAAATTCTTCTTTTATGGTTAAAAAGTCAGCTAGAATTTGAGTTGGGTGATACATATCAGTTAATCCGTTCCAAACAGGAATTCCCGCGTGTTCAGCTAACTGTTCAACGTCTGTATGCAAATACCCTCTAAACTGCATTCCGTCATACATACGGCCTAGTACACGGGCTGTATCTTTAATGGACTCTTTTTTACCCATTTGTGACCCACTTGGCCCCAAATAAGTTACGCCCATGCCTAAATCAAGTGCCCCCACTTCAAAAGCACATCGCGTTCTAGTTGAATCTTTTTGAAACAGCAAAACAACATTTTTTCCAGTTAAGTGATGATGAATCTTACCAGCTTTTTTCTCTTCTTTTAGTTTGCCTGCCAAGCTAATAAAATACGCAATTTCTTCACTCGTAAAATCTAAAAGCGTTACAAAATTTCTTCCTTTTAAGTTCATAATCTTCCTCCTTATTTTAAATCCTCACGGAATATCGGCATACTCATACATCTTGGTCCTCCGCGACCTCTTGAGAGCTCACTAGAAGGAATTTCAATAACTTTTATCCCCTTTTCTCTTAACATACCATTCGTTACATAATTACGCGAGTATACAATGACTGTTCCAGGTTCAATAGCCAATGTATTGGCTCCATCATTCCACTGTTCACGTTCACTATGAATGACATCGTTCCCACCACAATGTATCAATTCAATTTTGCGCCCTAGATGCTTTTGCAGTATATCCTCTAATGTAGTAATAACTTTTTCTACGAGTAAATTATTGTTGTCTTTTGTAATTTCAAAAATTGTTAATTCTTTCATAATACCAGGGTGAATTGTAAAAGTGCCATGATCAATTTGGGTAAATACAGTATCCAAATGCATAAACGCTCTTGTTTTTGGAATATTAAATGCTAGAATCGTTTCAAACGATTCTTTTTCTTTAAAAATACGTCGTGCAAGGTGTTCAATGGCTCTTGGATCTGTGCGCTTAGAAATACCGATGGCTAGAGTTTTTTTATTTAAGACTAAAACATCGCCACCCTCAATGTGGTATTCTTCATCACGATTATAATAACGCGGAATATATTCATTTTTAAAACGGTGATGATATTTAAATATGTACTCTGCAAATAGCGTTTCACGATGTCTAGTTTCAGTGTACATTTTATGCATCGAGATACCGTGTCCAATACTCGCAAAGGGATCACGTTGAAATAAAATGTTTGGCATTGGATCAGTAAAGAATGGGTACTCGTCTTCTAACATGTCCATAATAGAACTAGGCTTTTTTAGTGTTATGTCATGCGTTCTAATACCTTCAATCATTTTTCTAACCATGGTATCTTCATCCAATGATTTGAGATACGTCTTTAATGCGGTTTTAACTGTCTGCGACTTGACTGAAGATTCTTCAATAAATTGTTCGATGAATGTATCGGCTATTGATGGATTTTCTTTTAGAGTTTCGCTTGCTAAATCAGTGATATACAATACCTCGACATTTTCATCAATAAGTGCTTTAGCAAATGCATCATGTTCTTCTTGAGCCACTTTTAAATAGGGGATATCATCAAATAAAAGCTTTTCCAGTAATGCTGGCGTTAGATTTTCTAACTCCTTGCCTGGTCGGTGTAAAAGAACAGTTTTCAGTTTTCCTATTTCAGAATAAACATTTGGTTTCAAATAACCACTTCCTTATACATATATTCTAGGTACGCGTCTTGACACCAAACAGACAATCTCATAATTGATTGTATCTAAACGTTTGGCTACATCGTCAATAGTCACAATATCATCACCCATTAGTATAACATCATCTTGCATAGATATTGCATCATCTATGCGAATCATTGTTAAATCCATACATACCCTTCCAATAATCTCATATTTCTTATTATTAATGGAGACGTATCCCCCTTGATTTTTTCTAATAAAACCATCGGCGTATCCCACAGGTAGTATGGCTATTGTTTCATCTTTTTGTGCTTGATAAGTGATATTATAACTAACAAATTCATGTTTTTTCAATACCTTAATATAATTGATTTTAGTTTTAAATACCATTGCTGGCTTCAAAAATGTAACATTTTCTTCTAACGATAACCCATATAACATTATCCCAACGCGAACATGTGTCGTAAAATCTATGTGGTTTTCGTAATTAATGGTAGATGATGAATTTGATAGGTGAATCATGGTAGGTTTATAAGGTAATGCTTGGATTATACTTTTAAATCTTTGAATTTGTAGCATAGCATAATCTTCGTCGGAATCCGCCGTTGCTAAATGAGTGTAGATTCCTTCTAATTTTAAATTATCATTACCTTTCATTTTGTTCATAAAGTGAATAATTTTTGTAAGTGATTTGAGTCCAAGGCGGTTCATTCCAGTATCAATGTTGATATGGAATTTCAAGTTAATATTAGACGAAAGAACTGCGGAAAATATTGTTTCATCACTTATTGTAAACGTAATATTATTTTCTGATAAAACTGATAAATCTTCTATTGATACTTGGCCAAAGATTAATATATCAATCTCCTTAAATTTATCTCTTAGTTCTATAGCTTCTTCTATTAAGCTAACTGCAAATGTTCTTACACCCATATTATAAAGTGTTGAAGCGATTTGAATTGCACCGTGTCCATATGCATCAGCTTTGATTACTGGGATTATTGATTTATTATTTACAGTTTGCTTAATTGTTTTATAATTGTGAATAATGTTATCAAGATGTATTTCAGCAACTGTAGGACGATATCTTTTAGACATAGTATTTCTCCACATATTTTGACGTCATAAGTGATAGCACACTCCCATAAGACAATTTAAACCGAATAATGTCACCTAATTTATAATCCTTTTTAGTGTTCGTTAAGTCAACAATGATGTGATCACTACTGCTACCAATCAGTCTGATGTCATCATCTTCAGGAATTAGTTGATGGTAATCAACATCTTGTTTGCCTATAGCTAGTATGCCACGTGTCATTAATCCATAGTCTTTAAATGAAGGTTTATTGCCAAACGCATCCATTCCAATTAAACCCTCTGGTATTGAAGGTTTCTTTTTAATTTCAATAATGTCAACCTCTAAAGTAATTACATCGTTATGAAGGCTATCTATTGTCTTACCGTAAGCTGTCTCTCTTCCTAAAATTAAAGACTCACCTAACCTTAAATTGTTAATATATGCTGGATGTTGATTACTAGTTAATAGGTGAATATGAGATGAATTCCCTCCCGATACCAATGTGAAATCCATTCTCAATGTTTGCTTTATTAATTCTATAACATCATGTAATCTCACCAAGGTATTTTTTGTTGGTATTATGCCCCCATAACACGTTAGATTTGTACCTATTCCATAGAGTTTAATATTATCAAGAGTTTTTATTTTTAGGACCGTGTCTATTATTAACTCCTTGTAGTATAAGCCCTCTCTTAAATCACCAATATCAATCATCAATATAATTTTATGTACTTTTTTATGTTTCTTCGCACTTTCGTTCAACGCTTGAATTGTGTCGATTTCAGAATTTAGTGATAAGTCAGAGTATAACACAACATCATCAGTTTCATGAAGAGATGGAATTCTCAACAAAACTTTCGGTAATGACGTATCCATATTTTTTAGATTTAACAACCGCGAATCCGCTATATAATCTACATTTACTTCATTTAAAATATCTATAAAATGTTGTTCAGCACAAAAGACCTTAGAAACCGCCATTAATGAGATCCTATTTTTTTTGAGTAGTTGATATAAAGTTTCCACATTATGTTTATATTTTTTTAGGTCAATTCTAACTCTTGGATACATATTATCACCTACCTTACTATAATTTAAGCGAGTCTTTTAATAACTCTATCGCTGCTTCTTTGTATTTTAATGATAAAACACCCAAAGATGCCATAATGTAGTCAGTATCTTTAACAATCCTTACAGTATTTTTAGGCACAAGTTTATGCGGATTAAAACGAATATAGTCTTCAATTATTTTCTCAGTATTATCTAGATGTATAAGCGGTCCACCAGTAAGTACAATTAATTGTATTTGTGTTAAATCTCTACCTTCTGGTATAATTTTTTGACCATTGGATGTATATATTTTTCTATAATCCCCTATGTGTCTGTCTAATGCTTTAAAGACACATATTTTTGTTAACTCATAGACCAATAATTTCTCCATCTGAGTTAAAGGCATATATGTATAATTTTGTATTAGTGTTTCTAGCGTTTCAGAACTTATAGAGTATTTTTCAATAAAGCGTTTTTTATCTAAATAACTCAATACATTTTCATAATTAATAAATACTCCTAAATCACCTTCAACAGTCCTTTTTTCCTTAGATTCACCCTCTGCATATTTTTTATATTCGTCACTGGGTTCGGTGATAGAGTGTATATCCGTCGTAGCACCACCAACATCTATTGTCATCACATTATGGAAGATTTCATTCAAAATCATCGTAGTTTCCATAACAGATCCTGGTGTTGGCATGATTGATTGATTAACTAGTTCTTTAACATGACTCATCCCTTTTGCGTGAATTATATGCTTTTCAAATGTTTCATATATAACTTTTCTAACAGGTAATATGTTTAAATAATCAACCCTTGGGTAAACATTGTCGACAATAGTTAAATACTGTTTTTGTGGTGAATTAGAAAAATACTTATTTATACGATAATGGTTTTCTATGTTCCCTGCGTATATTATAGGTATATTTAAGTTAAGTGATGAAATTTTCACAAGATTTTGATATGCTACATTTTTTTCTCCATAGTCTGTACCGCCAGCAACCACAATAATATTTGGTTTTATCTCATTGATTCGTTCTAGATCGTCTTCTTGCAACACACCAGCGTTAATTAATTTAATGTTTGCTCCAGCATTTAATGCCGCTTCTTTCGCAGCTTTTACAGTCATATCATATACCAAACCAGAAACAGTAACTCTTAAGCCTCCCGCCGCACTACTTGCAGCAAACATTTCTTTGTATTCTATATCTTCAACATTTAGATTGTTTTTTAAATTTTCTAATGCTTTTCTTAATCCATTATTAACATCAGTGTCAACTGTCGTATCTGATACACCTTTACCTATAAATGTTGGACTGGGATGAATATTGAAAGCATTAATTATGGTTGTTGTGCTACCGATTTCGACTACAAGGCAATCAATCTTCATATCCAAACAACTCTTTATGTTTCTTTACAATAAAGCTCGCAATATGAATACCTTTTGTCCCTCTACCAAAGCCTTGATCCATTTTATACTTTTTAGCTATTTCTGGTGTAACTTGTGTGCCTCCCGCTAGTAAAATCAGTTTATGTCTTACCCCTTTTTCAACCGCATAATTATGGAGTTTTTCCATATTTTTATAATGAACATCATCGTGTGAAATAATGGTTGACATCATAATAGCATTAGCATCCATTTCTATAGCAGCGTCGACAAACTTTTCAATAGGAACACTCGTTCCTAAATATGTGTATTTTATCCCGTATT
>CAYNAA010000051.1:0-7120 GCA_964395055.1 uncultured Candidatus Izemoplasmatales bacterium | reverse complement strand
CTTTTTCAAACATTCCTAAGGTATTAGGGTTAGTCAGCATAATCCCTGCAACATTTTCATCAAGGACGTGTTTTAAATCAGAAACGCTGACGCTACCGTCTTTATTTGATTTGACTTCAACACTTTCAAGTCCAGCAACCGTTGCGCTTGCTGGGTTGGTTCCGTGCGCTGAATCAGGCACGATGACTTTAGTCCTATGTGCTTCACCGCGAGAGGCGTGGTAGGCTTTCATAATCATTAAGCCAACAAGTTCTCCGTGAGCACCAGCATACGGATTCAACGTGAAGGTATCTAAGCCACTGATTTCTGATAACATCTTTTGCGTTTGATCGTACAGTTCTAAAATACCTTGAACAGTGCGTTCTGATTGATATGGATGAAGCGCTGTAAAACCTTTTAAGTTGGCAATATCTTGGTTAATTTTTGGATTGTACTTCATTGTACAAGACCCAAGTGGGTAAAAGCCTTTTTCAATCCCAAAGTTTTTAAAGCTGACGTTGGTATAGTGTCTAACCACGTCAAGTTCACTCACTTCTGGTAGACCAGGACAATCGTCTCTAACTAAGTCTTGCGGTAAATCATACGCTTTGACTTCTGATTGTGGTAACGTATAGCCTTTACGGCCTGTTTGTGATATTTCAAAGATTAATTTATCGTAATACATTAGCGTAACCCCCTTAAAATATCCACAAGGTCATCCATCTCAGCTTTGGTGCGTTTTTCTGTAACGGCAAACGTCACGAGTCCAGTTTTTGACGTGTCAAAACGCTTTTGCGCTAGTGGGCCTAAATAGCCTCTGGCTTCAAGTGCGTCCATCATCGCATCTTCATCTAAAGATGTTTTAAGGGTGAACTCTTTAAAGAATGGATGGTTAAATGCGGGTTCAAAGGTATCAAGTTTGCACAGTTCATCATGAAGGTAATGGGCATGATCAAAGGCGCGTTTTTGGACGTCGCATAGGCCTTGTTTACCCATAATCGACATATAGATGGTGACAAAAAGTGCAAGTAAGCTTTGGTTTGAACATATATTTGAATTCGCTTTATCGCGTCTGATGTGTTGTTCTCTGGCTTGCAGTGTTAAGACAAAAGCCCGTTTGCCATCTTTATCTTTAGTGACACCACAAATTCGACCTGGCATCTTACGCATTAACTTTTTAGTTGTGGCCATATAACCAATATATGGTCCACCAAATGATAAAGGGACCCCCAGTGGTTGCGCATCGCCAACGGCGATATCACAGTCATAACTTGCAGGGGTTTTTAAATGGCTTAAGGTACTCGGGTCTTGGTTGATAATAAAGATTCCTTTATGTTCACTAAGTGCGTCTTTAAAACCGGTATAATCTTCGATAATCCCGTAAACATTTGGGTTTTGTACAATGAGACCTGCCATATTTTCAGTGAAATTGGCTTTGACAGATTCAAGGGTGGTTCTTCCGTTAGTACTCGGCAATGTGACGACTTCAATATCACGGTATTTTGCATAGGTTTCAACCACACGAATAATGTTTGGGTTAACCGTATCGCTGATGAGAATTTGTTGTTTCTTGCGGGCAGCTGTTGCCATAAACATCGCTTCTGCAGTCGCCGTTGCACCGTCATACATACTCGCATTAGAGACATCCATGCCGGTTAATTGCGTGATCATGCTTTGGTATTCAAAGATGTATTGCAGCGTCCCTTGTGATATTTCCGGTTGATAAGGCGTATAGGCGGTTAAAAATTCTTGACGTTCAATTAAGTGCCGAATGACACTTGGTGTATAGTGATCATACGCGCCAGCACCCATAAACGGGATTAAGGGTTTGTTTTTTGCAGTTAGGTTATCGAAATGGTTGATTAACTCGATTTCTGACATACTTGATGGCAGATCAAGGTCTTTCATCATCAGTTCATTTGGGACGTCTTTAAATAGGTCTTCTATTTTGTCTACCCCAATAGTTTTTAGCATTGATTTAATATCTTCTTCAGTATGAGGCATGTACTTGAACATAAAACCCTCCTATTCGCAACTATCTTCGTATTCTTCTGCGTTTAATAGTTTGTTTAATTCTGTTTCATCTTCGATTTCAATTTTAATAATCCAGTTTTCATATGGATCTTCATTTAACAATTCTGGATTGTCTTCAAGTTCTTCATTGACCGTAACAATAACACCAGAAAGCGGTGCGTTTAAGTCCGACGCTGCTTTAACTGATTCAATCGCTGCAAACTCAGTGCCTTGTGTAATTTGGTCGTCTTCTTCTGGAAGATCAACAAAAACGATTTCACCTAATGAGTCTTGCGCATAATCGGTAATGCCGATATACGCAAATCCATCTTCTACTCTTACCCACTCATGGGTTTCTGCATAATATAAATCTTTGGGAATTTTCATACATATAGCCTCCTATTTATTATAGTTCTTATGGTAAAATTTCTTATTTCTAACTTTAACTTTTATATTGCGTTTTCTAACTTTTACGGTTAACTCTGTTTCTTTTTTATGATATGGAACATCAATTAACGCAAGCGCGACACTCTCGCCTGTCGACGGTGAAATATAGCCGGTTGTGACTTCACCAACCTGTTCAGCATCTTTATAAACATCATAGCCGTGTCTAACAACCCCTTTATCTAATACTTCTAATCCGACCAACCGACGTTTTGGACGGGTTGCTTTTTGTTCTGCTAAGACAGATTTACCGATAAACGCGCCTGCATCGAGTTTAACCGCAAAACCTAAGCCTGCTTCAAGCGGCGTAATGTCTTTTGACAACTCATTACCATAAAGTGGCAATGCCACTTCAAAACGCAACGTATCACGGCACCCAAGCCCACATGGACTTAATTCATCATGGTCTTTAAGAAGACGCGTAAAGATCGTGTCAATGGCCGTGTGAGACCCGTATATTTCAAACCCATCTTCCCCAGTATACCCCGTTCTTGACACCATAACATTTTGATTATAAATCATTATATCATCAAATGTAAAAAAGGAAATATTTTTTAAATCATAATTGGTTGTTTTTTGTAAAATCGCTTCTGCGAGTGGTCCTTGAACCGCAACTTCGCTAATGTCATCGCTTAAATTATTGATCGATGCATCAAAAGTATTGTTATCAATAATCCACGCAAGGTCTTTGTCAATATTTGAAGCATTGACAACAAGTAAGTACCGAGTTTGAGAATATTTATAAACTAGTAAATCATCCACAACCCCACCGTGTTTATAACACATCATTCCGTATAAAACTTGGTTTGGCTGCATCGATGCGACATCATTGGTAAATAAATAATCTACAAACGCCTCCGCGTTTTCACCAGTAATCTCGATTTCTCCCATATGAGATACATCAAAGATCCCAGCACGTTCTCTTACGGCATCATGTTCTTCTTTAATCGACGTATATTGAAGTGGCATATGCCATCCAGCAAAATCCACCATCTTTGCATCTAAGGCAACGTGACGATCATGTAAAACGGTTTGTTTCATTGCAAAACTCCTTTCACTCATATCTCTACTTTTATCGTATCATAAATAGTAAAAAATGGTAGGGGGAAAACATACTTTTTTGTAAGCCCTAACAATATCGTATTATAGAATAAAAAAATCGCATTATCAAGCGATTTTTTTATTTAAACGTGTTTTCATTTAAAAAAGTTGAAAACGCTTTACTTGGTCTGAATTTTACGGTGTGATACCCAGGAATAATCTTTTCTTCTTTGGTTGTTGGGACAACCATTTTCTTTTCCTTGTGATAGATGGTTTCAAACGTACCAAAATTGGTTAATGACAGAGTGTCTTGATCTGCCAAGGTGTCTTGTGATATTGTAATGAATGCTTTCATAAACGCTTTGGTAGTTTGAATACTCAATCCTGTTTGATTACTTACGGCTTCAATAAGCATATCTTTTTTTACGGTGGTTGTTGATTTTTGGACTTTAGGGGATGTGTTGATTGTCGCAAAATCTATTGGCGGTGCGGCGTCTGCTTCATTGAGAAACGTATCAAATACAGGACTGGATTTAAAACGTATTACGTGATGCGCAGGGATGGTGGTTTCTGCTTCATCTTTTGATGGTACTTGCATGGTACGTGCTTTGAGTTTTTTTGTTGAAAATGTGCCAAACTTAAGGATATTGACTTTCTCATGATTTATTAATGCCGCTTTAATAATATCAAACGTTATATCGATAATATGACGCGCTTGTGTATCATCTAGATTGACACGTTTGGCAACAATCAAACTTAAATCTTCTTTTGTATGTGCTTGCGTTCGTCTTTTTCTTGTCACATTATCATCAAGTGAGGTATGTTTCTTTTTGGGTTGTGTAGGGTGCTCTTTTGTCTTTTTTGATTCGTCTTTGACAAGGATGCGGACTTTGGTTTGATCGGGCGATTGTTCTTCGGGTGTCACAGCGTCATCAAGTGGTTCTTTCGGATCTTCTTTTTTCGTTTCATGTGGTTTTTCTATTGTATCCACATTGTGATCTATTTGTGGGTTTAATTTAGTGTCTTCTGTTTCACTTTCTGATTGGTTTATGTTGGCAGTCTGTGCTTGCGTGAATGGTTCATGACTAGGATGCATGCGGGGTTCGCTTTCTAAGTAGTCGCTGTCATCATCGGCAAGTTCTTGTAAATCTTTTGGTAGTTTAAGGGGGTGATCTGGTCGGTTATACACACTTTGTTTGATCGTTTCTAAATCGTCATCTTGCGTCTCGCTACCGATTGAATACTCTATCAATGTTGGTTTGACTTTTTTTACTTTGCGAGTTGCCTTATTAGTTACAGCAGGTTGCAGTACTGAATCCGTAGGCGCCATTACTTGTGGTTCAACTTCAAATACAGCAAGGTTTTGATCTTTAGAAAACATCTCTTTAACTTTTTTAACCGCTTCTTTTTTCTTTTTCGGTTCCTTGACTAAGAAAAATTGTTGGAAATAACTCGCTAAAATTATGAATACGACAATAAGGGTTGTACTGCCAGTAATCAAGATACGGTACCCTTGATACCTATCTCTTAATGTACATATCCCTGCGCTTGTAGGATCATCACAGTTGAAGGCACCTTGTAAATTTAAAATGAATAACGCGGCAATCAGCACAACAAATGACAAAAAGCTCATGAGAATCATGAGCAAACTTAATCGGTAAAATAGGCGTGCACGTCGTTGATTCATGAGGATGCCCCCCTTTTTTACTATTTTACAACACTTTCGTGAGTTTTTATAGAAAACATCGTATTTTTTTGATAATACTAATAATTACAACATGAATGTGATAAAATAAACATAAGTTTTTATCGAGGAGGGCTTGCGATGAAAAACCGCCACGCATTACAAGTAGGGATTACTTATGCTATATTTGGGTCACTATGGATTCTCATTACAGACTGGGTTGTTGACGGATTCTTTGATGATTTTCGATTTTATAGTACCATTAAAGGACTAATTTTTATCTTTTTATCAACCACCGTTATATATTTTTCTGTTTTATTAGAGTTAAAAAAACGGCGTGAAATCGAGGTTGATATGGACAAACTACTTGAACATGACGCCCAAGTTAAAACGCTAATTAAAGAACAAAAAGAACGGTTATTTAAGTTAATTGATGAAGCGCCTATGCCGATGATGTTGCATGCAGAAAATAAGAAAATCATTAGAGTGAGTCAAGCCTTATTAGATGAGACCGGTTATACCCGACATGAGATTCCTACAGTTAAAGCATGGATTAATCTGGCTTATCCTAATGATGTTGATCATATGCATGATCAAATCATGAATGTTTACACCATTTCTAAACGTTTAAATGAAGGTGTATTCCGAATTCAAACAAAAGATGGACGCAGTCTACTTTGGAATTTTTATTCTTCTTATATAGGGCGCGATGAACACGGGTTAAAAAACATCATTAGTATCGCTGTCGATATTACCCATTCAGAACAATCGAAAAAACATTTAATCTACCAAAGCGAACACGATGAACTAACCGGCCTATATAACCGACGGTATTTTAATAAAACCATTAAAAATCAAGGCCATGACCCATACCTACTTCTTTTATCTGATATTAACAATTTAAAGCTTATCAATGACTTATATGGTCATAAACAAGGAGACACTTTATTAAAATACTTCTCTGATACCTTAAAAAAACATTTACCAAAAGAAAGTATTATTTGCAGGTTAAGTGGGGATGAGTTCGCTGTTATTTTGTCCGCAAGACATTATGATGATGTGACAACACTGATCACTACAATTGAAACAGCATTAAAGGCAAACGACATATTAGACATTGAAGTATCATCCGCGTTTGGCTATGCCCTACGGGGTCAAGAAGAATCCCATGAACAAGTTTTTATACAAGCAGAAAACGCGCTTTACGCCTATAAAAACCGTGGTCACGGTGATCGGTTTGAACTGGTTGTACACAGTATGCTTAATAGGTTATATAAAAAAACCGATGAAGATAAAGACCATACAAATACGATGGTCCACCATGCGGCTAAGATGGCTGATGCCTTAGCCCTTAATGAACAAGACAAAAGAGAACTAATCAAAGCGTGCGAACTACATGACATTGGTAAAATCAAAGTTGATTCTATCGGATTTACTAAACCCAATGTATCAAAAGAGCAATTCGAGGACATTAAAAAACATACTGAATATGGCTACCGCATCTGTAATGCTATTGCTGAACTCAAACCCATTGCATTTACCATTTTAACCCATCATGAAAATATCGATGGATCAGGCTATCCATTTGGTCTTACAAAAGATGACATTCCCTTAAGTGCACGAATCATTAGAATCATCGATTCATACGATGTAATGACGCGACACCGTGTTTACAAGGAGAAAAAATCTAAAAGTCAAGCCATCAAAGAACTCAAGACCTATCAAGGGTCTTACTATGATGAACAATTATTAGATACCTTTATTGCCCTAATCCAATAAAAAAAACACCCTTTAAGGTGTTTGTGTTTACTAAATATACCAGCAGTCGGACTCGAACCGACACGGCCGTAAAGCCACCAGATTTTGAGTCTAGCGTGTCTACCAATTCCACCATGCTGGCCTATAACGCATTATATCATAAAAAAGAGTCTCATGGGAGACTCTTTTTATTATTTTTTT
>CAYNAA010000050.1:0-7370 GCA_964395055.1 uncultured Candidatus Izemoplasmatales bacterium | reverse complement strand
TTCACTACTAGGTCCTTCATTTTACTTCTTGACCCCTATCCTTGACAGAGAGTCTATATAATAGACATTCTACTATTAATAAATCATCACTGTTTGGCAAGAAAATACTTGAAACACATGGTTTTTGATATATTGGCTATGGCTCTTACTACAAAGAAAATCATTGTTACTATAATAGAAAACAGTACCCGTACCATATCTTGTATAAAAAAAGGATTCAAAAGCAAGGATAAAGAAATCCAAAACTTTAGAATCCGCAGCGAACATAACAATGTAAAAATGCTTTACTCAGTGTAGTACTTTTTTATATAAACTTAACATAATATTACCTTATTATGTAATCTCTATTTAGTTAAATCACTATCCACATCAGCGTGAGTAAGTTGTAATAAAAGGTAAAGAATCCACACGCCGACAAGAACACTCACTACTGTCATCGTAATAATAGTGATTAAATCATAGCGCATTTCTATATTTCCCAATATATGTAATATCTGCCCTGAGACGTTATATAAAGCATGTAAAATAATTGGATACCAAATTGAACGGGTTTTAATAAAGACAACTGCCCACATTATTCCCATAAGTGTCGAATACCCTATCTGTAAAACACCATCATACAACGACAAACCATTACCGATATTTATAGCATGAACTAGTCCAAAGAGTATAGAAGAAAGGATAATTGACATGATTATGCTTTTTTTTGTATTAGGTAAGTTTTGTAAAAGTAGCAATAATATAATACCGCGAAAGACAATTTCTTCTAAGGACGCGGTAATAATGCTTGCTACAATAAATAAAAATACAATATAAGTCGGTTCTGACTGATGAAAAAGCCCTTTGATATACGCTGAAAAGGGAAAATTAATACCAGCAATCAATAGTCCGGGTACAATCGTACTTAAAAATACATAAGAACTGATCTTGAAACGGAAGATGTTTTTGTAACCTATGTTTAGCAAAAACATTATGAAAATCATTACGCTAAGCAACCGGATTATACTGTCATTTAATAGTCTTGAAGCGGTTTGATGTTCTATTAATATCGGATTTAATAATGCAAAAAAAGCCAGCGTAAAACAGAGTATTATAGTAACAATAATCCAATGTTTTGGTGATACTTTTTTAAGTTTTTCTGTTTGTGTCATAAAAATCACAAATCCTTTGATTATTCCATCTTTGGCTGTCTTTTTGCTTTAACTATTAAACCAACGCCAAGAATAATCATTAAGATACTTAGAAATTGAGATGGTGTGGGAAAAATATTATATTGCGTTTCATATAAGGGTACTAATATGCCCCGTTCATCCCCGCGGATGAACTCAATCAAAAATCGCCATATCCCATATGCGATTAAATATGTGATAGCTTCTTTACCTTTTAAATATTTCACATTGTTTAATGCAATAAATAATACGAATAAGAAAAACGCTTCGAATAACTGTGTAGGGAAAATGCCAGTGTCAGGAAACGTTTCATGCGCAAGCCCGTGTGGGAATACAACTGCAAACATAGATTCTGTAGGTACCCCGTAACAACACCCTGCAAAGAAACACCCTATCCGTCCGAAAACATGGGCTAAAACAACGCCGGTAATCACCGTGTTAAGTATGTTCTTCATATTTTTATTATCTTGTTTATAGAAAAGCTTCATTAATATAATGAAGGTGGTGATTCCACCAATAAGTCCCCCAAGGAAAGTTATTGATCCAAACACGAACTCTCTTTCCGCAAGTGAATGAAATATGCCATCAAACACCATTGCCATTGGTAAGGCAACAAATATACTGATAATTAATATAAGTAGAATCCGGTTTGTTTGTTCGCGTGTATATCCATCTTTTTGTTCTAGACGCTTCATTACATACCAAAGCATCATAAATATTCCGATTATTACTAATACATCATATAATGGCACAAGATTGCCGAATATATTAGGGAAAAGATATGGATACATAGTAACATCTCCTTACGATTCTTAAACAATTTTTTAGACAGTAATCGAAGTTGAATAAAGGATTTGATTCAATAAAGATGAAAAACAAAAACATGCTAACTTAATTGTAGCTATTTAGATTATCCTAGTTTAACTTTACTAGTTAAATAGCGGTAACCTGTCATTAAAATAAACCCTCGAATCTTAAACGGTAACCAATTAACAAGTGCTGGATAGGCGAAAAAACGTAATTTTTTGTAGAGTTTACAATCATACATTTTTATCGTATACCACATGTCCTCAAGATCCTTCTTACGATCTTTGTCGAACTTTGCTGTGGTAAACAGTATAGTTACTATCATAATCGTGCTTAGACAATAAATCATATATTGGCGCAATCCTTTTTCCATTTGCATAATATCCTGATATGTATACCGCTTTATCATCGTTAACATGACGCGTATTTGCTGGTGATATCGATTAACAAAATTTACATAATTTACCGATTGATCGTCACGCCCTATAAAATAATGGTATAAATCAATATCTATATAATACATCTTTTTAACATGTGGTAAGTACTGATATGCATAAAGGTTATCAACATAGAATGTATGTTCTGGCAATGGCATATCATGTGCTTTTAATATTGAGGTTTTAAAAGTTAGAGAGTGCATTAAAATAAGTTCCGAACCTCTAAAACGTTTAATATCTGACCATGTTGTAACTACATTCGGTTTGAATTTCTTATCGAATTTTCTTACAAATGATGTGTTATCTATAACTTTGTCATAAATAAAGTTGGTGATATATAAGTCAATCTCTTGATTGGTTGCATCGTTTCTTTTTATTGTTTCAATCAAGCATTTTAAGGCTTCGGTATTAACCCAATCATCTGAATCAACAACACGGAAATACTTCCCTATTGCATGCTTGATACCACAGTTTAACCCCGATCCATGCCCACCATTAGATTTGTGTATAACCTTTACTATTTTTGGGTAGTCCTTTTTGTACTGTTCAGCAATCATAGCTGTTTGATCTGTTGATCCGTCATTTACAATGATAATTTCAACATCTTCTCCTGCAGACAATAGGGAATCTATGCTTTTTTTCATATACGCTTGTGAATTATAACACGGTACTACTAATGTCAACCATTTCATGATACATACTCCTAATCCATTTGTATTACGTTTGTTTGTATATCTTCTTCTTTACGTCGGAAAATGACTTTAAAAATTGGAAAGAAAATCCAAAAACTAATCGCCGCATTAATAATCATTGTAATAACATCGGCAACGGCAAACCCAGCATCACTACCAAACCATGATACCATTAAATCATATATTGGTGCTCGGTAAAATCCTTGTGCGATTGCTGCTACGAAAATAATTGCAACGAAAGCTATAGTATACCACATTGCTGCATACCACGGATTTGTATTAGACTTAAAGGTAATCTTACGTTGAGCAAAAAAATTGATGACTTGTGCGATGGCAATTGTAATTGTATAAGACAAGAAATAAGCAAGACCGCCAGCATCACTTGCCATACCAGCTGGATAATTAAAGGCATAGTATTGTGCACCGGTTTCATCAACACCGATATTAATCCATTGAAATGAGATGTTAATTAATGCTGTATTTGATAATATTGGTCGTAAAATAGCCATCATAGAAATCTGTAATATGGTAATCCCGTTACTTAACATAAAGAACACCAAAAACTGTGCGATATTTGGATGGTGTTGCTTGAATTTTTGCCAAAAATCAATTAAAAATCGTATGATTTTTACTTGCTTACCTTTAGCAAGAGGGGTGTTCGCTTCATTTGTTTTACTATTTTCGAGTTGTGTCATGTGTGTACTCCTTCTTTCGTTCTTTATGTCTTTTACGTTTGGCTCTACCTGCCTTAATGTATGTTTTTAATCCTCTAAAAAAGTGTCCATTAACCATATCAATAATTCCGTGTAGTTGATCCCACGAAATTCGTCCACCAGACATTCTCGATAATCCTCTTAGTGGTTGTTGTAAGATTCCCATCGATAAAACTGCAGCAACATCTCTTTTTCCAATAAATTTAAGAAAGCCAATTAATAATCGAACCATAAAGGCGATAAGTCGACCGAACCACCCTCTCGCATAACGCAGTTCTTCAATGGTAGTGTTTTTATGTGCGATGAGCCTTTTCTTCTTATAAAATTTAATGGTTGATTTTGGTGTTTCGTGTCCGAGTAAGCGTTCAAACTCTTCGGTACTTATATCCTTTACCTCTCCAGACTGATAAGAAGGTAACTTGATGTTTTGATAGGGAAGTTTATGTGTTGTGGCCTCTAAATCAATGGTGCCATTAAGGATAGTATTTTCAGAAGAAGGGCCAACCAAGATTAAATAAGTACCGCCCTCAATCTCAAACTGATTGGTTTCAATGTTGAAATATCTAAATGTATAATCATCAAAAGGAATGGTGACGGTTTTAACTTCTTTAGGTTTCAGTTCGACTTTGGCGAACCCTTTTAGTTCTTTTTCTGGACGGTAAAAAGCTGAATTTTGTTTTTTGACATACATTTGTACGATTTCTTTACCCGTAATATTACCTGTGTTTTCTATCGTAACCGTGACGCCTGAATCTTCCACTTTTATTGATGTATAATCAAATGTTGTATAACTAAGACCAAACCCAAAAGGAAACTGAGGTTTAATATTTACTTTTTCAAAATAACGGTACCCTACATATAAACCTTCACGATATTCAGCGGTAAGTTCTTTACCTGGGTAGTTGTTAGACGTAGCGTAATCATCATATGTTTTGGCAATAGTTTCTGTGAGTTTTCCTGAAGGATTGACGACACCTGTTAAAACATTTAGCATCGCTTTTGCGCCTGCTTGACCTCCGAGAAAGCCGTGAACCACTGCATCTACTTTATCAAGATACGGCATCTCTACAACAGATCCATATGACAAAGTGACTACGATTGGTTTTCCTAATGATGCAAGTGCATCAATAAGTGCCAGTTGATTATGTGGTAATTTTAGATCATCTTTATCTTTACCCTCTAATTCTGTTACTTCGTCTAAGCCAAGATATAGCAAAATGACTTCAGCATTTTCTGCAAGTTTAACAGCCTTATTGATAAGTCTTTTAGATTTCTTACCGTATCGCTTATATCCTTTTTCATAACCAATAACATCAAGTGTTGTTTCATCAATTAGGTCTAACGCTGAATCTAATTTCGTTGGATTAACAATTGAAGATCCCGCTCCTTGGTAACGCGGTTTTTCTGCATATTCACCAATTAAAGCAACGTGTGTATTGGCTTTAAGCGGAAGCAAGTTGTTACCGTTTTTTAATAAAACGATTGATTCTTCAGCAGCTCTTCTTGCAAAATCATGATGTTCATCTTTATCAAATGTATTGTTTGCATCATTAGGTATTGCAGTATCATTAATTAATGTAAGCAATCGGTCAACGGTTTCATCTAACAAAGTCTCTTTAATCTCGCCTTGTTCGATAGCGTTAACAATATCATCATTTGTTTCTCCATCTGTGGTGGGCATCTCTAAATCTGATCCAGCAATCAATCCACTTATTCGGTCGTTACTTCCTCCCCAGTCTGTCACGATAACACCACTATAATTCCAGGTATCACGGAGTATATCTCTTAATAGATGTTTATTTTCATTAGCATATACACCATTAACAAGATTATAGCTTGTCATTAATGTTTTTGTTTTTCCTTCTTTAACCGCAATTTCAAATGGTTGGAGGTATATTTCTCTAAGCGTTCTTTCATCGATAATTGAATCATTTACTAATCGACGGTGTTCTTGATTATTGGCTACAAAATGTTTCACACAAGCAGATATCCCATTAGTTTGTATTCCTTTAATATAGCTCGCAGCCATTTTACCAGCAAGATAAGGATCTTCAGAGAAGTATTCAAAGTTACGTCCACAGCGTGGATTACGTTTAATGTTCACACCTGGTCCTAATAATACACTTACATTTTGTGCCAATGCTTCTTTTCCTAAGCGTTTACCTAGTTCCTCTCCTAGTTTCAAATTCCAACTGCTTGCGATGGTTACTGCCGTTGGAAAACATGTTGCATTTAAACTTTCATTTAGACCTAAATGATCAGCTGCGACTGCTTGCTTGCGTACACCATGTGGTCCATCAGCTAAAAATATACTAGGAATATTGAACTGTGGCAATTCTTGTGTTTGCCAAAAATCTTTGCCTGAGGTTAAGGACGCTTTTTCTTTTATTGTCATTTCTTTAATAATATCTTTATTGTTTGCCATATTTTCTCACCTATCATGTTAAGTATATTCTTTGTCACTTACACTAATCTTTTTCATACACAATGTTAAACCCAGTTTTATCAATAACCACTTAGCTACAGTCTATAATAAAATACCATTGAAACTATATATTAAAGGTTTTTGGCATAGATTGAGTATAAAACATCATAGATTGTAATCTAACTTTGATAATAATTATATAAAGGTTTCGTTGTGTTTTTAATAATTACGCCCCGCATACATCGTCAATGCCTTCATAAATGCTTTTTTTCGAGGACGACTAATTTTTAATTTTTGTTTATTAACTACAGCATAATCACCTTGGATCGCATTAACTCTAGCTAGATTAACCAAATAGCAATTATTACATCTGAAAAAGTGAAATGGTTTCAGTTCATTTTCTAAGTGTTTCATCGTTCCTCTAAACAATATCTCTTCTGTTGTTGTATAAATAGTCAATGTATGTTTCATGACTTCGATGTAATTAATTTTTGCTGTATTAATTTTTGTGAAGCCATTATTTGTATTGATTGTAATAAATTTTTCTTTTTTATCTTTAATTTTGGCTAGTGATTTGTGTAATTCTTGTGACAAGGCAAAATACGTTAGTGGTTTTAACAAAAATGACAACGCATTAACGTGGTATCCTTCTATAGCGTACTCGCCAACATTGGTTACAAAGATAATAATTACATTAGAATCAAATTGTCTAATTTTTTTTGCAGCACTCATGCCGTCTAAATGTGCCATTTCAATATCCATAAAGATAACGTCTAAATCCGCGATGTACCCCTCGACAATGTTTAATCCATCATGAAAAACATTAATATTAAATTGAACATCATAAGCTTTAGCATATTGCTTAATATACGTTTTTAATATATCGATACTTGATGTTTGGTCTTCGACAATGGCTATATTAAACACAGGATTCACCTCGGTTTCTCATGACAAGTTAGATAAGGTAATAATTAAATTGCCTTATCTAATGTCATGCAACATATTGATTATTGATTAAGCATCAGGTTTTATAGTATTTTTTTTTGCTCGTGTGATGACAACAGTCCCCCACGTTGCAAAGCCAAGAGCAAGTCCGACATTAACCCAAATGGTCGTAACGACCCATA
>CAYNAA010000049.1:0-7742 GCA_964395055.1 uncultured Candidatus Izemoplasmatales bacterium | reverse complement strand
CGCCACCTTTTCTTTGTAAAAGGGTATCGTACTTACTTTGTTGTAAAACACTCATAATTTCATCTTGCGTACGTTCTAAGACGATATCGCCTACGTCATAACCGTAGGTCTTATTAACTTGATGGAAATGATCCAAATCCATTTGAATAAGTGATAATGGTGTTTTTTCTTGTTTTGCTTTGTTAAATGTTTTTTCCGCATTTTCGATGAACATACCGCGTCCATACTCACCTGTAAACAAGGCTTTTTCTGACAAATTAATCAGCTCCTTTAATGCTACGGCCTCATCTTGATGTTTTAAGATGTGGTCCATAGTGTCTAATTTATGTAGACGATTAGAGGTGGAATTGATGTCTTGTAATGCTTGTTTTTTCTTAAATGCAATCATTGTTTGCAAGCTACTGTGGTCAACCATACCACGCATGACATCTTTAATCTCAGACAATGAAAATCCTAACTCTTTCATAAAGAGAATACTGTTTAATTGTTTGCATGCCTCATCACTATAATATCTATAGCCTGTTAACTCATCGACTTCAGTTGGATTGATCAAGTCCAACTTGTCGTAATGGTGAAGTGTTTTAACTGTCACATTATTCGCTTTTGCAAATTGTCCAATGGTCTTCATGTCGCACCTCCTGAGCTGATTATATAGTCTCCTCTTAGGATAGAGTCAAGCCTTTTTAAGGAAAAAATGTATTTTCTTAAAATAATTTTATCATAGATAATGTAAACTATAAAGTCCCGATGAAAAACACCACCAATTGGTGGTGTTTATATATTTAATCTAAAATTTCTTTGACTCTACCAACCGTACCATCTTCTAAGCGGACTTTAATGCCGTGAGGATGAAATGATGCGTTGGTTAATAATTTATCTACAATCCCTTCGGTTAGTTCATTCGTACGTTGATTGTGTTTTTCAACAACGTTTACCCTTAAACCTGGTTTGATGTCTTTACGATGTTTTCCGTCCATAAATACCTCCTTGTTTTTACCCGTTTAAATCACGGCTTTTATATCTATAAAAGCCAACGCTTATCATAACAATAGTTAACCCACATAAGATGATGGTTGGTAGGATGTTAAATGATTCGATGGGTAACTGGTCGATGTATCCAAATGGGGTTAGATAAGTGAAAAAAACTGGTACGTTTAATAAGTTGCCCATGTAGATGACTAAGAATGAATACCCAAAATAGATCCAAATTAGATAGGTTTTTTCTGGGACATATCCAATAATCACTGTCCCTAATCCTACCATAAATAAGAGTGCAGGTAAATAGGCAAATCCCGCTTGCATAATATACCCCGCTTGTATTGGATCATCCATTGAAGCATTAATCCCGCTAAGCATACCAACTGCACCAGCAAGTAATATAACAACGGTACTTATTAGTGCTATGCTTGTAAAGATGGTCATCATAGTCATGCGTGAGACACTCCGGGCATATATGTGTTCGGTTCGATTCTTCTTTTCTTCTGTCGCAAGTCGGTTTAAAAACATGAGTGGTCCGATGCCTGAAGCAATCGCAATGACCATCATGATAATGCTCATAAACTGTACATTTAAGGCATACTCACCACCAGGAAGCATCTCTTGAAAGATATCACTACCTTCAATAAACGTATCAAGATCGCCAAAAATCGATCCATACATAATCCCTAAAACAAAGACCGTTGCAACCCAAGCAATCATTGATGTTTTTAGTAATTTGAGTACAAGTCCAAGCGGGGTTTTTAAGGTTTTTGATGCCTTTATACGTCCGGTTTTTTGGGTAAAGATACCAGATTCTAAATCGCGCCGTTTATTCAATAGAAGGGCCACATAAAATAATCCCGCTGATAAAATAATCGTTAGAAGATTTAAATAGTTATGATTATTAACATAGGCTTCTGTTCTTAAGGGCCAATTGAGCGGAATAATCCAAACAAGCACAGTTTCACCTAAATCGCCAATGCCTCTTAAAATATACATCATCCCAAAAACAAGAAAACTCATCCCCATAACGGTTCGGTTATTTTCAAATAGTTGGGCAATGATTAAAGTGATGCTTCCCATAAATACACCTGCCGCACCAACCGCAAACCCAAATGTCATTGAACCAGTGAGAGTGATACTCTCTTCAGGAATAAAGGCTAAGCCTAAGCCGATTAATAAACTTAAAACTAGATTCATTAGTACGATAATTATGACTGTAGCCAAGGTGTGCGTTAGTCGGCCTATGGGGAGGGATTGAATAAGTTCTAAAACACCATCTTCTTCATCTCCACGGGTCATTCTAGATGCGATGAAGATGCTCATAATCGCGGAAAACATCATAGAAAACATTAACATTTGATTACTTAGGGATACCGCGATGGTATAATTTATCTCGTCAAAGACGGGTCCAAACATCGCCACCATCATCGGATTTTTCATCGCTTCAACTAAGCCAACAAGTTCAGCTGCATCTGGAAATAGTGCCGGATAGGCAAACCCAACACCCACCACAAACGCGGTTATTGAGCCAATCCATAACCCGATTTTAAGTTTATCTTTAGTTAATAAAGTCATTAGGTGCTGTTTGGTATTATAAAATAGCTGTTTATGCATACTTACACCCCTTGGTAATGGCGCATAAATAAATCTTCTAACGTGGGTGGATTACTTTCAAACTTGGTAATGGTATATTGACTTAAATATTTAATTAAAGCATCCATTTGTTTGGTTTCAATTTGCATGGTGTGAAGATCATCTTCAAATTGATAATCATGGACACCATCAAGAGATGATAAGTCATCTAGTTTATCAGTACTTTTAATGATGACTTGTGTTCTCGTTAAATGTCTTAGGTCTTCTAATTTTCCTGATTCAATAATTGACCCATCGCGAATGATACTAACATAATCGCATAGCGTTTCAATTTCACTTAAAATATGACTCGATAAAAACACTGTCTTACCTTGTTTTTTAAGATTCGTAATATAGTCTTGGAAGATGTTTTCCATTAAAGGATCGAGACCACTTGTTGGTTCATCTAAAATATAGAGATCTGCTTCGCTTGCAAGTGCTGCAATTAACGCAACTTTCTGTCTATTCCCTTTAGAGTATGAGCGGCACTTCTTACTAGGATCTAATTCAAACTTTTTAATGAGTTCAGCCTTTTTATCTTGATGAACTGTATTACGCATACTGACGAGTACATCAATGACTTCTCCGCCAGTTAAATTAGGCCATAAATTCACATCACCAGGTACGTAAGCCACACGCCGGTGAATGTCAACTGCCTCAGACCATACGTTTTGATCAAAGATTGTTGCGGTGCCCGCGTCTGCTTTTAAAATCCCTAAAAGCACCCTAATTAAAGTCGTTTTCCCAGCACCATTTGGACCAATAAATCCGTAAATATTGCCTTTATTAACTTTCAAATCAACGTTTTTTAATGCTTGTACCTTGCCATACGCTTTTGATACATTCTCTACTTTAATAATCGCCATAGGGCCTCCTACTTATAATATATGTGTCTTAATGTTTGTAAGAATTGGTCATAATCTTCATAATACGGTGCCATGTCTTCTTATTTTTAATATAATAAAACAACCTGCCCTTACTAATGTTCGCACGTGTTTATCAAGGCTTAAAAACGAACTGATTATCATACCCTACCATTCTGACCAGTTTGTCAACTTTATTGTATGCTACCACTTATTGGATGTCAATAATAGGTCTATATAACATAAAAAAGTGTGTATCCTTTAATGGATACACACAAAATTAAGCTTCTTCTTTTAAAGTAATCGTATGTTCTTTACTCAGGTAATAGGTAACGCCATATATAAGTAATATAACGATGAAACCAAATAGCCCAGTTAATAGTAAATAAAGCGGATTGATTTCAAACGAACCAAACATATAGGTATTACCCAATGTGTAAAACAACTCTAATGGTGTCCCTGATTCAGGTCGCATAGTATAAAAGTAATTTGATGACGAGTTAAACAACACGCTAAATAATACATTTATAATATGCGCAGTAATATATAGTGGTAAAAGAATAGTAAATAATTTGATTAAAATACTTTTTGATAATTTTATAAACCCATTAGAAAACGCCCAAAGCGTTAAACTAACAATTAGCATATGACCCGTTATATAGGCGAATCCTCTAAATGTTAGAAGCGTTTCATAGTTTTCTAGTCCATTTGAAAATAGGATAGACATATATGCGGCAGGTAAATTAAATAACCAAGCAAACGCAAACATCGTTTTATTGTCTTTTAAAAACGCGTATAGTAATACAAAATTGGCAAAATGGCATATTTGTAAGGGAATAATTTCATAGTGAAAGACAAAGTCTTTAACAACAAATATTTCAATATTTCTTAATAGTAAAATAACTACACCAACAAGACTTACCCATACGCCAAACTGACGTTTATAGTCATATGATTTGTCTTTGATAAGATAATGTAACACGCCCCATAATATAAATGGTGATGCCATAAACAAGTAATGTCCAAAACTCCACATCGTATAGGTCATAGGTAATCTCCTTAATGTATTTTGTTTATTGATCAATCCAAGAATATATTATCATAAATTAGAGATCAAAATCTAGACAATTTAGCAACTTTACACAATTTTTACATTGACACAAACTGCCCATAAAGTTTATTTTTTAACGATAACCATATCAAAAAAAATGCATGTTTTAAACAATTTTTTTGTATTACAAAACATTCACTTGTATTATATATTTAAATATATTATACTATGATTAAATCGTAACCAAAAGGTAATATGTACTGTGGTTACATCACGTCTACTTTCTTATAGCAATCACGGTTCCTATTACCTTACATAAGAAAGGAGCCTTTATGAATCTATCAGAAGTTTTAGACAAATTTCCAAAGCGTCAAGACTACCTGATTGAAATTTTACTAGCGTACCAAAAAGAAAAACAATCGCATCATTTTACAGAAAACGAATTAAAGGACATCGCTGCACATTTAAATATCCCAGAAAGCCGGGTATGTAGTGTGGTTTCTTTTTATTCGTTTTTTTCTACGGTGCCAAGAGGCAAACACATCATTCAAGTATGTCATGACATACCATGTCATTTGAATGATGAATTTAATGTTCTAAGTACATTAAAAGATTTACTAGGTATTAGTTTAGGTGAGACCACTAAAGATGCCTTATTCACACTAGAGCACACAAGTTGTTTAGGGCAATGTGATAAGTCTCCTGCCATCCGAATCAATGATAAAGTGTATGGCAACTTAACTCGTAATAAACTTAAAGCCATCATTGCTGAATACAAGGAGGAAAAAAATGCTTGAACAAAAACTAATTACAAAACGCATTGGAAACATAAATCCTTTATCCATCGATGACTATATTAAGTCTGAGGGGTATGTCGTATTTGAAAATGCATTAAAAAAAGATCGTCTAGATCTTCATGATGATTTAGAATTATCAAGATTGCGAGGGCGTGGCGGTGCGGGCTTTCCTGTACATATTAAGATGATGGCCTTAGCAAAAGAAAGCGACCGGCCAAAGTTTATTGTTTGTAATGCGGATGAAGGGGAACCAGGTAATTATAAGGACCGGTATTTAATGGAAAACAATCCCCATCAAATACTTGAAGGTATGTGTATCGCGGCGTACATGACCAACGCTACTAAAGGGTATATCTATATTCGGGGAGAGTTTGATTCCGCGATTAAAATCATGAAGACAGCTGTTGAACAAGCAAGAGAAAAAGGGTTTTTAGGTGATTCTAAAAAGTATCGAAACTTTGAATTTGATATAGAAATTCGTTCTGGCGCTGGATCTTATGTATGCGGCGAAGAATTTTCTTTACTTGAATCCATTGAAGGCAAAGCTGGAAGAACACGTGTAAAACCACCTTTTCCTACGTCAAAGGGATTATTTAACAAACCAACGTTAATCAATAATGTCGAAACCTTTGCGACACTGCCGCCACTCATTGAGATGGGCGGAAAAGCTTATGCTTCTATTGGTACGAAAAGTTCAACAGGTACGAAATTAATTAGCCTTTCTGGTAATGTCAGGCATAAAGGGGTATTTGAAGTTCCGTTTGGTATCTCAATGCGTAAAATTATTGACGAACTTGGCGGTGGGACACACCCAGGTAGAAAGATTAAGATGGTCCAACTTGGGGGGGCTTGTGGTCCGATTATCCCTGAATATATGTTAGATATGATCATCGATTTTGAGCGGTTTGAAGAATTTGAATCTAAAACGGGTGCAGGGGCTTTAATTGTTATCGATGATCGTTTTGATTTATTCGATATTCTTAATCGTGTTGCAGAATTTTTCACGCATGAATCATGCGGAAAATGTACACCGTGTCGTGAGGGGAATACCCATCTTATTAAAACCATACAACGGTTTGTTGAATTCAAGGCCAAAGAAAATGATATGAACATTCTTGAAAACCAAGCTAGAGTAATACATCAAACGTCATTATGTGGATTAGGACAAACTGCACCTACAGCAATTATTTCTGCACTACATTACTTTAGAGGCGAATTTCAACGCCGTATAGAAGCATCACTTAGTAAGGAGGCGCTTAGTCATGCCAACGATTAAAATTAACAACAAAACATTCCGTGTTGATGAACATACAACGATTTTAGATGCGGCAAAAGCCAATAATATTAAAATTCCAACATTGTGTCATTATCCCGATTTAAACATTAAAAGTGACTGCCGTATTTGTTCTGTTGAGATTGTTGGCCAAAAAGGTCTTGTTGCGGCATGCTCAACACCTGTAAAAGAGGGTATGGAAGTAAAAATCAATTCGCCACGTGCGCTAAATGCTCGCAAAACCATTACGGAAATGATTCTAGCCAATCATGACGCTGAATGTACATCATGTGTTAGAAATATGAACTGCGAACTACAAACTTTAGCAAATACCTTAGGAATTGACACAAATCGTTTTGACAGTGTATTAGAACCTAAAGCAATTGATACTTCTTCTTTTTCCCTTGTTAGAAATCCTAACCGATGTATTAAATGTGGGCGGTGTATTGATGTATGCAAAAGTGTTCAAGGCATTAGCGTCCTTGATATTATTGGGCGCAGTCATGATTCAGTGATTTCGCCTGCGTTTGGTAAATCTTTAGCCGATGTCTTTTGTACCAATTGTGGTCAATGTTCTAGTGTTTGTCCTGTCGGTGCCATCACAGAAAAAGATGATACAGATGAGGTTTGGCGTATTTTAGATAACCCTGACAAACATGTCATTGTTCAAGTTGCGCCAGCAATAAGAGTATCACTTGGTGAAGACTTGGGGCTTCCCTTAGGCAGCATCGTAACAGGAAAACTGGTATCTGCATTAAAAATGCTCGGATTTGACAAAGTGTTCGATACGAATTTCACAGCGGATTTAACTGTTATCGAAGAAGGTCATGAACTTATTGATAGGATTAAAAATAATGGCCCACTTCCTTTAATAACATCCTGTTGTCCAGGGTGGATAAATTTTGCTGAACATGAATATCCTGAGTTACTTGAAAATATCTCAAGTTGTAAATCACCACAACAAATGTTTGGTGCGCTCGCAAAATCGTATTATGCGCAAAAAGAAGGCATTGATCCTGATAAGATTTATGTTGTGTCGATTATGCCTTGTACCGCAAAAAAATCAGAGGCAAAACGAGAAGAAATGTCGATTAACGGTAAAGACCCTGATGTTGATACCGTCCTTACAACAAGAGAACTTGCCA
>CAYNAA010000048.1:0-7943 GCA_964395055.1 uncultured Candidatus Izemoplasmatales bacterium | reverse complement strand
ATAATCTAGAGTTTTCTTAGATATTCTTTGATTGCATCTTTATGATGTCCGTATACGATAATATGATGATTTCCATATGGATTCTTTAAAAAATAATCAGTATTATCTATAGACACGCGTATTTGTGTTCTACATAAGTTCTCTTCTTCTAAGTTTCTAATGATGTTGCCTTCAGAAACGTAATAATCTTTTAAATTATTACTCAGTTTAAATACTGTAATAGGTCCTTCTTTTAAATGCCCTCTAAAAGCAACACCAATGCCTGATTCATAATGTGTCATAACATCATAAGAATCAGCCATATCAAGTGGTAATGTACAGTGTGCAAATACCATTTCTTGCTTATCAGTATCAATTTTAGATGGGTTTGCTTGGAATCCCGGTTGGTTGGTTACTTGTTTCAAAACATACATCGATAACATCGCTGGGATGTCTCCTTCACAGGTTCCAATCGAATCTTCTTTATTTAATAAAGCTAGGCCTAGACATCCCGTAGTTTTAATGCTGTCTAGCAAGTCAAAACATCGTAAGGTTAAGCCTTTAAGGTTATATTTATCTTTAATTATCATTAAGGCTTTACTAAGTTTTTTCGAATCTTTAACCGCATCATTATTAAAATCTAAATCTAGATCGCTTTTATACTCATCAAGCTCAATATTATTATAGGTATTGATGAGTTCGTCCATCTCAATATCAACGAGGTCAATATTTAAGGCTTTTTTAACTTGATTATAATCGACATTTGAGGCAATCAGCCAATCACTTGGTTTCCCAATGACACCAAGTTTAATAGGTGATGACCCTTCTTTACTGGCCAGTTCTTGTAATCTCTCAGCAATATATTTAGGCGTCCCATGAAGGATTTCTGCGTCGTCATTTTTTCCTTTTAAATATGATAATATTTCCATACTCGCAGCCAAGGAGTTGTTACTACCATAGGTTAATAAATAAAAGGGTGGTTTTAAGGCTTTTTCCATCTCTAAAAAACGACCTTCACTCCCACCACTTTGAACTAAAATAAGGGATAGTTCAGTATCATAAAGGGTTGTCTTATCAACGATTTTAAACGAAAAATCACTTATTGCTTCAATATCAGCTAACAATGCACGGGTTTCCTTGTTTATAATATCTCCTTTATGTAAAGCAGATACAATTGGTAATACGTTGATTTTCATATGATCACTCCTATAAGTAGTATATCATTTTTTCATGTCATTCATGCCTAAAAATTATTTAAACGGTTTAGACATTATGAGCTTGCCCCAACGATCCTACTTAGTAGTTGAGCACCTTTAAGTATTCATTCTCTGTCTCTAAAATGGTTAGTAGTTCGTCGTAACGATTGTCCAACTCGTCTTGTGTATAGTTGAGTGCAATATATCTCAGCCCTTTAATATTTTTATGATTTTAGTATAATGAGTTTTTTATGACACTTGGGTTAAAATTATAATCCGTCATGACAGTTCAATTAAACAGCTGAAAACATAATCATAAAAAAGATCAAACTTATGCTAAGTAATGCAATTACGACATATTTAAAAAATAATAAAGAAGATGAAATAGATTTAAAAGATTTTAAGTTTTCTACTTGAATTTGAGCATCAATGTTAGCATCATCAAGATATTCAACATCATAGTATTCGTTGATATCTTGATAATAGTCATACTTATCTAAATAGTAATATCTATAACCATTATCTGTATATTTTTTCATAATGTTATTTGGAAGTTTATAATTTTCGCGATTCAACTGTTTTATTTTATCAAGTTCTTTTTCATCAGTAATTTTTTTGGGTTCTTTAGTAATATTTTCAGGTAATGCGTCTAAGTTTTCAATAAAACTAGAATCATCGAGTTCTTTTACGCCTATTTTATTTTTTATAACATTTTTAGGCAGGGATTCTCCGGCTAATAGAGCCTGATCATATTTGTGAATAGTCTCTTTATTGGTTATTTGATGTAATACTTTCGTTTTAATATCTAAGGCTTCTAAATCATTGTCGCTTGTAGTATATTTTTTCATATTTTCTCCTTCTTATAATATAACTATTATTTTATGTGTTTTTAAAACTGTTTTACATTATATCCAATAAAAAAATATTAAAACAAAGTTGAAAGATACATAAATAAAAGCACGTTAAAAACGTGCAAATTACTGGTTGTTTTCTCTTATTTCTTTTCCTATTTTTGCATTCACATAACTCATCCCCATCAGTATGCAACATGCTTTTATTATATGTTAATATGTATTCATATTCAATACTCAAGTTTGAATATTATGATTAAATAAAAAAGCTCAAAGGGCTTTCTTATAAGCATATTTTTTGCACGTATCATGGTTATGGTTTAACTTGGCTTTCTTTTTATGGTGTTACATCTAATCAAGAAATGACTGAGGTTGAATTATTAGATGTTATTTTATTATAGGATATAAATAAAATAATTATTGGAATTAGTAATATTAGCGCAATTATAAATCGAGAAAGAAATAGAATAAATGAAGCAAATAGTACCAATATTAATAACCCATCAAACCGCAATATGGTTTTGGTAAACTTTGATCCTATGTATTTAATTGAAATAGCTAAAGTAACAGCTATGATAATCCACAATGATAGAAAATAAATTTCGATAGGCGCAACAACTAAATCTGTATTAGGTTTCATTGCAGCATCTATCATTGCGATAAAGAAACTAATAGATAGTAAACCAAAGAATAAACTTACAAATGTAATGGTGATTTTTGATAGTAATACAGCTATTTTGTTAGACTTATTATTTTCAAGTATATACGCATCGGGAACTTCCTTAGTCTTTTTTAGCTTAGAATATTTACGAAGTTCAAACAATATCGGTACTTCAGAAGTGTCAGACAACAATAATAGTAAGTTTATAGATGAACACAATAAAATTATAAACTGTGGAAAGGCATAATGGTTTACCTCTAAAATACTAGCGAAGCTAATAGAAATAATTAGTAAAAGAGAAAATAACTGGTATAAATAAATATTTTTGCTTCTTTCAATCACTTTGGTTAGTGCAAATATATTGATGACAAGATGACTTGTAAGCATTAAAAATACAAACCACGTTAAATAAACATACCACCCATTTAATCCATTCAAGATTAATTGATATCCTTTTAAAACACCATTATTAGTAGCCCCAATAAATGACGAATCAAACTCTACAGAAATATAATTAAAAGCGTAGGCTATAAAAACTAAAATTGAAATCGTAAGCATCACTACATTTATTTTCTTTGTTTTATCTACAAATATTTCGTTTCTTTCACCATTGATTATTTCGTTGATTGTTAGTGAATAGAGTTTACTTAATCGATCAAGAATTTCAATGTCTGGTACTGAATCTCCTCTTTCCCATTTTGATACGGCTTGAGTTGATACATTACAGAGTTTCGAAATCTCTTTTTGCGTAAGATTCTTCTCTTTTCTTAACTTAAATAAGAATTGCCCTATATTCTTAGCATCCATTTTACATCCTCCTGTAAATAATCTAACCCAATTATAACGTATAACGTTTAAAAATGTAACATACTTGTGATTGATTAATATCAACTGGTGGTTGATATTGTTTTAGTGTTTATTTACTACACTGTGACCAGATGATTGCTAATCAATTTCAATTTCGAACTCATAACTTAGATTAATTTCATCAAACAAAGTCAATATATTGTGTCATCTGAATCTAAATTCAGTGCTGTACTAAATGTGAACTCATATCACTCCAACTGTACAGTCATTTTTTTTAAAAACTGTAGTTATTTACCAGTTGAAATACTACATTTGTTTCTACAAAAGAAAAAGAACTCATTTTACTGAATTCTTTAACTTCTAGGCTTTTTAGCCAGTACTCCACGATACTAAAATTCTAACACCAAAGTCAAAAAATGTTCACACGCTCAAAGCGTGATTTTCCCTAAAATTAGGCCTGAATAGGTATTGTGAAATATTAACTGGTATTTTTATACATTATTAAATCACTATTGATAGTAGCGTTCACATCAATTATCGTAAGTTAGAAATTACTCATAACTGATGCGGCATGATAAAGTGCCAAAACTATCCATGACACAGATACAATACTAAGTACAAAATAGACCACATTAATCATTCTTAACTTCTTGATCATAACATATCCGCTGTATACGATTGAAACGGGTGTAACCATGATTATTAATAAAACTAAACCGCGATTCAGTAAAAGAATCAAGCCGAATGAAGTCCATACTGCAATCAAGTATAATAAGATATTTACAATTATTAGAAAGTATAAAGAAATTACTAATTTTCTATTCAAGTGTTCCTTCTTCAACATAAATTATCTCCTCCTCATCAGGAACTATGGACATAGGCATAATAATTGGACCAGGTTTTGATCTCCTATCAATTATCTCAATTTCAGGCAGGTATATTGGTGTAGCTCCATCTGTATAAGAGTGAAAATCACCATTATCATAAACTGGCTCTATAACACCACCATCATAATAAATATATGCTGATATATACTGATAGTTCCATAAAATATATCTTAGATTACCATCAGTTACTAAGTCTTGAGTCATTGTAGCCAATCTGTTTGCACTCTTTAACCACAACCAACTTATAGTATCTGCATAATCTCTTCCTTGCTCATTATTATATAAGTCCATACTCTTATGAATCCATGGGTTTCCTTCATAATTCTCATGCGCGGTTGCAAAATCCTCAGCTAACTCATAACCTAAATGTTTAACCATAAGAACATTCCAATAAGCATGTTGAAACGAGTTCGCAATTGTTCCATCATTTGCATTTGTGTACAAAGATGCTGTTTTTGTTTCTGCTGTAAGACCACAATAAACCCAATCCAGTGCTACTAATGGATTTGCAATCAAAAGGTTAATTTCGTCTACAGTAAGGTTTTTCCCAAAAATTGTATAACCTTCATCTACATAAGAACTACTTCCAGCCTCATAGTTATCATAGCCCATTTGCGACAACGTTTCAACAAATAAAGCATTATCTCCATCAGCTACTTCAGTAGCAATTTCAACATCTGTAATCGATAACAACATCAAATCTGGGTTATAGTTAGGACTTGATGCATTTACTCCTTCTGTGTTTCCAGTTACTACAATACCAATTAGAAACACTAATAAAAACATAATTATCTTTTTCATTTTCGATCCTCCTTTTTTATTTAAAATATAACCCATATGCAGTATTACCAACAGCGCATATATGTCGTATTTTAATAAATTATACAAAAATCCTATGCAGAAGTATAGGACCTGGAGGTTCCGTTTTTATGTATTTATCTTTGTTACAAAATAATTCACATCATTATTAAATCACTATTGATAGTAGCGTTCACAGTGATTATCAGAAGCAAAATCAGTCTTAATTATATAAAGGAAGTAACCTTTAGTGATAAATCATCACAAATCTATGTAAAAGCATTCTCATGATTTATAAATGAACTCACTAACTATTTACACTTCAACAATGCGATATCCTAATATAGTTATTATAATCTTATGCCCGCCAGGATAAAGAATCTGTCAAATCAAATGACGATGGCAAAGATATTCATGCCATGCTGCAAAAACATGGATCTAAAGGTACTAACACAACATTATTGGTCTCTCAAAGTGAAAAGGATGTGACAGCTAATCGACGAAGACTTCCTAATAGGTTCCTTTAATTTTTAAAACCAAGAGACATTTATATTTTTGATATCGAAATTTACTTACTTAAAAAATATAAGGAACGAGTACAAAAAAAGGAAGTTAAATTCTATACAAAAAAAATAGCTAAAATCAAACGACTAATGAACCTTGAAAATCTTAAATCATCTAATAAATTAAAAAATAAAATTAATAAGCTAATTTATCAATATTATGATTATCTTAATGTACACAACAAACACAAAATATTTTACACTATCTGCACTTATTTAAAAAAACAACATTTGTAGAATTAGTTTATGACTAATAAATAACATGTAATAATCATGTAATAATATGGTAATTTTATTTTTTTCTAAGTTCTTGTACAATATCTAATAAAATCTCATTTTGCTCTTCAAGCGTATAGACAATGGTGTTTATTTTCCAATACCACATAACAATTTCTCTTATAATTAAAATTAATATTGCAAATATCAATATCCCAAACAAAATTGAACTGATTTCAAACATCCTTAATTCCTCCCTTCAATGATTACTTACATAACAAATTAACTAGTTTCAAAAAAATAATATTAAAATATTTGTTACATTTACAATAAACGGTAAGTTAGTTAAACGACCATAAATAAAAACACGTTAAAAACGTGCTTATTAATGGATGTATTCCTTTTCATGAATTCTAAGAATTATGTCCACATAACTCATCCCCATCAGCATGCAACTTGCTTATATTATATGTCATATAATCAATAATATCAATGTGTTGATAACAAGTTTTATTTGCTATGTTACTCAATAGGGTTCGCGCAATAAGTTACTACGTAAATCGGCGCATATAAAAATCCGTAATAATAGCTCAGATAAAACATAATGGCGTTCTGTGATGTATTCGAACACCCAACTGGTGACTAAAAAAAATTGGTGAATAGTTAACATATACCCAAGGCTGTTTAGGTTATATCAACTAAATCTATCTAGATATTTATAATAAGAATTCATGTCGAAGTTTCTTACTGCTTAGTTGTATACAACAAAAAGATTCAAAAGGACTGTCTCTCGTAGTCCTTTTGAATCTTTTATGATGGTGTTTTATGTGAAATACTAAAAATATCTATTTAATCCCCTAGTTCAGTTTGCTCTTCTTCTTTTGTAAATATTTTATGTCTTAACTTGACATACAATACAGCATGAACCATTCTATACCATGGCATTATGATTAAAGGGGTAACTAAAATAGAAATTAGCCAAGCACCTATTATGACTTCTACTTCGTTAACATAGTCAACAAGTGGTCCACCACCAAATAACATCAGATTAGTCCATAACGCAACAATAAAAAACCCAACTATAATCCATAAATACCAAATATAAAATAATAATCGCATTCCGAACAATCGAAGATAATTATTTTTTAATAGTTTAAGGCTAGCAAAAAGCGGGTTGTTTCTTGCTTGGTCAAACTTATAATCAGCAAGTAAGTAAGGAACCATAGATAACCCCATAGAAATAATCAGGGCAGGGAGTAAAGCAATAATAATGAACACAACAAGCACGATTAATGGATGCAAGTTATATTTCAATGATACTATTTCGATATCATTAAACAAAGTCATAAATAAAGTAGTACTTATTACAAACGTAAATACATGTGTAATCATTTCGCGCAGTACCAAATAAATCATATTATATAAAAATTTACCATTTTCAAATCCTAAAAACAAAGGGGATTTTTTAGGCTTTTGTTCATATATAACAATATTAACCATGAAATAAGCTACACCAACAAATAATGGCAGCGCAATAAGGCTTCCAATAAATGGTACCACAGAAGAAAAAATGCCATATAATATTAAAACAATAATCAAATACGGGATAATTTTAAAATAATGTTTAATGGTTAGTTTTAAGGCCTTAAATAAGATCACATAAACAACTCCTTGATGTTTTAATAATTAGATGTATTAATATCTTATAAATACGGCATGTACGATGATCTATTTCGCATAAGATTAACGTGCGCATTAAGATAATAATGATTCTCATTAGCATCCAACTTACTTTTATTATATGTTATAAAACCAATAATATCAAAGTGTGGATAAGATGTTTTATTTGCTATGTTACTCAACAGGGTTCAAGCAATGGCCTGCTACGCAAATCGGCGCATAAAAAAAGCCGCGTTAACGGCTTGGGTACGCTATAATGGCGTTCTGGGAGGGATTCGAACCCCCGACCGATGGCTTAGAAGGCC
>CAYNAA010000047.1:0-8348 GCA_964395055.1 uncultured Candidatus Izemoplasmatales bacterium | reverse complement strand
AAGGGTTAAAGCGAATAAATTTTAGGGTTTATTCGCTCTCTTCTTCGCTTATTTGCTGAAGATAGTCGTAATATAGTACTGCTCTACTGACTTCATAGTGGGTAAGCAAATCTTCATATAATGACGTGATGGTTTCTGATCTATTTTCTGTATCTTCGTTTAGTGGATAAACAGTATCATTATAAAGCATAGAATAGTCATGTAACCAAATAGGATTATTATCTGATGATAAGAGATCATGCCCGAAAAGATAAGTGAAATTAGGGTTTGGATGTACGAGGTTTAATAGGGTTGGTGCGATATCGATGGTTGAACCTAGTGTTGTAATGACTTCTTGTGTCATTGAAGGATGATACATCATCATTGTTTGATTATATAGCCCTTTGTCATCCATATCAATATCTAAATGGGTTTGGTATGTATCTGGGTTAATCATAAATGGGTAGTGATCAGGATAGATAACAATTAAAGTATCATCAAGCACATTATTATCTTCTAAGGTCTCTAAAAGCGTTGTTAAAAACGCATCAAAATCTGCAAGTTTTTGATAATACACACGCAGTTCTTCATCGAGTGTGTCATCAAAGACTGTATCGATGATAACATTATAATCATCATATACAGTTGGCTTATAAGCTCCATGTAACCCATACGTTAACATATGTAAATAAAACGGGTCATCATAGGTCATATATTCGTCGATAAAATGGGTGAGTTCCGTATCTAATAGTGGGTTAATGTTTTGGTTAGTATCCGCTTCAATGTCTTCAATAAAATAAGCATTATCAAAGCCCATATTCGGCATTAATGTCTCACGTTGGTAAAACCATTCATAGCCTAGATGCATGTAGGTGGTATTATAGCCCGCGTCTTTTAGTTGTGAAGGTGTACTATAAGGAAAGGTGGTGTTTTGGTAAGTATGACAGACATTGTTGCTTGAGGCATTTGAATTGGTCGCATAGAGGCTTGTAATAGCCATAAACTCAGTATTACATGTTGCGCCTTGATTTACGACGGGCGTGTAATAGTTCGTAAATGTATAGCCTGATTGTTGCATCATATAAAGTGTAGGTGTAATGGTTTCATTAATAAAACGCGTGTCAAATGATTCAACAGTAATTTGAATGACGTTGTCGCCGACAAATTGTCCAGTGTAATCGTTCGTTTGATGGTCAGGTTTGTTGTTAAAATAGGCATCTAAATCTGTTTTTTCTATAAGTGGGGCATCTTCTATTTTAAAAAGATCAATTAGATGATAATAATAATACCCATAATCAGATGCGAACTCAGTATTTGAATACATCGTTTGATAAAGGTAGTCTTCTGATTCAAAATAATCCATAGATAAGGTCTTTTCATTATTTGTGAAGTGAGCAATCATCATGATGTGGATAAAAACTAAAAAAACTAAGAAAAGATAGTCGTTTGATTTTAACGTATCTTTTTTTGGTTGTTTAATGATAATGATAAACATAATTGCAACGACAAGTATTAAGACGATGAAGGCAGGTAAGATGCTTAAGTCGTATTCAACGGTTAAATCAAAGGACATAAACGTTAGTCCTTGCGCATTCATTCTTGTTGTTAGCATACTAAAATACCCGTAAAACATATAATCGGCAATGGCAACCATTGTCCATAGAAAAACAAAAAACATGTAAAATGCTTTTTGCATCCATGCTTTTCTCATTATTAGGGTCACCAACATACTGATTAAAACCAATAAAAAGGCGTCAAAAAAGATGCCGCTAGAAAAAAGTTTTACGGGAGTTAAGATACTAATAATGAGTCGGATTATCATTGTATAAATAAAGGTTATTGTCATAAGTCGTATCGATCTAGTCATAGTATCACCTAGACCTATTATATCACTAAATGCAGTAAATAATAGGAAAAATTATCATAAAAAAACCTATGAAAACTCATAGGTTTTTTGCGAGTTAATTAATGTGTTTAAACAATAAATTTTTATTTAAATGCTAAATAACCATCATCAGCTAAAACAGTAGAGCCATTAATCGCAACAGCTTTATCACTAAATAAGAATACGGCGACATCAGCTATTTCCTCAGCAGTTAACAACTTACCACGTAAATGGTAATCTTCCATAGCTTTTAACATGTCATCATCTACGTTATCTAAAATCGCTGTTTTAGTAAATCCGGGTGCAATAGCAGCCACGCGAATCCCTTCTTTAGTTAACGCTTGAGCTGCTGACTTTGTTAGTGAAACAACCGCTGCTTTAGCGGCATTATAGTGTGCACTTGTTTCTGCACCGATGAACCCATAGATACTTGCGGTGTTAATAATAACCCCATTGTCAACACCAAGTGATAGCATCTTCTTAGCAGCCAGTTGGATGCCGAGAAAAACACCAGTTTGGTTGATATCAATCATCTTTTGATAGTCCTCAGTTGTTAGTTCTTGAAATGGTACCATATCACCGATACCAGCGTTGTTAAAAATACCGGTTAGTGTACCATAAGTGTCAACGGTAAAATCAATCATTGCTTGAATACTTTCTTTGTCTGCAGTATCAACGTGGCAAGCAACTGCTTGCCCTTTAGATGCTTCAATTGTTTTAACAACTTTCTCTGCGGCTTGTGTGTCAATGTCAGCAATAACCACTTTTGCGCCTTCTTTAGCAAGTTTTTTAGCTGTTTCTCTTCCAATACCACTTGCAGCACCTGTAACAATAATAACGCGTTCCATAGTTTTCTCCTCCTATTTTTTGGAATGCTTGTGTTAGATTGTTTGTGCATCATGGATGTATATTTTTATTATAACAAGCATAGTTAATATCGAAATGGCAAATGCGTTATTTTTTGTTTATAAAACACGATTGTCATCGCTCTTTTTTATCTATTAATTATCTTTTAATCCATTAAAAAAGCCCATTATTTTGGGCTTTAATTATTACTTTGTTTCTTTGCGTTCAAGTTTTTTAATAAAACATGCATCATCTGTATGACATTCATCAGTATTGTAGTGATCACATGTCCCTTCAACAACGATTTGGAGTTTTTCGATGTTAAAGTTTTTAAAGATTTCTTGTTCTTTGATTAGATCAAAAATTTTACTATCATTTATTTCAATAATGTTATTATTAACTTTGCACGTTACATGAATGTGAGAATCCGCGGTATGCGAATGATCATCAATGGTTAGATCGTAATGTTTTTTGCCATTGATAAAAATTTGTGTTATGATTTTATGCTCGCTTAAAAAGTCAATATTGTTATAGACCGTACCCAAGTTTTTATATCCACGTCTTTTTAGTTCTTGATGAATTTCTTGGATGGTAAGATGTTTGTTTTCTAAGACGTCAATAATGGCTCTACGTTGCTTAGTGATGCGAACATTTTGTTTTCTTAATTCGTTAAAAACTTTTTCTTTAGAATCCATAATTATCACCTATAGTTATATTAACATTTTTATAAATAAAAAAATAGTAAAATACTTTCACAAAAAAAGCTGATAAAAATTATCAGCTAATCATGATATTTTTTTTCGAGTTTTTCCTTTACATAAGGCGGTACAAAGGTATCTAAGTCACCGTGAAATTGAGCGATTTCTTTAACGGTTGTTGAGCTTAGAAAGGAAAATTTATTGTCTGTCATAAAGAAGACAGAATCAATGGATTTATCTAAGACGCGGTTGGCATGGGTCATCTGGAACTCATACTCAAAGTCTGTTAGAGCGCGTAACCCGCGGACAATGTGGGTTGCGCCAAGTTCAACGGCATGGTGAACGGTTAGATCGTTACTTGAATCAATGATGATGTGATCGTGATGGTCGTTTAAAACTGTTTTTATCATATCAATGCGTTCATCTTTATCAAATAAGGTTTTTTTCATTGGGTTTACAGATACAAGGATGATCAGTTTGTCGAATACCTTAAGTGCTCTTGTAATAATATCCATGTGTCCGTATGTAATCGGATCAAATGATCCTGGGTATAGTCCTACTTTCATGGTATCACTCCGTTTCAAAAAATGTAATGGTGGTAATGCCGACAGTGCGTTGTTTGATTATGGTAATGCCTTTAGGCAAGGTTACAGTTTCATCCTTATGCGTTAATGATACCATTAAACCGTGTGGATGTAAAAGGGCATTTTTCATGATAACTGCGAGTGCCTTGGTAACGAGATTTTGATGATAGGGTGGGTCTAGGATAATTAAGTCGTATGGCATGGTTTGGGTAGTTAAGCATGTAAAGGCATCTTGATAGTAAACAGTGACACAATCGCGAACATTAAGCATATCGATATTTTGATTTAAAACAGTGATTGCCGCGTGTTCTTGTTCTACAAATGTTACATGTCCACTGTAGCGGCTTAGCGCTTCTAACCCTAAAGCGCCAGACCCAGCAAAAAGATCCAGTGTTTGTGATACGTGTTGTGCTGGCGATATCATATTAAACATGGTTTCTTTAACACGGTCTTTGGTACTTCTTGTATTGTCCGATACAACTTCATGTAGTTTTCTTCGTTTGTAATTACCAGCGATAATACGCATAGATGACCCTCCTAAAAGAAAGTGGGCGACTCGCCCACTTTGTTATTGATAGGTAATGTTTTCGACAGTCTCTTTGTCTAACGATTCGACAAGTAGGGTAATCAGTTTAACTAAGTTGTCGTAATCGTCTTGATGGACGATTGATGTATGTGAATGAAGGTAACGCACAGGAAGACATAGCGCGATTGATGGAACGCCTGAACGGGTTAGATGAATCTTACCACCATCAGTTCCACCGCGTTTAAGGTAAGTTAATTGATAATCGATGTTGTTATCTTCAGCAAGTTTAACAACATAGTCTCTTAAGCCTTTATGTCCGACCATTGATGAATCAGAAATCATAATGCCAACGCCATCTCCTAAGACGGTATCTTTACTGCCTTTAGGGAAATCATAGGCGATGGTTGTATCAACGGCAATCCCGATATCTGGGTCCACTTTATAGGCACTGGTTGTTGCACCTCTTAAGCCAACCTCTTCTTGGACGGTTCCTACACCGTAAAAACGGTTTGGATGTTTTTTGTCTTTTAAGTTATAAAGCGTTTCAATTGCTGCGGCACAACCAACACGGTTGTCCCATGCTTTTCCGAGTAAATACTTTTCGTTGTTTAACGGCACGGTTTCGATATATGGAGTAATCATGTCGCCTAAACGAATGCCGAGTTTTTCAGCTTCTTCTTTGTCTTTGACTCCAAGGTCTAAATACATATCGTCAATATCAACGGGTTTTTTACGTTCTTCAGGCGTTAAAATATGTGGGGCTTTTGCGCCGATAACGCCGCGGATGTGTTTGCCTTCATTGGTTGTAATAACCATTTGTTGAGCAAGCATAACTTGGCTCCACCATCCACCAGCTGGAATGAATTTAACATAGCCTTCGTCAGTGATTTTGGTTAAAATAAAACCAACTTCGTCCATATGGCCAGCGACCATAATCCGTGGGCCATCTTCTTGACCAATTTTTTCTGCGATGATACTGCCTAAGTTATCAAAACTTACAGTAGCATGGTCTTTCATTTTTTCTTCCATGTATTTACGAACTTCTGTTTCATTACCAGGAATTCCGTTTAACATAGACATTTCTTTTAATATTTTACTCATGAAATCCTCCTATATTATGTTTATTCTTTTGGTTTATTTCTTAATTGATCAATGCCCATAATAACCATAAATAGTCCATAGGCAGTGATGATGATAAACAATAACCATTCAATAATGTCGTTTAAATTAGGTCCATTAAAGAATACAAATGCCCCTAAGGTTAAAATAATAATGTAAAGTATAAAAGTTAAAAAGGTGCTCCGTAGTTTAAGTAATTGTAATATAAGTAAATAGACAAACCCACGTAAGTAAAGCACAATACCGATTGTTTCTGTCATGGTTAGTCGGTTTAAAACCAGCAACACAGATAACGTAATAACAATAATAACCTCTGCGGTTAAGATCATCAATGCATTTTGATTATTATACTGTTTTCTATGTTTACCAAACCGCAAGACTGAAACAAGGATAATGATGGCACCAACAACGATATTTGCGGCATCACTAAACCATTCAAACACAAACATCCCTAGTATGGCAAAGATAATTAATAGTCCACCGACAACGATATTGATGATGCCGTTACTAAATAAATATTTTTTCATGTCATACTCCCTTCTTTATTATTCTAACATATCTTTAATCGATTGATTTTGTGATTCTAACTTGTTAATTTGGTTATTTATGACTTGGTTGAATGCTTCAAAGAAATGTCTGATTTCTTTAGGTTTTAACCCCTTTAACATTTCAGCTTCACATGATGATTCGATGCTTTTTACATCTTGACATACAGAAAGACTGTTCTCGGTTAAATAAATATGTATGAGACGACGGTCTTCTTTATCGATTTTCCGTTCGATAAGGTTGCTTTTTTCCAAGCGGGTTAAAACACCTGATAGGGTAGCTTTGTCAGTATCTAAATAAATAAGTATTTCTTTGGCCGTAATTCCTGGATGTTCATCAATAATTTTTAGCACTTGGTATTGTGCATAAGTAATATTATAACGCTCTAAAATACTTGTCATAAGGCGTTTATGTAAGAGTGCGCCTTTATGCATCATTTTACAAATTTCGTGTTTCATTGTTTCACCTGCTTTTTTTAGGTAGTATACAAATTATTATATAGTGGATTCGTTAAAAAAGCAAAAAAAAGGTGCAAAAAACGCACCTTAACTAACGATTTGATCTCTTTCTTTATCTGGGTCTTCTTTTCTTGGAACGGGGATATCTTTTGGTTGGTCGTGGGTTTCATCACGTGGTGCTTCCATTTGCTTTCTACGGCGGTAAAGATTATACCCACCATACGCATCGACACCAAGGTAAACTGAAGCCCCAATGGTTAAAATAAGCATTAAAATAATAAGTTGTTCAACCGTGTACCCTTGTACAATAATTAGCGTCCCAATAATCAATGTCGCGATATGGAAGAAATAGGTTGGGTGATCGCCTTTTTCATTTCCGTCAGAAATACCGTAAAAATGAACCATACCACGTAAAATTAATACCCCACCAAGCATGTATCCAAAGATGGCACCAAGGGGTTCATCGTTAACAAACATGTTTCCAATAAAAATAAGTGCAACAATAAGGTTGATAAAAATCTCAAATATATTGATGGTTTTAATTAAATCACTGCGTTGCGTTTTGATAAATGGTACGAGTCGCATAATCGCGTATCCAGCAATAAGTAAACCAACAAATGCTTCGACAACTCTTTCAACGTCCATCACGGTTAAGATAATGGCTAGCGTAATAAGTAAAATTGCGCCAATAAATTTGAATACCCAGTTATACACAGTAAGACTAGTTTTTAATTTTCCCATAAAATGTTGCCCTCCTTTATTTCTTATCTTCATAATAAAACGAACGCGTCTAAATAGCAAGCAAAACGTCTAAAATAAGGCATAAGAAAAACCTAAGACATGGAAAATCACTCAATTGCAGAACCGAGTTCTACTATGGGGGTAGCCTCTTGCATTAACCTTTAGGATTCCCTATTGGTTCTAGGGCGTTCACACCGGTTAAGCCTTGGCTCCTTATGTAATGATTTGGGGTCGCACATGAGTGATTTTCAACATCTTAGGTTATTTTAATTATAAAAGAGATGGTGACACTTGTCAATAGGGATGCACGAATGAAGTGGCTTATTAAAGGGCTTGATGGGATTGGTTCGCATTTTTATTTAGGGGCACAGCGTGGATTATTTTATGAGAATGACCGCCTAGCAAGGGTTTTAGGCGATGTAAGTTTTTCACATGGTTATTGTTGGTTTATGCAATGGTGGTGAATGGGCATGGGATTTTCACATTGACCAAACACGTTGTAAAGTGAAAGCATAAAAAAAGCAGTTTCTTACACTGCTTAGTTTAATAATGCTTCAATGAGTTCTGCTTTTTTAAGTGAAGAGTATCCTGTAATATCACGATCTTTACATAAATCTCTTAATTCAGCAACTGTCATATCTTCTAGTTGTTCTTGAGTAAGTGCGTCTGCAGATTCTTCTTTTTTAAGTGCTTCTTTTTGTGGTTTGATGTTTCCATCTAATGCGCTTTGTGCGGTTTTAACGATTTCAGCAAATCCTTTGTCATCATTAATCGCGATATCAGCTAACATTTTACGGTTAATTTCAACACCTGCAAGGCTTAATCCGTTAATTAAACGTGAATATGACATTCCGTTCATACGGGCTGCAGCGTTAATACGTGTAATCCATAATTTACGGAAATTGCTTTTGCGTTTTTTACGATCACGGTATGCGTATTGCATTGATTTCATTACTTGTTCATTTG
>CAYNAA010000046.1:0-8438 GCA_964395055.1 uncultured Candidatus Izemoplasmatales bacterium | reverse complement strand
CAGGTCCAGCAACAGCAACTGCACTTGGATCAACACCGAATTCTTCTTTCATAAGATCTACTAATTCTTTAAGTTCTAATAATGTCTTTTCTTTTAACGCTTCAATAATTTCTGTATTTTTAAGTGCCATGGTTTTTCCTCCTATTTATTATAATTACGCATTATTTTCTAGTTTTTCTATGTGCATGCTAAGGCCGATTGCAACTTCTTTGATTGGTTGCAGTAATCCACCTGCGAACATAGTGAGTAGTGCTTCTCTTGATGGGATTGTTGCGATTGTTTGAATTTTCTCTTCGTTCATGAATTCATCATCTACGATTCCGACTTTGAGTTCTAGTTTCGGATGATTTTTAGCGAATTCGTAAACAACTTTCGCTGCAGATACGCTATCTTCGTTAGAAAATGCGACAGCATTTGGTCCAGTTAAGCTATCAACTAAGTCTTTGTAGCCAGCTTCAATAGCTGCGCGACGAATGATATTGTTTTTGATAACTTTTAACTCACAACCGTTGTTTAGTAATTCAACGCGAAGGTTGGTTACTTCTTCAACAGTAAGTCCTAAGTAATCGACAATAACAACTGAGTTTGATGCTTTCATTTTTTCAGTGAGTTGTTCTACTTGTTGTTGTTTAACTTCAATTGCTTTTTGTGACACGTGTTCCACCTCCTACAGTTTTTACAAATAAAAACCTCTTATGTCTAACGACAAAAGAGGTCTAGGCTTGCGCATAGGTTCTTTTATCTCGTCAGGGTATTAAGCATATGCACCTGAGTCTTAGACAATATATGTGATTTTGTTTTGTTATGTCTTATTCTTTAATAATTGCGTCTGGGTTTAGTTTGACACCAGGGCCCATGGTTGATGCAATTGTCACGTTTTTAACGTAAACGCCTTTTGCTGTAGATGGTCTAAGTTTTACCATGACATCGTAGAAATAACGTAAGTTTTCTACTAATTTATCAGTGTCAAATGATACTTTACCGATGGTAACATGAATGTTACCCACCTTGTCAACACGGTATTCAACTTTACCAGCTTTAATTTCTTCAACAGCTTTTTTAACATCTGGTGTTACAGTACCAGTTTTAGGGTTCGGCATAAGTCCTTTAGGTCCTAATGTGCGTCCTAATTTTCCTACTTGAGCCATCATATCTGGTGTGGCAACGACAGTGTCAAAATCTGTCCAACCGTCTAATACTTTTTTAACCATGTCTTCATCTCCAACATAGTCAGCGCCAGCTTCTTCAGCCGCTTTAGCTTGATCGCCTTTAGCAAATACTAACACACGTTTGGTTTTACCTGTACCATGTGGTAATACGGTTGCACCTCTAAGGTTTTGATCAGCTTTACGTGGGTCGACATTTAGACGAATTGCACATTCTACTGCTGCGTCGAAATTTTCAAAAGAAATTTTCTTAACGAGTTCAATTGCTTCAGTTGCTGCATAGCGTTTTGTGTTATCAATCTGCTCTTGTGCAGCTAAGAATTTTTTACCTTTAGCCATTTTGTTTTACCTCCTAAATGTGGTCTAACGGAATCTCCTCCCACAAATAGTTGTATATTTACAACTAATTGTTAGTCCTTAATTGTGATTCCCATGTTTCTTGCCGATCCTGCAATAATGTTCATTGCTGCATCTACATCATTTGCATTTAAATCTGGCATTTTTGTTTCTGCAATTTCACGTAATTGATCACGTGTAACTGATCCCACTTTTTCTTTTAATGGATTACCTGCACCTTTTTTGATACCGGCAGCTTTTTTAAGTAAATCTGCTGCTGGCGGTGTTTTAGTAATAAAAGTAAATGAACGATCCTTGAAAACCGTAATAACAACTGGGATGATTGACCCCATTTTATCTTTGGTTTGATCATTGAATTTTGTACAAAATTCTTGGATGTTCACGCCTGCTTGTCCTAAGGCTGGACCAACTGGTGGCGCGGGATTTGCTCTTCCTGCTGGAATTTGTAACTTGACAACAGTCTTAATTTCTTTAGCCACGATAGACACCTCCTCTTAGTCGTGATGTGGTAAACAGACTTTTAATAAGTCCTCCCACTCTAAAAAATCGCATGTTATACACACGCCATGATATTATAAACGAATTGTCATGGTGTGTCAAGTAAAACTGCGTGATAAAACAAAGGAATGCGCGTAGGCATTCCTGAATTATTAATTACAATATTTCGATTTCGTCAAACTTAAGTTCTGCAGGTGTTTGGCGACCAAACATTTCTACAAGAACTGTGACTTCTGCTTTCTCTTGGTCTATATCATCAACAATACCGATTTGGTTGGCAAATGGTCCTGCTGTAACACGAACTTTTTGTCCTTTTTCAACATCAAGTTTAGGCGTTTGAATAAGACCAGCTTTTTTAAGTATCGGATTAATTTCATCTGGCGGAAGCGGAATAGGTTTAGTCCCACCACCACTACTTCCTAAAAATCCAGTAACCCCTGGTGTGTTACGAACAACGAACCAAGAATCATCAGTAACGATAAGTTCAATAAATACATATCCTGGATATAGTTTTACAACTTTTTCTTTTAATGATCCATCAGCTTTTTTCTCTAGTTTTATTTCTTCTGGGATAACAACTTGAAAGATGAGATCTTCCATTTGCATCGATTCTATACGACGCTCTAAATTGGTTTTAACAGAATTTTCTAACCCAGAATAAGTTTGAACGACATACCATCTTTTTTCCGGTAAATTTTCAGACATCATTAACTACCGATAATCCATGCGAATAGTCTTCGGAAAATGGCGTCGTATAAAACAAAAACCAACCCTAAAAATATAATAAACCCTAAAACTCGTGCTGAATGATTAATCATTGTATCGCGTTTAGGCCATGATACACGTTTCATTTCTTTGATTCCAGGTAATACAAATGGTGCCAGTGACATGACAATAGCCCCAAGCCCGATAATCATTACGAGAATTGCAAATATATCGCGTTTCAACTGGGTATTAAAGATCCACCATTCGGTTTGGGAAATATAAATGTATTCACTGATATAAATATAAATACCTAACACAAGTACCAAAATCCCGAGAAAACCGAGGATAATTCCTTCCATTGGGTATTCGGTTTTTAAAACTTGCATTACCTTATTTACTTTTTTTTCAGGTTTTTTTGCAGCCATTATAATCTCTCCTATTTACTCTCTTTATGCGTTGTATGTTTTCCACAACGCTTGCAGTATTTTTTCATTTCTAAACGGTCTTTACTATCTTTGTGCTTTAACGCGGTATAATTACGCGATAAACATGTTTCACAAATTAGAATAACTTTTTTTCTCATTTTCTCACAACCTTGCAAATATATAATCTATCAAAATATAGACCTTTTGTCAAGGTTTACTCCTTAAAATAGCTTTTGATTTTACTTTTCGCACGGTGTAGCGAGTTATACACAGATTTATTTTTTACAGCTAATGTCTCAGCAATTAAATCGACTGTATAGTTTTTTACTTCCCTTAATATATAAACACGATATTCCTGTTCTGTCAAAACATTTTTCAGTTCATCGAGATGGGAATGAAAATAAACAGAGTTTTCATTTACTTGATGTATATTTTCCTTAATCTCATCGTAATGGGTAACTTCAATGTGTGTTCTGCTTTTTAAAGTCTTAATATAACTTATGTAAAACCGTTGTAGATTCATTTCAAAAAAACGTGTAAAGGTTTTATTGAAAGAAGGGTCAAATCTCATGACTGATTTATATAAAACCAAAACACCTTCTTGATGTAAATCTTCATAATCATATGCCAGGTTATATTTATAGATCTTTTTCGAAATAAACTTTGAATACTTGTCAACCATCAACGCGAATGCTTCTTCGTTGCCTTCTTGAATAAGTGCAATGATTTCGTAATCGTTGTGTGGTTGATATTTCATCTTAGGTCTACCGTCTCCTTATTATATCATGAATAATAATGCCTGCAGATACACTAACATTTAAACTGTTAACATGTCCAAACATTGGAATCTTAACCAAGTAATCACAATTATCTTTGACTAATCTGCTTATACCTTGTCCTTCGCTGCCCATTACAATACACAAGTCCGTACCAGCCTTAATACTTCCAATACCCTTTTGTGCGGATGCGTCGGTCCCAACCACCCAAACATTTTGGTCTTTTAATGTTTTTATAGTTTGGTTTAAATTGGTCACTTGAATAACATCAACATATTCAATTGCTCCAGTTGACACTTTGACAACCGTTGGCGTAATTTGAACACTTCGTCGTTTAGGAATAATAATACCGCTAATATTGAATGCATCTGCAGTTCTTATAATAGCTCCTAGATTATGTGGGTCTTCAATAGAGTCCAACATGATATATAGTTTTGGTCCTTCTTTGCGCAATGAGTCTTCAAGCGTAACATGTTGATAATCATCGACAAGTGCACCTATACCTTGGTGTGTTGATGAAAACATTGACGCCATCTTAGGTTTTGAAAGCGATGTTATTTTAAGATTTTTGTCCTTAAAATCATTTAAAAATGTTGGTATGTTTTTATCAACTACATAGATTTCATATATCTTTCGATCATGATTCAATGCCTCTTTTATTGGGTTTTTGCCATAAATTAATGTTGCCAAAAAACCACCTCTTGTCCTTATTTTAACATATAATATGTGTTACGAACTTGAAATAATCACGAATTTTATTCACTAAAATTGGTGATGATATATCGACACAAGGTATCAATACGGGTGTGAGCCTCAACTAAATATAAAAAGCCAAGTAACGCCTCAAATCCAGTTGCCAGTTGATAGGTCATCAAATCGGTACTTCGCGCTCTCCTAGTGAGTTGTGCATTTCGTCCTCGTTTTACGATATTTTTTTCTTCTTTAGTTAGCATTCCATCAATGATTTCTAGAGCTTTCTTTTGTCCTTCTGCACTAGTAAAAGCAACCGCTTTTAGATGGAGTTTTCCTACTTGTGTAGTGCCTTGTTCAATGAGCGTTTTACGGATAAAAAGTTCATAAACTGCATCACCAATATACGCAAGAGTTTGACCGTTATGTTGAAGCATCAAAGCACACCTTTTTCTGATAGTTGCTCGCGTAAGTAGTCAGCTTTTTCATAATCTTTATTCTTACGGGCGTCAGCCCATTCCATATACATGTTTCTTGTTGCGTGATTCATTCGCTTCACACGTGGGTTAAGACCCAATATAGAGAAGAATATATCAAATAAATGTACTGCTGCTAATAAGGCATCTTGCGCCTCTTTTTGACGAATTTTTTGATTTGTATATTTATTGAGGTTTTGTAGTTCAGTAATAGCATTCGCTGTATTAAAATCATTATCCATTGCATCAGTAAATGCTTTTTTGATGGTTTCAAGTTCTTTAAATGTTATTATTGGCTCATCAAGATATTCTTGGATGTCAAGCTTATAGAACGCCTGTGTATAAGTTCTTTTAAGTTTTTGCCATTCTTGTACGTATTGCTCTAATAATTCATCAGTATAGTTAATAGGGCTACGGTAGTAGGTACTTAGCGTAAAGAGTCTAAATCCCATATAATCTTTATCGAGGTCTTTAACTAATATATAATTGCCTTCGCTTTTAGACATTTTTTTATCATTAATATTTAAATGACCATTATGCATCCAATAATTTGCGGTGTAATGATGATGGAGCGCTTGATTTTGAGCAATTTCATTTTCATGATGTGGAAACATTAAATCTGCACCACCACCATGAATATCAATTTTTCCCCCGAAAATATCATCAATCATCGCCACACATTCGGTATGCCACCCTGGTCTGCCTTCTCCAAATGGAGAAGGAAATTTAATCCCTAAATCAGTTTTTTTCCACAAAGTGAAATCAAGTGGGTTTTCTTTTTTATTATTAATTTCAATCCGTGCACCGCTTGTTAAATCGTCAATATTGCGACCAGATAAAATTCCGTAGTCATCCATCTTGCTGACACGAAAATAGACATCTCCATCGATTTCATATGCATATCCTTTATCAACGAGTTTTTTTATATATGAGATAATCGAATCCATATACTCTGTTACTCTAGGTGCCAAATAGTCTGTAGAACTTCCAACGCGTTCAACATCCTTGTAGAATGCGTCAATGAACTTATTTGCGATTTCCATTTCAGTTTTTTGGTCCGCTAGTGCTTTAGTAATAATCTTGTCATCAATATCCGTAAAGTTAGATACAAAGTTTACTGTGTAACCGAGATACTCAAAATAACGTCTCACGACATCAAAAAAGATGACGGGACGAGCATTTCCAATTTGAATATAATTATATACCGTAGGACCACAAACATATATATTCACAGTATTTTCGTGAATTGGTTTAAAGGATTCTAATTTGTTTGTTAGGGTGTTAAATATTTTCATTTGAATCACCTGCTAAAAAATGTTTGATTAATCGTATATATTGTATCACAGGACGTGTATTTAACCAACAAAAAAACAGGCATAATGCCTGTTTTAATTTTTAATTCATTATAGCTTTTCTACATTTGACGCTTGAGGTCCACGGTCTCCCTCAACAACTTCAAACTGAACTTCGTCGCCCTCGTTTAAAGTTTTGAAACCTTCAGCGTTAATTGCACTGTAATGAACAAAAATGTCTTGTCCTTCTTCGGTTGTAATGAATCCATAACCTTTTTCTGAATTAAACCACTTAACTGTACCTTTCATGTAAAAATAATTCTCCTTTTTTCTTAATATAATCAAATTATAAACGATTATAACAGAGATTGCAAATATTTTTCTAGTAGAAATGTATTATCCAAGCGTTTCTATCGTTTTTTCAAGACGTTTTATAACAAGTTTTTTACCCATTAAATGCATCATCTTCGGTAAATCAGGTCCATGCATACTTGCGCTAACTGCAATTCTAATAGGCATAAATAGCATTTTCCCTTTCATGTTCGTTTCCTTTCCAGTACTTTTAATAAGCGCTTTGTAGGTTGATGCATCGGGAGCAGTTTCTTGTTTAATATTATGTTTAAATGTTTCAATTAACAATTTGACTCCTTCTTGTTGCATAAACTCATGTTGCTCGTCATCCAACATGAACTGTTGCTCAAAGAAATCTTTATAAAGCTTTACAATTTGTTTTCCGTAATATAGACGGTCTTTAAACACTTCAATTAAACTTTCGAACCAATCTATATCTTTCTTTTCACCAATACCAGCTTCTAATAAGTATGGTTTGCACAATGTAATGGTCTCTTCTAAATCAAGCGCTTTAATATATCTATTGTTGATATATGCAAGTTTGTCTTTATCGAATGTTGCAGGTGATGTTGATAGGCGGGTTTCATCAAAGGCGTTGATAATGGCATCTTTATCTAATATCTCATCACCTTTTGGGCTGAACCCTAGTAGTGATATAAAGTTAAACATTGCTTCAGGTAAATAGCCTAAGGCTCTATATTGTTCGATAAATTGAATAATTGACTCATCGCGTTTTGATAGCTTTTTGCCTTCTTCATTAACAATTAGTGTCATATGACCAAATGTTGGTGGTGTCCATTTAAACGCGTCATAAATCATGAGTTGTTTTGGTGTGTTAGTAATATGATCTTCACCGCGAAGAACATGGCTAATTTCCATGAGATAATCATCGATAACACAGGCAAAATTATAGGTTGGAATCCCGTTTTGTTTCATAATAACCCAATCACCGATGTCTGCACTTTGGAAAGATACGTCGTTTTTAACTAAATCCTTAAAAGTATAAGTCGCATTGTCAGGTACCTTAAAACGAATAGAATAGGGTTTGTCTTGTTCAGGTGCGTGCAAACATTTCCGTGAGTAATGTAGTTTATCTTCACCACGGGCAATTTGTTCTTCACGTTCTTGTTCTAGTTCTTCTTTTGTGCAATAACATTTATATGCATGACCACTTGCAAGCAATTTATCGGCATATAACTTATATAAGTCAAGGCGCTCTAGTTGGCGGTATGGCCCATACCCCCCATCATTATCAATAGATTCATCCCAATCAAGTCCAAGCCATTTTAGATAAGTCATTTGGCTTTCAATTCCTGTCTCTACATTTCTAACTGTGTCGGTATCTTCAATACGAACTATAAAAGCTCCGTTATGTTTTCTTGCAAATAAATAATTAAATAAAGCCGTGCGTGCATTTCCAATGTGAAGGTGGCCTGTTGGGCTTGGTGCATAACGTACGCGTACTTTCATCAAAAATTCCTCCTATATAGGTCTTCGTTACTTATTATAGTATGTTTTATATAAATATGCTAGTGTCAATAAAAAAAGCACAACAATGTGCTTTTTTGTAATTTTTAACGCTTGCTAAATTGTGGGGCACGACGTGCTTTTCTAAGTCCGTATTTCTTACGTTCTACGGCACGTGGGTCTCTAGTGATTAATCCAGCAGATTTAAGTTTTGGACGATAGTCCGCATTTACCT
>CAYNAA010000045.1:6164-8750 GCA_964395055.1 uncultured Candidatus Izemoplasmatales bacterium | reverse complement strand
TGCCGCGCTTTTTTGTTATCTAGGTTGCCGGTAAATCTTGATGTCATCAATATTAATAACGGATTCTTCATAATCATCAAAGTCACCAGTTAGATGAATCAAAATAACCAGTCTCACCAGCTGATCTTCTTCAATTGTATCGAAATCTTCATAGTCTACATCAAGAGTTACTGTTGTCATCTCAGAAGGTGTAGGGTGAATGTTATCTGATTTTTCGTAGTTGCCATTGACAACATCTTCTTCATCCACTGGAACTAACATATATGAGTATCCGGTTTTTGACCCATCAAGGTCATAGCCACCGATATCAAACTCGATTTTACCTAGATGAGATAGTGGGAAATTACTTAAGGCTAGATATGACCCGAAGCTACTATTTCCGCGAATGCGTATAGAGCGGGATCCATTATATTGATCACCATCATCCATGGTATACCAGTACTGTCCTGATGTTTCTCCACTCCAAGCAACAGGGGGATTATCAAGATCATAGATATCACCATGTGAGTAGTCATTAAAGTTGGTATCTATATTTTCAAAATCTGTGCTATAAAGCAACTCATAATTGTTTGGATCGTATACTGGGACTGTCACATTATATGTGTGTGTTGTTTTAACACTGCCATCTTGTGATACGGTCAGTGTTATGGTTACATCTTCATCACTTTCATTCACATCTGGACGATGCACGGTCCCATTATTTTCAATAACATTAGTGTTAGATGATTCCCATTCTAATGTATAGGTTTGATCGAAAATCAGTTGTGTATTTGGGGTATCAAACGATTCATATATTGTATCATCTAGTTCGTATAATGAGTCGATGTATGTTTGTAGTTCTGATTGCGTTAATGGGGTCACATCAACATGGCTAATGTCAGTTAAGTGTACGTTTTGATCGAAGACAACATTGGTTAGATCGACCATTTGATCAACCATGAGTGAGGTGAACATTGTTTCATACATGTCATAGTCTTCATGGTCTTTATCGATGTATAGGTGAAAATACTCGCCTTCGTTGTCTTTTAGTTCTACCCGTAACGAACTTGAATAATCAATTGTTTGGCCAAAGTATAACCCACTAAAGTTCATTAAACTACCGTCTTGATCAAAAACATCACCTAAGTTTGTGGTATCGATGTCTAAAGGGGTCGGAAGTGGGTTATCTTGGCTTATGATATCTAGTGTTGTGATATTGCTTAAATACCATTCTGAGAAAGAATTATTAGTATCAGCTTCAAGTAATATTTTTGTGCCAACAGTAATATTATTTGAGTCTGGGTTGTCATAATCAACAAACATACCACGGTCTTCATAAGGTTGAAGATAAAAGCCGTCTTCGTGGACTTCCGTAACGATACCTAATAGGGTTACCGTAGTGCCTTCTGGCATGTTATAAGCGTAGTTTACGGTGTTTGTACTTTTTACGCTAAGTGTCATCTCTTTCGTCATAATTACATCATCATTGTCATTGTTGATTAATGTAATTGTAAGGTCATGGTGACCACTGTCAATAAGATCGGCAGTTAAAGTAAATTCTTGTGTGGTATCTGCGTCTAAAGTAGCATTTTCTAATAATAATCCGTTACTTTCTAATGAACTATCATTATAAGTGAGTTGTAAATCAGTATCATCATAAGTTATTTCTAAATTTATATCCTGATAGCCTTGGTCTTGAATGTCTGTGGTTATTAAGTCGAATGTAATTTCTTTAGTAATTCCTTCATACGCTTCATCATCATTTGTGGTGTTAGTAATGTCATAGGTTGAATGATTTGCTGGTTCCATAACCGTTACGGTGGTTTCTATATTTAAATCTAGTGGTGTATCTGGATCGTTGACAACACCATCTGGTAATGAGAATGAACCAGTGAATGAATAGTCATCTGCCGTAAGTTCGTCATAAGTTGATGATGTCCAAGTAAGGGTCACGGTGTGCTGAGTGCCGTTTGCGTCTTCAATGACTACGGTATCATGAAGTGACGCTATAACATCATCTAACGACGTACCGTAAGATACTGTATCACTAAAGTCAGTGTCCTCGACATTGATAGCTGTTATAGTATTTAGTTGTTCTTGTACTGTGACATCAACTGAAACAGTATTGCCATCTTCTAAAACCATGTCATTGACCAATTCTAAGGTGCCGGTTAGCGTATATACGCCTTCGGTGTCACTATAATTGCTCATGTCCCATGTTATATCAACGGTGTATAGTTCACTGTCTTCATCTTCTAAGCTAATTGTACTAGGTAATAATGTTAATACCTCATCACTCGTTGTTCCATAAGGAACTTCTATGTCAACAATGTCATTGTAGACATCGACAGTTATGATTGTAATGGTGCTATCATAGTTTAAAGTGATATCTTGGGCATATTGAATTGTATCCTCTTCAAAGTCCTCTGGTAAATCAATTGTACCAAGTATAGTGTAGGTTTTATCGCCAGTACTATCAATAGATGTAAGATCCCATGTTACATCAAGGTCGTGTTGTGTGCCATGTTGATCAACAACGGTTTGTGTTGTGTTTAATGAGTCGACAGCGTCATCGATATTGTCTACATCAAAGGTTAGCATATCGCC
>CAYNAA010000045.1:0-6064 GCA_964395055.1 uncultured Candidatus Izemoplasmatales bacterium | reverse complement strand
AACGATAATCGTAATAGAGGTGGAGACATCATCGAGCGTCACTGAAATGATCGCTTCTCCTTCTTCCAATCCAGTGATTTCTCCATTTGTATTTACACTTACAATGGTATCATCAGACGAGTCATATGTTAGCGTATCGTTTGCAATATCATCGCTGATTGATAAGGGGAGACTTACGGTGTCTCCTTCATTTAATGTAAGGGTATCTTCAGTGAATGTTAGTGTGCTTTCATCAGTCGTACAAGCTGCTAAAACACCGAGTAAACCAATTAAAATCCATAGTTTTAAATATCGCATTACATGATTCTCCTTTTTGATCTTGTATACTTTGAGTATAAAAAGTTTGAAATTCAAAGTAAAATCATATGCGGTATCTTCTTACTTTAATCGCGCGTTGTTTTTGACCTCACAAAACAAATCATAAAAATAGAGTACCATCAAGTAATTGATTATAGGTTACGAGAAAAAGACATTGATTATAAAACTGAGAATAGACAACTATAACCATGTTTTGAACTCGATGTTTAATGGTTTTTATAGCTTATTAAGAAAAAAACCTGTTAGAGCTTTAGCTCTAACAGGTCTTTACGATTGTTTTATAGTTCAAAAGGCAATACAGCATCTTTAATGGTTTTTTCATAAGCTTCTTTACCGTAACGGTCGACTTGTTTTAAGTCTTTTGGACCGTGGGTTAAACAACAAGGACCACCGATACAGCCGCCTTCACAGGCCATGCCTTCAATAAAATTGGCTTGTAGTTTGTTATGTGAGGCTTTTAAAAGTGCTGTTTTACTTTCTTTTATGCCACTACAAACAATGGGATTGAAATCAAAGTCTATAGCCTGTTCTTTAAATGCTTGTCGCATGGCATCACTAAGTCCACCGGTTCTTGCGAATATCCGACCGTAATAGGATGCGTTGTTTAAAGTGTCTTCTGCCTTTAAAGTCGATAGATTAATGTCGTAGGCATCGATTAACGCTTGTAATTCTTCAAAAGTTAAAACGGCGTCAATGGAACCCTTTACGGTATCTTTTTTAGCCTCGCTTTTTTTAGAAGTACAAGGCCCTATAAATACAGTATAGGCATTGGGGGTATGTTTTTTGATATGGGCCCCAACAAGGGCCATAGGACTTAAATTGTGTGATATATGTGGCGTCATGGATTTAATGTGTTTTTCGATGTAGGTTACAAATGAAGGGCAACATGAACTTGTTAAGAATCCTTTTTCACTTAGCTCTTTACTTTCTAATAACGCTGCAAGATCAGCGCCTAGTGCGGCTTCAACAACATCGTGAAATCCCATCATTTTGATTCCGGTAATGACTTGATTGAGTGAGGCATAACTAAACTGACTAGAGATACTTGGCGCGACGATTGCATAAATCTTTTTTTTATGCAAGGCATTGTCTTTTAACGTCTCAACAACATCTAATATTTCAGATTTATCAGAAATCGCTCCAAAAGGGCATTGATGAACACACGCACCACATTCAATACAGCGATCATAATCGATGGTTGCTGTGTTGTCGTTATTCATTGTAATCGCCTCAACAGGACAAGCATTAACACAAGGGCGTTTGTAGTGCACAATGGCACTATAGGGACATACTTTTTCGCATTGCCCGCATTCCACACATTTATCTTTATCAATAACAGCGCGGTGGTTGTGATCAAAAGAAATCGCTTCTTTAGGGCATACGGTTTTACACCGGTGGGCGATACAACCGCGGCAGGCTCTTGTGACTTCATACCCACCAACTGGGCATTCATCACAAGCGATATTAATAACTTCTATGGGTGAATCAATGGATTGATTTCCACCCATAGCAAGTGTAATTCTTTCACTTATAATCGCCCGTTCTTTGTAGATGCAACACCGGTAGTTCGGGTTAGGACCTTTGATGATGTTTTGTGGAATATCACGGTAAGCATGAATCAATGTATCATTTAATGAGGCTTTCGCGACTTCTCTTAATACTTTATATTTTAGATGTTGTACTTTCGTGTCAAATAATCTCATCCTATAAGCCTCCTAAAAGTAGTTAATTGATGTGTCTTTGCCCATTGACTTTAAGTGATCGATTAAACTGTTTATCAGTTGCATTTTAATGTTAAAGTTAATTGGCAAATTAGGATTTTGATGTGCTGGGTTTACGGCTTTTCCAACATAAAAGTTAATATTTGTAGCGTCTTCAAAAAGCATTCGTGCCAATGAAGAGGCACCATCTTCATTCATAATGAAGTCATTAAATAAGGTGTTATCATCAGTATAGTCTTTGGCGTATTCTAAGACTTTATTAATTGTAAGAATCCCTTCAGTGACTAAGTCAATCCCTTTGATTGTCGCAGTTGGCGGAATATTAATATCATCGTAATTTAAAGATAACTTAAGTGGTTGATTTAAATAATTGCTCACCATTTGTGAGGTTGTGCCACCACATACAACATGCTTACCTTTTTTGGCAAAAAACAGTCCAAGCATTTTCTCGTCGTTTTCTTTATCTTCTGGGGGACCAATTAAAACATTAACAACTTCCTTTTTGTTTATTTTTAGACAAACTACAGTTGTATCGTCACCTGGTTTTTGTTCATAAAGGGCATGACATTCATCAATCAGTAGTTTTGTCATGGTTTTGGGAGAGTATGAAGGAATGTACATATGTTCTAAAAAGTCGATGATATTTTGTCGTTGCCAGCCGTAGTTAAGACTTGCACCAACACCAGCATGGACGCACCCGTCACTAAGTGCAATGATCATATCGTTTTCTTGTAATTCAATACGGCTTTTTGTCACTTTTTTCTCTTTAATAATAAACGTGACTTCATTTACGTCAAGGGCTTTACCGTCTCTTAAAATAATGACACGTGGATTATCATAATTGATCACTTCTAAGGTGTGATCGTTTAATAGATGTAAAATGGTAAAAGTAGAGTAAGCAAGCCCGCGTTCTTTACAAATAGGCAGTGTATGAATCATTGTTTCTACACAACTTTCAAGAGACATATTTTCAGCCAGCATTGTCGCAATCATTTTTGCGCTAAGGGTGGATAAAATATTGGCTTTAACACCACTACCTAACCCATCGGACAATACTATAATTTTAGTGTCATCTTGACGCGTAATGATTTCTACTTGATCCCCGCACAGTTCTTCACCGTATTTATTGAGAGAAAAGGTATCAATCATGGTCGTTAACCTATTCATCGCTAATCACAGCTTTCAGCTTTGTCAGTGCGGCTTTTGAATCCGCGGTGGTTTCACCTAATAACGAGGCAATTTCATGGACTGCACGCATTTGTTTTAATAAGACGTCGTCGGTAATTTTTAAGGCTTGTTTTTGGGTTTCTGTTTTGGCAATCTCACGTTTTACTTCTTTGGTAATATCTCTTAAGATACAAACATAAATATTAAACTGTTTATCATAAGCGATGGTTTCATCGATATAGCGTTCAAATCCTTCAAAGTAATAACGTGTATTGGCTTTGGTCTTTTTGCTTTCTAAAAAGTCATAATACATGGTTGGATCTTTTATTTTTGCGATGTTTTCAGATAACATCGACTGATTGTTTTTTAACCCTAGCATGGTACAAGCTGCTTGATTCATTACTTGGACTTGTAGTTTATCATTTAAGACAATAACACCATTTGGTGAACTATGAATAACGTGATCAGAAAAGGATTCTGCTTTATCTTTTAAATAAGGTAAACACATCGTTAAATCAGCTTTTCCTAATGCAATGGCTTTGGCTTTATCTAAGCACGTATTATAGCCACAACTCCCGCAATCCAACTGCATTTTGGCATCGGTTTTCCCCATTTTTTTCAAGATGGTGTTTAGGGTGTCATCATCGAGATGTTTATTAGTAGTTGATAAGTTGTCAAAAACTTGTTTTCGCTCAACAACATAATCATCAATAATATAATCATGGGTGTTTAAATGTCTATTGATATTAATTAGACTTTTTACGGGTGTATGTTGGATTCTGTTTCTTAATGGTCCACCAGTACATGAGCCCTTACACGCACTCATTTCGATAAAACAATTATCGATGATACCGTGTTTTATATCTTCTAAGGCATCAATACATTCACCCATTCCATCGATGGATAAATAATGAATCGATGGTTCATAGGTTGTGAAACTTTTTACAATACCACCGGCTGTTGGAAATTGGTTTGTCCGGCCGGTAACGGGTGTGTTTTTGTCTTTTTTGTCATAAGCAATACCGTCATCTAAAAACCATTGTTTCATCTCTTTAAAAGATAGTACCGCATCAACACAGTCTTTATTCATTAATTGTTCGTGTTTTTTTGAAATACACGGACCAACAAAAACAACTTTGCTGTTGGGATGGCGTTTCTTTATGTGTTCGCCGTGGACCACCATTGGAGATGGGGTATCTGCTAAAAAGGGAAGCAGTGATGGGTAGTGTTTTTGAATGAGCAAGTTGACCGTTGGACAACAAGAGCTAATAAGCATTTTTGTGTCTGGGTGTGATAATTTTTCTTCATAGTTTTTTTTAACATACGTTGCCGCTTCAGCCGTTTGCATGACATCTTTAAAACCTAAAGCCATAAACGCGTTTTTAATACTTGAAAAATCGCTTTTATAAAAGTCAGATAGATATGAAGGCGCAATACTTATGATGACCTCTTCACCTTGCAAGAGCCATGTTTTAATAAACTCTATATCCGTTACTAAGCGTTTGGCATCTTGCGGACAAACGTTATAACACATGCCACATAAAACACAATCATCATCAATAATTTGTGCTTGAAAATTAGAAAACTCAATGGCTTTTAAAGGACAGGTTCTAATACACTTATAACAATTCTTGCAGTTATTTTTTGATGTCGATAAAATGCGCATAATTATGCATCCTTTAATGTTGGTAAAATAGAATTTTCTAAAACAGTTTTAAAATTGTTTTTATTAACGCCGGTTATAAGATTGTCATCAACCTTAATGGTTACGCCAGAAACACAATGGCCTAAACAAAACGATGCTTTTAATTCGACTTTAGCATCTAAATCATACGTAGTAATCGCGTTTCTTAATAAATGGATAATGTCATAAGACCCTTTTAAATGGCAACCGCTGCCTACACATACATAAATTATCATTTTTGTGTCACATGTCCTTTCCGTAACGTATTGGCAATCAGTGCTAAACTCTCTGCCATGTTTTCATTGTGAACATAGATATCTTCTGGGACGTCTAATTGAACAGGTGCAAAGTTCCATATCGCTTTTACACCAGCAGCAACAAGGGCATCACATACTGTTTGTGCAACTTTTTTAGGCACAGTGATGATGCCGATTGGTACATGCAATCGTTTGATCAACTGAATCATTTTATCACTATGATAGATTGGAACTTTATTGACACTATAAGGGGTCTCAGCATGAACATCAAAGCCTAAAATAATATCAATACCATAGTCTTTAAAGCCTTGGTAACTAAGCAAGGCTCTTCCGAGCATGCCAACACCAACGATTACAGCTTCATTAAGCGTGTTATAGCCTAAATAATTTTCTATCTCTTTAATAATATGAGACAGTTGTCTGCCTTGATTGGGTTTTCCTGTTTCATTGCTAATTAGGGCTAAATCTTTTCTTACCAGGACTGCATTTAGTTGCATAGCCTCAGCAATATCACGTGAAGATACTGTTTCTTTGCCTTCTGAGCGCATCGTTTTTAAGACGATTAAGTACTGTGGTAAACGCCTAAGTGTGTTTTGTGAAATCGATTCAATCATGATGCCACCTCTATTCGATATATATTTATCGAATACATTATAAATAATAAATAAAGTAAAGACAATACCTAAAAGCAAAGAATACGTTTTCATTTATAAATTTGTCATACATGTTATAAAAAAAGACCCCTAAACTGAATCTAAGGTTATTTTTATTGGTTTTTGCAATTTTATTTAAAAGTTAATTTAGAAACAATGTTTGTGTGGTTTAAAAAAATTATCTACTTACTGGACCATTATATGATGACTTTAGAATCGTGATATTGAATCATGAGATACATTGTTCACAATTGTAATTAATTG
>CAYNAA010000044.1:0-9063 GCA_964395055.1 uncultured Candidatus Izemoplasmatales bacterium | reverse complement strand
ACATTCTCTAGACGTATTTTCATAAGGCAAACCTTCTTTCAAACCAACGGGTTAAACGAATTAACGGTATGGTAACAAGCAAATACATGACAAAGAGTAAGAAATACCCTTCAACGGTTCTAAATGTCGCAGATTGTACAAATTGAATGGAATCATGTAATTCGACAACACCGATATAGTAAAGTAAGGCACTACCTTTAATAATATAGGTTAAATTCCCCATAAACGGTGGTAAAATAACTTTTAGTATTTGCGGGATTTTAATATAACGGTATTTTTGATAGGTGGTAAACCCGTATACTGTCATCGCTTGTTCTTGCAGGGCATCAACCGATTTAAACGCACCTTCAAAGGCGTTTTTCATGTACGGTGCGACATATAAGCTTAAGGCGATTAACCCAACTAGTGTTCGGTTATCACGAAAGCCAAGTGGCACACTAATGAAATACCAGACAACCACTAAAAACACAATGAGTGGCGATCCAAATACAATTTCGGTAAAGACATTACTAATATGATGGAGTGTTTTAAAGCGAGAAATATACATAATGTATAGTAAAAATCCAATAATAATACTTAATATTAGACTGACAATACTAATCCATATCGTGACCCAAAAGCCTTCTAAGATAGGACGCCAAAAAGGAAGATACGACCGTAGACTAAAGTTCTCTCTATTCGGATAAAACGCCACAATAAATGTGGCGATTAAACCGAAAAATAATGCCGTATAGATTATTGGAAGAACTTTTTGATCCGTTTTAAACCAATTAAATACGCGTTTCATTGTTATTCTTCTTCATCTCTAATATAGAAGTCTAGTCCTTGTCCATCTAAGCCTTCAGCGATGGTCGCGTCGTATTTTGTGCGTAAGCGGTCATAGACACCGTTTTCTTCCATTCCAGCAATAAAGGCGTTGATTTCAGCCAACAATTCACTTTCACCTTCTCTTACACCCATCCCAATTGGTGAATCATCAATAATGTCCCACATAAGTTCTGTACTGTTTGGGTTGGCTTCATGATAATCAACTGCTGCAGAAGCACTAATGATAAAGGCATCTGCTAACCCATCAACGAGTTCTTGGACGGCGATGTTGTTGTTATCAACGCGTTTGATGATTGGATCATTTGCTTCGTTTTCTGGAATTGATAATGACACAAGTGAGCGCGGTCCAATAAAGGTCACTTCTGGATAGCTAAATAAATCCGCTTTAGACGTAATGTTTGCTTCATCATTAAAGTCACTGTTTAAGACTGTAATTAATGGAAAATAAAAATATGGGTCACTAAAATCAATCGATTCTTCTCGTTCTTCTGTAATGGACATAGAGGCGATAATAACATCTATATCACCTGTATTTAATGCAGGAATCAGTCCGCCAAATGCGATATCCACAATTTCGACCTCACGGTCTAAATAATCTCCAAGTTCATTTGCTACATCGACGCTAATACCAATCGCGTCGCCATCTGTATCTTTGGTTTCAAATGGTGGCCAACTTAAATCCATACCGACACGGAGGGGATCTTGTTCGTCATCGCCACCACATGCAGCGAGGGTTACGACCAATGTTAAGGTTACAAGTAATGCAAATAATTTTTTCATTTTCATTCTCCTTTTTTGTGTGACTAGCCTATTTCTGTATATTTGCCTTTATTATACGTTATAATACTTTGCCATCCAAACTAAATGCTAATTAATTTTTTAGAAAAAAATAAAATCAATCGTGTGCGATTGATTTACCGCTTTATACTGCCTTTTGTCTTATAGCGGTCATTTCAAAGATTTTTTTAAAGTAAGGGCTTGACAAGAAAAAAAATATTTTGTATATTTTTATTAGCAAAGCACTTCATTGAGTGCTAAAAAATACCATAAGGAGGATTATTCATGTTAAAACCATTACATGATCATGTCGTATTAGAGCCTGAAGAAAAAGAAAATAAAACAAAAAGCGGCATTATTTTATCATCTAAAGATAAAGAACGTCCTAATACGGCAAAAGTTATCGCCGTTGGCGATGGAAAAAAAGATGAACCATTAACTGTGAAGGTTGGTGATACGGTACTATTTAAATCGTATGCCCCAACAGAGTTTGTTCATCAAGAAAAAACCTATCTTATCTTAAAAGAATCTGATATTTTAGCGATTGTGGAGGGAGATTAATATGAGTAAAGAGATTTTATTCGCTAAAGATGCAAGACATGCGATGCTTAAAGGTGTCGATAAACTTGCCAACACCGTCAGTATCACCTTAGGCCCTAAAGGGCGTAATGTGATGCTTGAAAAATCATATGGTGCACCTTTGATTGCCAATGATGGGGTGACCATAGCCAAAGAAATTGACTGCAAAAACAAATTTGAAAATATGGGCGCAAAACTTGTCCAAGAAGTTGCCTCAAAAACCAATGACGCAGCGGGTGATGGAACAACTACTGCAACTGTTTTAGCGCAATCAATGATTAAAGACGGCTTACGTGCGGTTGATAAAGGCGCGAACCCAGTTCTGTTACGCGAAGGCATTGAACAAGCAGGTAAAGCGGTGGCTTCTGATTTGTTAAAACAATCACGCACGCTTGAAACCCGTGAAGACATCGCCAGTGTGGCGACGGTCTCTAGTGGGTCTAGTGAGATTGGAAAAATCATCGCTGATGCGATGGATAAAGTTGGGAAATCAGGCGTTATTCAAGTCGATGAATCAAAAACCTTTGATACCGAATTAGAAATCGTTAAAGGGATGCAATATGATAAAGGGTATATTTCACCGTATATGGTATCTGATCGAGAAAAAATGGAAGTCACATTAGAAAATGCGCATGTACTCGTTACTGATCACAAAATTAGTACGATTAAAGATGTTTTACCGATCTTAGAAAAAGTCGTTGAACATAATAAACCGTTATTAATTATCGCAGATGATATTGAAAATGAAGTAACCAGTACATTAATTGTCAATAAACTAAGAGGAACCTTTAATGTTGTAGCAACCAAAGCGCCTGGCTTTGGTGATAACCAAAAGGCTTTACTTACTGATATTGCAACATTAACTGGTGCGAACTTCTATGCCAAAGATTTAGATATGGAATTAAAAGATATTCAAATTGAGGATTTAGGGTTAGCGAAAAAAGTCATTATTACAAAAGATTCAACAACCATTTTAGAAGGCAGCGGCAATCAAGCACTGATTGAGGAACGTGTTGAGGAAATTAAAAGCCAAATTGCCAATAGTACCAGCGACCATGACAAAAAACGCCTGCAAGAACGCCTTGGTAAATTAACGGACGGGATTGCGATTGTTAAAGTCGGCGCGTTAAGCGAAGTGGAGATGAAAGAGAAAAAACTCCGTATTGAAGACGCGCTTAATGCGACTAAAGCAGCCGTTGAAGAAGGGATTGTTATCGGTGGGGGTGCAAGTTTAGTCGCAGCGTATAAAACCTTAAAAGAAACATTAACTGATAAAGACCAAACAATCCAAAAAGGGATGAATATTGTCCTTGAAGCGCTAAAACGTCCGATTAGTTTAATTGCTGAAAATGCTGGATACGACGGTAAAGACATTTTAGATGAACAATTAACTAAGAAAAAAGATTTTGGCTTTAATGCCAAAACCGGTGAATGGGTAAATATGCTTAAAGCAGGTATTATCGACCCAACCAAAGTAACACGCAGTGCGGTACTTAATGCTTCTTCTATTGCGGCGATGTTTATTACCGCAGAAGCTGCGGTTGTAGATATTGAAGATGAAAAAGACGATAACCAACAACCAGCCATGATGCCTGGCATGTATTAAAAGGGTGCTCGAAAGAGCCCCTTTTGCTTTTTCATAACCTATGGTAAAATGAAAAAGATTATAATTACGCATCAATGGAGGGTTTTATGACCAAAGAGAAAATAATTATCTATTTAGTTTTAGGGATCAGTCTTTTTGCAACACTGGCGAGTCTATTAGGGATTCTCTCACTTGGAAGTGAAGGCGGGGTAACATTCACAAGTTTTCGCGGCTTTGTGGTAGAACTTTACGGTGAAGGAATCTATAAAGATATGTCCTTTGAAGTGGCACTTCAAGGGATTGCTCAAGACTTTGTGACGTTATTGCTTGCGGTACCCACATTAGTGATATCGTTTATTTTATCAAAAAACGGTTATCACAAAGCCAAACTTGTCTTTATTGGCGCAACGATTTATATCTTTTTAACTTATTTATTTTATCTCGCCATGAGCGCGTATAATCCGTTATTTTTAGTTTATGCTTTGCTTTTATCGATGAGTTTTTTCTTACTTATCATAACACTCACAGATCCAGCATACATCGGTTCGGTGCATCCCAAAGAACGCACGCCGCTAGTTCAACGCAGTGCCATCTTTTTAATTGTCGTCAGTTCTGTTGTTGGCTTGATGTGGATTATGACACTGCTTAGTCCCTTAAGCGAAGGGACTTTATATCCAGCAACCTTAGAACATTACACCACGCTTATTGTCCAAGGGTTTGATTTAAGTCTCTTCTTACCAAGCATCTTCATTATTGGTCTTTTAACCCTTAAAAAACACGTAGTTGGCTATAAACTAGTAACGCCAGCCGTGATATTTATCACCTTCATCATGATCAACTTATCCGCAAAGTTCATTATGATGATGCCGTATCAAGATGTACTTCCACTACTAAGTGTGACATCACTGTTTGCCATCTTTGCGGCTATTCATAGTTATTTATTAGTAAAAGCACTGTAAATATTAAACGCCCGCTTTCATATTGAAGGCGGGCGTTTTAGTGGGCAGTATTTATCCCTGTCTTTCCAAAAAAAGAAATCGCTTAGAGGCGATTTCTTTACTTTAGGGCTCATATGACTTCTAAGATGTCTGTTGTGTGTTGTGAATACGTAACGCGTCATACTTTCTTTTTAAGTAATAGGTTATTTTCTAATGAGGTGTGACATTTGACTCATGATGCATATGCCGTGTTCATAAACATCCATTTGATAGATGTAGGTGTTCTTTAATAGCCTAATGCGTGTGTCAAAGTCTTTGCCTTGGTAGTTTTTTGTATGAAGATGGGCATGGTTATGGATAAATGTGCCACGGGCTTCATAATCACCTTGTTTTAATGTAAGTTGATCACCATCTAAATGAATGGTCATGTTTCTTGTGATGTCTTTTCCGTCATCAACGCCATGTGCGGTGATTGAAACCGTCTCGGCATCTTTAATGGTAATTGTTTCATCATAGGTATCATGGTTGATACGATCATCGGTGATCATCGTGTTATATGCGGTCCACGAACCTTCTAAGAAACGGATGACGTGATTAACCCTATTATTTGGCATCGTTATGATTTCTAATAAAGATGACGGTTTTATCTTTCTTAATATCAAAGTCTTTCATATTTTGAAAGAAAGTAAGTGGACGCACTTTTTGTCCGTAGTTTCTTGGGTGAAATCCTGGGTATTTCTTTTGTAAGAGTTGCGCAACGACACTCCAGTAGGCATACCCGTCATCCTCTTGGTTTTCACTGATGATGTCTTTTAAGTCTTGTTTGACTTTTTTAAGTGGTGTAATGCTGCTTAATGGGGTGGTTTCTTTAGAGGCTTTTTTCTTTGGTATTTTGGTTGCCTTCTTGTCATCGCCATTGGCTGGAAGCATCTTATCTAAATACGTGAATGCTTCACATGAATTGACAAGCGCAACTGGGGTTTTACTTTCACCCATGCCGATGACAAACATGTTGTCTTCTTTTAATCTTGTGACAAGTTTTGTGAAATCTGAATCACTTGTCACAATCGCAAAACTATCGACTTTACCTCTATATAAGATGTCCATCGCATCGATAATGAGACTAAAGTCTGAGACGTTTTTGCCTGAGGTATAGGCGTATTGTTGGACTGGGGTTAAGCCAAAATCGTTGATTTTGTCTTTCCATTTAGACAGTTGTGTCGTCGTCCAATCACCGTATACTCTTCTATAGGTTATTTTTCCGTGTTTATTGGCTTCATCAATGATGATTTCGATATAATCAGGTGAAATGTTTTCACCGTCAATGAGAAGCGCAATGTTTTTGTTTTCGATATTCATATCGTTTCCTTTCTTGGTTAGGTTAAAAAGCGGTGTTTCTTTGTCGCTTTTGGTGCGTAGGTGATGTTTTCTAATGGGACACCGTAATACCGGTGGATATAGTAAACATCAAGGTAATTCGAATGGATGGTGGCGTAACGTTCAACGCTACCATCTTTTAATACCGTGACATCAACATGTCCGACTTTGTTGACTTCATAGGTATCGGTATTAACCTTTAAGGTCGTGTTGTTGTCTTTAGCAAAGGCTTGAAGCACTTGCTCGATATCTTCGTTTTCTTCATCAAAGTAATCAAGCATCAGTTCAAGGGTGTGGTCGTAATCATAAATGAAAGCATCTTCTAAGGTGTCTTGTAATGCACCGGTATCTTGCGCAGGTACATTCGGTGTTTCTTGGTACTCAAATTGTTCTTTTAAGTAGCTGTTTTCAAATATGATGACATTAAATGCGTTGATAAAAAGCCGGACGCCGTGTTTATCCGCAAGATCAAAGAATTCATCTTGCGAGAGTTCATAGATGGCGCTTTCGTCCATATTGAAGGCCAGTTTAACAACGAGTAAAATGTCTAAGAGTGAGAGCGTGCGCTTACGCTGTAAGTGATCATAGTCTTTTAAGGTCATGCCAAAGTAATCTTTGGCTGAAAAGTCTATGAGTTTTGAAAGTTCAAGCGTAAATGCGGCATCGCGAAACAATAATTGATGACTAGGTGCATAGCCTCTAGATGTGTTTTTGGTGATGTCTGCGCCTTTATCAACTAAATAATCAATGTAACTAGGCGATGCGGCGTGTCTTAAGGCTTCATGGAAATAAGACAGTCCGTATGCATCAAGATGATTTAAAGACACCCCGCGGTTGATGATAAAATCGATGGTTTCTTTAAAGAGTGCTTCATCTTCTAGTCTAAGCACAGGAATAAACGCATCTGCAGAAAACAAACTGTCGAGATTTTTAACCGATTTGATGGTTGAAAGCATCGTTGGATGGAAGTTGATGATTTCATAAATCACAGCATCCCGTTTCAGTTGTTTTTTAAATGCAGGCTTGGTTCTTAAGTAATCAAATATTGTTTGATGACTTAAAGCAGCAATGAGGAGGTCTTCTTCTAATGAGGGATCAATCCCGTAAAGATCAAAGAACTGTATGAAATAGTCTTTATCTTTACTTACCATCATATGTTCATACATAAATAGGTAATGTTCATGATCAAAGACAACGGTATCTAATATGTCAACAAGTAAACTATCTCTATCAAAGACCATTAAGATTACTGGTAAAACAAGTCCAAATGGATTACTATAGCTTGCGTAATCGTATGAATCTAAGAGATAGTCGATGATTTTGACACTGTTATGCGCAATCGCGATTTCAATCGGATCAATCAGTAATGTTTGATCCGCATACGGTTCATACGCTTGCGCAAACGCTTCAACATCATCGTTTTTGACACTTTCTGCATACGGCACGAGTTCAATCAGCTCTTCCGTATAAAAAAATTCTTTATAGTCTTTGTACATTATGCACCATTCCTCATCTGTCTTAAAATCATTCTTATTTTACCACAGAAAGCGGTAAAAAACTATAGGCATATTGATTATTAAACATCATAAAACACGTATTTTATAATCGCCTAGGGCAATTACATTTCTATAAGTTCTATACTTTTTTAGTTTCATAAATTATACTAAAACTAACTTAACTTTATATTCATGAGGTGAGAAACATGAAACACGATTTAATGAAGACATTTAAAATTAGTCTAATTACGACGCTCATTTTTTATGGTTACTTAATCCTATTTATTTGGTTAGACTTAACGGCAACATGGCTAACAGCCATGGTAAGCGTAGTGTGTATTTATGTGCCACTCTTTATATCGGTTGGTGCGTTGTCGCTTTCAAAAGCACACCGATATGTAACATTCAAGTATGCCTTAGTGAGTACTGTAACTAAGTGGGCGTTTTTTTATACGGGGATTGTTACTACTATTAATAATGATCTAGTAATCATCATTATCATTACCGCTTTAGTAATTTCACTGTCAGCGGATCTTGGAATGGTGATTGCGATTAAAAAAGCGGATATAAAGGCAATACAGGATAAAATAAAAAAACAGCAAACACGCTTTCTTGAACAAGATATTGTTATGAAAGAACAATACGCAAAATATGCCATACATGTATTTATTTTATTAGTGATTACTAGTGGGCTTATGGCGCGCGTTCATTATTTTTATGATATTGTCTTCCATATGATAATAATGTATTTTCTTTATCGTTTGGTGGTCAATGTTTATCGCAATCCAGCCTTTACCTATCCCTTAGCATTTATCATACCCTATCTCGTGTTAACCTATATAGGCGCACTAATGCTTGTTCGTTCATTTTCAATATTTGATACTGTGTGGCTTACGTTACCACTTGCGGCGATTATCTATTTACCGTTCATCGTTTTTTACATTAAAGAACAAATAATTATCATTAACTATCGCGAGATTTAAGTAAGATATTAGTTTGTTAAAAACGATGATTGCATGAATTTTCAAACATTTTTAAAGAACTGACCCTATATTTTATTGTATTTTGGCTATCTAGGGTATCTTTTTTAGTAAATATTGCAAAATATGGGAAAAAGCAGCAAAAATAAAAAAATATTAAATTTTTTTCGTCGTAATAATTTAGCGCTAAGCACGCCGTTAAGGCAAAACTAAATTTGGTTCAAAAAAAACCGAATTTTTGCAAGTTAGAAACCTACAAAAACGTGTTAAAATAGAGGTGCAACACAATTTCACACAATATTATTTCATACGAAGAAAGGAATGAAGAATGATGTTTTCTAGGGAAGAATTAGATTTACTCAAAATGTATAGCAAAGAGAGAATCTTAGACATTGAACATCTCCTTGCGCTTGAAGACGAAGAGAATGAGCCGGCGTTAAGACGCGAACTGGCTAACGTCAAATCAATTGTTGAAAAGATTAATAACATTGACGTCAACTAAG
>CAYNAA010000043.1:0-9315 GCA_964395055.1 uncultured Candidatus Izemoplasmatales bacterium | reverse complement strand
GTTGGGATCCAAAAATGGATAAGTACATTTACACATCTCGTAACGGCATTCACATCATTGACTTACAACAAACGGTAGGATTTATCGAAGATGCCTACAGTAAGTTTTTAGAAATCTCAAAAGATGGTGGGAAAGTATTATTTGTTGGTACAAAAAAACAAGCCGCCGATGTTATTGAAGAACAAGCAAAAAGAGCAGATCAATTCTATGTATCAAAACGCTGGTTAGGGGGAACCTTAACAAACTTTAAAACAATCCGTAAAAGTATCCGTCGTTTACACCAAATCGACAAAATGGCAGAGGATGGAACCTTTGATCGCTTACCAAAAAAAGAAGTTGTCGGATTACGTAAAGAATTGGCACGTTTAGAAGCATTCTTAGGCGGAATTAAAGAGATGAGAACATTACCAGATGCTATTTTTGTGGTTGATCCTCGTAAAGAAATCAACGCCATTTTAGAAGCTAGAAAATTAAAGATTCCAGTATTTGGTATGGTCGATACAAACTGTGACCCAGATTTAATCGATCACGTTATTCCAGCAAATGATGACGCCATTCGTTCAATTAAAGTTATTGTTACTACTATGGCTAACGCACTTGTTGAAGGTACTGGCGGTTCAATGGAAAAAATCGTAACTAAAAAACCAGAACAACGTAGAAACGATACATTTAATAAACCTGCACCTAGAAGAACATCAAGACCAACACCTGAATCGACACCAGAAACAAAACCGGCACCAAAACCTGAAGCAAAGAAACCATCACCAAAACCAGAAACAAAAAAACCAGCAGCGAAAAAACCTGAACCTAAACAAGCTGAATCAACAACAGAAACAAAAGCTTCTTTAAACGAACATACCGTTGCTGAATTAAGAGACATCGCAAAAGAAAAAGGATTAACTGGTTACTCGAAACTAAGAAAAGCTGAACTTATTGAAGCTTTATTAAAATAAAGGGAGGGCTTTTTAGCCCTCTTTTCAAAAAAAATACGAAGTCATTTAAACTTAGTATTAAAATATGATAAAATATTGACGAATAGATGGAGGTAATAGTCATGGCAGTTACAGCACAAATGGTAAAAAAATTACGCGAAAAAACAGGCGCAGGCATGCTTGATTGTAAAAAAGCACTTGTTGAAACAAATGGTGATATAGACAAAGCAATTGATTATTTACGTGAAAAAGGGATTGCAAAAGCGGCAAAAAAAGCTGATCGTATTGCCGCAGAAGGATTATGTAATGTTGTTGTAAAAGACAATAAAGCTGTGCTTTATGAATTGAATTCAGAAACAGATTTTGTTGCTAAAAATAGTGAGTTCCTTACGTTAATCGATCTTATTGGGGATGCAATCATCACATCGGATGCAAACAATTTAGATACAGCATTAGAAATCGATGTTGAGGGAAAACCATTAAAAGACGTAATAATTGATGCAACTGCAAAAATCGGTGAGAAGTTATCTTTACGCCGTGTATTTGTTGTTGAAAAAGATGATGATATGCACTTTGGTGGATATTCTCACATGGGTGGAAGAATCGTTTCACTAGCAGTTTTAAAAGGTGGAACAGAAAACGTTGCAAAAGACGTTGCAATGCACGTTGCTGCAATTAATCCACGTTACCTAGATCAATCACAAATTAGTAACGATGTAATTGAACACGAACGCAGTGTGTTGCGAAATGAAGCACTTAATGAAGGGAAACCAGAAAAAATTGTTGATAAAATGGTCGAAGGGCGATTAAATAAATTTTTGAAAGAAATTTGTTTAGTTAATCAACCATTTGTTAAAAACCCAGATTTAACTGTAGAACAATATGTTAAAGATGCAAAAGCATCTGTTGTTTCTTTTGTTCGCTTAGAAGTTGGAGAAGGCATTGAAAAACGCCAAGAAGACTTTGCAAGCGAAGTTAAGTCACAGATGAATAAATAATGACTGACCAATTTTAGGACACTTTTTTGTGTCCTAATTTTGTAGATAGGGGAGGTAATCATGAGTAAAAAACGCTTGATAATTAAACTTAGTGGGGAAGCGCTAAGCGGTTCTAAAGAAAAAGCAATCGACCCACTTAGGGTAAAAGAGATTGCGTTAGAAATAAAAGAAGCCTATGATTTGGGATTGTTTGAAATTGGTATCATTGTTGGTGGTGGCAATATTTGGCGCGGAATCACAGCGAGTGAAATGGGAATGGAACGCAGTAGCGCTGATTATATGGGAATGATTGCAACCATTATTAACGCATTGGCACTACAAAATGCTCTTGAATCCCTCGGGGTAGAGACGCGTGCGATGACAAGCTTGAATATACCTCAAGTTGCTGAACCATATATTAGACGTAAAGCAATAAGTAATTTAGAAAAAGGTATGATTGTCATTTTTGGTGGGGGAACTGGAAATCCTTACTTTAGTACCGACACGACTAGTGCATTACGCGCTGCTGAAATTGGTGCAAAAACGATTTTAATGGCAAAAAATGGAACAGACGGTGTCTATGATAAAGACCCTAGAGTCCATGATGATGCCAAACGTATAACCGAGTTAACCCATCACGAAGTTTTAGAAAACGGATTGCAAGTTATGGATTCTACAGCTGCTGCTTTGTGTAAGGACAATAACATTGAAATTGTTGTCTTTGACATGAATATAAAAGGCAATATCAAACGCGCCGCATTAGGCGAAAAAATAGGAACTGTTATTAAATAAGGAGGCCAATTTTATGAGTATTGACGATGTTTTATTAGAAACAGAAGAACACATGATTAAAACCCTTGATGTCTTGCATCACGATTTTTCCAAAGTTCGCACAGGACGGGCGAATCCATCAATGCTAGAAGGCGTTAAAGTCGACTACTACGGGGTACCGACACCAATTTCTCAAGTCGGAAACATCGCAGTCCCAGAACCTAGTCAATTGGTTGTGAAACCGTATGACAAAAACATGGTTAAAGAAGTTGAAAAAGCAATTTTAGCCGCAAATTTAGGTGTCACACCATCTAACGAAGGGGATTTATTGCGAATCACAATTCCTAAATTAACCGAAGATACAAGAAAGAAACTTGTAAAAGATGTTAAAAAACTAGCTGAAAATGCCAAAGTTGCTGTTCGCAATATTAGACGTGATGCCAACGATAAAATTAAAAAGCTTGAAAAAGCAAGTAAGATTTCTGAAGATGAATCAAGCATGTATCAAGATGATGTCCAAGAACTCACAGATACATATGTTAAAAAAATTGACGATGCACTTGCACTAAAAGAAAAAGATTTACTTGCAATATAAACCACCGTACTTGGTGGTTTTTTTCTTTAGGTTTATGGTGTTTTAGTGTATAATAGTGTTTGCATAGAAAATTGAGGTGTCACAATGAAAACAATGGATAAAATAAAACAAAAACCACTCCCAAAACACGTTGCTATTATCCTTGATGGAAACGGACGCTGGGCAAAGAAACGTGGGCTTAGTAGAAGTGATGGCCATAAACATGGTGCACTCAACCTAAGACGCATTAGTTTGTTGTCTGAAAAATTGGGTATTGGTGTTTTAAGTGTGTATGCATTCAGTACAGAAAACTGGAAACGACCCAAAGCTGAAGTTGATTACTTGATGCAACTTCCTAAGGTATTTGAAGAAGAGTTTAAAGATGACTTTGAGGAATATCATATACGTGTTGTCTTTAGCGGTCGTCGTGATCGATTAAGTAAAGAAAACATAGCCTTATTAGAACGCGTTGAAAAAGAAAGTAAGACTCGAACGGGGTTAATCTTAAATATTTGCTTAGATTATGGATCACACCATGAGCTTGTAGAAGCTACAAAGGCCATCGCAAGTAAAGTTAAAAATGGAATATTAACGATTGAATCAATTGATGAAAACGTAATTGAGTCTCATCTATATACCAAAGATTTACCGCCTGTTGATTATTTGATTCGTACGAGTGGTGAAATGAGACTCAGCAACTTCTTATTATGGCAAGTCGCTTATGCAGAATTTTACTTTACGAAAACACCGTGGCCAGCATTTAAAGAACGACAGTTTTTAAAAGCAATTAAAAGCTATCAAAACCGAAGTAGACGATTTGGTGGATTGAAGGGGTGAGACAATGAAACAACGATTAATTACCGGAATTGTATTGGCAATTGTTTTGATTCCTTTGTTGTTTGTTGCGAACATAATATTTTATAGCTTTATGGCCTTTTTGGTGCTTCTTGCAAGTTTTGAAATGTACCACATGATTATGCATGAAAAAGCACAGAGTGAACGTTTTGTTTTAATGGTGAGTTTGCCCTTATTAACGTTTATTTTATATGGCATTTTATTAAGTGTCTTTTTAGAATTGTTAAGTGGGTATATGCTAATTCTATTTGCGTTTTTTATTCTTGTTTTTCACTCAATAATGTTCATTTTTGACAAACGCTATACCATGGCTGAATATGGGAAAATGTTACTTAGTACTTGGTATGTAGCAGGTGCGTTTGCGGCGATAAGTATGGTTCGAAGTGTTGGACTTGATGTCTTAATTTATATGTTAATTCTAGCAATGCTCACCGACATCTTTGCCTATTTTGCGGGAGTTACTTTTGGAAAACACAAGTTGGCTGAAGACATTAGTCCTAAAAAAACTATTGAAGGTGCGATTGGTGGCACAGTTGTTGCCGTTTTGGTTGCGACGATGTATGCAAGCCTTAGCGCACTGTATTTGTTTAATCATCTTATTGTTATTATTATTGCCAGTGTTTTTGTTTCATTTGTTGCTCAACTTGGAGATTTAATGGCATCAAAAATGAAGCGAGAGCACCATATTAAAGATTTTTCTAATCTCTTACCAGGACATGGTGGTATTTTAGATCGATTTGATTCGAGTTTATTCGCATCACTAGCATTAATGATTGTCATTGTGATTATCGAGGTGCTGTAAATGAAAAAAATACTTCTACTTGGAGCAACAGGGAGCATTGGAACGCAAACTCTCGACCTTATAAAAGAATATCCAGATGCGCTTACATTGATTGGCATAACAGCCAATCATTCTATTGATACAGTTAAAAAGATAGTTGAGGATTTTAATTGTGACACAGTGATGTTAAATGCCAGTCATAAAGATGCGCTCATTAGAGATTACCCAAACATAGATTTTTATGATACCACCCAATTTGATACGTTGATTACATCCCTAGATGACGATGTAGTGATTGTAAATGCATTGGTTGGCAGTGTAGGATTACGTCCAACACTATTAGCTTTAAAACATAATCATGATGTATTACTCGCAAATAAAGAGACGCTTGTTGTGGGTGGCGAATTGATTAAAACTACCCTTAAAACATCACAAGGGCGATTGATTCCTATAGACAGCGAACATAGTGGAATTTCTCAATGTTTAAAAGGGAATCGCATAGAAGATGTAGAAAAAATCGTGATTACTGCGAGTGGTGGAAGTTTTAGGCACCTTAGTAAAGACGCACTGGAACATGTTACGGTTCAAGACGCGTTAAAGCATCCGAACTGGTCTATGGGACATAAGATTACCGTCGATTCGGCGACGATGATGAATAAAGTGTTTGAAGTTATTGAAGCACACTATCTATTTGACTTGCCATATGATAAGATAGACACTCTTTTACATGAGGAAAGTATTGTTCATGGCATGGTGCATTTTAAAGACGGAAATGTAGTGATGCATACTGGCCCGGCCGATATGCATATCCCGCTTATAAGTGCGCTAGGGTTTCCCGAACGGATGACATATAGAACAATATTTGATATTACAAAATTTTCTCCTTTACACTTTAAACCAATGGACTATGAACGTTATAGTCTATTTGATTTAGGAATTGCGGTTGCCCGTAAAAAGGGACTGCATACAGTTGTTTTAAACGCAGCTAATGAAGCTGCGGTCGAACTTTTTTTACTTGAAAAAATAACATTTTTAGATATTGAAAAAATTATTGTTGATTGTTTGCATACCTTCGACAACAAGGGTAAGATAGACCTTGATACAATAATAACTTTAGATCAAAACGTAAAAAACTACGTAAAAAAGACTTATTTGGATGGTGAGTAACAATGTTTTTATTATACATATTAGGATTTGTATTTATGTTGGGTCTGGTAATTTTAATTCATGAGGCTGGACATTTTATTATGGCTAAACGCGCAGGTATCTTATGCCATGAATTTGCAATTGGGATGGGACCAATATTATACAGCAAGAAAAAAGGAGAAACATTATACAGTATTAGAGCAATCCCGATTGGTGGATTCGTATCGATGGCTGGTGAAGAAATTAGTGATGAGTTAGTCAAAGTTGGAGACACGATTCGTGTGATGTTTGATGAACAAAATCCTGATGTAATTTCTCATATCATTATTAATGAAGATGATCCAAAATATCAAGATGCATTGCTCCTTAATGTTGATACGATTGATTTAAAAGGGAAAAATGAGGCACCGTTATATATCAATACATACGAAGTTAAACGTAATGCGTATTATGTCATGAAAGACAAAGTATTACAAATTGCCCCTTATGAACGCAGTTTTGAATCGAAAACGTTGTTACAACGTTTTTCAACGATTTTTGCCGGTCCGTTTATGAACTTTATTTTGGCTTTTGTTTTATTTGTAAGCATCGCCTTTATAGTAGGATTACCACAAACAGATAGTACTGAGATTGCGTCGGTTGGTGGACAAGCTGAAGATGCAGGTGTTCAATCTGGCGATGAACTGGTAAGTATTGGTGGAGAGGCGGTATTTACTTGGGATGACATTGCAATTCAAATGCAAGAACAAGCTGGAGAAACAGATATTCCATTTACTTTTATGCGTAACGATGGAAACATCACTATCAACATTACACCACGAATACAGTTTTATAATGCTGGATTCAGTTCGAATCCAGATATAACTGATCGTCTTGTTATTGATAGTATTGGTGAAGGGTCCCCTGCTGATACCGCAATCCTTGTAGATGGCGACAGTGAGACATCATTGCTTGAAGGCGACGAGATTACTGGAATTGGCTACAGTGAAGCAGCCATGAGTCCAGTGACGACGTGGAATGAAGTCGTTGATTTTATGAATGAAAATAACGAAGGATTAGATATGGTTATACAAGTGGTTCGCAATGGCGACACCCTTGTTTATGAAATTGGACCCTTTAGTCATGAGTTTTTAGAAGGGCAAGGCGTTAAAGCTATTAATCCACAAATCGGGATTGGCCCAACGTATGACCGTGAATTTTTCGGAAGTTTTGGGTATGGTTTAAGTGAAGTGGGTTCAACAATGGGAATGATTTTCAGCACATTAAAAGCGTTGTTCGCGGAAAGCCGTGTTGGTGTTGGTGATTTAGCTGGACCAGTTGGTATTTACTCTATTACATCATCGGTCATTGATTTGGGATTACTTGCATTTATTAGTTGGATGGCAATTTTGAGTGTTAACTTAGGAATCATTAACTTACTCCCTATTCCGGCCCTTGATGGTGGGCGTATTGTTTTCCTAGGTTATGAAGGTATATTCAGAAAGCCAGTAAACAAAAAAGTTGAAAATACATTACATTTTGCCATGTTTGTGCTACTAATTGGACTATTTGTTTTTATCACATTTAATGATATATTAAGACTATTCAATATAAGATAGGTGATTTTATGAGACAGAAAGCATTGTTTGTACCAACATTAAAAGATGCCCCAAAAGACGCAGAAGTTAAAAGTCATAAATTAATGGCACGTGCTGGGCTTATTAAACAAAGCGCATCAGGTGTGTACTCATACTTACCTCTAGCTCAACGCGTGCTTAGAAAAATTGAAGCGATTATTCGTGATTCTTTAGATAACCGCGGATGTAGTGAAATGTTAATGCCGGCATTACAATCAAGAGACTTATGGGAAGAATCAGGACGTTGGGGAGAATACGGACCTGAGTTGATGCGATTAAAAGATCGTAAAGAGCGAGATTTTTGTCTTGGACCAACACATGAAGAGGTTGTTACTGCAACGGTTCGCGATTATATTGATTCGTATAAAAAACTCCCCCTTGCACTATATCAAATTCAAACGAAGTTTCGCGATGAAATGCGTCCTCGTTTTGGACTCATGCGTGGCAGAGAGTTTATTATGAAAGACCTTTATACTTTTAGCGCGAGTAAAGAAGACCTAGATATATGGTATAACAAAATTGCAGAAGCTTACACTGAAATTTTTAATAAAACAGGGTTAAAGACCAAAATAGTATCCTCTGATGTTGGCCAAATTGGTGGCGATCAAGCTGATGAGTTCATGGTAATGAGTGAGGTTGGTGAAGATGCTATTACGTACTGTGATTCGTGTGACTATGCAACGAATCAAGAATTAAGCGGTTTAAATGTAGGTGACGCGTGTCCTAAATGTAAAGGTACAATCAAGATAGCCAAAGGAATTGAAGTAGGAAATATCTTTAAGTTAGGAACGAAATACTCAAAAGCAATGAACGCCACATTTACTGATCAAGACGGTAAACAAAAACCAGTAATCATGGGATGTTATGGTCTTGGTATTAGTCGTACACTTATGGCGATTGTAGAACAACATAGTGATGAGAATAGTTTGCTTTGGCCACAACATGTAACACCATTCGATGTGCATGTCATTCCTATTCAATATAAAGGCAATGAGCATATTCATAATGTTGACGCTATATATAAAGAGCTTTCCGAAACGTTTGAAGTATTATTAGATGATCGTCAAGAGCGTGCTGGAGTTAAGTTTAAAGATGCTGATTTAATAGGCGTCCCATACCGGATAATAATTGGAAAAGACTTCGCGAACGGGGAAGTAGAATTTGTTGATAGACGTAAAGGTTCACGCCGATTGGTCGAGATTGGCAATCTAAAATCAGTATTGAAAGATTTATTATCTTAAAATACAAAAAAAAGAGCGTTATTGATTGACAAAAACGCCCTTTTTTTATACACTGTTTAATAGCGAGTGAATTTAGTCGCTCGTGACCAATCAATGAAGAAAGATTAATCTAAAAAAAGTCTTCAAAAGTGTTGACTTTAAAAGTGATATCTTATATACTCTTTATTGCGGGCCAAAACAATGGCCTGAAAACGTCTGAGATAATCCTTTGTATAAAGAATGTGTCTTGACTATAAATTACTATTTATATATAATAGTAGAGCACCATGAATTTGGTCTTTGAAAACTGAATAGAACAGAAATACTTTGAGTGAGTTTTAGGAAAAAACAAACCAAAAAATTTAAGCTTCGAGAGAAGTTTACAATATTTTATGGAGAGTTTGATCCTGGCTCAGGATGAACGCTGGCGGCATGCCTAATAC
>CAYNAA010000042.1:0-10470 GCA_964395055.1 uncultured Candidatus Izemoplasmatales bacterium | reverse complement strand
GCGGTATTTCTGCTGGATACGCCACAGAAATCCCGCCCCATAACTTAAAAGAAATTGTTACTGGGGTCATTAAACGCATTGATAAACCCGATGCCACCATTGAAGACATGTTAAAGATTATTAAAGGACCAGATTTTCCAACAGGAGCAATTGTCCAAGGAAAATCGGGGATTCGTAAAGCCTTTGAAACTGGCCGCGGCCGGATTATGATCAAATCAAAAACCCATATTGAACCAGGTAAAATTATCGTTACTGAAATCCCTTATGAAGTGAATAAAGCCACCTTAGTTCGTAAAATTGATGAAATAAGGCTTGGTAAAAAAGTCGACGGGATACAAGAAGTCCGCGATGAAAGTGATAAAGAAGGACTAAGAATCGCCATCGACATCAAAAAAGACTTTGATGAAGACGCGATTTTAAACTTTCTACACAAAAAAACTGACTTAACCAAATCCTATAACTACAACATGGTTGCCATCAACAACAAACGCCCAGAACAGATGGGACTCTTAGACATTTTTGATGCCTATATTTACCATCAAAAAGAAGTGGTCACGAACCGCAGTCATTATGATTTAAGAAAAGCCACCAAACGTCGCCATATTGTCGAAGGCATTATCCGTATGGTTGATATTGTTGATGACGTCGTAAAACTTATTCGTGCCTCAAAAGGAAAAGCAGATGCAAAACAAGGACTAATTAAAACCTTTACCTTCACAGAAGAACAAGCAGAAGCAATTCTTACCTTACAATTATACCGTTTGTCAAACACCGACCTTGGCGCTCTAAAAAAAGAAGAAAAAGCTTTAAACAAGCAAATTATTGAATTAAACGATATATTGCATAACGAAGACACCTTAGAAAAAGTTATTAAAAAAGAACTCAGACAAGTCATCAGAACCGTTGATACAACCCGTCTTAGTGAAATCGAAGAAGACATTGAACGCATTACCTTCCAACAAGAAGACTTAATCAAAAGCGAACAAGTGATGGTCGGAATCACCAAAGAAGGGTACATCAGACAAGCCTCTATTCGGTCATTCCGCGCCACAGAAAATGCGACCTTAAAAGATGAAGATGCGTTTTTATTTGTCGGTGAAGTTGCGACAACCGATACCTTACTCATTTTCACCAACAAAGGCAATTATATCTTCTTACCGGTTTATAAGCTGCCAGAATCAAAATGGAAAGAACTCGGCATCCATATAAACAACATTGTCCAGATGGACGTAGGTGAAGAGGTCCTCTTTATAACCAACGTCACATCATTTGATGAAGACAGACACTTACTCTTTACGACCAAAGATAACCTCGTTAAAGTAACCGCACTTAAAGACTTTGAAGCCGTCCGCTTTAACCGACCGCTGCGGGCGATGAATTTAAATGATGGCGATGAAGTCGTTCATGTTACTGAAACGGATTCACTTGAAAAAGACGTCATTACGATGAGTAATTATGGGCATGCGCTAAGATATGACCTCTCAGAAATTCCGATTACCTCAACAAACGCCAAAGGCGTCAAAGGACTGACACTCGCACCGAAATATAGTCTAGCCGCAAGCTTAGTTTTAGATAATCATAAAGACCTTCTTATATTAACATCACGAGGTACCATCAAACGAATGCGGGTTACCGACATTCCAAAAAAACATCGTGCGCAAAAAGGGACACTGATCTTTAAACAAGTGAAATCAAATCCTTACTATATTAAAGACCTAAGTCTACTTGATGCTTTACAATATAAACACCGTGCGACCATCCATGTTGTGACAGATAAAGCACATGTTAAAGTCAATGCCTTTGACCTCAAACTCACCGGCGCAGAAGCAGGTAAGAAAGTCGTCAAAAGCAAACAAGGAACACCACTTTCTATGGTTATTGAATCGGTAACCAAAGCCTTAGATGAAACCATTACCCCATTATCAGAATATACCTACCAAAAACCAGAAGAAAAGGCCCAAACCACATTATTTGATGATTAACTTCTTTAAGGAGGTGAGAGGGTGTATTGTTTAAAAAACATTGTCCATGCACGCATGCCAAATGACATCGTCAAATTATACTGCCAACTGTATCAGTTTGTTGGCCGCAATGCGTCGATGTTAAAAACCGTAGCCAAAGACTATGATGTGTTAGTTGATCATACCATTAAAGAAGATACCTATTTCTTTGTGAACTATTTTGACATCAATGTCAATGAATCCCGTCTCAAACAACTCATCATCAAAGACACTGCTGCCCGTAATAAAACAGAACACTTAATTAAAAACATTAAAGCCGCATTTACACGTATTCACAAAAGAACTGATACTTTTGCACTTATTGATACAGAAATTTTCGACCTTTTAACCTTCCTTTATAAAAACGTCGAACACCCGAACACCTTAGATTTTGCGAAAAGCGAAAAGAGAAAGCAAAACACCACCAACCTTTTAGCAAGTACCCACCCAACCAAACGCCAAGCACTAGAAGAATTAAATACCACGTTTAAAGTCGCGTTGAAAAAATCCGATTTTGAACCCGCCTTTTTAATCATCAATTACTATATCGATTTCATCAACCTAAAACCCTTCAACAAACATAATGACACCTTAGGATTGATGTTACTGTATATTTTATATTTAACCTATGACTTTAAAAGTCTTCATTTAGCCAGTTTATTTGAACTGTTTCACAAAAACAAACCAACCACATTAAAACACATCAAAGACGCCTCGCATAACTGGAGTGAAGGCTTAGCAGACGTGATGACCTTACACCGCTATATGTTAGAACGCTTAATTGAGTCCTACCAAAGCCTTCACGAACTGTTAAGAAACTACACCTACGACCAACAAACCAATAAATCAGACTACATCGAAAACACCATTAACCGCCTTGATGATGTCTTCACTAAAGAACAAATTAGAGAACACCACCCAACCATCTCAGATTCAACCATCAACCGCACCTTAAAACGCTTGCGTGAAGAAAAGAAAATCAGACCGCTTGGCAAAGGCAGAAGCGCCAAATGGATGAAACTGTACAAATCACAAAACAAACAATCATTTTTTGAACAAATGAAATTTAAAGTATAGATAGGACTGAACCCAATGATTGAAACAACCATTGAAACAGCCATAAAAGATGCACTAAAACAGTTAAATGTAGACGATAGACCAATTAAAATAGAAGTCCCAAATGACAAATCAAATGGCGACTTTTCTACCAATGTCGCGATGACCCTCGCCAAAGAATTACGTAAAAACCCGATGTTAATAGCTGAAGACATCGTGAACCTGATCGGTGATATTGACGGCATTAAAACCATCGAGGCAGCCCGTCCAGGGTTCATTAACTTTACTGTAGATAAAACACTATATCATAGCGTCATTAAAACGATTAATGATTTACGTGGTACTTACGGCGACAGCGACATCGGCAAAGGTGAACACTTTAACATCGAATTCGTGAGCGCCAATCCTACAGGCACGCTTCATATTGGCCATGCTCGTGGGGCAGCCGCAGGTGACACCTTAACGAGAATCTTAAAAAAAGCTGGCTATAAAGTGACTAAAGAGTTTTATGTTAACGACGGCGGAAACCAAATCCACAACTTAGCCATCAGCATAAAAGCGCGCTATAAGCAAGCCTTTGGCATCGATGCTGATCTACCAGAAGATGGCTACTACGGCAATGAAATAAAACTCATTGCTGAAACCATCAAACAAAAAGAAGGCGACCGGTTTTTACATGAAGATGGGTATGAATTCTTTAAAACATACGGCGTAGACGCCCTTTTAAGCGAGTTAAAAGAAGATTTAAAGGCCTTTAATGTTGAGTTTGATGTGTGGTTTCATGAAACGACGCTGTATAAAGAACGCCTTATCGAAAAAACTCTGAAAACATTAGAAAACAAAGGCTACACCTATAAAGCAGACGGCGCACTTTGGCTTAAAACAAGTGATTTTGAAGATGAAAAGGACCGCGTCATTATAAAAAGTGATGGGACAAATACCTATCTTTTACCTGACATTGCTTACCATAACCATAAATTATCAAGAGGCTACACCAAACTTATTGATATTTTAGGAGGCGATCACCACGGGTATTTACCACGCCTTAAATCTGCAATTCATATGATTGGTGGGAAAAGCGATTTACTTGAAGTTGACCTCTTACAAATGGTCAAGGTGGTCCAAGACGGAGAAGAAGTTAAAATGAGTAAACGTAGCGGAAAAACCATTACCATTAAAAGTTTAGTAGAAGAAGTCGGTAAAGACCCGATACGCTATTTTTTCGCCATGCGTAGCTTAAACACCCAAATGGAACTCGATTTAGACTTGGCACTTAAACAAACCAATGAAAATCCTGTTTATTATGCACAATATGCCCACGCGCGTATTGCTAGTGTCTTAAGACAAGCCCAAGAAAAACACATCGATCTTGATTTAGATTTGGCGTCATTTGACACCTTTAATAGTGATAAAATCGATGATTTACTTACCCTATTAAGAGAGTATCCAAACGTGATTGAAGCAGCCGCAAGTAAACGCTTAATGCAAAAAGTCCCGCAATATATCCATAAACTTGCATCAAGCTTACACACCTTTTATGCTTCTGAAAAAGTCATCACTGATGACTTAAAAGCAACGCAAGAACGCTTAGCACTGATGCACGCGGTTAAAGTCGTCTTAAAAGACGCCTTAACCTTAGTTGGTGTTGAAGCGAAAGAGTCAATGTAAGACAAAATATTTGTTATAATAAAGGTATCAAGAATGGAGGATCCATGATGGATTTAAAAGCGTATATTGTAAATGTTCCTAACTTTCCTAAAGAAGGCATTCAGTTTAAAGACATCACCCCGCTCATCAGCAACGGGAAAGCATTTAAACACGCAACCAAACTGTTTTCTGACTACGCAAAAAACGTCGGTGCTGATATTATTGTCGGACCCGATGCCAGAGGGTTTATCTTTGGCGCGCCTGTTGCGACCGAACTTGAACTTGGCTTTGTCCCAGTTAGAAAACCAGGCAAACTTCCACGCGAAACACTAACAGAAACATACAGTTTAGAATACGGAGAAAACGCCTTATCTATTCATAAAGACGATATTAAACCAGGACAAAAAGTCCTTATCGTTGATGACTTACTCGCCACTGGTGGAACCATCAAAGCAACTACTAAGTTGTTAGAAACAGCTGGTGCAGAAGTTGTTGGTATTGCCTTTTTAATTGAACTTAAAGCGCTAAAAGGCCGCGATTTAATTAAAGACTACCCAATTTATACATTATTAGAGTACTAAACTTTATCTCATCAATTCAAGGAGGCTGTCATGGACGATATTACATATGATTTACTCATCGAACAAGTAAAAACCTACTCAGACGACCAAAAAGACATCGATTTAATTCATGACGCCTATGAATTCGCACTCAGGCATCATGAAGGTCAAGCCCGCAAAAGCGGTGAAGCCTACATTAGCCACCCGTTAAACGTGGCCTATATTTTATCGCAATACCAGACCGATGCGACAACCATTATGGCTGGCTTACTCCATGATTGTATCGAAGATACCAGTGCGACATTCGATGATATCATGACTTATTTTGGTGAAGAAGTTGCCTTATTAACAGAAGGTGTTACCAAACTCGGTCAATACAAATTTAAAGGCTTAGAAACCGACGAAGAAGAAAAGAAAGCGATGCAAGCGAAAAACTACCAAAAAATGTTGCTTGCGATGAGTAAAGACATCCGCGTCATCATCGTTAAACTCGCCGATAGACTGCACAACATTCGCACGCTTTCTAGCCTAAATGATGCCAAACGCAAACGCATTGCCCAAGAAACCTTAGATATTTACGCACCCCTTGCGCACCGCTTAGGGATGTATTTACTTAAGGCAGAACTAGAAGATACGAGCTTTAAACACCTTAACCCAAATCAATACAACCTAATCGCGCAAATGATCAAAGATACCAAACACAACCGCGAAGAAGACCTTGGATTGATGCGTACCAACTTAGAATATTTACTTAGTGAACACAATTTTGAATACAATGTTAAAGGCCGCATTAAAAACATTTATTCTGTCTATAAAAAAATGCAAGCACGCAATAAAGATTTTGATGATATATACGATTTACTTGCCTTACGCATTATCGTCAAAAGTGTTGAAGCCTGTTATAGTGCAATTGGCGTAATCCATAGTAAATGGACCCCTATCCCAAACCGTTTTAAAGACTATATTGCGATGCCTAAACCCAACCTTTACCAATCTTTACATACCTCAGTCATCGCCAACGGTAAAGTGTATGAAATCCAAATTAGAACCAAAGAAATGGACCAAATCGCAGAATACGGGATTGCCGCACACTGGGCGTACAAAGACAGTACTGCTCCACGTCAACGAATGACCGATCTTGCGACCCAAAAACTTAAATGGTATGGCGATTTAATCAAATTCACCGAAGAAAGTGAATCCGATGAAGATGTTCTTGACTTACTTCGCGATGACATCTTACATTCTAATGTCTATGTCTTTACCCCTGCTGGCGATATTATTGATTTACCTAAAGGCTCAACCCCACTTGACTTTGCCTTCCGAATTCATACTGAAGTCGGTATTCGCACTGTTGGCGCCATCGTAAACGGGAAAATTGTTCCGCTTGAATACGAGCTACAAACTGGGGATATTGTCAATATCAAGACCAGTAAAAACAGCTTTGGACCAAATGATAACTGGCTAAAAATTGTTAAAACATCAGGGGCCAAAGCTAAAATTAAAAACTACCTCAACAAACAACGCCGTGACGTGCTTGTTGATATGGGAAAAGAATCGTTAGACAAAGAACTCAATAACCGCAAAGAAACGATGACATTAACCGATAAAGTCGCGGCGGAGCACTTCTCGCATAAAGGGGTCCGCTCAGTAGAAGATCTCTATGCCGAAATCGGCAAAAACACGTTATCACCAAACATGGTCATCAATGAAATTATCGGCGTTACCAAGCAAAAAGATGAAGCGTTAATCGAATCGATTAACCGCAAACAAGATAAAACCTTACATTCAGAAACCAACATCGTCATTGAAGGTATCGACAATCCTTCAATTAAACTATCGAATTGTTGTACGCCAATTCCAGGTGACCGCATTACAGGCTATGTATCTAAAGGCTCAGGCATCGCCGTACACCGTACGCGCTGTAATAACTTACAAAACCTTGATGAAGGGCGTTATATTGATGTTGAATGGGGTCATGATTTAACACGCAGTTACGGCGTAAACTTAAAACTCATTGCCACCAATAGAGACAATATTTTGGCTGAAATCATCAATACTGTTACAGCCAATAAATCCAGCGTCATCCAAGTTGCCGCCAGTACCAATAAACGCGGTGAAGGCATTATTAAACTTAAAGTCGGGGTTCACCATAAAAATGAACTTGAAACCTTAATTACGAACTTAAAGAAAGTTAAAGGTGTCTTTAGTATTGAAAGGATGATGAAATAATGAAAGTGCTTGTCCAGCGCGTAAAACACGCCTCATGTGTTGTCAATAACCAAACCACAGGAGCGATTGAACAAGGGCTTTTACTTTTTATAAGCTTTAATCAAACGGATACCGATAACTTGATTCCTTATATGGCAAAAAAAGTTGCAAATCTTCGGATTTTAGAAGATGACCAAGGCAAAATGAATTTAAGCATTAAAACATTAGACTATCCTGTTTTATCTATTCCTCAGTTTACCTTAGAAGCCGACACTAAAAAAGGCAACCGCCCATCGTTTGTCAATGCTTTAGACCCAAAAAAAGCAGTGCCTTTCTATCAGGCTTTTAATCACGCTTTAGAAGCAGAAGGAATCCACGTTGAAACGGGTATATTTGGTGCTGATATGGCCATTAATCTCATCAATGATGGACCTGTCACTGTAATGCTTGAAAAAACGACAGAGAAATAATTCTCATTTTAGTAGAATCCACACACTTTAATTACTGTCCTTTTAATAATCCATAGGGCTTTCATCAATAATCTTTTTACGGTAGACTAATGATTTTTTATGGATGCATCCAATTACAATGGTAGAGCTGATTATACATAGTCAGTTCTTTTTTTATTTTTAATCGATTTTTACCACTTAGCATGATTATATTACCTCTTACCGCCATTTTTATTGCGATTTTTATAGGTTGATTCTATAATGAGCCCATAATAAAAAGGAGGATTTAAAATGAAAGCCATTAAAATATCAAGTATCATCATGGTAGTATTCATTGGAATGATTACTTTTGCAAGTTATAAAAATGACGTCAATGCGAATGGCCGTGTTGTAGTTGACATTAATCCAAGTGTCGAATTGATAACCAATCACAAAGACGTTATCATTGATGTAAATGCACTTAATGAAGATGGTGAAGTATTAATTGCCCAACACGACTTCATCGGTATGGATGTGGAAGAGGCAGTTGAAGTGGTTGTTTATTTAGCCATTGACCTTGGCTATTTAGATGTAGATAGTGCTGTTAATAATCCCGATCTTGTGAAGATTACGACATCACACTTTAACACTAGAATTGCCAATAAATTAAGAGTTAAGATTTACCATCGTTTAGATCAGTATTTACTCAACCAAGGCGTATGGGATATCATTCTTAGTGATGAAGATATGGAAAACTTGCCTATAGAAGCAGAGGCCTTATCAATTAGTAGCGGAAAACTACGATTAATTAAATCAATTCAAACTGTTGATTCATCATTTGATGAAGAAGAAGGGGCACGTATGAGTGTAAAAGGACTTATAGAAATTATAAGAGAAGTAAACCCACTCGCACATAAACTCACAACGCTAGAAACAAGAAAAACAGACATTTTAACCTTACTAAAAACAGAAGAAAATGCAGAAAATATCGAAGACTTACAAGATGAACTGGCTGTTATAGAACAACAAATAACCGACATTCAATTAGTGAAAGAAACCATCAAAGCAGATTTTATCGCAAGAAGAGACGCCATCAGTGACCGTTTCCAAACATTAAAAGAAAGAAGACAGGCACTTAGAGAATAAGACTAAACTATATGAATAAAAGACGCCATATATAAGGGGATGTCTAGAAAAATATCCGCACACTGATAAAAATTATATTAAGAAGGGAGCAAAACTCCCTTTTTAATACTATAATAAAGATATGCACAACAAAAGAGGTGACGTTTTTTGAAAATAATTGTAAAACATGAACCCATCGATGATATTGAAATAACAATTCAATGTAAAGAAGATGACCCTAAACTAGACAGTATCATCAACAGCTTAAAATTAATTGACTTAACCTTAACTGGTAAAATAGAAGACCGCCAATTTAAAATTGATGCACGTCGTATCTACTATTTTGAAAGCGTTGATGACAAAGTGTTTTGTTATACACAAAGTGACGTATACGAAACCAAATACCGCTTATATGAACTAGAAAACATACTTCCTAAAAATTTTATTAGAGTAAGTCGCACAACCGTTTTGAATTTAAGAAAAATACAGTCGTTTAAATCAATTTTAAGCGGTAGAATTGAGTGCTTATTAAAGAATAAAGAAAAAGTATTTATATCAAGAAATTATGTGAAACGGTTAAAACAAAATCTTGGTGTTTATAGAGGTGAACATAAATGAAAAAACTATACATATTTATCAAAAACACCGCACTCATTAATCTAATTATCAATGTGATTGTACTGTTTATCGCACTTAGAATAAGACGTAGGCTAGGCATTGATATCGGATATATCAGCATTTTGCGCTCGACCATCATTATTAGTGTTTTTATTAACATCGCGATTGACGTTTTTAAAATGGATCAGATTCCTACTGTATTCCGCGTTTTATTAGGCTATGTCATATTATTTATGACAACGCTCATTATTCGTTCAACCTTTGGGCCATATTTATTTAGACGCAGTTTAGCGCTTTTAATCTTTATTTTTATTTGTACTATTATATATTTTCTCGCTTTATTAAGCTTACATTTGCGCAATAAAAATGAAGAAACCAGTTTAAACAAAGCACTTTCTAACTTAGATGATGAAGATACAAATCAAAAATAAGTCATCAAAAGTATGACAAAATTGTTGATAATGCGAATGTGTTATGACCCCACACACCTTTTTGGTGGGGTCATTTCTATATAGTAAAGCATTATTATTGTATACGACGTTTGAAATTAGTCGTTTTGATAGTATAATATAATAATAAGATGATTATTAACTCACTCATGATATAGCATTTAACGCAAAACATCACTATCCCTAATTTCCCATCAAGACACGCAAACTGACATGAAAGGAATGATTTAGATGATAAGGAAATTAACCGAAGCAGATAGACAAGACGTACTCACGTTTTTGTCTAAAGAACCAGAAATCAATATGTATATTATTGGTGATATTAAAAATTTCGGCTTTGATCAAGAAGATCAAGCCATTTACGCGGAATTTAAAGATA
>CAYNAA010000041.1:0-11803 GCA_964395055.1 uncultured Candidatus Izemoplasmatales bacterium | reverse complement strand
ATTAATAGGAGGTTTTTATGGCTGGATATCGTAAATTAAATAGAAGAAGCGATCAGAGAAAAGCAATGTTACGTGATTTAGTAACACAACTAATCATTCACGAACGCATTCAAACTACAGAAACAAAAGCCAAAGAATTAAGCCGCCTTGTAGACAAGATGATTACACTCGGTAAAAAAGACACCGTTTCATCTCGTCGCCAAGCTGCTGAAACTGTACGCTTACTAGATACAGACGACAACAAAAATGCATTACAAAAATTATTTGAAGATTTAGCACCACGGTTCAAAGACCGCAATGGTGGATATACAAGAATTATGAAGCTTGGCCCACGTCGTGGCGATGCTACAGAAATGGCAATCATTGAATTTGTAGAATAAAAACATGCGGGCATTTGCTCGCATTTTTTATTTCTTTAAACAGTCGCATTTAAACATATATTTTGATATAATGAAGAAGGCTTTACAAGGGGTGAACACAATGAATATAATCGAGATTAAAAATTTAACATTTGGCTATCAACGTAAAAACCCTGTCTTAAAAAATATTAATCTTTCCATCAAAAAAGGTGAATGGATTACTATTTTAGGACACAACGGCAGTGGGAAAAGTACTTTATCAAAACTCATTATCGGGTTGTTAAAAGCACAAGAGGGCACCATTACAATAGATAACCTCGAATTAAATGAAGAAACTATCCACGACGTTAGAAAAAAAATAGGGATTGTATTTCAAAATCCAGACAATCAATTTGTCGGTGTCACTGTAAGAGATGACATCGCTTTTGGACTAGAAAATTTACAAGTAGAACGTAATGATATGATTGAACGAATAGAAACCTATGCAAGGAAAGTTGATATGGCTAAATTTTTAAATAAAGAACCCCATGCCTTAAGTGGTGGTCAAAAACAACGTGTAGCGATTGCAGGTATCTTAGCAATGCATACAGATATCATTATATTCGATGAAGCAACCTCGATGTTAGACCCTAAAGGACGTCGCATGATTTTAGATTACATGCAAACCCTTAATGATGAGGGCGTCACGATTATTACCATTACCCATGATATGAAAGAAGCAGTACATAGTGATCGTATTGTTGTATTAAAGAATGGTGAAATTATCAAAACAGATAAAGCGCAAAACGTATTAAAAGATCAAAAAACCCTTGAACAATCAAACCTTGAGTTGTTACTTCCTCTTCAAGTGATCGCACATATGGAAAAGCATAACCTTAAAAAAAATGGATTAAAGGACTATTTATGGCAATTAAGTTTAGACGCGTAGACTACCAATATCAAGGGTTTGATAATAAAGGTTACTTGGCTTTATCTAATATTAATCTGTCAATTGACGCAGAGGGTGAATTCATTACCCTTATTGGGGAGACTGGCTCAGGAAAAACAACACTTGCTCAACACATGAATGCTCTGCTTGTTCCATCAAGTGGTGATGTGACTATATTTGGATTGAAAATTAACCAAGAAACTAAAAAAAAGAAAAAAGTTAAATTAAACCCAATTAGAAAAAGGGTTGGCCTAGTATTCCAATTTCCAGAATACCAATTATTTGAAGAAACTGTTCAAAAAGATATTATATTTGGGCCCAAAAACTTTGGTGTCGATGAAGCAACAGCAATTAATCGTGCCAAAGAAGTCATAAATATTGTCGGTCTAGATGAATCCTATCTTTCTAGGAGTCCATTCAACTTAAGCGGTGGCGAGAAAAAACGCGTTAGCATTGCTGGAATACTTGCTATGGAACCAGATATTTTAATATTAGATGAACCAACAAGTGGTCTTGACCCGTTAGGGCGAGACGCACTTTTAGACGTTTTTTATAATATTCACAAAACGTTAAATAAAACGATTATTATAATTACCCATGATATGAATACTGTTTACGAATATGCCAAACGTGTACTCGTTATGCGAGATAGTTATTTAGTATACGATGGCGATCCAGTTGATCTCTTTTCTTCACAAAACATCGAGAATTGGAATCTTGATAAACCCGATCTATTAACGTTGATTGATCGTCTCAAAGAAGACCAAGGGATTACTTTATCAAGCCAACCCAGAACAAAAACCGAGCTTTTTAAAGCGTTAAGCGAGGTGTTATCATGAATAACATAGTTATTGGTAGATATATACCGGGAAAAAGTTTTCTTTATAAAATGGACCCACGGACAAAAATTATCACACTTGTAATATTAATGGTCGCAGTATTTATGCTCAACCGATTTTCATATATGTTTGTTGCACTAGGGTTAATCATTGTTTTACTTTTAGTAGGAAGAATAAGTATCAAACGCGTTTATTTAGGGTTGCGCCCACTTATGTTTTTATTACTTATTACCTTTTCATTTCAAATATTTTTTAACCAATCAGAACCAATCTTAGCAACATATAATTTATCATATACCACATTAAACATTCCCATTGCGATTGGTATTGTCTTAATATGGCTCTTCACAAAACGTTTTATTAAGTACCGGTTGCTTTATCTAATCGGTATTATCTTATCGGTGATTTTGGTATTTATTAACATAAATATCGGTGAAGAACTCAGAGTAGCAACACTAACAATATCTGAACAAGCATTAGAAACGGGATTTTTCATCATGATGAGATTAATTATTGTCGTCACACTCTCTACAGTTTTAACCTTAACGACAAAGCCAACCGACTTAAATTTAGGTTTGGAATCTGTACTGAAACCACTTAAAATAATTCGTGTTAACACAGAAGAGATGGCTATGATAATTGCCATTAGCTTGCGGTATATTCCAACATTACTTGATGAGGCAAACAAAATTATGCTTGCACAAGCTAGCCGCGGTGTTGACTTTTCTGAAGGAAAAATTAAAGATAAAGTCATGCAAATTATATCACTCCTTGTACCGATGTTTATTATTTCATTTAAACGTAGCGATGATTTAGCGAATGCCATGGAAGCACGAAATTTTGTTCCAGGTGCAAGAAGAACGCGGTTGCACCAACTTACGTGGTGTATGCGTGATTCACTCGCAATTACCATTAGTTTAATTCTTATGATAACAACCATTACCATTAGGATTTTAGGTTTATGACACTCAACACATATATTTTAAAAAGTTCTACCATACAAGAACTATTTAATTATATTGACGAAAATGCGTTATTAAAATATCCTAACCATGAAATTATTGAAGGTAAATCTTCTGTACAACAATTTTTACAAGAAATATACAAAGATAAACCGCTAATTGTTAAAGCTTATTTAAGCTATTTTATTGCCACAACAGAAGATAATCACATGATAAAAATAAAAACAGATGAGAAGACAATTTCAACGATTTATATAGAAATTAACCCACCCCACACACGGTATCTATTTAATATTGCATATGACGGGACACATTATCAAGGATTCCAACGACAACCTAATAAAAAAACAGTGCAAGGTGCCATCGAAAGCGTCTTACACCACCTAATGAAAAATCATATTACTATTCATCCAGCATCACGAACCGATGCGCATGTTCATGCGCATGACCAATATTTTCATGCAGATTTAAATCTACTGTTTTCTACAGAGAAGTTACATACATTAATGAATCGTATGTTAGACCAGGATATAGTCATCAAATCAATTGAAGCCGTGCCTTATGTTTTCCATGCACGCTATGATGTTATCGAAAAAACATATACCTATCATTTGCACCACACAAAAGATCCGTTTAAATCAAAATATAGCACATATCATGAAAACATAAAGATAAACCGGCTAGTAGATGTGATGCAACCACTTGTTGGGACTCACGATTTTAAGCACTTTTCAAAAAAACATACGAAAGAAAATTCCATCCGCACGATTAAACAAATTAATGTGTACGGAAATGCTGATGATACGATTATTGAGATTACAGGAACAGGATTTCTACGTCACATGGTAAGAATGATTGTCGGTCAAGCATTGCACGACCATGACTATAATACAAGTACACTTTTTAAAGCCATATCACATCGTAAAACGCATATTCAAAGTTTTAGCGTGCCAGCAAGCGGGCTACATTTGGATAAAATTAACTATAAAAAAAGTTCTCATTAGCGCTACCCAAGAGTAAGCACAAAATGAGAACTTTTAAATTTCACTTTCTAATTGTTTTTCTTTTAGATTTTTACTTGAAATTAATCGTTTAAAGATTACAATAATAATTAAAATCATAATATTAAATAACACGATTGTCGCACCTGATGGGATTCTAAAGACGAAAGAAAACCATAATCCCAACAAAACACTGATTTCACTAAACACAATGGCAATAAATAAGGTATTCTTAAAACTCTTTCCAACTTTCATTGCCGCAGCTACGGGAATAATCATCAGTGAAGAGACAAGTAATACGCCAACTGTTTCAATAGACAAACTGACAACCAATGCTAAAATGATTGTTGTGAAGAATTGGAATAGGTTTACTCTAATGCCTAGTAATCTAGCGTATGTTTCATCAAAACTAATGATAACCATTTGTTTATAAAAGAATATAATTAGTGCGAAGATGATGATGGAAACAATTATAATAATGATTGTAAATGTTCTTCCAACGGTTAAGATACTACCAAATAAATAATTATAAATACTAGAATTAAAGCCACCGCCTAGCGAGATGAATAATGCACTTAATGCGGTTCCTAAACTAATGACAATTGGCATAGATATTTCTTTATAGTTTCGGTAATACCCGCGCAATACTTCTATAATTAGTGAACCAATCACTGCAAAAAGCATTCCGAGATACAGCGGGTCTTTGAAAAAAACAAGACCCAAACTGTTAATAAAATAAAGCCCAATCGCAAGACCAGCTAAACTAAAATGTGATAAGGTATCGGCAATTAAACTCAGTCTTCTAATAACGACAAAAGCACCCATAAGTGGTGCTAAGAAGCCAATAAGTATTCCTGTGACTAAGGCATACTGCATAAAGTTTGTTTCTAATATTGCGCGGAAAAAATTCATCCCTATAATCATTGAGATTCACCGCCCTTTTTAACAAGCTTCATTGTAGCGTCCCCATTGTACATGTGCATAACGTGTGTAAACTGGGCCTTACTCGATTTAATATCATGGGTAATTAAAATGACAGTAACACCTATTGTATTGAGTTCGTTAATGGTTTTATAAAAGCGATCAATATTTTTAGCATCAACACCCACCGTCGGTTCATCTAAAATTAACAGTTTTGGTTTATTCATTAAGGCTCGAACAATAAAAACACGTTGCAATTGTCCACCACTTAGATTGTTAATATTTTCATTTTGTAATTCTAAAATACCGATTTTATCAAGCCATTCTAGTTTTTCAGTTTCATTTATATCTCCGTATTTTGACACGGATAAGATTTCGTTAACGGTAATTGGGAATTCATAGTTAAAGTCATCAAATTTTTGCGGGACATACCCAATATTTATCCACCGCTTATAATCATGAATATCGACGTCATCAAGGTATATTTTTTTAGAAGGGACTTTATTAATTCCAAGCAAGCATTTTACTAAGGTACTTTTACCACTACCATTGTTTCCAATGATAACTAAAAAATCACCGCTTTCAAGGTCGAAAGAGATGTCATTTAAGACCGTCCTATAATCATACCCAAATGTCAAATTGTTTACTTTAATACGCATGCCAATCATACCCTTCGTGTGATACAGTTTATTATACCATAAAGTCCAAACCAAATTGAAAATGATATTTAAAAAAACACATAAATGTGCGATAATGAATAAAAGAGAATAGGAGTGACTTGATGTGAAAAAGAAATTTATAACATTTGAAGGACCGGAAGGTTCTGGTAAGACATCGGTAATTAAAGCAGTTATTACTGCGTTAAAACAACAACATATAGATATATTAACTACCCGAGAACCTGGCGGCATTAGAATTAGCGAAGATATTCGAAACATTATCCTTAATGTTGATAATAAAGAGATGGACGCAAGAACTGAAGCCCTCCTATATGCTGCAGCGCGACGACAACATATCAAAGAAGTTATTCAACCAGCCTTGGATAGAGATAAGGTTGTTCTTTGTGATCGTTATGTGGATAGTTCACTCGCATACCAAGGTCATGGGAGAAACCTTGGCATAGACAATGTATATGCCCTTAATACATTCGCAATTGACTCGTTAATTCCTGATCTAACGATTTTTATTGATGTGCCACCAAGTATTGGTCTAAAGAGAGTTTTCTCTAATGGACGCAAAGTAGACCGGTTAGATTTAGAAAGCATTGAGTTTCATGAACGCGTGTACGAAGGCTATCAAATATTAATTAAAAAATTTCCTGAACGGATTAAAGTTGTTGATGGTACCCAACCAATAGAATCCGTTGTCAAAGACACCATCAAATTGATTCACACTTTAAAATAAAGGCGTTGATGTTATGGCATTTGAATCGCTAAAAGAAGCCCAAAAAGAAGCCGTTAAAATACTTGAAAACAGTTATCAAAAAAACCGGTTATCGCATGCATATATTCTTGAAGGAGAAGCAGGCACAAAGAAATTTGATACTGCACTTTTTTTTGCGTCGTTACTTTTATGCGAGGCGGATTCAGATAAACCATGTGGGGTATGTCACAGTTGTAAGCGTGTCAATCACCTCACCCATCCTAATGTTTATATCGTAAATACAGATAAAAAGTTTATCACCAAAGAGATGATTCGTGATCTCCATGAAGAACTGAGCAAAACAGCTGTCGAAGATGGAGCTAAGATATATATCATCGTAGACGCTGATAAAATGAATCAACACGCATCCAATGCGTTACTCAAGTTTTATGAAGAACCTCATGACAACATTTATGGTCTTTTACTTACACAAAATGTAGCGTCATTACTCTCAACCATCCGCTCAAGAGCACAAGAAATCACCTTTCATAATATCCCTAGAACCATTATTATTGAAACGTTATTAGAACAAGGTTATGATGAACAACTCAGCCATTTAGCAGCCTCAATTTATCATAGTATAGCAAAAGCAGAACAATTCTTAAACTATGAAAAACTGTACGATATAATAGAGCTCATTACCATTCTTTTTGAAGCTTATATAAACCATGAATCTCTTGTTTTAACCTATCAAAAAGAATCTTACGGACTGATTCAATCAAAAGAAGACTTGGTGCTATTTATGGATATCTTAATTCACTACCAAAAAGATTTAATTTATGGTAAAATGAACCATTATAAAAAACAAATTTTCCATACCTTAAGCGCCATAACAGAATCAGTAATTCAAACTAAAACAAAGGCAATGTTACTAGAAGAACTTGACCACATGTTAGAACTTAAAAAGCGACTTGATCAATATGTAAATGATAGACTCGCTTTGGATAATTTGCTTTTAGATATAGAAAGAAGGCACGACAATGAAAAATAAAGTTGTTGGTATTCGGTTTAAAGAAGCCGGTAAAAAATATTATTTTGATCCTGTTGACTTTGACCTAAATGTTGGCGATCTTGTTGTTGTAGAAACAGTTCGCGGCATTGAACTTGGTGAAGTTTCAGAAGACATAAAAGAAGTAGAAGAAGACGAGCTTATTGCATCACTTAAGCCCGTCTTAAGAAAGGCTACAGAAAAAGATGTTCGTGATGAAGAAAACAATATAAATAAAATTCCTCAGGTATTAAAACGCACCGCATACTTCGTTAGAGAACACCAACTTGACATGAAATTATTAAACGCTGAATATACATTAGACTTAAGCAAACTTATTATTTATTTTAACGCTGAAGGTCGAATAGATTTTCGCGACTTAGTAAAAGATTTAGCGAATGAATTTCGTGTTAGAATTGAACTAAGACAAGTTGGCGCAAGAGATGGTGCCAAGTTTTTAGGTGGAATTGGTCCATGCGGATATCTACTTTGTTGTAATACCTTCTTAGGAGAATTCGAAACCGTATCAATTAAAATGGCGAAAAACCAAAATTTATCTTTAAATCCAGCCAATATTTCTGGCTTATGTGGAAAATTGTTATGTTGTATACGTTACGAAGATGATACATACAACGAGTTTAGACGAACCGTTCCTAAACTGTACTCCAAAGTTAACACCGAAGAGGGAGTATGTAAAGTTATTGGTGTCAACATAATCGATCAATCAGTTAAAGTTGTTTGTAAAGAAGATGTCGTAAAACATTACGGTGTTGAAGAACTGCTGGAGATTTACGAGTATGACCAAGAATCTTAATAATGATGACCACCTTAGTATTAATACACTTCTCGGCTTTAACTTAAAAATTATCCAACACGCAAATATGTTTAACTATTCACTAGATTCAACATTGTTAGCGGATTTTGTGACGATACCAAAACGTATTAAATCGATACTTGATTTAGGCACAGGCTTTGCGCCAATCCCTTTAATGCTCAGCCAAAAAACAAAATTACCAATTACAGGCATTGAACTACAAGATGATGTCTATGCGATTGCCGTAAAAAATGTTGAGCTAAATAAACTTCAAACCCAAATTACCATCTTACGTGACGATATCAACCATCTAAAAACACAATTTCCTTATGAATCATTCGGTCTAATTACGAGCAATCCACCATTCTTTAAAGTAACAGATAATGCAAATGTAAATCACAGCACATACAAAATCGTCGCTAGACACGAAGTGGCATTAACATTAACAACCCTCTTTGACGTCACCAGTTATTTGCTTAAGGACAAAGGATTATTTTATTTAGTCCATCGACCAGAACGATTAGATGAAATTATGATGATTGCTAAACGTTATAATTTAGCTATCAAACGTCTTCGTCTTGTTTATCCTAGAGTAAATAAAGAAGCGTCAATGGTATTAATTGAGTTCATGAAAAACGGTAAAAATTCTATGCGTATATTGTCTCCGCTTATCGTTCACAACCAAGAAGGGTATACAGATGAAATTAAACGTATTTTTCGATATGAAAGTAAGTGATTAGATGGACATTCAACAAAGCTTTAAAGAAAACAAACCAACCTTATTCATCGTCTCAACCCCTATTGGAAATTTAGAAGATATAACGTACCGTGCTGTAAATATCTTAAAAACCGTTGATGTGATTTACGCAGAAGACACCAGAACCAGTGGGGTACTGTTAAAATACTATGAGATTGAAACACATATGAAAAGTTATCATAAACATAATGAACGTATGCGTAATGATACGATTATTAAAACATTAAATGAAGGAAAGTATGTCGCACTCATTAGCGATGCAGGGACACCGTTAATAAGTGACCCAGGAGAAACCCTTGTTCAAGATGTCATTAGCGCCAATTATCCTGTTGTTAGTATTCCTGGGCCAAGTGCGTTTTTAACTGCTTTAACGGCTTCTCCTTTACCAACACATCCATTTGTGTTTTATGGTTTTTTGCCGACCAAGGAAAGCGCTCAAAAAAAACAATTATCTCGCCTAAAGACCTATCAAGAAACGCTTATATTTTATGAAGCGCCACACCGCATTTCCCAAACATTAAAAACATTATATGATGTTTTTGGTAATCGTCGTGTTACACTGGCTAGAGAACTTACAAAGCACTATGAAGAATATCGTCATTTTACTTTAGAAGACCACGCAACAATTACAGATCTAAAAGGCGAGATGGTCATTATTGTGGCAGGATCAGAAACTGATGCGCCACTATCTAAAGACGATGCTATAGCACATATAGAGTTATTAATAGAAGATGGTTTTAGTGAGAAAGATGCGATAAAAACAGCTGCTAAAAAACGAAACATGAAAAAAAACGAGGTCTATATGGCCTTTCAAAACCATAAAAAAAGGAATGATCACAATGGCTAAAACATATTACATTACTACCCCTATTTATTATCCTTCAGGTAAACTACATATTGGAAACACCTATACGACCGTCATGTGCGATACGTTAAAACGCTATAAAGAAAAACGTGGATTTGATGCATACTATTTAACGGGAATGGATGAACACGGTAAAAAAATCGAAACCGTAGCGAATGAACGTAATATACAACCGTTAGACCATGTCACCGAAATGGCTGAAGATACAAAAGCATTATGGGATATGCTCGATATTTCGTATGATGATTTCATTCGCACGACAGAAAAACGTCATAAGACTGTCGTTCAAAAAATCTTTGAGCGTCTTTTAGAGCAGGGAGATATTTATTTAGGAACTTATAAAGGGTATTACTGTATGCCATGTGAATCATTTTATACAGAAAGTCAATTAGAAGATAATCACACCTGCCCTGATTGTGGTAGAGAGACGACTCAATTAGAAGAAGAAAGCTACTTCTTAAAACTGGGCAAATATCAAAAGCGTTTATTGCAGTTTATCGAAGACAATCCAGATTTCATTACACCAGAAACACGACGTAATGAGGTCATCGCATTTATTAAACAAGGACTTAACGATTTGAGTGTCTCACGCACTACATTTGATTGGGGAATTAAAGTTGTTTCAAATCCGAAACATGTTGTATATGTGTGGATTGATGCTTTATCAAACTATATAAGTGCATTAGGATATGGCACTGACCAAAACCAACTATTCAAAAAATATTGGCACGGAAATGAAGTTGTACATGTTGTTGGCAAAGATATCTTACGGTTTCATGCAATCTATTGGCCAATTATGTTGATGGCACTAGACGTTCCTATTACATTTAAACTGCATGCCCACGGTTTCTACATGATGAAAGACGGAAAAATGAGCAAGTCAAAGGGTGGCGTCATTTATCCAAGTACCATCCTCAATCATTATGGGTTGGATGAACTCAGATACTTTCTACTAAGAGAACTTCCTTACGGTAGTGATGGTGTGTTTACCCCTGAGACATTTGTTGAACGAATCAATTTTGATTTAGCCAATGATTTTGGAAATTTATTGAATCGAACCATCTCAATGATTAATAAATACTTTAAAGGAACGATTGAATATAAGCCAGATACTGAGACTGAATTTGATCAAGACTTAAAAGATACAATAATAGATGTTATTGGTAATTATAAAGAGATGATGAATACATTTAAATTATCTCAAGCGTTACAAGAAGTGTGGCGACTTATCTCTCGATCTAACAAGTATATCGATGAAACCACACCGTGGATTCTTGCAAAAGATGAAGGCCTTAAAGACCGTTTGGAAAATGTACTGTATCATTTAGTAGAATCATTAAGACACATTGGTATATTATTAGAACCTGTGTTATTAAATGCCATTCCATCATTATATAAACAGCTAAATGTTGAATCCGAGTTTACGACTTGGGAATCGCTAGAGTTTGGTCAAAAGGTATCATACCACGTTGTTAAGAAACCAAATCCACTATTTCCGCGACTCGATGTAAAAGAAGAAGTTGAAAAACTGCAAGCCGCAATTTTAGGGAAAGAAGAAAAACCTAAGCAGCCTGAACGTAAAGAAATCACGATTGACGATTTTGCTAAGCTTGACTTGGTTATTGGAAAAGTCGTTAAATCAGAAAAACATCCTGATGCCGATAAACTCTTAGTATCACAAATCGATATTGGTGAAGATACTCCAAGACAAATTGTATCGGGTATCGCCAAACATTACACTCCAGAATCACTAATTGGTAAAAAAGTAATTATTGTGGCAAACCTAAAACCTGTTAAGCTCCGCGGAATACTAAGTGAAGGAATGATTTTAGCTGGGTCTAACAAAGACGAGCTAGAAGTTATCACGGCGGATAAATTATCACCTGGAGACCTAGTAAAATAATCAATAAATCATTTGACTTTTATAAACAATTAAGATATCATATA
>CAYNAA010000040.1:0-12251 GCA_964395055.1 uncultured Candidatus Izemoplasmatales bacterium | reverse complement strand
AGTTGCGAAAAAATTAAACGTTACAGAAGACCGCTTAAACCGTGCCTTAGAAACACTTCACGAGTTTAACCCAATGCTTGGACACCGCGGGTGCCGTTTGGCCGTAACCTATCCAGAAATTACCGTAATGCAAGTTAAAGCCATCATCCAAGCAGCCATCGATATGGCAAAAGACAACATCGTGGTTAAACCTGAAATTATGATTCCATTAATTTCAACGGTTGAAGAGTTTAAATACTTAAAAGCGTATGTTGTTGAAACAGCTGACCAACTTATCAAAGAAGCTGGTGTAGAATTAGAGTACTTTGTTGGAACCATGATTGAAACCCCACGTGCAGCACTTGTTGCCGGTGAGGTTGCCAAAGAAGCAGATTTCTTCAGTTATGGAACAAACGACTTAACACAAATGACTTACGGATTTAGCCGCGATGACGCTGGTAAATTCTTAGGTGAATATAAAGACAAAGAAATATTTAAAAAAGACCCATTCACATCAGTTGATCAAATTGGAGTTGGAGAACTTGTTAAAATCGCGACTGAACGCGGAAAAGCAAATAACGAAAACTTAGTTGTAGGTATTTGTGGAGAACATGGTGGAGACCCAGACAGTGTGCACTTCTTCCATAAAGCAGGACTTACTTATGTGTCTTGTTCACCATTCCGTATTCCAATTGCCATCTTAGCAGCTGCTCAAGCAAAAATTTTAAACAAATAACAAACACCCATCAAACCCAGTTCAATTTGAACTGGGTTTTTATGTGTTTTATGCAAAGATTTGATATAATAGATGTGAGGTGAATGTTCAATGACATGGGAAACAGCACTGAAATCATTAAAAGCATCACATCATTTCAGACAAACCTATAATCAAGCAACTAAAGCATCACAATCACACACTGTCTATCCACCTAAACAAAGCTGGTTTAAAGCATTAGAATTAACGCCATTAGAATCGGTGAAAATTGTTATTTTGGGTCAAGACCCATACCATCAAAAATATCAAGCGATGGGGCTTGCGTTTTCTGTATCTAAAAATGTTCCAATACCACCCTCGTTACGTAATATCTATAAAGAACTCCATGATGATATCGGGTTACTTATTCCTAATCATGGTGATTTAACTAAATGGGCTAAAGCAGGCGTTTTATTACTTAATACGACCCTTACTGTAGAAGATTCAAAACCTGGAAGTCATAAAGACCTTGGCTGGAATACTGTGACGGATACGATAATAAAAGTGGTATCTAAATACCAAAATCATGTCGTATTTATGCTTTGGGGGTCACATGCTAGAAGTAAGAAAAGACTTATTGATGCGTCAAAACATCTCGTCTTAGAAGCGCCTCATCCAAGTCCTTTATCCGCATATCGTGGGTTTTTCGGCTGCAAGCATTTTTCAAAAGCAAACACCTATTTAAAAATCCATGATAAAACTCCAGTTAATTTTGAGTTATAATGGTTGATTTATTTAATTAACTTGATACAATAAGAGTAGATTATCAGAGTAGCTACTTAGCGTTAAGTGTTATACCATGGGATGTTGGGTATAAACGAACACAGCCGTGGCGGTTAAGTAGCGCGTTCGCTGATCTTACTTGTATGTTATAATACAGTAATTTTTGTGAACCTCTCTAAAAAATTAGGAGGTTTTTTCTTATGGGAAACACACGCTTAAGACGCATCATTTTGGCAGCTTTGCTTGCATCGATGTCAGCTGTTGTTAAAATTATTTTTCAAATTACCACTTTAGCAGATTTTCGGTTTTCACTCTATGAAATACCGTTGATTATTGCGGGTATTGTTCTTGGTCCATTTTTAGCACTCAGTGCTGGCTTTGCGGCTGATTGGGTTTATGGAACAGCGTATGGTTATGGCCTTAATCTAATGACTGTAACAGCCATGATGTGGGGACTAATACCAGGATTACTATTATACAAACGCAAGATTACCGTGACAAAATTAGCCATCACCATCTTTATTACTGCTATTATTGGATTTAGTATTAATTCAGTTCAGCTTGGGTTATGGTCAGGATGGCTAGCAATGCTAGGCAATATGCCAATACGCGTCGTTATCTTATTTGTCAGTTTACCAATTCAAGTCTATCTTGTGTATTATTTACACAACCGCGTTGTACTAAATGAAAGCATTAATTTCTTACTGCCAGAGAAAAAGGATACAACCACCCTTATAAATGAAAAGAATTGACCAATTTTAGGTCAATTCTTTTTTTATCGTTGATTTGAATGCATTAATGTCGTTTTGATAAGTAGATACAATATCATCTAAATCATCGGTGTTTGTGAGTGTTAATGTATTGGTATTGGTCGCGCTAAACAAATCTTTTAAAATGTTTAGTGTGACGTTTGGCCCATCAAACATCGTATGTGATTTAGAGGCACATGTACTAATTAAATAAATATTTTTTATTATTGGAACAGGCAGTTTATGGGTGAACTTTTTTTCAAAATAAGGCTGAAACCGGTTGATAATAGTCATTAGTTGATCACTTAAGCCCCCAAAGTAAATAGGTGAGGCAATGACTAATGTATCTATTTGGTCTAAAATCTCATTAATTAGTTTCATATCATCGTTAAATTTACACGATGGTTTGTAGTGACAAACTTTACAATCATCACAAGAGGATACGTGTGATTCATACGCATGAATAATTTTCGCGTTACCGGATGCAAATATTTTATGAACGACTTGCATGGTATGCCCAAGATTATGTGGAGAACCATTCAATATTAATATTTTAGAGTTCGACAATCTTAACTTCTCCTTTACCAAGGTGAATATCTAAGGTGTTTTTATTGTAAAACTGCGTAAATGCTCTTGGCCCTTCATGCGTAGAAAAGAGGAGTTTTCCATGCATTTCTTGATTGTTGGATTGCTGTCTTACATCTTCAATGCCAAGTGCCAATTTGGCTTCATGATCTGGACTTAAATTGGCTAAAATGAGCAATACATTATTATGGTTATGTTTTGCTTTTTTATAATAAGCATAGCCAATGAATTGTTTATTATCAGTATGCAGTGGCACATAATTTTTAACTCTTGATATTTGTGCAAGGTATTTTTTTCTAATCGGTTTAATCGCATCTAAAATATCTGGAATTTCCCAACGAGTTGGATTGGTATAATGGAACTGATAGCGATCAAATAATGCCAGTTTTTTATAATAAGGATCGGTTTCATCTAAATGGTATAGATCTTCTTCAGTACAATCTAATCCTAGATTCATCGGCTGGACTTCATATACTTCTTGCGCAGAGTTGATGAACGGGATGCCATTAGGCATAAACATATTTAAAATGGTTGTTGTTTTTGCCAGAGTTTGTCCCCCGTGTCTAGAGGCGATGCGTTTGGTGTCATGCGTTTCAGTGCACGCAAACACCGGTAGTGGATGGTTGACGGAATTGTAATAATAATCATAGGCTTTTTCTTCATAGATGCGTGGCGCTGCCCAAAAGCCATTACCAATAATCATATTGTAGTTTTGTGCTTTTGCATGTTTTGCTTCTTTAGGCGCAAGTTCTTCGGCGATAAAGGCAAAGTCTGGATCGTTGGCTTTGGCTTTTTCCATAATTTTTTTTAACAAGTCATGCGGTAATGCGTGTCCCATATCAATCCGTGCCCCGTCGATACCAAATTGAGACTGGTACGTTGGGATAATATTAGTTAGGGTATCCCATAATGCATCGTTTGGTTCATTACCAGGGTATTTATTCGATTTAATTGAGTCATACAACACGTAGGGCGGCTGATCTTTACCGATATATGGCTTACTCACATTCGGGTGATCTTTATACATTCTAAAGAAGGTGACATCGGTCCACGGCGGCTGGGTATCATTAATCCAATCGCTGAATGCTGGTGCGACTTTTATATTGTAATGTTTTTTGATGGCACCGAGGATGTCTTTGCTTTTTTTAATACGTGCATATTTTGTCTTGTCTTGGGTTTTAGGGTCAAAGGCGAACTGGTTTAAATGACGTTTAACATCAGGGCTCTTAAAAACAATCTCTAAGCGGTCTTTAGTCGGTGCAGTAATCGGTTCAATGCCTTCCACAAATGGAACTTTATATTCTGCATCCGCATCAATCCAATAAAACCAATCGGGATGGTTTCTAATAAGGTCACTTTCAATTGCGTTGGTTCTTGGAATAATGTCAATAACAACGCGAATGTCTAATAAATGACACGCTTCAATTAGGGCTTTAAACTCTTCATTAATGGTCATCGCATCTTTAGTCATAGGATCTTTTAAATTTTCATCCAAAGCAGTGAAGTTAGATACCGCATAAGGGCTTCCGAGATCACCTTTTTTATGGGCTATACTATATTTAGAAATCGGGAGTAAATAAAGCACGGTAACCCCCATTTTTTTTAGTAATGGTAAGAGGGCTAATGTTTTGATAAACGTTCCGGTTTCTTTTAGATGATAAATATTTTCATCTTCTAAGGTCCCACTACGGTCGTGGTCCCATGCACTAGATGCCCGGATAAAAGCCGAATACATCACACTTTGTTTAACCCAGTCACCACCTGTGTGTCTTGCAGTGTGTTTACTGATGGCATCCGCAGGGTCAATATCAGGTTTTTTATGGGGTAAAAAAACATGTTCGATTAAATAACTGTAAAATTCATATGGATTAACCATAAGTTCATTTGTTGGGGTTTTAATTAGCTTATCTTCTGGATAATCAAAGCAGTTCCAAAGGTCAGGAACGGTATAATTATACACAGTATCATTTTTGTGTTTTTCTAAAATAGATTGCAATTTTTCAAGTTTTAATTGTGTCATCGCGTTCACTCCAATCTTCTTAGGTCTATTATACAAAATTTTAAGGAAATATGATAGAGTAAGCGTTTTAGTTTAAGTCTTTTTACTACCAATGAACCCTGTTCCTTGTTATAATAAAGTGAATGATTAAGACTATACTAGAATCTTTAGAGGTGGAACAATGAAAAAACCCGTAGCATTAATTATTATGGACGGATGGGGACTTGCTGAACCTGGTAAAGGGAATGCTGTAAGTTTAGCAAAAACCCCTAATGTAGATAAACTGATGGAAGACTATCCATCAAGTACAATGACCGCATCAGGACTTGCAGTAGGTCTGCCTGAGGGCCAAATGGGAAACAGTGAAGTTGGCCATATGAATTTAGGCGGTGGTCGTGTTGTATATCAATCATTAACACGCATTCATAAAGCCATTAAGGATGGTGACTTTTATGAAAATGAGGCCTATCAAGCTGCCTTTGATCATGTAAACAAACATGATTCTAATTTACATATTATGGGTCTTTTAAGCGATGGTGGCGTGCATTCTCATATTGACCATTTTAAAGCCATGTTAGACTTTGCGAAAAAAGAAGCCATCGATAATGTGTATGTTCATGCTTTTTTAGATGGCCGCGATGTACCACCACAATCTGCAATTGAGTATATTGAAGAATTAGAAGACTATATGGAAGAACATCATATTGGTTCTATTGCGAGTGTACACGGACGTTATTATGCGATGGACCGCGATAAAAATTGGGAACGCACGCAACAAGCTTATGACGTGATTGTCCGCGGCGAGGGCGCACATTTTGATGATGCTGTTGATGGGGTTAAAGCATCATACGATGAGGGTGTTGTCGATGAATTTGTGATTCCATTTAACGTTGATAACGAAGGTACCGTCAATGATAATGATGCGGTTATTTTCATGAATTTTAGACCAGACCGCGCGATTCAATTATCAAAAGCATTAACAAACCCTAAAACCACAAAGATGCCGTCTTCTGAAACCATTGATAATTTACATTTTGTATCAACGATGCATTATCACGAAGATGTTAAAGGCAGTATCGCCTTTGGCTTGCAAACACTCGATGATATGTATGGAGAAGTCATTAGCCGTGAAGGGATGAAACAACTTCGTATTGCAGAAACAGAAAAATACGCCCATGTTACCTTCTTTTTTGACGGCGGTGAAGATAAAGAAATCGAAGGCAGTACACGCATTATGGTCCAATCACCACGTGTTGCAACCTATGATTTAAAACCAGAAATGAGTGCGTATGAAGTCACTGATAAAGTCTTAGCTGCGCTTGATGAAGATAAATATGAAACGATTATTTTAAATTATGCAAACTGCGATATGGTTGGACACACTGGTGTTATAAGCGCTGCGGTTAAAGCCGTTGAAACGGTCGATACGTGTGTTCAAAAAGTTGTCGATAAACTGAATGAAAAAGGCGGCGTTGCAATTATTACAGCCGATCACGGGAATGCTGAGAAAATGCTTGATCCTGAAGGCGGTATTCATACAGCGCACACCACAAGCTTAGTGCCGTTAATTATCACTGATAAAAACATTGAATTAAGAGATGACGGTATTTTAGGTGATATCGCTCCAACCATGTTAGAATATTTAGAGATAGAAAAACCAGAGAAAATGACGGGAACATCGTTAATTAAGAATAAATAAAAAGGCTTACATTACTAAAGTCGATTGTATTTTAAAAGATTAGACCGTATAATAAATACGGAGAAAAAATAAAGGAGAGATTATATGCCATTTATTACAGATATTTATGCAAGAGAAGTCCTAGACTCACGAGGAAACCCAACCGTAGAAGTTGAAGTGTATACTGACTCTGGTGCTTTTGGTCGCGCCCTTGTACCAAGTGGAGCATCAACAGGAGAACACGAAGCTGTTGAATTACGTGACGGCGACAACGCCCGTTACTTAGGCAAAGGCGTTCAAAAAGCCGTGGATAATGTCAACGAAGTCATTGCACCTGCGTTAATTGGGTATGATGTGACAGAACAAGTATTAATTGACAAACTCATGATTGAATTAGACGGAACCAAAAACAAAGGAAAATTAGGAGCCAACGCCATTTTAGGTGTTAGTATGGCATGCGCGCATGCTGGCGCAGAATTTGCAGGACTCCCGCTTTATGCTTATTTAGGTGGATTTAACGCAAAAACACTCCCAACACCAATGATGAACATCATCAACGGGGGATCACATGCAGATAATAATGTTGATTTTCAAGAATTTATGATTATGCCTGTAGGAGCGCCAACATTTAAAGAAGCGTTGCGCGCTGGGGCAGAAGTATTCCATGCCTTAAAAGCGGTCCTTAAAGGCAAAGGCTACAACACAGCAGTTGGTGATGAAGGTGGATTCGCACCAAACCTTAAATCAAATGAAGAAGCATTAGAGGTCATCATGGAAGCCATCAAAAAAGCTGGCTACAAACCAGGAGAAGATATTGCCCTTGCAATGGATGTTGCCTCAAGTGAATTTTATAACAAAAAAGACAATAATTACGATTTAGCGGGTGAAGGTAAAACGATGAGTGCAGAAGAACTAACTGACTTCTACGGAACCCTTATTGACAAATACCCAATCATCTCAATTGAAGATGGACTTGACGAAAACGACTGGGATGGATGGAAAATTTTAACGGATAAACTCGGTAAAAAAGTTCAACTTGTCGGTGATGACCTCTTTGTTACGAACACAGAAAAACTATCTAAAGGCATCGATGAAGGTATTGGAAACAGTATCTTAATTAAAGTCAATCAAATCGGTACCCTTACAGAAACATTTGATGCCATTGAAATGGCAAAACAAGCTGGTTATACCGCTGTTGTATCTCACCGTAGTGGTGAAACAGAAGATGCGACCATTGCTGATATTGCGGTTGCCACCAACGCAGGACAAATTAAAACAGGATCACTCTCACGTACGGATCGTATTGCTAAATACAATCAACTGCTCCGCATTGAAGATGAACTTGGACAAACTGCAAAATACTTAGGAAAAAAATCATTTTATAATTTGAAATAACCCATTGATACCAGCGCATATTGCGCTGGTATTTTTTTCTTTTTTCGTGCATTATAAATTATTTTTGATATAATAGAACATGCATTAAAACTTAAAGACAAAGCCATCAGGTGATTATAGTGAGCTTACCATTATTAATATTAAGTTACTTAGGACTTGCGCTCGTCACGGTCGTATCGACCTCGCGTGCTTCTTTTTTTGTGAATGAGTTTGATAAAAAAACCAATATTAGTGGTGCTGTCATCGGCGGTGTGATGTTAGCGATTGTGACTTCGTTACCAGAGTTTATAACAAGCGTGACATCGACGGTTATCGTCGGCGAACCAGGACTCGCATTTGGCAATGTTTTTGGATCAAATTTATTTAATATTTTAATTTTAGCGGTTGCTGATTTGATTTTTATAAAACATTTATTTTTTAATAAAACAAAAACAGGCGTTAAAACCAACTCTTATATCATCTTAATGTATGTTATTTTCTTATTACCCGTTCTACTATCAAAAATATCAACGAGTTTAGGCTATCAAGCGCTGGATATTAAAATTGGAATTAGCTTCAGCCTAATTAGTTTACTGATTTTGGTTGTGTACTTCCTAACGGTTAAAAGTATGAGTGAAGAACTGCCTGAAGAAAAAATAGGCGAAAGCCATATGTCATTAAGACGCATTCTCATATCGTTTATTGCCTGGGGATTTATGGTAGTTTTAGCAAGTATCGTCGTAACTTTGGTAACTGACGACTTAGCAAAAGAACTGAACTTAAGTGCTTCATTTGCGGGTGCTATCTTCTTAGGGATAGCAACAAGTTTACCAGAACTCACCGCAGTTATTACGCTATTTAGATTAAGAAATTATGATGTCGCCTTAGGCAACATCTTAGGTTCTAATATGTTCAATATGACAATAATCAGCGTCGTCGATATCATCAATGTCAATGAAGATATATTTCAAGGATTAGAAAGTGACGCCGCTTTAGCAAATAATGTATCTTTGCTCTTGATTTTAGGGCTCGTAAACTCTATAATAGTATTAGTAGCTTTAGTGCGAAAAAAAGTTGAAAATAAAGTGTTATATATATTACCTAGTGTATTAATTATTATCGGGTACTTAGTATATGTAAGCTTAAGTGTATAGGAGGTTTTACCCATGCGTATTCAAGATATCTTATTAATCATTGCATCAGTTATTTTAATTACCTTAGTTGTTGTACAAAGTTCTAAAGATGACGTTCAAAGTGCCTTTAGTGGTGAGAAATCTGAGTTATTTGCCAATCAAAAACAACGTGGCTTTGACTTATTTTTAACCCGTGTAACCGCAGGCGCAGCATTTGCTTTTATCGCAATTGCAATCTGGACCATGGCATCTTAAGAACACTTAATTTAAGTGTTCTTTTTTTCTCTTAAGGAGTGATAATATGAAAGATCAACTCATTGAATTTTTAAAAGCACACAAACATGAAACATTTACCGTCAAAGAGTTGAGTCGTGCACTTAACAAAGACAGTAGTCAAGAATATAAGTCGTTAATTAAAGCGATTAATGAACTCTTAGATGAAGCACGTATTATCGGAAATAAACAAAACGCCTACACAGTCATTGAATACACCGATTTTGTGACAGGTGTTTTAGATGTGAAAGATAAAGGGTTTGCGTTTTTAACCATTGACGATTCTGATGAAAATGATATTTATATTCCTGGCCACCAATTAAACGGCGCGATGAATAAAGACCGTGTTTTAGCACTTGTTAAAAAGAGCCCCAAAGGTTTAAAAAAAGAAGGCGAAGTAAGAAGGATTTTAGAACGCCACTTAACCGCGCTAATTGGAACCGTTGTTAAACGCGGTAAACGCTATGAACTTGTCAGTGATGAAAAAAGTATAAAACAACGCATTATCATTACTAAAAACGGCTTAAACGGCGCTAAAGAACACGACAAAGTACAAGCCTCAATTACAAGTTATGCGTATAAAGGGACGATTCATGTAGAAATTACCCAAATCATTGGGAACATGAACGAACAAGGTGTCGATGTATTAAGTAAAATCTTAAAACACAATATCGATCCAGCGTTCCCTAATGAAGTCATTACAGAAGCCAAACAATTTCATACCATCGATAAAACCGATTATCAAGGGCGTAAAGATTACCGAGATAGACCAATCATCACGATTGATGGTGAGACCGCTAAAGATTTTGATGATGCAGTAGAAGTCTATAAAAAAGACAATGGAAACTATTATTTAGGTGTTCATATTGCTGATGTTTCTAACTACGTAAAAGAAGCCTCACTACTTGATAAAGAAGCTTACAAACGATCAACTAGTATCTACTTAGTTGACCGTGTAATTCCTATGCTTCCAGAAAACTTAAGCAACAACCTATGTTCACTCATGCCTAATGTTGACCGGCTTGCGGTATCATGTGAAATGGAAATTACACAAAACGGCTCTGTTAAATCGCATCAGATATTTCCAAGTGTTATTAAATCAAAAGCACGCATGACCTATACGAAAGTGAATAAGATATTAGATAACGATCAGACGCTTACAGCACAGTATAAAGATTTGGTTCCCATGTTTCATGATATGCAAGACTTAGCTGATATATTGCGTAAAAAACGTGCCAATCAAGGCAGTATCAACTTTGAAACCGATGAGCCTTATATTGAGTTGAATGACCAAGGTAAAGCGGTAGACGTCCATTTAAAAGAACGCGGTATAAGTGAGCGCATTATTGAAGAATGTATGCTGATTGCCAATCAGGTTGTCGCCAAACATGTTGCCTATTTAGAACTGCCATTTATTTACCGCATTCATGAAGAACCAGAAGATGAAAAACTAGAACGCTTGCTTTTAATGGCGCAAGCCTTAGGCTTTAACGTTAAAGGAAAACATGAAATCAGTCATAAAGAACTTCAAAAACTCTTGCAAAAAGTCGAAAATACAGCAAGTGAAAAAGGCATCAACTTAATGATGCTTAGATCGATGCAAAAAGCCATCTATTCAGAACGGAATATGGGTCACTTTGGTCTAGCGTTCACACACTACACACACTTTACCTCACCAATAAGACGCTATCCTGACTTACTCGTTCATAGATTATTAAGAGAGTATTTTTTCAAACAAAACCAAACCATGCAAACGATTAAACACTATGAAAAAACCATTCCTGATATCGCTGATCATACCAGTCATCAAGAACGTAACGCGATCAAACTAGAGCGCGACGTTTTAGATATGAAAAAAGCAGAATATATGAGTCAGTTTATCGGCGAAACATTTGAAGGGACCATCAGCAGCGTCACATCTTTTGGTATCTATGTAGGACTTAAAAACACCGTAGAAGGTCTTGTCCATATTAGTGAACTCGATGATGATTACTACATCTTTAACGAAGATCTTTTAACCCTTGTTGGTGAACGTAAAAAACGGGTTTACCGTATTGGTGATACCGTTGAGGTCCGCGTTACTGGATGTAATATCCCTGAAGGAGAAATTGACTTTAAACTCGTAAACAAAAAAGGGTGATACCATGAAAATAATCGCAAAAAACAAACAAGCTAGCCACCTTTATTTCCTTCATGACCGTTTTGAAGCGGGCATTGTTTTAAGTGGGACAGAAATTAAATCCATCCGCGCTGGCAAAGTGAACATCAAAGACAGCTTTGTAAGAATTAAAAACGGAGAAGCCTTTTTAGTCAATATGCATATTGGAAGATACACCGAAGGCAATCAATTTAATCACGATGAAACAAGAGAACGAAAACTGTTACTTCATAAAAATGAAATCATCAAATTAGATACCAAAAAGAATCAAGATAACTTTACTATCGTACCCACGCTTGTTTATTTAGAACGCGGGCTTGCGAAAGTAGAAATCGCGCTCGCAAAAGGTAAAAAACTACACGATAAACGCCGTAGTTTAAAAGAAAAAGACATGAAACGCCGCATGGAAAAAGAGTTCCACGGAAGACATTGATTGCCCGCCAATGTGCGGGTAATTCACTGTACATTTACCCAAAATATGGTATAATAATTATATGGGGTTGTTCTTGGATTCGACAGGGTAGGTAGCGCTTGATAAGCATGCCTTGGTAGTGCAAGTAAAAACACTAACCTGGTTTAATAACCGGAAACGAAAATTACGCTTTCGCGGCTTAAGAAAAAGCCCGACTACTTCCTTTATCAGTCTGCGGATATAGGTTAGTAGACACTTAGTAGACTATATAGTGCCCGCACTGTTCTAGCGGACATTACGAACTCAATAGAACTCGCATGGTCCTTTAGGTGTTCGTTGCTTAGGGCTATGTTAAACTGATCGACGAACTAAGCATGTAGAAAGTTAAGTTTCGCCTACTTTGGACAGGGGTTCAAATCCCCTCAACTCCACCA
>CAYNAA010000039.1:0-12564 GCA_964395055.1 uncultured Candidatus Izemoplasmatales bacterium | reverse complement strand
GCAAAGTATTTTTATGGTAAGGTGTTTCTTTATGAAGCACCTTTTTTTTATCAAACATAGACAAACCAATGTTCGCTTGATACGATAAATATATAGTGATTTATCCTGTAAATTGATAAAAACGTCTATGTACGGCGCTTAAATACCATTTTTTGATGGTTTCTCTACTAGATATTACCCCGTTTTTCATCTAAAGCTACCAAAAAGTAGTCTATTTTTCATAAAAAAGTGAGGGATTTCATGCTAAATCTATGGTTATATTTCGTTATCTATGCTTTTTTAGGCTGGATCTTAGAAGGCATTTACCAGTATATTAAAACCGATAAGATCGTTAATAGAGGCTTCTTACACGGCCCCTTTGTGCCGTTATACGGTGTTGGTCTGGTTGTATTTCATTTCTTTTATACCGAGGCAATCGCACCATTAGACCTTGATTTATGGTTTACATTAATTATACTATTTGGCTTTATTACTATCATATCCTCACTTATCGAACTCCTCACAGGCGCCGTTATTGAAACATTGTTTCACTTACGTTACTGGGATTATTCCGATGAACCCTGTAATATAAATGGCTATATAACTTGTAAATTTTCCCTTGCTTGGGGCGTTTTAGGAACCATTGTCTTTTATTTTCTCCATTTACATCTCATTATCCCGATGATTGAACGGATAGACATTAATACAAAAACCCTCTTAAGCGCTTTACTACTAGGTTATTTTATTATTGACTGGACATTAACCGTCATCAGTCTCATCAATTTCAATACCGCCATCAACAAACTCATCGACGTAAGAAAATCCGTTAAAACAGCTTTACATAAACAAAAAACCAAGTTCGATCAGTTTATAACATTGAATAAACTTACCGATTTTATTACGGAAAGTAAAGATATGATTAAAGAGACACTTGATCTAACCAATGAAAAACACCTTAAAACGCTCATAGAGCGCCTTTCTAGTTCAAGACTATATAAAGCCTTCCCACATCTAAAAATCAAACACAAACGTAAAAATAAAGATAGTAACACCAAAAACTAATTGCTTGATTCGTCACATTACGCTACACTAAAGCCATAAGGGAAAAAAGGAGCGGATAATGATGTCAAAACCCACAAAAGTTGTACTGATAAGCTTAGCCAGTATATTCATCACCGCGATATTGGCCTATTTACTCATGCCAATAAAGCCTAGACTAAGTATTCTAGGCTATACTTTAGACGATGGAACTTTAGGCTTTACAAGCGCTATTGCTACTTACTCCATCCAAACACATGCCAATGCGATTACCGCCATTACAACCGAAGATGTCATCGATGGTGATACCGAGATGACCGCGTCATTTAGCTTCTTTGATGACTCAAGTTATGCGGCGACTGTCATTTTAGAAAAGGACGGTGACACAGGCATATGCACCTACACACCAGGGTTTGCTTCTGTCCTCACCTGTGATAACATTAATATAAGTAACACGGATCGTGATACAGTAAAAGACCGGATTGAAACCCACTTAATCATGATTTCATTTGAGTTTAACTGGCGATTCATCCCCAATTATCAACGTTAAACCATTCTATTTAGCTGTTTTTATACTTTACCGGTGAAAGGAAGGGATTATATGAAACCGCGAACTACAACCCTATTTACCCCAATAAACATCATCTTGATGGCTTTATTTTCGTTACTACTCATCGTATTCTTTGTTACTTTATTTGCACCAATTCAACTCCGTCTATGGATGTCAGGCTACCGCTTAGAAGGCGGTGATACCGGCTTTACTGCGGGCAATACAACTTATGTCATCGAGTCAGAGGATGGTAAAGTCAATGCCATTAGCGCCGTGAACACAAACCTTTTTGGCGAAGAAGAGAATGCCACATTCACCTTCCATTATGACCGCGCCTACCGCAGCCACAAAGTCACCATTGACCTTACCTATAACGCCCAAGAAGGGTCTTGCATGTATTCATTTGATGACCCGCTTGACGGCATCACTTGCACAGACATCACCCTTAGCCAATCAGAAATCAACACCATTGACGATAGAATAGACATTCATTTAACAAGAATTAGACAAAACTTTGACTGGGATGACATTCCTGATCGCAACCGCCCATAAGTAAAGCACAATATTACCGCAAAACACACTATAACATAGCAAATTTCCGTTTTAAGCCTTTTTCTTTCTTAAAATGACAATATACCAGTAAACTTATAAAACACTATGAGACATAAAAATACGCATCCAAATCAACTGAATGCGTATTTTTTTATGGTTTTTATTATTTGAATAGCTTTTTAAGGCTTTGATAGCGGTCTTTAAGTGCTTTTTCATATTTTCCCGTGGCCGCACCCTCAAAATATTCAGTATCTTTTAAGATGTCAGGGAGGTATTGTTGCTTAACAACGTGGTTTTCATAGTTGTGTGGGTATAAATAGGGGGCTTTATCTTCAAAGTTCGCCACATTGATAATATGATTCGGAATTTTCCCCATTTTGCCCTCTTCAAGGTCTTTAAGCGCTTTATCTATACTGACCACGGCGGTATTTGACTTCGGTGATAAGGCCAAATCAATGACCATTGCGCTTAAGATGATACGCGCTTCAGGAAAACCGACACGAAGACATGCATTGGCACACGCATCCATCTTCGTAAACACGCTAGGATTGGCCAAACCAATGTCTTCATAAGCTATGACAGTCATTCGTCTTAAGATACTGTCTAAGTCTTCCATCGCAATTAACCGCGCCAAATAGTGCAGGCTCGCATTCACATCGCTGCCCCGAATTGACTTTTGGAAGGCAGAAAGGATGTTATAGTAGTTATCTTCGTCCTTATCTAGGTCCATGGCGGGCTTTAGGAGGACTTTTTTGGCCTTATTAAGGGTTATTGTTTCCTTAGGATAAATCTGCGTTAACAGTTCTAAGCGGTTAATTGCCGAACGGATTTCATAATTGGCTGATTCGACGATATAATCATAGACACTGTCTTCTAAAAACGAATTTAATTCTTCTGGATATTGTGCCTCTAACCGCTTTAAATAGGCAATTAAGTCGCTTTTTTCAATCGGTTTAAGTTTATAGACATGCGCACGCGATCTGATTGCTTGATTGACGCTATGATACGGATTGTTTGTGGTTAAACCGACCATCGTAACGGTCCCATCTTCAACATGTGGCAGTAAATAGTCCTGGATATCCTTTTTCATCCGGTGAATCTCATCAACAATTAACAACGCCCCATAGTTACGGGCTTGTTCAATGATGTCTTTAAGGGTGCTTTTGGGGTCTGTACTGGCATTAAAGGTAAAGGCGTTAAGGCCAAAATGACGTGCTAAAACGCTCGCAATGGTTGTTTTACCAATGCCAGGTGGCCCGTAAAGGATCATGCTTGTGATATGGTCGTGCTCGACCATTTTTCTAATGACACCGTCTTTACCCACTAAATGGGCTTGTCCAATGACATCATCAAAGGTTTTTGGACGTGCACGGAAGGCTAAGGGACGTTTGCTCATAGGGTTCACTCTCCTCTTAAACCCATTATAGCACGCTTTATAGACACGATAAAGCCCTTTGTATGTTAGTGGTAAAAGCTTTGGATGTTTGCTATAATAATGGACGGTTAAAAGAAAGAAGAGGATACGATGCATACCCATAATTATCATACGCACCACGGCGTATGCCCGCACGCAAAAGGCAGCGCTGAAGACTACATTAAAGCCGCAATCGCCCTTAATATGGTCGATTTAGGCTTTTCTGATCATGCGCCAAGCGCGTTCATCCACGATGAAAACGTAAGAATGACACACAGTGATTTTCCGCACTATCTAGAAGATATCAAGGCCGCACGTGAACAGTATAAAGACCAAATAAACGTCTATATTGGCCTAGAATCAGAGTTTTTAGACCCAAAAATGCAGTACTATAGCGATTTATTAAAAGAGGTTGACTATTTAATCTTAGGACAACACTATGTTTTCCGCGATACGCCATCTAAAACGCGCGTATCAAGCTTTTTCTTAGAAACCGCTAATGATGTCTACTTATATGCTAAAAGCGTTGTAGACGGCATAAAAAGCGGGTATTTTAGTATTGTTGCGCATCCTGATTTATACATGTGTGGCTATGAACCCTTTGATGATGCCGCAAAAGCGGCCGCATTAATGATTATTGAGGCCAGTATTAAGTATAATGTGCCATTAGAATTTAATGCAAACGGCTTAAGAAGAGGCTTAAAGAAGACAAAAACAGGTAAAAGGTACCATTATCCAGTCAAAGCATTCTGGGATCTAGCCCGTGACAAAGGTGCAACCATCATCTTTAGTAGTGATGCGCATAAACCAGCTTATTTATATGATGACACTGTGAAAAAAGCAGAAGCATTGGCTGAGGAATGGAATATTAGATTTACTAGACCACTTACCTTTAAATAAAACCGGCCAAAATTTGCCTTCTAAGCGTTTTTTATGATTTATCCGTAAAAGAAATCAAAGAATGATAAAAAATCTAACACAGCGGATTTTTTCATCTCAGATTCACACAACAAAAGTAGTGGTAAATAAACATAGTCATCGACAGTTTTTGACTATGTTTAATATCGGTAGAAGCCAGCAGATACGTATTTAAATATATCAAACATACTCAAACCTGACCCTATTCTTTAAAATGAGTAGGGTTTTCTAGTATCCATGTTACTTCCTATAATATATATTATGTTAACTTGTTAATAGGTCTTTGTTAAGGGAGAAGGTATGATTAAAGTGTAAATGTATAAACTGATATTTTCAACTTTCGTTAATTTTTTGGTTGCCAGTTTTGAGAATTCCAAAATGTAAAATTTTAGGCAATTGTCCGTTTCTATTTGGTCTTTAAAAATTGCATTGTATGAATTACGGTTTTCGTGATACAATTGTCACGAGGTGATGTCGATGCAAAAGGTTGCATTAATATTTACAGGCGGTACGATTGCTATGAAAGTTAATTCCAAATTACAAGGTGCTGTGCCTAGTGTGTCTCCGAGTGAGCTTATTGCTACATTATCTGAAGTCACTGAATACGATAATTTAGAACCGTATGAATTTTCTAAGTTACCTAGTCCTTCTATTACACCAGAGAAAATGTTTGCATTAAAGGCCGTTGTGGATAGTTATTTAGATAATGATGACTTTGCAGGGGTTGTTGTGGTCCATGGTACGGATACACTTGAAGAGACAGCATTTTACTTAGATATTACCATGCGACATAAAAAACCTGTTGTACTTACAGGATCAATGAAAAATGCGAGTGAACTTGGCTATGATGGATTAACAAACTTAATATCAAGCATTAAAGTTGTAATGGACCCCCAATCACTAAACAAAGGTGTTTTTGTGGTTATGAACTATTCGATTAATGCGGCATGTGAGGTTACAAAGACACATACGCTGAATCTAGATACCTTTAAAAGCTTTGAATTTGGTCCGATTGGTATCGTCGATGATGATGATGTAATATTTTACCGTAAACAAATTCAACGAAAAGCGTATAAATTGTTGAATAAATATAATGAAGACACTTATTTAGTTAAAGTTTATGCTGGATTAACCGGTGATATTATTGATCATTATGTAGAAAAAGGTGCTAAAGGCATCGTTATTGAAGCTTTAGGCCGTGGCAATGTCCCTGCTGTGATGATGGATGCGATTCGTAATGCCAGACGTAAAGGTGTTGAAATTGTTATAGTATCACGCTGTTATGGAGGTCGTGTGCTTGATTCTTACGGCTATTTAGGTGGCGGGAAAGATTTGGTTAAAGCTGGGTGTATCTTAGGTGGTAACCTTAGCGGTCCTAAAGCACGCATCTTATTAATGGTTGCGCTAGAAAACGGCTATAAACATAATGATTTAAAACGTATATTTAAAATGTAAAAGGAAGCCAACTTGATGTTGGCTTCCTATTTTTATGCGTCGTGTGGGTCTTGTGTATTGGCATCGTCATGATGATTATCACTTGCTGATGCGCTGTTTTGATTGGTAGTGTCTTCTGGTTCATCTTTCATGTGCTTCATAAAGTGTTTAAACAAACGGTTCAGATGCTTTTCACTTAAAAACGGCATGATACGGTTAACTTTTAGAGAACCATAATCTCCTGATTCAACTTTTTCAACCATGTCCGCAAGCGTTTTTTCATCTAAAAACGGCAACATTAAGTATGGATCGGCATCAATCGTTTCATCCATGGCGGCTTGATAGAGCTTATGCATCTGTTCATTGTTTAGGAATGGATAGATGGCTGGGGTAACGTGTTTTAAGTTAGTAATCTCTTTGTTTAAAATACTTTCAACAAGTTCATCTTTACTGCTCGTATCTAAAAATGGTAACATTGCAATGATGTTTTTCATACTGTAATACCTTCTTTCAATAGATTTTTTTCAGTTTGTGTCATTAAGTGATATAAGTGTGACATTTTAGCGGGATAGTTCGCTTCTAAGTGATGTCTAATCATCATTCGGCGTTCTGAATATGAGAGTCTTGGCCACAAGAGATCAACATCACATGGATACATTTTCTTTAGTATTTGTGATAAAGCATAATAGCGCTCTTCATCTGTAAGTTTGTGGATAATGTCATAGTATTTAAGTGTGTGTTTGCCTTGGATAATAGTTTGTATTACGAATATTCTTGAGTGGGTCGAAAATATTGTATCGATGTCTTGATCAAGCGGTGCATTTATCGCAAGTAACGTTTCTAGCGAGACATTATATAGTGCTTTTAACGCGAGTAATGTTTCTAGTTGAGGCAAACTTTTGCCTTGTTCCCAGCGTGAGACAGCTTGATGCGAGACATAGAGTTTCTGAGCCAATTCATCTTGGCTAAAGCCAGCATCTTTTCTTAAGTTTCTTAAAGTATTGCCAATGTGAATCATATCGAGCATATCTGAACCTCCTTACCAACCTGCAGGATGGATACTGTTATTATAGCGTGGTTAAATGTGTTTGCAAAGCAAGTTATAGTTGCAAAAAAATAACAGCGCATTTGCGCTGTTACTTAGCAATCAGTTTAAGGGCATCTTTAATGAGCGTTGCGGTAGGTTTTTTATGGTCTAGTTTTTTGATGATGCGGTCAATTTCTTTGGTTTTATAACCGAGCGCACGCAATGCGTCTTCGACATCGCTTAGCGTTGAGGATTCTTTTTGACTTACAGGGTTTAAATTGAGTTTGCCTTTTAAATCAAGAACAATCTGTTGGCTCGCTTTTGGCCCGATACCAGGAAACCGGTGTAAATATTTGGTATCACTCATTTCGATGGCTTTGACGATTTCATCAACTTCAGCGCTCGCCAGTACGGCTAAAGCACTTTTTGGGCCAATCCCTTTAACGCTTAACAGTTCAATAAATAAGCGTTTGGCTTTTAAGGTTTTGAATCCGTATAAAGTGAGTTCATCTTCACGAACGTGTTGATATAAATAGATGAGCACATCGTTTTTAACTTTAAAGTCAAAGGGATTTGGGGTAATAATACTGTACCCAATACCATGATTTTCCAAAGTTATCTTGGTTGGTTCAATGGATGTGATGGTGCCTTTCATATAGCTATACATAAGGATTCCCCCTAGTTAGTTTGTGTGCAAATTATATAACGATTGGTAAGATAATGAAGCCAGCAAGACTAAAGTAAACAATCAAAGCAACAATATCATTCAGCGTGGTAATAAATGGGCCACTGGCGATGGCGGGATCAATCCCTAGTCGGTTTAAGCCTAGTGGAATGGTACTGCCAAGTAATGCAGAAACCATTAAGGCAATGACAACTGATGCGCCCAATACGAAAGCGATATAAACAGGATCCACCATGCCAACACTGACAAGACTTAAAAATGTCAATGCCATAATGAAGGTGAGTATTCCTATGATAACGCCATTAACTAAGCCGACGCCAAATTCTTTAATGATGTGTGCGGTGACATCTTTTTTGGTTTTAATCATGGATTTCGCTAGTTTTAATACAGTAACCGCAAGGGATTGGGTGCCTAAGTTTCCGGCCATTCCCAAAATCAATGGTTGAAACATCACAAGGGCGACGACTTGATCAATCGTCTCGACGAATTGGTTTAACACAAGGGCGACCAATATGTTAAGTCCTAAAAGTAATGCCAGCCACGGAAGCCGTCTTTTTGCGCTTTTAAAGACGGGTTCAAAGAAATCATACTCCGTCGGTAGCGCAGCAAGTTGCGCGTAATCATCTTCAGCTTCACTTTCAATAATGTCTAAGGCATCACTCATTGTGATAACCCCTTCGATGATGTTTTTGTCGTTGATAATCGGCATTGCTAAAATGTCATAGTCTTGAATATCGAGAATCGTAGCCATCAAATCATCGCCAACATAATGACTTATCACATTGGTGTTCATGATGGTTTTGATTTTTGTTGGGTGTTTGGCAACAATAAGGTCTTTTAAGTCAACGATTCCAATCAAACGGTCCATATCATCAACCACAAATAAAGTGTCAATGGTTTCTACTGATGCGGCTTTATCTACTAAAATACGCATTGCTTCTTTAACACCCATATCATAGTGGATTTTGATAAAGTTGTTGTTCATTTCGCTTCCGGCCGTACCTTTACCGTAAACTTCTAAGTGTTTTATTTTTAGTTTCTTTTGTTCATCCATATGCCTATATATCTCAATATGATCGTCTTCATCAAAACATTGGATAATGTCAACTGCATCATCGGCTTCCATCAACGATAATAGCGCCGCGATACGTTTAGGTTCAAATGATTCGAGAAGTTCATAGGCTTTTTCCTCTTCTAAATGAGATAGCGCAATCGCAAGGTGTTTCTCTTCTACATGCTTGTAGATTACTTGACGAGCTGTCTCATCGACCATTAAGAGGGCTTCACTTAAATCGAAGGGATGATAATTTTTTAACCGGCTTTTTAAAATGTTTGGTCTGGTTTCTTTTTCTACAAGGTGACAAATTTCTTTTGGTTTATTACGTTTTTTTAACCTAATTTTAGCCATTTGACACCTCCTATAAAATAATGATAATCGCTAGAGTAAAATAGATAACTAAGCCGATAATATCGTTTAACGTTGTCATAAACGGACCACTAGCAACTGCTGGGTCGATATGTATTTTATGAAGTAAAAGGGGCAAAAACGCACCAAATGTTGAGGCAAACGCTAAAGCAATGAACGCACTTGCACCAACCGTAAGGCCAACATCAAGTGGTGTCCCTAAATCCATCGTTGGACTGGTGATGGTTAAAAAAAGATACGTGGTCAGTAGTGAAATCAGGCCGATAAAGAGACCATTAATTAAGCCGATTTTTAATTCTTTAATCACATGTTTTTGTTTGTATGCTTTATCATCAAAATAGGCTTTACTAATACCTCTTACAGTAACCGCTAATGATTGTGTCCCTGTATTCCCTGCCATCCCTAAAATTAGTGGCTGAAAAATGATTAATACTGCGATTTTATCAATGGTCGCTTCAAAGAAAGACATAAGTAAGGAAATAAAAATACCCAAAACCAATAAGATAATGAGCCATGGCAAGCGGTGAAAAGCCGCATGCATAAAGGTATCATCGATAGCCTGTTCACCATCAATCATCGCAAACTGTCCATAATCTTCATCCGTTGCTTCATCTAAAATGTCGGCCGCATCATCTAATGTGATGACACCGAGCATGCGGTTTTCATCATTGACAACCGGCATTAAATAAAATGCATAGTTTTGCATCATCCGAGCGACACCTTCAGCGGAATCTTCTGCGTGAACAGTGGTGACTTCAGTAATCATAATATCTTTAATCGCTTTTGGGGTGCGCGCTTGAATTAACGTTTTTAAATGAACGACCCCTTCTAAAAATCCGTTATTATCTAAGACAAACAGTTTACGGATTAAACTTGGGGTACTCGATCCATGGACCAACGTCTTCATGGCGTCTTTAACGTCCATATCTTTATGCAAAACGATAAAGTCCGTAGTCATAATTGCCCCAGCGGTATCTTCTTGATAGGTTAGTAAATGCGCCAACGTATCACGGTTTACTTGGTCCATGAGTTCTAAATAATCTTCACTGTCTTCAGGTTCTAAGTATTGCAAGATGTCGGTCGCATCATCAGGTTCCATGTGTGATAATACATCGGCACCTTTATTTTTGTTAATAGTTTGTAAAACCATTTTTGCCGTCTCTTCCTCAAAATATTCAAACATATCTGCAAGCAAGCTAGGCTTTAAGGTTTTAATTAAATAATCTTGATGGACAATATCGAGCGAAAGAAAGGCATCAACAACATCCGAAGGATGATGCGCAGTTAAAAGATCATGAATTTGATCAACGGCTTTGTTTTTAATGTGGATTAGTAATTGGTCGGTAAATTCTGCCATGATGCCACCCCCATTTCGCACTATTTATTATGGTTTTGTATACGAACTATTAGTCGGTAAACTCAAAATCATTGCCAAATATACGGACGATATCACCGTTTTCAACGCCTTTTTCTCTTAGTGCTTTATCAACACCCATGGTCCGTAATTGTCTCGCAAAACGTTTAACTGATTGATCGGTTTTAAAATCTGTCATTTCAAATAACCGCTGAAGTTTGTCTCCTTTAATATTATAGACACCATCATCATCGATATCGATATAAAATGCTTCTTGATCGCCATCATACGTATACGTCACCATATCCTTGAAGTCATCTGATTGGTACAGTGAAAATGGCTCGGTATGATCAAGCAAGTCTGCAGTTTTATGCAATAACTCGTTAATATTGTCTTTAGTTGCGGCACTTATCGGAACAATTAAGGTATCGTCTTTAATGTGTTTTTTAAATGTCTCAAGGTTTTCTTGTGCATTCGGTAAATCCATTTTATTGGCCACAATAATGTGCGGACGATTGGTTAAATTGTGTTTATAACTGCGTAATTCGTTTTGGATAGTAACATAATCATCATACGGATCGCGGCCTTCAAAAGCACTCATATCAACAAGATGTAAAATGACACGTGTGCGTTCAATATGGCGTAAAAACTGTAATCCTAACCCTTGACCAAGCGATGCGCCTTCAATCAATCCTGGTAAATCTGCGACCACGAAACTCCGCCCATCAGGTGCACTCGTCACACCTAAATTTGGTGCTAACGTCGTAAAATGGTAGTCCGCAATCTTCGGACGACTTTTAGAAATAATACTTATGAGTGTGCTTTTTCCGACGCTCGGCATCCCTACAAGCGCGACATCCGCAAGCAGTTTTAATTCAATACGCACGGTAACTTCTTTTCCAGGTTCACCTTTTTCCGCAATTTCTGGTGCGGTATTACGACTTGAGGTGAAGTGGACGTTCCCGCGCCCACCGCGGCCACCTTTAACGACCGTTACACGTTGTCCGTGTTCGGTAATATCGGCAATAACTTTTCCTGAATCATCATCGAAAATTGTCGTTCCAACAGGCACACGGGTCACAATATCTTCCCCATCTGCGCCATCTTTGCGTTTATTCATGCCATTTTCACCATCGGGTGCGGTAATGTGTTTGTTGTAACGTAAGTCTAATAACGTACTTAAGCCTTCATCGCCTTCAAAGATGACACTGCCACCTTGTCCACCATCTCCACCGGCAGGACCGCCTTTAGGGACATACTTTTCACGGCGAAACGCGGCCATTCCGTCGCCGCCTTTGCCACTTTTTATATTAACTTTAACTAAATCTACAAACATTGTTTCACTCCTAAATTGTGTCGAGCCAACGCATCAGCGTGTCTCTACTATTAAAGGTAAGAATATGTTTTCTTCCTTTATATTGGTTAATCACGGCCAACATTTTCCGTGTTTTTTGTTTAAACGTATATACATAGTGTAAAAATTCTTGATCGACTTGTTCGATACAGCCTTCAGCCATATCACTGCGAAACCGATGGCGGTAGCGTTTTTCACGTTCAAAGATGCCTTTAATGGCATTTTGTACTGGATAGTCTAATAAAATAATCGTATCTGCGTGTTTGATGCGTTCCATAAACGTCACGCTATTGGTATAGTTACCTTCAATAACGTAGCGGTCATGCTTTTTTAGGTACGCTCTCACCATCTGGGCAAACTCTGGCTTTGGTAATGACGTCCAGTCTTTTTGCCAGTACACAGTATCAAGTGGTAGATGTGGGATATGAAGTTTCTTACTCAACAGTTTTGCCAACGTTGTTTTACCCGTTCCACTACTACCGAGTACCATAATTTTATGCATTTTACCAACTTCAATAATCCGTTCAAAGGCAATGCGGTGAATTTTCTTTAAGTAATCAAGTTCGATAAAATTATGTTTTTTTAAAAATGCCCGCATTTTATAATTGGCAGGATAGGTATCTATTTTAATCGATTCATAGCCGTGTGTATGCGCATACTCAATCGCAAATGTCATAAACGTACTGCCAATGTGTTTTTTTTGATGGTGAGGTTTTACCAAAATACGGTGAATGACCATACTATGATGTCTTAACCACTTAATATCTTTATACACAGGTTCATTTTCTTCATAAAAAGCCATGACCCCTAATATTTCTTGGTTTTCTTCAAAA
>CAYNAA010000038.1:0-12577 GCA_964395055.1 uncultured Candidatus Izemoplasmatales bacterium | reverse complement strand
TAGAAACCAATAGAGACACTTTTTTAGGTGAGTATGGATACGGTACATTTAAATCGCCAAAGGCATTAAACAATTCAGAATTAAGTAATAAGGTTGTCCTTAGGGGCAATAACATCGGGGCGTTAATGCACCATTTAAATAACGTTGACGCAGATGAAACAAAGCGCATTTTGACCCAACTCGGACAAACGGATAATATAGAAGCAGAGAGAACAATGATTCAATTTTATAGAGATGAAAAAAACGTAGATAAAGCGTTCTTAGAGCTCAATAAATACTGGGATACCTTATTGTCAAACTGTGTCGTTGACACACCAGATAAAGCCATGAATTCAATGTTAAACGTATTTAATCCTAGACAATGCAATACAACATTGAACTGGTCTAGATATCTATCCTTATATCAGTTAGGCCTCGGTGCGAGAGGTATTGGTTTTAGAGACAGCTCACAAGATATTATGGGTGTCGTTGGCCATTCACCAAAGCAAGCTAAAGCATTATTGATCAGTTTACTATCTGTACAAAAAAGAGATGGATCCGCAATGCATCAATTCAATCCTAAAACCATGCTTGCGAATGAAGGTGATTCTCGAGAAGAAGAGGATAGAGATGATTTTTATGGTGATGATCATCTATGGGCTGTATTAGCAGTTAGTGCCTACTTAAAAGAAACAGGGGATATGGAATTTTTAAAGAAACAGATACCTTTTTATGATAAAGATAAAACAGATAAGCCGATTGAAAAAGGGACTGTTTTAGAGCATTTAAAAAGAGCGCTTGTGTTTACAAAAAAACATACAGGTAAGCACGGCTTACCCTTGCTAGGATTTGCCGATTGGAATGACACAGTGAATTTACGACCTGGCGCAGAGTCAATCTTTAATGCAAATTTATATGGTGCGAGTCTTTTAGAAATGATTGATTTATCTACCTATCTCGATAACAAAGAAGATAGCTTATTATATGAAGAAGACTATAAAAACATGCAAACTATTGTTAATAAGCATGCATGGGATGGTGCATGGTATGTACGGTATTTTGATGCAGATGGGCAAGTGTATGGGTCTCGTAAAAATACTCATGGAAAAATATATACAAATGCCCAAAGCTGGAGTGTGATATCTGGATTTGCGCCAAAAGATAGAGCAATTACCGCATTAAATTCATTGAATCGTTATCTTAACACGTCAAAGGGTATTAAACTCAGCTATCCAGGTTATAACGGCTATGATCCAAATATAGGCGGTGTAACAAGTTACCCACCTGGAGCTAAAGAAAATGGTGGAATATTTCTTCATTCAAATCCTTGGGTGATGATTGCGGAAACCATGTGCGGACACGGTAACCGTGCCTTTGAATACTATAATCAAATCAATCCGGCGACTAAAAATAATATCATAAAGGAATTTGAATGTGAACCCTATGTATATCCTCAAAACATACTTGGAGACGAACATCCTCAGTTTGGACTTGGTAGAAACAGTTGGTTATCTGGAACAGCATCTTGGACCTATCAAGCTGCCATTAAACATATCCTTGGTATATTACCAACTTATAAGGGATTAAAAATAGACCCATGCATTCCAAGTGATTGGACACACTTTAAAGTAAAAAAAGTGTTTAGAGATCATGTTTACCATATAGAAGTAAAAAATCCTAATAAGATTGAAAAAGGCGTTAAATCTGTTACAGTCGATGGAAAAGACATAAACGGAAACGTTATTCCGATATTTCATGATAATAAAGTCCATAATATCACTGTGTTAATGTCATAACTTTCACCATTCTTAAATGCAACATCAACCTTTCATGACGTATTATACTAGTTGACCTTGCTTTAGATTTAACGTAAAAGAAAAGTCCGTTTAAAACAAAATATAATATAGAGAAATTCATCACTATAATAATTCCATATGTAAAATATGATAGACAAACAGAATGCCATTGCACCTATGGTATTTTGTTTTTTTATGTTATATAGTGATAGACTTGCAAATTTGGATAAAAAAAACGCTTACACTTAACAGCTATATATTAATTTATGTTTATTGTTAATGATTAAATGATAAAATATAAATATTTAATTATAAACGATAAAAATTTATTGACAAACATTTTGATTTTTTGTATACTGTGTTTGAAGTCATTGACATGTATGCAAAGCAATTAGACGGAATCATAATTATTAAATGACTATTGTTAAATGAAACAATAAAGGTGGGGTTACACATGAATTGGTTGATGATTAAAAACGATTTTTCAAGAAATAAGGTTATTAATGGGGTTTTGTTATTATTTATTACATTTTCAGCTATTTTAGCATCTGTTTCAATCATGATGGGAGTACAAACATTCACATCAATTTCTGAACTCTATAGTAAAGCACAACCGCCACATTTCTTGCAGATGCATAAAGGCGACATCGATCAGGATGCGCTTGATGCATTTATGTCCAATCACGATGATGTAGTGGTGTATTGGCAAAGTGTCGAAATGTTAAATGTACACGGAGCATCAATCCGTATTAAACATAATGATGAGTCGTATACCTTAGCGGATAACCGCCTTGATATTGGACTGGTTAAACAAAACGAAAGTAGAGATTTACTATTGAATGCTAATCATGATATTGTCACCATGGAAAATGGAGAGATAGGGATACCAATCCTCCTAAAAGAACAATATGATATCTTGATGGGTGATGAGGTTATTATTGATATTAATGATGAATCAATGACCTTTGTGGTTACTGAATTTGTACTGGATGCGCAAATGAACTCACCCATGGTATCGTCTACACGTATTCTATTAAGTGATGATGATTTTGAAACTTTTAAGGCACACGGCGGTGAAACAGAGTACTTAATAGAAGCGTATTTTACATCTACCAAAGAAGCATCCAGTTTTCAAACAGCGTATGAGAATGCAAACTTACCACAAGATGGTCAAGCGGTCACTTATTCAATGATTTTCTTATTAAGTGCCATAACTGATATTATTATGGTATTTGTCTTATTGCTTGTCAGTATGCTTCTAATCACAGTTGCCTTTATCTGCGTTAAATTTACCATTATGGCAGCCTTAGAAGAAGAAATTACAGAAATTGGAACCATGAAAGCCATTGGACTTCCCTTTAAAGATATTAGAAATTTTTATCTTCTAAAATATAGATTATTAGCAATAGTTGGTGTCATTCTTGGCTATATTATCGCCTTAATCAGCAGTAATATATTTACACACCACATTAGTATAACATTTGGAAATGTGGGATTATCACTTATCGCGATTCTACTATCTTTACTTGTCAGTGGTTTGGTGTTTCTCGTAATTACAGTTTATGCAAAACGGGTCTTGAAGAAAATCAAAAACGTAACCGTTGTCGATAGTTTGGTAAAAGGCAGTGGTGTAACTAGTAAAAACGCAAACGTTAAAGATGGTTTACATAGATCCAAGAAACTATCTATCAACTGGCTTATGCCATTAAGAGAAATAACCTATAAATTTAAAAACTGGGGCATCGTATTTTCTGTTGTTATACTCGCAGTATTAATGATGTTGATTCCTATCAACTTAATGAATACCTTTGATTCTCCTGAGTTTGTCACCTATATGGGAAGTTCATTAGAAGATATATTAATTGAAGTAGATAACGGGGACAGCATTGAAACGAACTATGCTACAGTCGTTCAGGTGTTAGAAAATGATGATGACATTGAATACTACTACACAACTAGGCGTGTCCGGGTTCAAGTGATGAATAAGGATACTGAACTGATGAACCTTACTATAGATACCGGTGACAATGCGGGAAAAGGACTAAAGTATATTAATGGCGGTGCACCACTTGGAGACAATGCCATTGCCATCTCCTACCTTAACATGAATGAACTTGATAAAGCAGTTGGGGATATTATCACACTCCATTTTGATGGAAGTGAACAAGACTTTGTGATATCAGGTGTCTATCAAGATGTCACTAGTGGTGGCTTTACTGCCAAATCAACCCATGACTTTTTAAACCTTGAAAGCCAAAAATATACTTTCTCTGTCGATTTAGTAGACAGTGCACTTGCCAATCAAAAAGCGGATGCATGGTCAGAAGTCATTGGTCGCGGCGTATCAATCGATCCTATGGAAGACTTTATTGATCAAACGCTAGGTGGTGTTGTACAGCAACTTAAGGTTGTTGTTAGCTTCATCGTCATGGTAGGCGCATCGTTGGTGGTATTAATCACTGTTTTATATCTAAAATTAAGACTGGTAAAAGACTATTCAGATATCGCGATTATGAAAGCCATTGGGTTTTCTGATAAAGATCTAACGATTCAATATTTAATTAAAATTGGGGTAGTTGCCTTACTGGGAATCATCACCGGCGTTGTATTAACAGCCCTACTCGGCGAACGCATCGTTAACGTTGTTCTAAGACTGTCTGGCATCGGCTTACAACGTGTCGGTCTAGTCGTTAATCCATGGATTCAATATCTATTCATACCACTAATGGTATTAGGACTTATATTACTTGCAACATGGATTGTTCTAAACGCTATTAAAAAATATAACATTATAGCAATTATTAACGAATAAGAAAAGAGGAAAAACACTATGAAAACACTATTAAAAGTACAGAACTTATGTAAACGATTTGAAGATACAATGGTTTTAAATAATATCAACTTTGAGGTTGAAGAAGGTCAGTTTATAAGCATTATGGGACATTCTGGGTCTGGGAAGTCAACCTTATTATACAGTGTTAGCGGGATGGATAAACCAAGCTCAGGTAATGTCTTTCTTTGCGATCAAGAAATTTCTAAACTAGCGGATGCTGAGATGAGTGATATTCGACTATCACACATGGGCTTTGTCTTTCAACACGCTTATTTACTAAAGAATTTATCCATCAAAGATAATATTGTCTTACCCGCATTTAAACTAGGCAACACGTCAAGAGAACAAATAAACGAACAAGCGGATGCATTATTAGAAAAAACAGGGATTACGCATGTAGCGGCACATGACATCAAAAAAGTATCAGGTGGACAACTTCAAAGAGCCGCCATATGTAGAGCACTAATAAATAACCCAACAATATTATTTGGCGATGAACCGACAGGTGCATTAAATAGTAGTGCCTCAAAAGACGTACTAGATATTATCAATCAAATTAACCGTGAAGGTACAACCGTTATTTTGGTTACTCATGATGTCAAAGTTGCGGCCCGATCAGATGAAATCATCTATTTAATGGATGGTACTATTGCTGATAGTATGACATTAGGTAAATATGAAAATAATGATATAAAAATTAAAGCTAGAGAAAAACAATTGTATGTATGGTTAGAAGAGAAGGGGCTATAATTTTTCTAAGTAGCTAGTTTATCGAGTTTAAATTACTTACAATAAGCAACCTATTTTTCCGTCTATAATGAACATTAACACACTGTATTAAAAATAAAGCGGACTATTAGTATTAAGCTGTTATTATGTCTAGTCAGGTCTATTTATAAAAAAAATTATGGTATAATAATAAACTATACTAAGAAAAATAGGAGTTTGACAATTGTACGACAGTTAGAAGAGAAAGATTATAAAGATATGATGGAACTATTATCTCTTGATCCAGTTATTAATTGTTATAGAATCAGTGATTTACAAAATGTAGGATTTGGAGAATCTTATCTAAACTTTTACGGCGTATACAAACACAATAAACTATGTTCTATCTTGATGATTTATGATACATATGGTATGGTTTTTCCAGTAGATAATACATTTGATGATGCGTTTATTGAAGTAATAAATAATGCGCCCATTAAGTCATTATCAGGACAAGATAATACAATACGCACACTACATCATCACTTTACAGATTATCCGATTAGTCCAATGAGATTAGCCTGTTTGGACAAGACAGATTCTGCATCCAGCATCCGCATATTAAAAAGTTATCCTCTTTTTCAGAGTTTGAACACCTCTACAAGCTATTGAAAAACATCGAAACGTTTAATGTTAAAACACAGTCAAAAGAAGCATTTATTCGCGAAAAAACAAACTTAAATAAGTCTGGCTCCATTTATGCAATCTATGTCGACAATCAAATCGTTGCCACTGCATCTGTGATATCTGAAACAAAAACACACGCAGTAATCAATGGCGTAACGACACATGTTAATCATCGTAAAAAAGGGTACGCTAATGCCTTAGTTGATCAAATTATTAATGATTACATAGGTGAAAGAAAGATGGGATTAATATTGTATTATGATAATCTCAATGCACAGAAGATATATAAGAGAAAAGGATTTATTGATGCAAATATTTGGACTTCGATAAATTTATATAGTAAATACAGCAATCAAAGAAAAACATAAAACTTAAGTATAGTAAAAGCGATTTTGATTATACGATAGGATTAAAGAGAATGAAAACAGACAAACTACACATGGTGTTACTGGATTGAGATAGCCTTTTAATTTTTAGTACGTTTAATTATTATCAAAAAAACGTATATGAATATAAAATTTCTTTATATTTTTTTAGATAATTTTATCCTTTTATATAGCCATTCGCAACCAATGGGTGCCAATATGTAAAGGGTGGTTGGTAGTGTATATTTTGACTACCGTATATGCTGTTGACACAAGGAGATGATAAATATGAATTTAGCAAAAAAAATAACAAGTTTAAGAAAACAAAAAGGTTGGTCTCAAGAAGAACTTGCTGATAGATTGAATGTATCAAGACAATCTGTATCAAAGTGGGAAAGCAATGTAAGCACTCCTGATATGAATAAAGTGCTTCAGTTATCAAGCATATTTAATGTTACGACAGATTACCTATTAAAAGAAGAACTATTTGAAGAACACGCCAATTTAGATGACGATGAGTTAGAACTTATCAAACCCAAAACAGTTGACACCAATGAAGCAAGCGCATTTTTAAAGATGTCAATACGAGAAAGTAAAATTATTGCTCTTGGTGTTCTATTATGTATGTTTGGCGCAATTAGTGTTATTTTCTTTAGTGGAACGGCAGAGATGAATACAGTGATTGGTACTGAATCTACTCAGTTGGCCACAGGATTGATTGGATTATTTGTTTTCGTAGCAATTGCTGTTGCACTATTCATAACGTCTTCGAACAGAAGTGCTGAATATAAATATTTAACTAAAAGTGTTTTATCTTTAGAAAAACGATTTAAGGAACAGGTAAAAGAAGAATATAAGGCGTATCTTAAAAAATACAATGCTAATGTTGCTTTTTCAGTTATAGTACTGATACTTGCTGTTGTGCCTTTGATTGTGAGTGCATTATATGATGCAAATGATTATACGTTGATTCTTTTTACAATATTACTAATAAGCGTTGCATCAGTTCCAGTATATATTTTAGTACAATCGTCACTCAAAATGGACGGATATAAGACATTATTAAATAAAGTGAATGCGTCAAGTCATGACAACGATGTTCAAAAAGAAATTGAAAGTTATGACACAATCTTTTGGAGTGTAGTGTTAGCGATTTATTTAGGATGGAGTTTCTATACGAGCAATTGGGGAATTACATGGATCGTTTGGCCTGTAGCGGCAGTCTTGTCGGAAGTTATCCCAGAAATTATAAAAATTAAGAATAAATAGATGTTGCTTTTTTACGTTAGTGATGAGTATAATTATATTGATGGCCAGGTTACAGTGTATTTTACACGATAGACGTTAGGACCGGTGCATATACTAGTTAATATAAAGAGAGGCAATGCATCACATGCATTGGTAAAAACAATGAAGAAAATTTCTAAAGGTCTTTTAATCCTATTGTTATTGATCATATCAACGGTTGGAATTTTTTATAATTCAACGGTAACAACTGATTCATCTACGAATATATATGGCGATGTCGTAACATTTTTTGGAAGAGGTATCTATTACCGAGAGAGTATGTTTAAAGGGCCTATTTATGTAGGAACAGATATCGTAATGATGGTCATTATTATTACCTTTATCGGGTTAACATTTCTATATAAAGACAAAGAGAATAAATATAAAATAGATATTGCATACTACACAGTCTTCACATACTATACAGCATCTCTTGTGTTTGGTACGATGATGAATGAGCTGTTTTTAATCTATATTATTGCTTTCTCATTGGCATCTTGGCGCTTACTTATCATATTGGTATCCCTAGATTATTCGGCTATTTCAGAACGACTGAAAACCATACACGTTTCTAAAGGACATTTGGTGTTTTTAGGGATTGCAGGGGCAAGTACCTTGGTGTGGTTGTTTGAGATTGTTGCGGTAGTATTTAATGGACGCCCAAGCGATGTGATCGGTATGTCGGCTACTGAACCTACATATATCATTGACCTTGCATTCGTACTGCCTGCTTGTATACTTAGTATTATATATCTAAAAAAGCGTAAAGCCATTGGCGCTGTCTTAAGTCTAATGATGACGGCGCTGTTATCATCAATCGGTTTAATTGTTGTATCACAAACACTTGTACAGCGATATTATGGTGTTTCAATTGCCACAAGTGAGTTCGTCGTCTATGTAGGGAGTTTCATTGTATTATCAATCGTTGCGAGCGTGTTTGTCAAAAAATCACTAAAAATGTTATAATCAATCACTCTAGAAATATACGCACTATGAAAAGGACGAGATAGTTTTATACCTCGACCTTTTTTATTGTGGTCAATTTTATCGTCATCATCAGCTCGTATGCATGATACAGAATGGCAAAAGTGCTTATGAATTTTGTGATAAGCAGACAAGAACCCAATTTAGAATGTGATGAGTTACACAGTGATATCGAAGGGATATTAATATTTGACCTCGTCAAAACACAAAGAGTAAGATGAAAAAGATGACAATTTTGTTATATGTAGTATAATATGCTTAAATAGAAACGACTGATATTTTTAAAGTACGGAGGTGAGACCATGAAATATATGCGCAAACTAATGACGTTATCATTTATGTTAATGCTTTTTTTCATGTTATCACTTTCTACCCATAATACATATGCTTTTTGGGCAAACTCAATTTTGGGAAACCAAATGAGTGCAAATGCAATCATAACCATTGGTTCATGGACATTTGGTCCATCATCACCAAATGGTATAAGTTATTACGATGAAACGACAAGTTATACTAATGGAGATATTGTTTGGTATGACGGTGATATTTGGATAAACCGCGGCTATACATCGTTAGACAACGAACCTTCAACCACCAATAACTGGACCATTTATAATGATTTAAACTGGTATTCAACAGTCACATATAGAGAAGATGATGTCGTTTATTATAACGACAATATCTATCTTTCTAAATGGGAACAAACCAACAATGATCCCGTAACATCAGGGGTTAATGGTCCATGGGAAAACCAAATTACGGATACGCTTACTTGGGTTACAGGCCAAGCGTCAAGCTTAAATGATATTGTCTATTTTGATGGGGCTTTATGGATTTATAAAGGATACTACACAACCTCAGAACCAGGATCACAAGATGATTGGGCTTTGGTTGGTGATTTAACTTATTCATCAGATTATGTGTACGCTGATGGCGATTATACGCTTTATAATGGAACCTATTATACAACTACCAATGGTGGATGGGCATCTGGGTCAGTTCCTGGAACAAATGCGGCATGGACTGCGCTTACTGTTCCTACATTTAATGGGAGTGTTCCAAATAATACCGATTACACCCTCTATAACGGCATTTTTTACGAAGCTTTAGAAAATATTACAGGACAAAAACGAAACATCGAACCGGGTTCAGCTGCATCGAAAGGGATTTGGCAAGCAATTAACACACAAGAATGGCAACCTTATAACACCTATGAAAACGGTGACTTAGTGATGTATCAATCCAATGTGTATGAACTAGCAAACTCAGTGAACTCATCTGACACGCCTGGGACAACAACGAACAGTTGGAATGGCATGGCAACCATTGAATATAACGCTTTGAATGTGTATCAATTAGGAGAGTATACTGTCTATAATTCGGATGTCTATCAAGTAGTAAATGAAACCAACGCCAATAATAACACACCAGGGACTGTAGAGAATGCTTGGAATCAAATCAATGGCTATGAGTATTATTGGTTTAATGTTTATAGCGTAGGCGATATTGTATTTTTTGACGATGCCGTATATATTGCAATAGCACAAACAACCAATGAACAACCAGACTTAATAGGATCAAGTTCAGCTTGGGAGTTATACGATACCGAATAGTTCCTAAAAAAGTATCCTCATTAAGATTCATTTATATTAGAATTTTTAGTAATTGAATTTCATGTGTAAATAAAGAGAAAAAGACAAAAACTACAAGAAAGTAGACTAATGTCTTTTTCTTTTTATTAAATAAACACAGTATAAATATTCGCAAAGGTAAAGATTCAAATGATCTTTAATCCAAGCTGGAATCACATCATCATTGTTATGTATTTTGCGGCTTAAGGGTTGTTTTCTAAGTAAATTATTTTTTAGGACATTAATAGTAAATGAGAAATAATGATGGGAACTTAATTACTATACGTTTCATGTATAATTTATACTATTGTATTGTAATATGTAATATGTTACTATAAACAACGATTAAAAAAATACTGGAGGCAATATGAAAAGATATATACAAAGCATAGTAATGATATTTTTCTTGGTTTTCTTAGTCGCATGTACAGAAACCAACAATAACAATAATGACGACAATAGATCCGATGACAATGACATCATTGATGATAATGATTCATCAGATGACAAAGATATCGTTGGTGAAGTCCCTGGGTTTAACGGGGTAACCGATATTTCATATTACGTTGGTGACACGTATCATCCTTTAGAAGGGATAACTGCCATAGATGAAGAAGATGGTAATATTACAGACTTAATTGAAATTTTAGGCGAAGACGAATTACCGCTAGACGAGAATGTGTTTACAAGTCCTGGGGAATTTTCAATAACCTATCTTGTTATGGACGAAGATGCAAATACCGCTAGAGAAACCATCACCATCACCGTCATAGACAATGATGATACAGGAAACTGTGATTATCAATATGAAGGCTATGAATTAACATGGTGTGATGATTTTACGGGAACTGGTTCAAATCTCAATGAACGCGGTGTAAATTTAGATCACTGGGACTTCCAACTTGGGACAGGATCACAATATGGTTTAAATGGTTGGGGTAACAACGAAGAGCAGTATTACCGTAGTGAAAACGCCCGTGTTGAAGACGGAAAACTGATTATTGAAGCGAAAAATGAAGTACATGACGGGAAGCCATATACATCATCCCGCTTATACACAAAACATTTATTCGCGCAAACCTATGGACGGTTTGAAGCAATGATTAAACTCCCAGAAGGCGAGGGTTTATGGCCAGCGTTTTGGTTAATGCCACAAGATGATGCATACGGCGGATGGGCAAATTCTGGAGAGATTGACATTATGGAAGCCAGAGGACGTCTTCCACATGAAGTATCAAGTGCACTTCATTATGGTGGGTCATGGCCTGATAATGTCTATACTCATGAAACGTATAGCTTTCCTAATGGCCAATCGATTACCGATGAAAACTTATATGCAGTAGAGTGGGATGAACAAGAAATGCGCTTTTATGTTAACAATACCCTCTACCATACCGTAACCGATTGGTATAATACTGGACACGATTATCCAGCCCCATTTGATCAGTCTTTTTACATCATTCTAAATTTAGCTGTTGGGGGCACATTCGACGGGGGACGCACACCATCTGCTGATGTATTTAACGACCCAGTGGAAATGATTGTATCTTATGTTCGTGTATATCAACGTGAAGCAAACTAAGTAGTGCACCTTTTGAAACGATTATCGTTTCAAAAGGTGTTTTTTTTTAGGAAACATCTATCAAAATATACTGCAAAAATGGTACAATGGTAAAAGAGGTGATTATATGAATAAGGAACAAATAAAGACAAACTTTTATGAAGCCGTCAATGGTGCGTGGCTAAAAGAAGCCATTATACCAGGAGATCAACCTGCCGTTTCGGCATTTTTAGAACTCCATTTAGACATTGAAAAAACACTGATGGATTTAACATCTAAGTGGGAGAAGGATTCATCTGGGTTAAATGACAATTTAAAGAAATACATTAAGCTTTACCAAATGACAAATGATTTTGACACACGTGATGCACTTGGTACCAAACCTTTTGAGATAATTTTGAATAAGATCAATGCGTTGAACGGATTAAACGATTTAGAATATGCATTTAAAACCCTAACGTTAGAATCGATTGAGTTACCGTTTGGGTTTAATGTTATGCAAGATTTTATGAACAGCAACAATCAAATTTTATATTTTGGCGCAGCCAGTTTATTTTTACCTGACACAAGTTACTATAAAGATGAAGCCAAAAAAGAACAACTTCTCGGACTTTTTACACAAACAACACAACAGTTATTGAACCTATACGGGTTTTCAAAGGAAGAAACTGATACATTAATCAAAGACGCCTTAGCGTTTGATGCATTACTCGTTCCTGTGACTAAATCAAGTGTAGAAAAAGCAG
>CAYNAA010000037.1:0-12590 GCA_964395055.1 uncultured Candidatus Izemoplasmatales bacterium | reverse complement strand
TTACACCATTTGACCAATAAGCGAATGAGAATGAGGTTACTACGAGTGCTAATAATAATAATGCTCCAATAATAGTTTTTCTTGATTTAAACATAATTTTAATCTCCTTTTTAATTTAATATATTTTTTATTATTTATGTTTGTGTTACTCTGTTGCTTGGTCTGTTTTGTTTCTTAATTCAAATCGTAATGTAAAGTTGATTTCTTGGCCTTTAATAGTGTTATAGGCCTCAATACTATCGTCTACATTAACGCGGGTTAGGGGAAACCCGAGGGTTATGGCTTCTTGTTCATCAATTGGTTCTAATAATTTAATGGCTATTTCAATGGTAACCATATCGTTAAAGATATCCATAATTGATTCTCTTGTATCATTGTTAATGGATATGTCCACAAGATGTTCGTAATCAGCACTTTCTCCTATGGTGACAGAATGTGCGTTGATATATAAATCTACGCTATTTAGTAATTCTCTTGTAACCGATACATTATACGTTAGGGTCACTTCATCAACATCACCAACAAACATGACGTAGCCTTCAGGTACTAAGCGAACATTTTCGTCCATTTCTGTGATATTTGTGACTTCAATGTCGACCCCTTCACGAATCGTTCCGATTGTAATGGTATTTGATATGGTGACTTCTTGCCAATACGCAAGGGCTGATGCGGTTGTGAAGAGTAACCCTACAACTAAGAATATGAGTACACCTATTTGTATGGTCTTATTATTAGGCAATATACCACCTCCTAGTAACGAAAAAGAAAAAGTCAACCGGCGGTTGACTTTAAGGTGGTTTTTGTAAAAATAAAAAACCAGGTCAACTCGTCTTCGACGATAATGACAGCTGGCTACCATTTTACAGGTCCTATAGCTTTGCGTATGTTAGATTTCTCTAACTTTGCCTTTTTAGCATTATAGTGTGTTTTTCAATTGTTAATTATGATTATATTCGAATGATTATAAAATGTCAAGAATAAAACCCACTAATTGTTTCGATTAGTGGGTTTTGACTGTTTTAAGCGATATTTAAGAAGGTGCCATCTTCCATTAACGGTATCGATGTGCCGTCTTTTGTAATGCCTGTTACGTCTAAATTATCTTTATGTATGGTTAAATCTAGTCTGATTTTACTTTGGTTAAGTCCGGCTTCTAATAATCCTTCTTTATTTAATGTGCGGCTACTTTTAAGTGTACGTCGGTTGGCATTGCCTAAAGTTAAATAAGATCCTTTTGTTTGATCGAGTAAGCGGTGGTTAAAGGTCGTGTTTAATTCATCAAGCATAGAATGTGGTTCGATAAGGCTGATTTCACCTAAATACGCAGCGCCTTCATCGATAGATAAGAGGCGTTTAATGATTTGTTCGTCTTGTTTGGTGGTTTTGAGTTTTGTAATTTTTCCGTCTTTAAAGGTGAGTTCAAACGGGTTAATTGTTGTGCCTCTAACAACCATAGGTTTGGTTAGTTTAATGGTTCCATTGGCACCGTATTTATGGGGTGATGTAAAGATTCTTTCGGCAGGTAAGCCTTCTAAAAAAATACCGTTTTTGTGCTCGTGACTTAGCGATAACCATTGGTGGTCATCTGGAAGGTCGATGGTAATGTCTGTATCGCCAGTCATAAAATGAATGGTTTTAAACTGGTAATTGTTTAATGCTTCAACGCGTTTATTGACAGTATCTAAATAGGTACTCCATGCGTTAATGGGGTCATCTTTATTTAGTTTAAGCATCGCGATGAGCGCTTCTTCTAAGTTTTGTCTTGCGTCTTCTAAAGATATATTTTGATAAATCGATTGTGCCCACTCATCACTAGGATAAGCAGCAAGCGTCCATTTGCAGGTTTTGTAAAGTTGTTGTTCGAAGGGTCTCACTTTTGAGGCAGATAATTGGGCGGCTTTTGCGATGCGTTTTGGGTCAATGGTTTTCATTGTATGTGGAAAACTAGACGTAATATTAATGACAGCACCACCACGTTTGATGATGGTATCATAACGCGATAAGACATAGTTAGGGACGTCACTTAACACGGTGTCTGGTGCGTAGGCGAGTTTGGCTTGACTTAAATTGATATCTTGGTAGTTTACATGTACGGTGTGACTTTGATATTTTTGATATGCTAAAGTGGTTAAATCAAATACAAGGTCTCTAGCTTCTAATGGTGCGTTGATTAAAAGGTCTTCTCCTGGTTTTAAATCTACACCTTTGTTAAGCAATAAATCAGCATATTTTTTTGTGTATTTCATCTAATCATTTCCTTTATTTGTGCGTCTTTTAAATGGTCTCATCGCCATATTGATAACACCTTTAGGGAAGGCAACAAGTCCATCTTTGATAATAATGGGCATCAGTCTAAATGATTCTTTATACGCGGCAAGTCTAAGTTCTTTTTCTGTCATCATTTGATTGTCTCTAAATAAATATTTGCGGGTGACAATTCCAATACGGCACGTTAGCATGCCATTTGATATGCCTTGAAATATCGAGTTGGTTGCGGTTCTAACGATGGGTATATCGGATAGGGCTTCACCGACTTTTGATGGTAACAGTTCGTTGAAATCCACATCTTCTAAGCCTTCCGCAATCATCGCAGTAACTGCGACATTGGCACTTAATTTACCTAAGTTTAAATAACTTGGTCGAAATCCGCAGGCTACCACAATTGCTTTAATCATCTTAATGTTGGTAAAAATAACAGAAAACATATCGAGATTACCGTTTTGCGAAATGGCGGTTGTCATCAATACGGTTTTTGCGTGTTTTATAATAATGTCATCAACTTGTTTTCTAATGGTGCCATGATAGACGGTTTTAAGCGTATTAGGAAGTTCGTTTTGATCGTTTAATGTGGTTTGTAAGAGGGTTCTATCTGTGTCACTAATGGTATCCATTTTAAGTAAATTTTTTGCGGCATTTCGGTAACTTTTTGTGTTTTGTTTTTCATCGCTTAACGCGCTCACCGTAAATGTTGGGGCAAAAAAGATAATTCTTAGTGGGTTTAATATCAAAAGATAAATCAAAATAAAGCTTAAACCATAAAAGGCATATTCGAAATATCGATGGATTTCTCTTAGTTTTAGTCCGACATCCATGATATTTGATAACACAACAAATAATAAGAGGATGAGTACTCCAATTAAAATTAATATCCAAAATGTTTTTTTAGGCATGTGAACGTCCTCCTTTTCTTAGTTCTATTTTACCATAGTTGACAAGCTTTAGCGTATAAAAAGAAAAAACCACAAGGATGTGGTTTTAGCTTTCTAAAATAGAAGTGATGGGAATGAGTAAAAACACGAGCCAAGCAATATGCCATGCATCTAAGAAATACCCAAGTAAGAAAAAAGCAATAACGGCAATAGATGGCATCATTGGAGTTAATTTTAGTGGACGTTTTACTATTATAGTTGCAACAATAGGGATGAGTAAGAAAAACAACCACGATATTGCGTACGCATTATACAGTTCTCCAATTAAGAAAAATAAAACCACACTCAGTAAGAACGTCGCTTTTATCGCATTACCTTTTTGTTTTCTCGCCTGATGACCAACTCCAATAATCTGAATGCGGTCAAACATGACGCCAACTATCAGATATGGCGCAAAAGCAATCAAACTACGTGTCCAAGAAAGGTCGGTTTCGAGTCCTAAATAGAGATATATTCCAATAGAAACAAGTAAGGTTATTAAGATGATTATGTTAGTTGTCGGATGTTTTCCTGTAAATGATCCTACCAATAATGGCAATAATAAAACGAGCCATGTTGGATGCCATGTATTTGTTAATACGCCAATGATGATAAAGGCACTAAAGCCAATAAACACACTGGCTGAAACAAGCGATGACCGAAGGTTCTTTTTGTTGGCTGACTCTAAAATAGCCACCATCGGAATTAGTAAAAAGACAATCCACGCAGGATGCCAGGCCTTAAACACAAACCCTAAAATAAAGAATGCGACAAGACTAATAAACGGCATGAGTGGCGCTAAGTAAAATTCACCAGGACGTTGCATGCTTTTGACAATGATTGAAGTGGATGGGATAAGTAAAAATACAAGCCACCCTGGATGCCAAAGTTCAAAGCCAAACCCTAATCCGAAAAACAAAATTATCGCAATAAATGGCATGATGCGTATAATTTTATCGCCTTTATGGGCGTTGGATTTTAGTTCATACTCATGTTTTAAGGCATGAAATATGTGTTCAACATCACCGAGTTTGTCAATCACTTCTTTATCACTTAAGCCTTTGTCTTTTGCGTGGTCAGCCATGGTTTTGTAGTCTTCTACAATATCGGCTTTTTCTGCAGGTGAGATGTCAAACCGGTTGAGCATCTCGCGAATGTTTTCAAAATAACGTTCTAGCATCTAATTTTCCTCCTAAATCCATAATTCTATCATACTAATTTTATCATAAAGATGATGAAAAATGTACATAGCATGTTAAGTTTACTTTGTCTACGTGCTTAAAGCCTACTGATTCATAAAAGGCACGTGATCTGGTATCAGTTTTGTCTGTAATAAGGACTTTTTGTCTAACATGGGCGTAGGTTTTTAAAAGCATAGACATTAATTGTGTACCAATTCCTTGTCGTAAAAAGGTTGGATGTACCAATAAATCTTGAATATATAAGATATGAGTATTATCGCCAATGACTCTTACAAGTGCCTTAATGGTGTTGTTTTCTTCATATACATACGTCGCTAAACTATGTGTAAACATAGCTTCAAATGCCTTGTCATCTTCAAGGTAGCGTGTCCAATTATGAAGATTATAAATGGCGTTAATATCGAGAATGTCGTTGGTATTGAACAGTCTAATCATGATTGGTTTCACTATCATCAAAGACTCTATCGCGGTAAATATTATAGTAGTGTTCGACAATCCCAGGTTCAAACGGACCTTGTTTGGTTTCTACCATATGTTTTAAGGCAGCGAGTTCTTTTTCTAATATCGGTTTTAAGTCTTCTGGATAGTCCATTTTTACTTTATGTCTATTATATTCTTTGCGGTCCAAAATCGTATAAGTATAATCTGGGGAAACTTTTACATCTAAATCATAATCAATATATTTAAGCGCTTCATCATCGATTAAGTATGGGCTAGCAATATTACAGTAGTAAAATATGCCAGTTGGTCTAATGATACCAATAATATTAAACCAGCGATCTTTAAAAAACCATGTGACAGATGGTTCTTTGGTATACCAAAATCTACCATTAGCTTCAATAACTTTGGTTCTATAATTGGCGATTTTAATGGTTGACTCATCGTAATCGACAACCGTTGCATGTGCCCAAATACGGTGAAGTTTCTCGTTGTGCTTATAACTATGGACAACGATATCGTCCCATAAGTTAATATCCATTGTATGCACTCCTCTCGACCACATTATACCATAAAAAAAACACTTGAAAGAGAATTCAAGTGCTTTTATTGAATAACGGTAATGAAGAATATAACGAGTAAGGCAATAATCATTAAGAGTTGTACAAATAAGGTTATTTTACCCCATTTACGGCGCTTGTTCATGTGTTTTCCTGTTTTCTTGTTAAAACTCATACGTCATCTCCTTTAAATAGATGATTTAAGTATGCCTCTTTGTTTTCTAAAAAGTCTTTAAGTAATTTGACACTCTCTATTGTATCATAGTCTGTTACGTCTATTGCGGTTGGTGATAGTGTATACAATGTGGCATTTGGGTAGGCTGATATGATGGGGGAGTGTGTGGCGATGATGAGTTGGGCACCTTGTTTTACCGCGTTATGGATTAAGACCAGTAAAGTGAGTTGGTTTTGAATTGATAAGGGGGTTTCTGGTTCATCTAATAAATAAAGGGTATTGGGTCTAAGCCGTGAAGAAAAGAAATCAAGATAAGCTTCACCATGTGAAGCGGTTAAAAGCGGGTTTTGATATAGTGAATCAATTTCTCCTAAGGTTTTATTATGGGGGCTTTTAGCCATCATTTTAGCATAGGTTGATTTGTTTTTATAAGTTTTATCGATGGTCTCGAGTTCTTGTTTGGCAAGGGCTTTTTCATGTTCTAAAAACTGGATGTATTTTGTAAAGTCCTCAGCAGAAAATAAGAACCCTTTTGGTTTTTGTAGATTGTAAGTTGCATCGACATGTCGCGTTGCAGGTAAAATACTTTCCCTTAAAGTTTTTGTTGTATCAGATTGTTCAGTAATGCGGTATAACCCTAGTTTTTCTGCGAGCAATTCTAATAGTGTGGATTTTCCCGACCCATTACTGCCTGAAATAATTGTAACGGTGTTAGATAGTTTAATCGGTTTTCCGTTAAAAAAGGGCAAATTATAAGGAAAAGTTTCACTTTTTTGGTCATGATAGGTAATGGTTTTCAGTTTGCCCATAGTATCCCTCTACTTTTTCAAATAGTCTTTGCCTTTATATATGGCTGGTTCGTGAGTTGATAGGTCGTTGTAGTTTTGTTGACGCAATGTTTCATAGATTAAGATTGCGACGACATTACTAAGATTCATGCTGCGTACGTTTTCACTCATCGGAAGACGCATGCAAGTATCTAAATGATCTTGTAAAATGGTTTTGGGAATACCGCTTGATTCACTGCCAAAAATTAAATAAATATCTTCATCGCTGGTTGTTAAATCAAAGTGATCCGGAGATTTTTCTCCGTATCGGGTTAAGAAATAAAAACGGCCTGTGTTTTTGCTTAAAAAGTCATCAAAGTTTTCATAAACAACATAATCTAAATGGTCTAAATAGTTAGCGGCACTACGTTTAAGGTGTTTTTTATCTAAAGAAAACCCGAGTGGTTTAATTAAGTGTAATTTGGCGTTGGTCGCAACACAGGTGCGCATGATGTTTCCAGTATTTTGCGGTATTTCTGGTTGATATAGCACAATATGATTCATTGTTTTTTCTCCATTTCTTTTATGATCATGCGCGCAGTTGTCTCAAACCACGCAACATGTTTATAAGTTTCATAAGTTGATTTCATAAGTGGTAAGGCATCGTAAAGACGGTGGTTATAAAGCAGTGCAAAGGCATTTCTTTTAAGCACTAACCCGCCGCGGTAACTATAAGCATAGTCTTTGTAAGCCCGCTGGATGGCTTTATTTGACATCGTAAGTAGCTGTTTTAAATCTAGTTGGCTATGTTCATCTGATTCAAAAGTATCTCTTTTAACGGGAAATATCTCTGCGTTTTTAGGACATACTTTTTGACAAATATCACAACCGAAAACTTTGGTTTTAAGCCAGCGGACATCATCCATTGACCACGGTTTTTTAATTTGTGTTACATAGGATGAACACACATGTTTATTAAACCCTTCTTCACTTAGCGCACCCGGAGGACACGCATCAATACATTTGGTACATGATCCGCAGGTATCTAAAGGGTTGGGTGTGGTTTTAAGTGTTTGATCAATCAGTAAAACACCCAAGAAATGATAGGTTCCATAGTCTTTATGGATTAATAATTGGTTTTTACCGATATAGCCAACCCCAGCAAGTTCTGCGGCGACGCGTTCGTCAATGGGACTCACATCGGCATACCCTTTGGCAGTGATACCTTGTTTAGCCAAGGAAGCTTCGAGTTCATTAAAAAGCGCGTTATAAACAAGATGGTAATCAATACCATAACTATATCTTGGGGTTTTCCCAAAGCCTTTTTTTTGCCATTTCACTTCCTGTTTGTCATACGATATACTGATGACACACATGGTTTTAAAGCCTTCTAAGGCAGTAAAATCATCGTTGACCTCAGAGAAATGCATTTTTCGGTGATTGATATAGGTCTCTACGGAGACAGTTTTAAGTTCATCAATCATCGGATGATTCATTAGATTATCCATAGGGACCTCCTTTTAAAAGAAAATGGTGGGTGCCTTAAGCACTCCACCATTTTATCATGTCAGTTTGTCCGCCTAACAAACTGATGATTTTGTAAATCTATCTTTATTATAGCATATAATTGGTGGGGGATGCGAAATAACTATAAAATTACTGGTTTTCTTTGCGGATGCGGTCAATGAATGTTGGATCGTATTCACCGCTTCTTAGCATCGCGATTTCTTCTTTATACGGCGGATAAAGCCGTTTTTTACTGTCATCGGTTTCGGTAATATAAGGGGTTTCTAAAATCTTTGGAATGGCATCAAATACAGGATGGTTAACAATGTAATGGAGTGCATCAAAGCCAATAGTTCCTTTTCCGATATTGGCGTGACGGTCCTTGCCTGCCCCTTTTTCGTTTTTAGAGTCATTGATATGTAAAACGCTTATTTTGTTGATGCCGACAATGTCGTCAAAGGTTTTTAAGACATCATCAAAGTTGTCTTTTACATCATAACCTGCATCATGCGTATGGCAAGTATCGAAACAGACGCTTAAACGGCTACTGTCTTCAACACCATCAATGATGGTGTTAAGTTCACTAAACTCACGGCCGACTTCTGTGCCTTTGCCTGCCATCGTTTCAAGTGCTATTTTTACATCTAAATCTTTGGTTGCTTCAAAGACTTTGTTTAACCCGTTAATGATATTTGTTATCCCTGTTTCAACGCCTTGCTTAACATGGGCCCCTGGATGAAGTACAATTTGGGTGGCGCCAATGGCGTCTGTGCGTTTGATTTCATTGATTAAAAAATCTACCGCGAATTGTTGTTTTTCTGGGTCTGGGTTGGCTAGATTCATGACATAGGGCGCGTGGACAACAATGTCTTTAGGGTCAATCCCGTGTTCGCGCATGGCTTTTTTAGCGGCGTCTATTTTTAGTGTGTCTGTAGGTTTGCGGCGTGTGTTTTGCGGTGCACCAGTATAAATCATAAATGTGTTGGCACCGTATGATACGGCTTCTTCTACACTGCCAAGCAACATATCTTTACCTTTCATTGATACATGTGATCCGAGTTTAATCATCTTGTCACCTTTTCTTTTTTGGTTTATTTGGTACGTTTACTTGTCTACCGATGATGTTGGCATCGATATTGTATTTGTTGATATAAGTAAATGCATGGGTATCTTTATCGGTGAAGAAACTGATTGCTTCGCCGCTACGTCCCATGCGGCCAGTCCGGCCGATTCTATGAATATAAAATGACATATCCTTTGGTAGATCATAGTTTATAATATGACTAACACCGTCAATATCAAGTCCGCGTGAGGCGATGTCGCTGGCGATAATGTATTGATAGGTAAGCCGGTTAATGTCTTTGATGATTTGTTTACGTTTACGCGGTTTGATATCGCCGTGTAAGCTAATCACATTTTCGCCTTGTTGGAAAAGCAATCTTGAGAGGCGTTCTACTTCTTCTTTAGTGTTGGCGAAAATCATACATAGATAGGGATTTAATTGGTTGATGGTTTCTAAAAACTTCTTTTCTTTATCTTCTTGACTGTTGGTCCGGATAAAGGTATGTGTGACATCTAAATTGTGTAAGCTTTTATCTTGTAAGATAATTTCTTTTGGGTTTTTCATATATTTATGTAAAAACGGTTTTAAAGCTTCAGGTATGGTTGCGCTAAAAACAAGCATTTGAAGCTGTGCCGTCATCGTTCTAGCAACCATATCGATGTCTTCTAAAAAACCGATTTCTAATGCCATGTCTGCTTCATCAATAATCAGCATCTTGGCTTTATATACTTTTAAGACATTTTCTTGAATTGCTAAGTCTTTGATTTTACCTGGGGTTCCAATTACGATATGTGGTTGGCTTTTTTTTAAGCGACTTATTTCTTTATCGCGATCTTTTCCCCCTGTGTAAAGTCTTATATCAAGATGGGCATCTGAAAAGCTGGCAATATGAACTGCCGCATGATAAATTTGTGTTGCGAGTTCTCTTGTAGGGCTGATGATAACGGCTTGTATGGAATGGTCTTTTTCGTCTAAACGTTCAAACACAGGCAGTAAAAACGCATGGGTTTTTCCTGTACCTGTGGCACTTGATGCGATGATATCACGTTTTTTAATGGCCGTAGGGATTACGGCTTTTTGTATATCGGTAAATGTGGTAAACTGTAAGTCAGTGATGGCATCCATCACGTACTGTTTAGAAAAATTCATATTAACGCCTCATTTCTTTCAAAACTATTATATAATATTATGTGAGCTTTTCCAATCAATAAACCCACTTTAAGGAGGATTATCATGGAAGTACTCGCGTTAACCCCTAGAGGCTATTGCCACGGGGTTGTCAATGCCATAAAAATTATGCGTAATTTGGTGCATGATGAGCATGTTAAGAAACCCATTCATGTTTTAGGCATGGTGGTTCACAATAGAAAAATTACCGATGAATTTAATGCTTTAGGACTCAAAGCTTTAGATGATACCCATAAATCACGGCTTGAGTTACTCGATGAGATTGATGATGGCACCATTGTCTTTACCGCACACGGGGTGAGTGATCTCGTGTATGAAAAAGCCATTAGTAAAGGCTTAGAAATCATCGATACAACCTGTACCGATGTAAAAACCTCTCAAGAAACGATTAAAAATTACTTAAAGGCGGATTATGACGTCATCTTTATCGGTAAAAAGCATCATCCCGAAAGTGAAACCGCACTTTCTTACAGTGACAAAGTCCATCTTGTAACTAGTGTTTCAGATGTTTTAGATTTAAGGATTGACAATGATCGTATTGCAATTACCAATCAAACTACGATGAGTTTGTTTGATATTTATAAAATCACTGAAGCAATACGTGCGAAGTTTGAACTCGCAGTATTAATTGAAGAACAATGTGACGCAACCAAGACCAGGCAACTCGCGGTGATGAATCAACCAAAAGATGTCGACCATTGTTTTGTCGTTGGTGATCCTAAATCAAATAACTCGAATAAACTCGTCAGTGTCGCGCAAAAAGAAGGCATTGCTGCGTCACTTATTCAAGGGATTGAAGACTTAGATATCGACTACTTAAAAACCATAAATAAAGTCTCTGTCACCAGTGGCGCAAGCACCCCAAGTCAAGTGACTAAAGAGGTAGTAACTTTCCTCGAAGCATTCGATAAAAATGATGAATCTACTCATGATACCACAAGTTCAATAAAACATCTGTTTTAATCTAGAAAAAGCGTAAAAAACCTAGTATACTAGGTAGTAGATATTATATTGAAAGGATGACTTATATGCCGAAACAATCTTTAATAGAAAAATACGCATCACTTGCGGTAAACATTGGCGCAAATGTCCAAAAAGGACAGCCTGTTGTAATCCGTAGTTTTACAGAAAACGCAGACCTTGCAAGAGAAATTACCAAACAAGCTTATCTTGCCGGGGCTAAAAAAGTCCAAATTGACTGGCGTGATGATTACGTGAGTCGCTTAGGCTATGAACACCAAGACAAAGAAACGTTAACTGATATTCCAAAATGGATTATCGATAAAGCGCATCACCATGTTGAAGAAAATGCCTGCTTTATCAGTATTACCTCACCAATTCCTGGATTAAACAAAGGCATTGATGCTTCAAAAATTCAAGCCGCATCGCTTGCCGCAAGTAAAAAGCTAGAGTTTTTCCAAAAACACATGATGGGAAATCACGCCCAATGGACAATTGTTGCGGCACCAAACACCGTATGGAGTGAAAAAGTATTCCCTGATCTTAAAGGTGATGACGCCAACGAAGCACTCTATAACGCCATCTTAAAAGCATGCCGTGTTGAAGAAGACAACGACCCTGTCAAAGACTGGGAAGAACACAATGCAACACTCGCAAAACACAATAAAATTTTGAATGATTTCCAATTTGAATCACTGCACTTTAAAAACAGTTTAGGAACGGACATTACAATTAAACTTGTCGATAATCATGTCTGGGCTGGTGGAAACGAAAAATCAACTAAAGGTGTGATGTTTAATCCAAACATACCAACCGAAGAAAGTTTCACGATGCCACATAAATTTGGTGTTGACGGTAAAGTTGTTGCAACCAAACCACTTAATTTCCAAGGAAACCTCATTGAAGATTTCTGGTTAGAGTTTAAAGAGGGTAAAGTTGTCGATTATGATGCGAAAAAAGAAAAAGAAAGTCTTAAAAACCTAATCGAGTATGATGAAGGCAGTTCATATTTAGGAGAAATCGCCCTTATATCGCATGATTCACCAATTTCTAACTCTGGTATTTTATTCTTAAATACCTTATTTGATGAAAATGCTAGCTGTCATATGGCACTAGGTAGAGCGTACCCAATGAATGTTAAAGGTGGTACCTCAATGAGTGATGAAGAATTAAAAGCGGTTGGCTATAATATGTCAAATGCGCACTCTGATTTTATGTTTGGTAGTGAGGATTTAGACATCGTTGGAACCACAAAAGACGGGAAAGAAGTTAAAATATTTGAAAATGGTGACTTTGTCATCTAATAAACATAAAGGCTTAGTTCAATACAGACTAAGCCTTTATTATGTGATTATCTTTAGGTGGGTCTGAAATAATAATCCTTAACTGAACTTCATAAACTTTTCTGAGATTTACTGTATTAATTTTGTGTATATCGTTTATAATGAATAGTGTCATAAATTTTTCGAGGTGATAAATATGCGAATCGAGTTTGATGATAAATTAGATTTTAGCGATGTGTTATTTAGACCAAAACGGTCGA
>CAYNAA010000036.1:0-14851 GCA_964395055.1 uncultured Candidatus Izemoplasmatales bacterium | reverse complement strand
GGTACCGCGATTCGTAGTTTATCGCTTGCGATGGCAATTGCGTTAACTGTGTTCAAAGACATTGGTGCTGACATTGCATTAATTATTGCAGTTGCTTTTATTATTCAAGCACAACTCGCGGCTACCTACGCAAAAATGATGATAAAAAGACAAGCAAACATAGAAGTATAAACCGCACTAAATAAAGAAAAAAAGATATAACGCCTTAAATAAGGCGTTTTTATTTTTCTCTAATTGTTGGTGAATGCGCTTTATGATATAATATACACTATATGAATAAATGAGGTGGATTAATGCGCATTAAAAATCATCCGATTTTAACGTTTAAAAAACAAGACGTTATTACATTTTATTTTAATGGAAAAGAAGTAAAAGGGTATAAGGGTGACACCATCGCTTCAGCCCTTCATGCTCTTGGGATAAAGAAGTTAAGTGAAAGCATTCATTTAAAACGCCCTAGAGGCTTTTATTGCGCAATTGGTAATTGCGCATCATGTAATATGACGGTGAATAACATTCCTAATGTGCGCACATGTATCACACCATTAGAAGAAGGAATGGATGTTCGATTGCAAGAAGGAAAGGGGCAGTTAAAATGAGACACGTACCATTTGTTGTTGTTGGAGCTGGCCCAGCAGGATTACGCGCTGCTAAATCCTTATTAGAAGCAAATGCTGAGGTTTTAATTATTGATAGGAGCCCAAAAGTTGGTGGTCAGTTAGTTAAACAAACCCATATGTTTTTTGGATCTGAAAAGCAACACGCTTCAAAACGTGGAATTGATATTTTAGATGTGATGCTCCAAGAAGTCCTTGATTATGAGAATGTGGAAATCATGTTAAATACAACTGTCGTTGGACTCTATAAAGATAAAGTTATCAGTTGTTTGACAGGAGATACGTATTTTAAGATTCAAGCCGAAGCGATTATCATTGCAGCTGGAGCAAGTGAAAAAGCACTGCCATTTGAAAATAATGATTTACCAGGTGTGTATGCTGCTGGGGCTGTACAAACGTTAATGAATGTGTATGGTGTTAAACCTGGGGATCGCGTATTAATGGTAGGCAGTGGAAATATTGGTTTAATTGTTAGTTATCAATTAATGCAAGCGGGTGTAGAAGTCGTTAAGTTGCTTGAAGCTGCATCAACAATCGGTGGGTATTTAGTGCATGCCTCAAAAATCAAACGATTGGGTGTTGATATATTAACAAATACAAGTATTAAACGCGCCATTGGTAAAAATTTTGTAGAAGCTGCTGAAATTTGGCAGTTAGATAATCAATGGCAAGGCATTCCTGGGACAGAAGAAGTTATTGAGATTGATACTATTTGTATGGCCGTTGGACTTGCACCGCTAACAGAACTACTCCAACAAATTGGTGCCGAAGTTAAATATATAAGAGAACTTGGTGGGAATGTTGCAGTGATAGATGAACATTATGAAACAACAATTGACAATGTGTATGCATGTGGTGATGTTGCTGGCATTGAAGAAGCGAGTAGTGCAATGATTGCGGGAGAAATAGCTGGCATAGAAGCCGCGTTAAAACAAGGATACAAAGTACCATCTTACCGACATAAACTAAAGACATTACGCCAAGATCTTATACAGTTAAGAAACGGACCACACGGTGCTAAAGTACGTGCGGGACTCGCAAAATTGGGGGTTGAGTTATGATCGAGAAAACAGGCGTACCAAGCAAAAATATGATTTTAGAATGTTTTCCAGAAGAATCTGTACTCTATAAACCCAAAGCAATCATTGAGTGTTATAAAGAAATCCCATGTAACCCATGTAGCACGAGTTGTCCGTTTGATGCGATTTTTATTCCAGAAGATATTAATAAGCGACCAGAAATCGATTTTAATAAATGCACGGGGTGTGGCATTTGTCTTCACCACTGTCCGGGTCTTGCAATTACAGTTAGACAAATAAAAAACGATAAAGCGTTACTAAAGATTCCTTATGAGTTTGTACCTTACCCAAAAGTAGGAACGGTTTTAAAAGTAATGAACCGTGCAGGTGAGCATATAACAGATGGTATTATAAGCAAAGTTCAGTATACTGAAAAACAAAATAAAACAGCCATATTACATCTCCTCGTGGATAAAGCTTATCTCTATGATGCGATAACCGTGGAGGTGCCCTATGGACAAAAATAATGTGATTATTTGCCGGTGTTCTGATGTGACATTACAAGATTTATATGATTTGTTTGAACAAGGCTATACCACATTTGAAGAGATTAAACGGATTAAACGTGTTGGGATGGGACCATGTCAAGCCAATACGTGCGGGAAAATGGTTCAATGGGAGATTGCCAAATACTTTAACAAACCATTAGAAGAAGTTGAGTTTCATAATATGCGCCCTTTTACGATGGGTGTTAAGATTAAAAGTATCGAGGAGGCTGCGCGCGATGAAGACGAAAGCTGATGTCGTTATTATTGGCGGCGGAGTGTCTGGATGTAGTATTGCTTATCATCTTGCAAAAGCTGGTCAACAAAACATTGTGGTGATTGAGAAAGCTTATTTAACAAGCGGTGCGACTGGTCGATGCGGTGCAGGTGTCAGACAGCAATGGGGCACAAAAATGAACTGTATTCTTGCTAAAAAAAGTGTTGAATTCTTCGAAACAGCCCAAGAAGAACTGAATTATGATGGTGACATTGAGTTTAAACAAGAAGGATATTTAGTGATATCAAGTAATCAAGAGGAATCAGATATGTTTAAAGACAACGTTGCTTTACAAAATTCACTAGGAATTCCATCGCGTGTCTTAACAAAAGAAGAAGCTCAAGCTATTGTGCCACATTTAAATACCGATGTTGTTCATAGCGCAACATTTTGTCCAACAGATGGACATTTAAACCCGTTTACAATGACTGACGCCTTTTATAAAGCGGCGAAAACCTTAGGCGTTAAGTTCTATACGTATACTGAAGTAACTGATATAATAAAAGAAGAGAATACCATCAAGGCGGTTGTCACTGATAAAGGGACGATTGAAACATCAGTGGTTGTGAATGCAGCAGGAGGTTATGCAAAAGAAATTGCTGCAATGATTGATATTGATTTACCTGTTTATTCCGAGAACCATGAGATTTTAGTCACAGAACCCGTAGAAAAGGTTCAAGGCCCGATGGTCATTTCTTTTTCACAAAACATTTATTGTCAACAGACCCCACATGGAGCCTTTATCATGGGACGTGGTGATCCGAATATGCCACCTGGACATGATGTCAGCTCTAGTCACACATTTTTAGATGAAATGAGTAAAACGGTTACGCGATTACTTCCGCCCATTGGAAACTTACGGGTGATTAGACAATGGGGCGGTTTATACAATATGAGTCCTGATCACCAACCAATTATAAGTGACGTTACTGATGTTCAAGGCTTTTATGTTGCATGTGGCTTTAGCGGGCACGGGTTTATGCTCGCGCCGATAACTGGTCAATTAATTAGTGAAATGATTGCAGGGTTACCTCCATCAATGCCGCTAGAGCCATTATCTTTAAAACGCTTTGATGGCAAAGATATTCACGAATATGAAAAAAGTATTGTTTAAAATTGAAAGGAGATTATTATGGCTATTTATGATTACAGACATGAACCACTTACCGATTTTTCAAAACCAGAAAACGTTAAAAAGTACAAAGAAGCATTAAAGCTTGTTGAAGGGTATTTAGGACAAACGTATCCATTGATTATTAATGGGGAACGGATTAAGACAAAAGATACGTATGTTTCAAAAAATCCAGCCAATCATAATGAAATTATTGGGGAGATTTACCAAGCGACCAAAAAAGAAGCTGACCTTGCAATGGACACTGCACTTGCTGCATTTAATAAATGGAAAAAGGTTCCTGCAAAAGTCCGTGCTGATGTGTTATTTAAAGCTGCAAATATCCTAAAACGCAGACGGTTTGAATTTAGCGCATTAATGACTAAAGAAGCAGGTAAACCGTATATTGAAGCTGATGCGGATACGGCTGAAGCGATTGACTTTTTAGAGTATTACGGTCGTCAGATGTTAGAGATGACAGAAGTAGATAAAAAAATTCTTAGCCGCAGAGATGTTGAACGCAATGAGTATTCATATATTTCATTAGGCGTTGGCGCGATTATCACACCATGGAATTTTCCACTTGCCATATTAACAGGCATGACAAGTGCCGCGATTGTAACTGGTAACGCAGTATTACTAAAACCAGCTGCAACAACGCAAGTTATTGCGTATAAATTTGTTGAGGTATTAGAAGAGGCTGGAGTACCAAACGGTGTGATTAACTTTCTACCTGGAAAAGGACGCGATACAGGCGATTATATTGTCAAACATCCAAAAACACGCTTTATTAGTTTTACAGGAAGTCGTGCGGTTGGAACAAAAATCTATGAAAATGCTGCAAAAGTACAAGACGGTCAAATTTGGTTAAAACGGGTCATCGCAGAAATGGGCGGGAAAGATGCAATTATTGTTGATGATGGTTATAATCCTAAAGAGGCTGCACAAGCAATCGTAGGCAGTGCCTTTGGGTTTAGCGGTCAAAAATGTAGTGCATGTAGTCGTGCGATTATTCACGAAAATGTCTATGAGGATGTTATCAAAGAGTTAAAAATACAAACAGAAGCTTTAAAACTAGACGATCCATCTAAAGAAGATACATTCATGGGACCCGTTACAGATGAAACCGCCTTTAACAAAATTAGTGAATATATTGAAATTGGTAAAAAAGAAGGCGAGTTACTTACCGGTGGAACAACCGATAATAAAAAAGGATGGTTTATCACACCAACGATTTTTAAAGACTTGGATCCACACGCCCGCATTATGCAAGAAGAAATTTTTGGTCCTGTCTTATCTGTAACCAAAGTTCGTTCATTTGATGAAGCGATTATGGTTGCCAACAATACAGACTACGGATTAACTGGTGCTGTTTTATCACCAAATCGCATGCATTTAGAACAAGCAAGAGAAGACTTCCATGTTGGCAACTTATACTTTAACCGTAAATGCACGGGTGCAATCGTTGGGTATCAACCGTTTGGTGGCTTTAACATGAGCGGTACGGATTCTAAAGCTGGTGGACCAGAATATCTTATACTACATATGCAAGGTAAAACTGTTACAGAACAACTATAATTTAAAAGAGTTCACCAATCTGGGTGAACTCTTACCTATTTTTAAAAGGATGATAAGATGAAAAAAACTTTATATGATTACAAACGGTTGATTATATTTGATTTAGAAACGACGGGACTTAATTATAATAATGAAGAAATAATTGATTTTGGTGCGATTGAAGTACGATTAAATCCACAAGGGTTTCAAGTCACAAATGATTTTAATCTACTCATTAAAGCGAGTAAAGCATTATCTACTAAAATCACGCAATTAACCAACATTACCGATGAAATGTTAATTACTTCTGGCATAAAATCAGAAGACTTACCTCCAATTATTAAACAATTATTTGATAAAGACACGTTGGTTGTTGCATACAATATTCAGTTTGATTTATCATTTATTATTGCGACAATGAAACGGGTTGATCCTAATTTTGAGTTTACTTCAGACATCCTAGACTTAATGGCGGTATATAAAGATCGTCATGACTACCCACATCGTTTAGAAAATGCTGCAAAAACGTATAACATCGTCAATGTGAATGCCCACCGCGCTTATGACGATGCGGTCGCAACATTTGAACTCTTAAAGCAATTAGAAAAAGAAGCTCCACTATCCGATTACATAAACTGTATTGGTTATCATGAAAAATACGGACTACAAGGCGTCCGGTTACCATATGTAAATTACTTTGTTCATCCTTATAAAAAAGGGAGTCTAAAAGTTCAAATTGATAATTTGAAATAGTTATCGAAACACAAAATGTTATAATCTAACGGAATGTTTTTTAACTATTTTAAAGATAAAATATGCTATACTAATGATGCACACATTATATTATTACATAGATAGGTGATTAAATGAAAAAATTAGGATTAGGGGTCATTTTGTTATTATTGACATTGGCGCTTGCAGGATGTCGTCGTGGAACGGTGACTATTGAGTTTGATACAAGAAGCGAAGATACGATTGAATCGATGATTGTCAAAGAAGGATCAACAATTAATTTACCCGTGCCAATAAAAGAAGCAAACAACTTTATTGGATGGTATGATGTATCGTCACAAACATTATTTACAAGTGCTGATGAAGTTGAGGAAGATACGATTTTATATGCGAAATACGAACCAATTGAAACAGTTGAGTATCATCAATACCATGATGATACAAATCCCGTTGTAACAATAGAGATTCGCGGGTATGGCGTTATGCGTTTAGAACTCTATCCTGATATTGCACCAAACACAGTAAGGAACTTTATCCACCATATAGAATCAAACTATTATGATGGGTTAAGCTTTCACCGCGTAATTGAGGAGTTTATGATACAAAGCGGGAGAGGGGATTCCGTTAATTGTAATATCGAGGGTGAATTTGATTATAACGGATTTAATAATCCTTTAAGTCATACCCGCGGTGTTTTATCAATGGCACGGACTCAAGTTTATGATTCGGCATCGACACAATTCTTTATAGTCCATGAGGATTCATCGTTTCTTGATAGTCAATACGCGGCTTTTGGTGGGTTGCTAAGTGGATTTACGGTATTAGATGCTATCGCAACAACCGAAACCCACCCAGATGATAGACCTGTGGAAGAAATTATTATTACTAAAATGACGGTTGACACAAAAGACGTTAATTACAATGAACCAGATTGCATTCAATAATCTAATAACATTTAAGCCAACCTTTTTATAACAAAGCATAAGCCTGATATAATTGGATTGGCTTTTGTTTTACTTTAGATTATAACCAAAGTTGCATTGTTTAAAGAATTATGAAGGTGTAATAATATGACTTTATTCATGCGTTTTATAGTCGATTTTAAGAGTTTGAGGGACACTTTAAACAATCTTGAAGGCAACAAATCTTTTTTGCATTTTACTGTATCATATGCGTATCATATCATATGAACATAGATTTTTCCTTGAAAGGTCCTATCCTATATATTATAATGTTGTATATGAGTTTCTTTATTTTCGCACAAACTTAATCTAAATTAATACGAAACCATATAATTTAAACCCAGGTAATTATCGTTTTATCAAATAATAAGCACCTTTGAGACAGTGTGTTTTTTTGGGCAACAATACGATTTACATCTTTACATCATTTGTGTAAAATGATATAATTACTCAAAAGAATAGTATATTTTCTATCTTTATCTATATGCCATTCTTTGCTACACAACCAATTTTTGATATAAACCTTCATATGAATTTTATGCATTAGCATTAGAGTTTGTATGAAGTTTATATAAATATTTGATTAAATTTTTAATCAAACAAAAAAAGAGAGGAGATATAATTTTGAAAAAGTTCTTATTAGTTTTAACTTTAGGACTTATCGCTTTCACTGCTACTGCTTGTGGCGGAGGAGACGATGACGACGACGATGATGATGATGATGATCCAATTGTCGATGTCGTGAACAACGAAGCACCAGAACTATCTGGTGTAGATAATGCTTCTATTGTAGTCGGGGACGACTTTGATCCACTTGAGGGTGTATCAGCGTCTGACGAAGAAGATGGAGACATTACAAGTGACATTACTATTTTGGGTGAGGTTGATGCTTCAACCGCTGGGACATATGTCCTTACATATATTGTTATAGACTCTGACGGAGCCAGTGCGTTAGAAAGAAGAGCAATCGCGGTTACGGAGGCACCTGAAGAACCCGAAGCACCTTACTTTGAAGGTGTAGATGACGAAACAATTCCTGCAGGAACTGCTGGATTTGACGTCGAAGAAGGTGTTCAAGCGTTTAACAACCCTACTGACGAAACTGAATTATTCGTTTATGATATCGAGGGAACTGTTGACACTGAAACTGAGGGCACTTATATCATCGAATACACAGTTACAAACAATGAAGATTTGACAACTGTAGTAGAACGTGAGATACAAGTTGTCAATGAATCTCCAACACTTAGTTTCCCTAAATCAAACATTATCGCTGCTGGTGACTCAGATTATCACTGGTTAGACGATGTTGAATACGGAGACCCAGGAGATTTAGCAGAAGACTTAACTGTAACTATTGAAGTCGATGGTGCAGCTTGGGATGAAGAAACAAATGATATTGACCGTATGACTGAAGGTACATATGAAGTTGAAATTACAGTCGAAGATTCATTTGGTGATTCAATTACTATGTCTAAAACATATGAAGTTGTAAACCATGCACCTGTAATTGAAGCTGAGGATATGGAAGTTCCAGCTGGTACAGCTGATTTTGATTTATTAGATCATATTACTGTTACTGATACAGGTGATTCAGCAATAACTCCATCTTTATCAGGAGATACAGTAGATAGAGGTGTTGTTGATACTTACAACGTTACTATTACTGCAACTGACTCATTAGGTGTAGCAACTACCATGGATATCGAAGTCGAAGTAATCGATGAAGATCCAGAAATAACTGTTCCTGAAGATTCAGAAGTCATCGCTGGAACTGGTGTTCTTGATTTATTGGACGGCGTTACAGCTACTGATGCTGGAGACGCAGCAGAAGACGTAGAAATCACTGGTGTTAGCCTGAATGGCGATGCATTTGATTTAGATACTGATGACATCGAAATAGATTTAACAAATGAAGGCGTACACATGGTTGAATACACTGCGGAAGACTCATTTGGAAACACTGCAACTGTAACACGCACAATAACTGTTTATAATGAACCTCCGGTTATTGAAGGTGCAAACAATGTTACGATTCCTGCTGGTGATTTAGCATTTGATCCACTAGACGAAGTTACTATTTCTGACTCTGGTGATGTTCTTCTTGATTTAGACATCACTGTTGGTGGAGACACAGTTGACCGTGGAACCGAAGGAGAATACGATGTTACTATTACTGTTGAAGATAGTTTAGGTGCTACTGTTACAGCTGGATTTACTGTTACTGTTGAAGACGTTGATCCTGTATTAGATGGATTAAACGATAGAACAGTACCTATTGGTACAGATGACTTTGACTTATTAACTGGTATTTCTGCATCTGACCCAGGTGACGAAGAATTAACTGTTACCGTATCAGATGACGATGGATTTGATGCTGATACTGCTGGTGAATACACTGTTGAATATTCTGTAACAGACTCATTAGATAATACCGTTACTGGTACACGTGTTGTTGAAGTAGTAGACACATCAGAAGCGTATTATCCTACTGGTACATTTAATTATAAATTTGCTTCAGCGGACTTAAGACATGAATTATTCGCTGCAGCCGAAAAATATTTATTAAACACTATGGATGGTGGAATTCCAGTATTCTCTAACTCTGGATTCGTTATGTATAGTGACCGCATGAACTTACCTGTTACTGAGTATGTTCCGATTATGGGATATAGCGCAATGCTAGGTACGATGACCGAAGACGATTCAAACGTTGAAATGGACGATGGATCTGATGGTGAAGCAGGAGAATATACTTATAGAACATCACTTGGACAAGATCCAAGCACATTGTTACATTGGGTATATGACGATGCAACAAGTTCAGATGTCATCACTAACTTTATTGATGCTTTATACTATTTCGACTTTAACGATGACAAAGATGGATACGAAGTATTACCATCAATGGCAGACGGTATGCCTGTTCCTGTTGAATCAGAAACACTTGATACAGGTGTTGAAGTAGCAAAAACTTGGCAAGTTAATATTAAAGATGATTTAATGTGGACATTCCACGAAGATACTCCAGGTGCATCAGGATTCGATGACACTATTGATGCAGAAGACTTTATCGATACATACAAACTTGCATTAGATGAAGGTTGGTTCCGTGCAATCTCTGGTGGCGGAGACTTCTTCACAGCACCACAAAAAATTAAAAATGCTCAAGAGTACTATGACGGTGAAGTAGCATGGACTGAAGTAGGACTTAGAGTCGACGACGACTACACATTAGAGTTTGAGTTCGTTGAAAATATTGATGAGTGGGGCGTAATTTACTGGTTATCATCATTCGTTACAACTCCAATCAATATGGATCTTTACGATGCTGTTGGCGATAGTTATGGTACTTCACCAGAAACTACTGCATACAACGGACCGTTCGTATTAGATTATTGGGAAAGAGATAAAATTATACGTATGAGCGAAAATGACAACTTCCATGATCCAGATAGATACTTTATTACTGGACTTACCATGGCAGTTATCGAAGATTCTAACGTAAGATGGCAAGAATTCTTAGCTGGTAGATTAGATGCTGGTACTGTACCTACAGAAGAATTCGAACAATATGAAACTGACGACAGATTATTAGAAGTGCCTGGTGCAACTACATTCCGTATTATGATTAACGGACTTGGAACACCAGAACAACAACAAGAACAATTCCCAGGAAGTTCGTACACTCCTGAACCAATTCTTTCTAACTATAACTTCAAACGCGCGATGTACTTCGGTATTGACCGTTGGGTATTAGCAAAAGATGTTATGATTACAAGTACACCACAACCATTCCACTTTACTGAATCTTACTTAGTTGAGCCTAAAGGTGGCGTCGCATTTAGAATGACACCTCAAGCCGATGATGTAGCTGAAGGATTATCTCCAGATACTTATGGATTTAATGAAGATGCTGCTGTAGACTTCTGGGAAGCAGCAATAGAAGAAATGGTTGACGATGGAATTTACGAAGAAGGCGACAGAATTTTACTTGAACTTGCAGTATTTAGTGGAAGTGAATCACAAGCCCTCTTTGGAGATTATATCAAAACACAATTTGAAGAAATATTTGTGCATGAAGATTTAGATATCGCAATTGAAGTTGACGTTGTACCAAGAGACTTCCCAGGTATCTATTATGATTACATGATGATTGGTAACTTTGATTTATCAATCGGTGGTATTAGCGGTTCTACATTAGATGCAGCTAGTTTCTTAGATGTATTCTCTGATGACAACCGTGGTGGATTTACTCTTAACTGGGGTATTGATACTTCAACTGCTGACATCGAAGTCACTTATACACATCCAGAATACGATACAGAAGTAACTGAAATTTGGTCATACAATGCATTAGTATCTGCCCTCAATGGTTCTGTTACTGTTGAAGACGGAGAAGAAGTAGAATAGTATTTAGAAAGATTCATTAGTACTATTTGATCAATAAACATTAGCTTTTCAAAGGCCATGCAAACCATCTTTGCATTAAACTGATGGTTTGCATGTTGTTTATTGCAAGAAAATTTTTGATATATTTGTTTTGCGGCAGATAACGTTTAATATTAACTTTATCGCCCTTTTTATCAACTTAAACCACAGTTGAAGTAATTGATGAATACATAAATAAAACGTATTTATTTATCAATTACTTACTACTTACATCGATGAAGTATTATTAAATTTAATTTATATAAATAGACAATAAGCACGATAATTTCAAGAAAGTAGGCGAAATGTATGCTTAGATATACAGCAATTCGGGTGGTATGGATTTTTATTATGATTTTCACAATATTGTCCATGAACTTCCTTATTTTAAAAAGCGCGCCAGAATATCCACCTACAACTGAAGATGATCGAAATATGTACTATGCTAGACAAGTTTCTGATGGCTTTTTTACTGAGCGAACAGAAGATGATCCTGAATTAATGGAAGAATATTTAGCAGGGGACATTGAACTCCACGAAAATGCTTATGTAAAAGACGAAGATACACAAGTACGTATTTATGAACCAGTACCAGTAGGTGTTCAATATTTTAGATGGTTAGAAGGTATATTTACCGAATGGCATTGGGGGTATTCAACTCGTGTTCAACCAAATGTTGAGGTGTTTGATGTATTATCATCTAGAATACCAGTTACACTTAGATTGAATTTAACAGCGTTAATATTCTATATACCAGTAGGATTTATCCTAGGTATCTGGGCGGCGCTTAAGAAAAATGGTTTAGCAGATAACGTTATTTCATTAACGGTTATGATATTTATCTCTATTCCAAGTTTTGTTTCCATGTTATTTTTAGTACTAATCTTTGGGTATCAATTAGATTGGCTACCAACTCAGTTTCCATCCTCCGATGTAACAGGAATAGCTCAGTTAACCGGGATGATTTTACCTGTACTCGGTTTATCATTCACTTCGATTGCAGCGCTAACACGGACAACGCGTGCAGAGTTAACAGAAGTGTTGACATCAGAGTTCTTGTTACTAGCAAGAACGAAAGGATTAACGCGTCAGCAGTCTGTTATTCGACATGCCATGAGAAATTCAATGGTACCATTGGTTCCAGGGATTATTGCTTCATTTGTTAGTTTATTAAGTGGTTCGGTAATTATTGAGAGAATTTATAGTATTCCAGGAACAGGACGTATATTTATTCGTGCCATGGAACGTAATAACTATGATTATAATTTAATTTTAGGTATCACAGCATTCTATACAATCATTGGTTTGTTTGCAGTCTTACTTGTTGACTTATCTTATGGTGTTGTCGATCCTCGAATTAGAATGGGGGCGAAGAAATAATGGATACTAAAAAACATGAAGATATTAACAACTTAGATAAATCATTATTTGAGAAAGTAAAAAGAGATAGTAAGATTCATGATAAGAAATTTGAGACCAAACCTATTGGTTATTTTAAAGATGCTATGATTCGTTTTGGTAAAAACCGCACAAATGTTATTGCTACAAGCATATTATTTATTATGATTTTACTTGCAATTTTCGTACCGATTTTAACAACTAAAAACTATACTCAATTAGATACTCAATTAGGGTTTTTACCACCAAGAGTTCCACTATTAGAAGACATCGGTATTTTTGATGGTACAAGATGGGTTGAAGATCAAACAATTGATCGTGATACCATTGATCCAGATACAGGATTAGGTATCCCTTCTAACTATAATGAAGAGTTTATTGTAATGGACTCATTAGAAAATTATGATGAAACTTGTACATTAGATGAAGAGAATTGTGTTGGTGGTGAAGTTGATTTTAGACTATCAAGCAGTGGTGTTGCTACGTTCCGTTCAGCTGACCGGTTAACGTTCTCAAACACAGAAAATACTGAAATAACTATCGATATAGATAGTTTCTTAGGCGATAATGTTGAAGTACGCGTTTATGTAACAGAAGACAATGAAACAACATTCACTTTACTAGATACTATTGATACTGAAGGTGAACATGTTATTGATGTGTTTAGTTCTGGTGTATCATCAAATAGTTTTAATTCGCGAATCTATTTTGAAGTAGAAAGTGAAACTTCTGCAAATGGTGTTACCCTTAAAAGTGTAGAAGTTGAAAATGTCGCATCGGATGAAACTTTAGTTTTAGACGAGGGTTATGACTTAGCACAATATAGTTCTGTAGAAAATGGTGCAGTATCTCGACGTAATGGTAAGATAACTAAAGCAAATTTCCAATTTGATAGTTATGCTGCTGCATTCTCTACTCAAGAAGATGCTGCGTTTCCACGTAGTGAGTTTGATGAGATAATGGCTGAATATTCAGATGAATGTACGCTTCCAGATGACTTTGGACCAGACGACATGCCTTATGAGTTTGATGATGGATGTCCAATCATGGTTGTAAATAGCCAAAGTTCTCCTGTTGCAGGACCCGATGGAGAGTTGCATTATTCATATTCTGTTGTGATTGATTATATGCTTTATGCAGGGTATGAAGAAGTGCCTTACTTCTTCTTTGGAACCACATCAGGCGGAAGAGATTTATTTGCACAAACATGGTTAGGATTAAGAACTTCTTTATCTATCGGACTCGTTGTATCAATCATTAATATTTCCATTGGTATTGTTTATGGTTCTATTGGCGGGTATTATGGTGGTAAAGTCGATATTATTATGCAACGGTTTAGTGAACTTATTGGTCGCATTCCTTGGCTAGTTACATTAAGTATTTTCATGGCTATAGTTGGACCAGGTGCACTATCATTAATTTTAATTTTAATTGTTTCAGGTTGGATTGGGGTAGCGAGCGTTACGCGTACTCAGTTCTATCGATATAAAGGACGCGAATATGTACTTGCATCACGAACATTAGGTGCAAAAGATTCACGACTTATATTTAGACATATTTTACCAAATGGTATTGGTACGATTATTACCGCAAGTATCTTAAGTATCCCTATGGTTATCTTTACCGAAGCCGCTTTATCTTATTTAGGATTTGGTATCGGACATGGTCAAGAATTCAAATTATTTGGTATATTAGAATTGTCTGGTGTATCTATTGGGGTGCTACTATCGGATGGTCGTACACAAATGTTAAGTAGACCATACTTAACAGTGTTCCCTGCGGTTATTATCTCTATCTTAATGATCACATTCAATATGTTTGGGAATGCATTAAGAGATGCGTTTAATCCATCACTAAGGGGGTCTAACTAATGGCTAACAACAAGAATAAAGAACTTAAATTAAAAGTTGAAAATTTAACGGTATCATTTAGAACTACCCAAGGTATGGTTCGTGCTGTACGTGATGTTAGTTTTGATTTACATGAAGGAGAAACACTGGCAATTGTTGGTGAATCTGGATCAGGGAAATCTGTTACAAGTCGTACAATTATGGGAATCTTAGCCGGTAACGGTGTTATTGATAAAGGTTCTATCATGTACGAAGGACAAGACCTTACAAAAATTGCTGAAGAAGATTTTCACCGTATTCGTGGAGATAAAATTGGTATGATATTCCAAGATCCATTATCAAGTTTAAATCC
>CAYNAA010000035.1:0-15950 GCA_964395055.1 uncultured Candidatus Izemoplasmatales bacterium | reverse complement strand
GTTGGAAATCTTCTGTAGTCGTTGTATCATCTGAAACAGTTGTCCAATTTGTTCCATCCGGTGAGATTTCTACTATAATAGTAGCTGCACTATTTGTTCCATAAGATGCATACATAAATTCAATGATTGATAAACCTTCTACAGCAAACTCAGTTTCAATAAATCCTGAATTTCTAAGTCTAGCAGATGCTGAGTCAACCTTTTTGTCACCAGCTAGGCTTCCAATTAATGCATCATTTAATGTCCAGTCTTCACCATCTATTTCTATTGTTTCTTCAGCGTATGCTCCTTTAGAATCATTTTCGAATCCAGTTTCATAAACAGTTGTCCCCAGTGGTACTTCTTCTAAGACAACGACGTCAAATGTAATGGTTTCATCGTATACGCCTTCATCAGTTATATTAAGGGTTAATGTAACTGTCGCATTACCTTCACCAGCGGCAGGTCTTGTAACTGTACCATCATTTGCGATAACATCGGTGTCATTTGATGTCCAAGTAAGATCATAAGTAACACCATCATTATCAAATGTTTCTGGTAATGTTAAATCTTCTGTTGTTTCTTCAGGAATATCAGCAGAATACCCTATGAAAGAAGCTAACATTTCATCAGTCATTGTAACAGCTTCTATTTGATCTTCGTTAGTGAATAGTAATTCTGGTCCGCTATCCCATCCTAAAGTCATACCATCAATTGACACTGCATCGCCAACATTATAGGTTAGTAAATGCGCAGCATCATCTTCTGAATCATCTAATCGGTTATCATAATAGAATGATATTGTGTTTTCGGTAGTAGGATCATATAGATAGCCACTAATTGAACCGTAAGAATCTTCGCTAATATCACCAATAATAACGTTTTCTAATGAAACTAAGTTTCCTTGATAATCCATCATAACGTCGTCATCTTCTAGATCTAATCCATCAATTGCAATGGTATTGATGGTAAGGTTATCCATATAATCATTTAAGACTACAACGTTTGCATTGTTTTTAATTTGATTTAATCCATAATATGTATCGCGTTCTCCATGCACATATAGTAAATCTCCGATTGCGATATCATCCAAATAACCAGAAGATAACAATACAATGGCATCTCCATTTTCATCTTCTACAAAAACATGTTGGAAATATCCGCCAGAAATATTTGTAACTTGTGCAATAAAGTTAACTTCTTCGTCATCATCAGCATCGAGAGCATCTGCGACTGAACCTGGTTCTTCAACAGCTATGGTGACTGTTTCAGAAACGATAACAGCATCTGAATCATTTTTGTCAACTAATTCAAATGTTACATCATAGTCTCCTGCTTCTGTGAAATATGCAGTGAAATCTTGGGTGGCCATATAGTCACCTTCAATTGGGAATCCAGCTTCAGGTCCCCATGTACCAATGTCTGCAACATCATATGTGGTGTCTGTTTCATCAGTAGCCCATAAATACATTTGACCTGATGAAGGGGCAGTATAAGAAATATGGAATCTTACATTGTCGTACCCGTCAACACCTTGTTCGTCATATTGAACTGTAAGAGGAATTTCAAACATGTCGCCAACGACGAAATCCACATCAGAAATATCATAATCGAATTCATACGTAGCAACTGGTAAATACCATTCAGCATAAATATCTAAATCTTCTAGTAAAACTTCACCGTCTACATATTCAGTTGTAAAGTCTTCATCAATGAACCATCCTTGGAAGACATAGCCATCGCGTGTAGGATCATCAACATCAACGTTTAATACGTCCCCTTTCATAACTGTAATAGCAGATGGGGTTGTAGCGAATGTTCCACCATTTAAATGGAATTCTACATCGAGTTCAAGTTGATTGCTACTAAGATCGTTTATCCAATCTTGTTCTGTACCATCATATCCTGGATAATACTCTAAATAGATATCGTACGCGCTTGCGCCATCTTCACCGTCAGCACCATCGGCACCATCAGTGCCATCAGCACCATCTGTACCATCGGTACCGTCTTCGCCGTCTTCACCGGCAGGTCCTTGTGGGCCTTCTGGTCCCTCTGGTCCTTCCGGTCCCTCTTCTCCTTGAGGTCCTTCTGGTCCTTCTATTTCTTCTGCGTCACACGCCCCTAAAGCAAAGGCAGCTCCGATAAGAAGAAATAAAATAAAAAAGCGTTTTACATAATTCTTCATGTGTTTGGTCGCTAGTATTAGATCACTCTAATACCAACTTCCTCCTTTCAAATTAGTTTTATTTTATTTCGCTCTTTCGAGCGTTAAAACCCTTAATTTTAGCCCATAAACAGGGAAATTAAAAAACATACCTAAAAACCTAAATTTTTAAGTATGTATCTCATTATTAGGAGTTGCTATAATAACTATATAGTATGTAATCATTACACATAACCCCTTTCAAACTACTATTATTATAAGCGAAAAGCTAACCGCTTTCAAGAACAATGTATTTTAATAACATTGTTTAACATAGGTTAACATAACCTTAATTATCAATTATAATAAACTGGTTGCGCGTTGAATCATATTTATATCCTGCTTTTTGAAGTTTTTTTGTTACATCGTTTTCATCAATGTCTTCTGTTTTACATAAATCTTCAAGCGAGTCATAGTGATTGCGAAGTTTGGTATTTACCACACTTAGCAAAATATTAACATCCATATCAATATCCATTGTCTGATTCTCCTTTTTAGAGGTAATAATATTATACACCCATAAAAATAATCAGTCAATTTATAAACGTATTTAATGAGTGCGCTTACATATTTGGGTTTATATTTATAAAAAATATGATAAACTTAACTATATAAGGAGGGCGGATTATGATAAGGAAAGCCATACTAAATGATGCAAATGCGGTTTATCACATTGCCAAACAAAACCAATTAATTGACACAAAAAAACAATCAAGTTTTCTTGTATCTGACTTTACAATCGATGATTACAAAGCATTTATTCAAACACTTAAACACTTTTATGTTTATGTCAATAAAGATACGGTGCTTGGATTCTTGTTTGCTTATGAAAAAGACGATCTCGATTTGATGCTTCGGGTTAATCAACAAATAGTACATGACGCTAAAAATCCATTTTTGGTTATAAAACAAGTTGGAATTGACCCTGAACAAAAACGCCAAGGGATAGGCTCAAAACTGTATTCTTTCTTAATGGATAAGACAGATCATGATATTTATTTGGCAGTAACACTGGTCCCTTATAATAAGGCTTCTATGGCATTCCATAAACACATGAATTTTGTTCAGGTTTTTAATGTTAACGAAAAAGATGGCATTAAACGGGCAATATTTTATTATGATAATCCAAAGACACAAGCGTACTATAACGAGACAATTTTGCTAGAAAATTATCAAACTGCAAAAGAGTTATACATGCATGAAGACACTTTAACATGGTCTAAAGTTAATCATCTTTTTTATGTGACTGCATCACTAGGTGCAGCCATTGTCATTGCTGCTAATATAAATACACATAATGCACTTTATATAGGCATGCTAATTGTCTCTATAATCGGTATTCTTGCGAGTATATTATTTAACATTGCAATACGAAGTGGCCTAATTTATATGCAATCTAGAAAAGCTGCTTTAGAGCGTATTGAAGCACACTTAAAAAGACACGGAGGCACAGAAGTTCTCTATATTAAAACCAATAAAAACATGCGCCGTTTAAGTCGTTCTTATACCGAATATGTTTTAAAAGCTTTGCCGCTGACACTTATAGCAGTTTGGATTAGCGTCTTTATAATTAGTTTGGTGTCACTATAACTTTGTAAAGGATGAGATTATGCAAGCACAAAAAGATGCAATGATTCATGAACAATTAATTAATCGTGGTATCCATAATCAAACGGTGATTAATGCCTTTAAGCGGGTTCCAAGAGAAGCTTTTTTAGATGATGAGTTAAAGCCTTATGCGTATGAAGATACACCACTGCGCATTGACAATAATCAAACCATATCACAACCGTATATGGTTGCTTACATGACAGAGGCATTGGCGTTAAACGCAAGCGATAAGGTGTTAGAAATTGGAACGGGCTCTGGATATCAAACGGCCATACTCGCTGAAATAGCAAATGAGGTATATACTGTAGAACGGATCGAAGCGTTAAGCGCAAAAGCAAAAACAATATTGTATTCGATGGACTATAGTAATATCCATTTCATTATAGGAGATGGGTCAAAGGGCTATATTGACGCTGCCCCATATGACAAAATTATTGTCACCGCTGCACCAAAGACAGTCCCACAAGATTTGCTTAATCAATTAAGTGAACACGGTAAGCTTGTTATTCCAATAGGTGGCGATTTTATTCAAGATTTGATGCTTTATGAAAAGAAAAAGGGGACCATTCATGAAACCAATCTTGGTGGCTGTCGGTTTGTGCCGTTAATAAGTCGCTAATTAAAAAGGCTCGTTGAGCCTTTTTTAGTTAGGATTTTCTTTTTTTATTCTATTGACTGCCATACCTAGACCAAACATAGCATAAAAGAGTGGTGCGACTGAAATAATTTGATCATTAAACATGCCAGTAATCAAATACGCGATAACACTGATAGATAAAGCGGCGCCAAAGATGTCGATAAAGGTATGGTTTAACCCTTTGCCATAAAGTTTTATACTACTGATAATATACATAATAAAAGCCGTAATAAGCGCAAGCAATGCCACAACGCCACTGTTAATACCAGTTTGTAGATACATATTATGTGGTTTGTCGATAACTGTATTAAAGCCGATGGCATTGAGTCTACCAGCCACATCGTTTTGGGGGAATACCAAGCCAAACATATCGGGGCCAGCCCCAATAAAGAAATAATCTGTTAGTAACGGCGCACTCCGGGTCCATAAATAGATACGACTAGAAAACATACTTTCATATCCGTCTAAATAACGGATGCGTCTGGCCTCATCTGGAACGACGAGATCGCCATTATATCCTTTTATCTTTAAGCCATCAACATCAGTATAGATGTCAATCGATTTATCATAGAGATTCACCGTATATAGATAAGTGTCTTCTTCATCACGATTCACTGTGATTGCTTCGTACTTTGAATCAACAAACTGATAATTATGGTTATCGTTTGTCACTTCTAATGGGTCCCCATCAAGGGTTGAAAACACCATCTCCTGACCTGTAAAGGTCATCTCAAAACTTGCGCGTGATGTTTCAATAGTTAAAGTAGCATCTTCTATCGCTACGGTTTTATAATGGACTTGTTGGGTTGCTTTATCGCGGTCTTCAAAAAAATCTAAACTTTTAATCTCATTGATAACGCGGCCACTAGAAGCGATATTTAGTAATAGACCAACGCCTAATAAGATAGCAAATGGCATCAGAGAAAACAGCGGACGCCGAATCATTATTTTTCTATAGACAATAAACATTAAAATAAACGCGCTGGCGCTTCCTAATAATCCCGCACGTGAGTTCGAACCAAACCCAACAAAAACCATAGCCCCAAAAAAGAGCAGTGCAAGCATAACAGTATAGCCCTTTTTTTGATATAAATATATGGCATAGGCTAAGGGAATCATTAACGCAGCAAAACTACCCACAAAGTTGGTATTAAACATTGTGGCATACACCGCATATTTATCAAAAGTGAAAGCCAATTGGTCTGCTAAATGGTGATAGTCTCTTGGCAATATGAGTTTTAATCCTAGATTTGTTCTAAAGATGTCAAACCCAAAGTACTGCGATAAGGCAATAAGTGTTGTCACCGCACCAAGAAAAATAAATGCGGCCAATAGATATTGGATGTGGTCTGTCGTTTTAACCATATTGTATATAACAAAGACAAGTATCACATAGCCAAGCAATACAAAAACACCTTGATACATATCCATCACACCAAGGGTAGTGATGGATTTTTCTTGTGAAGCCAAATAGGTGATTAAAACCGCTACTGCATAGATCCCTAAAGGGATATACACCGATGATTTATATAGTATATAGCGGTTAGTAAACACCATATAAAGCAAGATGCCTAAGCTTAAAAATGTGATACCACTAAACCATAATGCTTTGTAATAACTAAAAAAGTCATAATGAACATCATGGCCAAGCCAATAATCAGATTGTATGGTATTTAATTGGACAACATTTAAATAGACAATAAGAGGGATGATGCCAATAATGATTAAGAGCGGGATAAAATAAGCTAAGCTTAAAGCTTTTTGTTTTAAATAGGCTTGGCTTTTTTTAACGCGTCTTGGCATGGCATCACCTCCGTTGTCTTAGGTTTAAATTAGTTTTTCATTTTTTTAAGTTTTTTAATTGCAAGTTTCTTTTCGTGTTTCTTTTGTTCAAGTTTGACTTTGACCTCTTGTTGTTCTTTAGTTAATTCAACTTGGCGTGCTTCTAAATCTTTAATATCTTGTTCAAATTTATCAAGCGCATCTTCTAATTCATTTGGTTCTCGAAATTTTTCGATTTCTGCTTTGGTGCGTTCAATGGCTTTATCAGCAGTTTCTCTTAGTTTATTTAACCATTCACTAGGCATTGTTATTCCTCCTCTCTATTGTTTTAATAATTTGCGTACATCACGCATAATTTTATTGGCATCTTTATACCAAGCTGGGGCAAAAATCCGGTAAATTGTCCAGCCTCTAGCATGTAAGTATTTTTCTTGGTGATAAAATACATCACGAACATCACCTGCTGTACCATTTTCTTTAACGTCACAGATGATTCCGAGTTTATAGGTTTTTGTGTCATCATCAAATAAGCCAAAGTCGATGGTATATTTTCCGATACCGATGTTTGTGTCTACGGTATAGTCTTCTTTATCTAAGCGTTTATAAATGTCTTCTTGTAAGGCAGTTAATTCGTTTGTCTTGCTTACTGACTCAACATTCGACAGCTGCATAAGGACACTAGATGCTTGGGCTGAGTCTTTATTTGATACGTGATAACAATACGTTAAATATTCTTTTAAACGTTTTGGGCCAATGCTTTTAAGGTCTTCTACGTGAAAGTTTTGCGGGTAAAAACTGGTGACAATATAGACCTTTTTCTTCGCTCTTGAAATTGCGACGTTTAATCTGTTTTGTCCGCCTTCGTTATTTAACCACCCAAATTGACGCAAGAAGCGTCCTTGGGTGTTTTTTGCGTAGGCAGTTGTGAAGATAATGATATCCCGTTCATCACCTTGGACGTTTTCAATATTTTTAACAAATAAACTGCGGTCTTCTCCGTCTTCAAATCGGTTTAATTCACGCGCTATACGTTTTTTATACTGTGTATTTGTAAAGAGTTCTTCATCAAGTAAATCCTCTACGAGGTTACGTTGTTGGGTGTTAAAGGTAATCACCCCAATGGTTTCTTCTTTGGTTTTAAGACGAATCGTTTTTTTGATTAGTTCGATGACTTTCTTTGCTTCAGCAAGGTTGCTGCGGTTATCCCATACCCCGTCTTCACAGACGATATATTCGATTGGCGGGGTTTTCGGAATGATTTGATTAGGTGAGACAAGTAGTTTCCCATCATAAAAGGCATAATTAGAAAAACTGATCAGTTCTTCATATTTTGAGCGGTAATGATAATTAAGAATGGTTTCTTTATATTTGTAGCGTGCTAAATCTAATAAACTTTCTGCATCAATGGTAATATCTAAATCGTCATCTTCTTCATAAAGATCATCATCAAACGTCAGTCTACCTTGGCCTAAACTTGATGGACGCAGTTGTTTGGTATCGCCAGCAATCACAACTTTTTTGGCTCTATAAATAGTAGGAATGGCCTTTTCAACATACATTTGGCTGGCTTCATCAAAGATGGCTAGATCAAACATCGCAAAGTTGAGTGGGATGATTTCACTAACGACTTCTGGTGTCATCAGCCAGACTTTGATGTTTGAAAAGAGTTCTAGTTGAAAAGCATTAATGAACTTACTAACACTCCATTTACGTGAAGCATCAAGTCGGCGTTTGATATCCATGATGCGTTTGGTGTTACTAAATGATAATGCATGTTTATACAGTTCCATCGTAAAGGTTTCTTTACTCATGCCTTCTTTTTGGATAATCAAATCATCGAGTTTTTCCATGAGTTCTTTATATTGGTTTAAGTCATAGACTTTATCTTGATTGGCTGCTTCAAAGGTTTCAATATACCCTGTATAAAAGGCATCAAAGATGGCAGTATGGTATTTATAGACATCCTCTATCTCTGTAAATAGTGGGTCATGCATTAGCATCTCTAAATAGGTCAGTGAGGCGTTGTTAAGTTTTTTCAGTTTGGCGCTTGAAAGCGCAAAACTGTGATACACTTTTTTAAAGGTTTGATAAAATCTATCTTCTTTAATGAGTAAGGTTAAAAACGCTTTACGGTGGCGTTTTTTCGTAAAGAAGAAATTAATATCTGATTCATGGGCTTTAATAAATTCACGACGTTTCTTCCGTTTAAACAAGAAGAAGGTGCTATTGTAGGTTTCTTTAAACTCTTCTAATAGTTTATAAAACTTAGTGCGTTTAATCTTTTCACTGCGGGTTAGGTTAAAGTTTAGTTTATCGATAATTGGGTAGATTTCTTTTAACGATAAAAAGGTAATGAGGTTGCGTAGTTTTTTGGCGTTACTAAAGGTTTTTTCAATATGACTTAAGGACTGATAAGTCGGTGCGTTAAAATGTTTCATAAATGTTTCATAGACATTAAGGGGAAGCAAGATATCGTTGATTTGTTTTTCACTTAAATATCTAGGATACAGTTTATAGGTTTCAATGTCTTTAAGTTGCGGCGTATAAAACGCATGATGCATGCGTTTTAACTTGCCGATGATTTTATCAACTGCGTCATCAACTGTGTCACGGTCGTTGTTTAACGAGCGCGTTGGCGGTAAGGGGTCAATATGGTTTTTAACTTGGGCATAAAAGGCATTTTTATCTTGGGCGTCATCCATAAACAACGTAAATCTTGAGGCGTTTCCTAAGCGCGAATGGATGACATCAAGTGCGACTTTTTTTTCTGATACAATCAACACGTTTTCGCCTTTTTCAATTTGTGAGGCGATGAGGCTCGTAATGGTTTGTGATTTTCCGGTACCTGGAGGTCCCCAAATGACCAGCTTTTCGTGTTTATCTAATAAGTTTATGACCTGTTCTTGAGAATAATTTAATGTGTTGATATAGGTTAAATCACGTTCTTTAAAGGCGTGTTCTTGACCGCGTTTAAATGTAGTATCTTGTGAATAATCATAGGTTTTATAGCGGTCTTCTAGTAAGCCTTCAAGTAAATCGTTATAGCTTTTACGGCCAATAATATCTTTAATGTCTTCTTGAAGTTTTGATGAATACATGGAAAACCGGCCTAAGACGATATAGTTTTTAATTTCTAAGTGACCTGTTTTAACTTTTTTGAAGTCTTCTTTTTTTGTCGGTTCATACGCTTCAAACTGATTAAAGACATGCGGGGGTTTTTGGATGCTAATATGATTCTCTCCGTAAAACGGAATAATCGTTTTATAAAGATGATCAGCATCGATGAGATCGGCTGAAGGGATATTTTTGATGTCATCAAAATGATTAAACTTATTGTTCGCAAGGAGTAAATCACGGTTTAATAAGACATCTTTTTCTTTGTTCATTTTTAAATAAAAGTCATAGCCTTTTCGCTCTAATATAACAGGGAAAAATAACAGTGGGGCTTTGACTTCAAAAGCTTCACCTTCAAGTTTTCCTAAGACAAATGGATAGGCGATAAATAAATCATAGGCACCTTTATCTTTTTGCGTGCGGTTTAAATCACGGTATAGCAAGGTTAAGTGCCGGTAGAAGGTTTCTTCTTCTTTTGATAGACTTGCGTCTTTTTTGTAGGTAAGCCGTAAGGGGTGTGACGTTTTTTCATGGATAAAGCTAGACAGTTTAGCTGTTTCAACACCCCGTGTTAAATCAACCCCTAAGCGGTTAGAAAGACGGGTGGTGTATAGATTACGGTTGCGTCTTGAGATGTTTGTAAGACGGTCTTTATAGGTGTTTAAGACTTTACTGGTCGTCCGTGATAGGCGAACCTGTTTTACGCGGTTATTTTTATGTTTTAACACCACGCGTAAAAACGCTTCACCGTAGTTGGCGATGAAGACATCGCCGATGCCGCTGATGGCTTTGAAATCATCAAGCTTAAGCGGTTCACGCTTGGCGATTTCAATAAGGGCATCGTCACTACAGATGATAGGCGTTCGGTCAAATTCGTCTTTACCTGCTGCTTTTAAATGGTCTCTAAGTAATGATAACTCTTCAAGTAATGGGTCTTTTTTTAGTGGCATACAGACACGTCCTAGTTATGATTTGTAAAGTCAAAGTCTTCTTCTTTGAGAGGTTTTTCTGCTTCTTGTTCTTTTAATTTTTTCATGGTGTTTTCTGTTTCAATTTGTTTGACCATGTTAACAAGCATTTCCGCGTCACGAAGGCCGTTTAAAAAGACACGTCGATCGTCTTTTTTTAAGATAACGACATCTTGATAGTTAAAAATATCACCCAATAAACTGTGCTTAACTGATAACGACTCAATGCGGTTTAAGGGAATGGTTTTATCTTCTTTTCGGCTGTTTTCGTAACTGACAAGAATGGTCTTTGTTGTCAGTGTGACTGTTTTTTTGTGCATGTTATAAACTTGTAAGATTGGCCAAAGGATATATATACCGATTAAGATGATAAATAATTCAAGAAAATTACTATCACCAAAACTCATGTAGCCAAAATAGGCAATGAGGGCAAGTAAGATAATCATAAACGGACTTCCAAATGTCTTGAAGCCGTAAAATTTAGCGGTGTGTGTTGTCATACGTGTTTGATTGTTTGGCATGGTGTGCACCTCTTTAATTTGAATTGATGTTTTTAATAAGGCTTATATAGAAGCGAACGCAAGTAAGTAGTTGGTCAATGCGAATGGCTTCTTCTGTACTGTGGATGGTTTCTCGTTCTGCCTTGGTCATCTCCATCGGTGAAAACCGATAAACATGATCACTAATGGCGTGATGATACCGTGAATCGGTTCCCGCCATCATTAAGTACGGTGTGGTGATTACATCACCCCATGTTTCTTTGATTGTGCGCGTTAAGGTATCATAAAGGCCGGTTGTTTTACTAATTGATGTTGCTTCAGCCCCTTTTTCTAATTGCACTTCTATTGTATCATTTTTTATTCGTTTTTTGATGCGAGACAACGTACTATTTATTGTATCACCTTGAAGCAAACGATAGTTAATGCCAATGCTTGCCGTACTTGGTAAGACGTTCATTGCATTACTGCCTTCTGCCATCGTAAATGCTTGGGTGGTTTTAAATAAACTTAACATTTCCCCGCCACTTTTTTTCGCATTCATTTTAATCACCGGCATAAAGAGCCAAAGATTGGCAAATAGCAAACGCATCACAAAAGATTCACTATGTTTAGAAACTTCCGTTAGCATAGCTTTTGTGACAGATAATGTTTTCATCTTAAACACATTGCCTTTATGAAGTCTCGAAACTGCAAGAGACAAATCACTTAATGGCATCGATGCTGGTGGCATCGATGCATGGCCGCCACTTGCAGTAGCTGATAGTCTTACATTCATATAGCCTTTTTCAGCAACCCCAATCACTGCGGTTTTCTTTTTAACCCCAGGGAAGATATTCTCAACGACGGCGCCGCCTTCATCTAAGACTAAAGATGGTTTAACCCCACGTGTTTTTAAATACTGAACGATATTATTGGCACTCGGTCCACGGGTTTCTTCATCCCCAGAAAAACATAAATAATAATCATGGGTCAATGTTACGCCTTCGTTTAAAAGATGTTCCATCGCTTCTAAAATACTGGCGAGGGTACTTTTGGTATCTAACGTACCACGACCATAAATTTTACCGTCAATAATCTTACCAGAAAATGGATCGTGTTGCCATGTGCCATTCTCTGGGACAACATCATAATGCGACATAAAAACGATGGATTTATCGTGATGTTTCCCTTTAAGGTGAATTAAAAATCCGGTATCTTCTATTTCTTTATAATCACCCTTAGAGAGGATTGTCGGATAGCGTGTTTGAATGTATTCGCGGAAAGCTTTAAATGCTTGTTTATCTTCTTTTGAAGTGTCTTGATAAGAGATGGTTTTAAACTGAATCATCGTTTGCAGGCTTTCAATAATCCGCGCTTCATCAACTGTGATAGGCGCTGCTTTTTCTACTGCATCGTTAGTTGGTTTATGGTTTAATGCTTTAATGACTAAAACACTGAGTAATATGAATAATAAGGCAACAATAATTATAATATATACCATATTTTAAGCCTCCTAAAGCTTTCCTTTTTTGTATAAAATTCTTGCGGTAATAAGCGAAATAACAACACCTACAGGAACCAACACCCCAACAAGTCCTGTGGCACCTGGGACAAAGAGAAAAATCACAAGCATGACGCTAATTGGCGCAATCGCTATTTTCCATGCCTTGACTATATAGACAACCCCGAGTGCGCCAAAAAGCGCTGGGATAATATGATCAAACGCAGGTTGAAGCGCGTTAGATTCTAAAAGCGGGGTAATCGGAATTAACAGTAAGGCACCAACTAAGATAATGAGCGTGGTAATAATTGAACTAGAAGCAATCGCAATGGTACTGATAACATCACCATCTTCTGTTCCAATGGTGACATTATTGGCCTCCATCGCTTGCATCGCACTTGGCACTTTTAAGTTGGTAAGATTGCCTGTTGTGAAGCCTAAATAGGTACCAGCGCTTCCGAGCATCGGTGCGAATGTAAAGACTTCAATCGTAGTCACTGCCCAAAATATCGTCGCAGTTGCGAATAAGCCTCTAACAAAGGCATTCACATCAGGCCACACATTTAAGATAATACTGATTGATAACGGGACGCCAACCATAATAAGAAAAGCAAATCCCATCCAAATGCGTCCCCATAAGTGAACGCGGTCTTGATAATCTCTCATTTATCTCACCCCCAAGGCGGTATATAGAATGGCAAGAGCCATGGCAAGAATCATACTTAATGATATCGCATAGTTTTTCAGCCATGATTGTTTATACTTCGTAATTAATACCCCACAAAGCACCATAATACCAGCGCTTGATAAAAGCGTTAAGATGCTTGTAATAGAGATATAGGTTTCCCCAGTTTCTTCAATCGTCCGAGGCGCAACTACATATCCTAAAAAGGCACTAATCATTCCTAAGAACATCGCACTCATAAAGATGTCGCCCCATTTATGATCTTTCGTTCTTGTTTTAATAACTCTGGCTTGGATTTTCTTTAAAAATAAAGGAATAATCACAAGGGGTGGAATCACACCGAATGTCATGACCCAAATGACGGTAATAAACATCTTAGGATCGGTAATCCGGTTACCGATAGATTGTTCATAGACGCCTTCTACGACATTAATTGTTGCGGGGAGTTCATAGGTTACTGCCCCTAAGACACTGAGTCTAATCCAAGGAATAACAATGCCTAAGACTTTGCTCAACGTGAGTAGCCCAATCAGTATCGCAATAGACGGTGCAATACTAAAAATCATTGTCGAAATAATCGTTCGCTTAATTCTTTCTTTACTTATCCCAAGTTCTAAGGCACGCTTGCGCGCTTTAAGCAAAAAGAAAAGCGATTGCGATAAAATAAAAAGTACAACTACACTCGCAATCAGATACATCCACCATGCATTTAAAAAATCCATAGAACCACATCCTAACTGTATATAAATCTATTATACTTGATAGATTCGCTTTATACAATTTACAAATTAGATTCATATATTATCTGTTCCATTAATTTCCACTATGTCTCATTACATAATATGCTATAATAAAAGTTGATAAGAAAATATTCATAGTAAGGGGATAATTATGACAAAAGATGAGATTGTAAATAAAATTAATCAATTTTTAGAATACGATATTACTGATCGACTTTATGAAAAAAAGGTTACCAGCTATGTTGGTGAAATATGTACAGAAAAGGATTTTGATAAACATCTTCGTGATATAATGGATGATAAACATTATCCTTTAGATGTTCGGTTTACAGCATTCTTTATAATATTTACGTTCCTTAGAAGAAAACAAAACTATAATGCTTTAAAAGAATTAATGCAGAAACATATTAATAAATTCAAACCAATACCATTGTTAGACCATATTCAATTATTATATGGTGCAACTAATCCGTTTAATAACAACTCATGGGAAGATCTTATTGATACATCAACAAAGTTAATTAACCAACATGATTTTGCAAATCATGTTGGGGTATTACATCATCACGCAAGATTATATGCGGAATACTATGAATATAACCTCGATAAAATTAGTGAGGATGACGCTAAAAAAGCGTTAGAAAAAGCTTACGAAGTAGCACATAAAGTTACCGAACTTGAACCTAGTTATGGAAAATTTTATGCCACTCTAGGTAGAATTGCCGCAATCAATAAAAATTTCACTGTAGCATTCAACGCATTTCATAAAGCGATGAAATTAGAAGATCCATCATCAGAGAGTTATGATGCAAGAATGACTGAATATGCTCTTTATCAAAATAATGTTTATACGCTTAAAAGACATTTCGAAATTGAAAAACTTTATGCTTCTTTAAATGAAAAGGAACATACACTTGATGCTAAGATTAAAGGACACGATACTTTAATTAACGAACACAAAGAAGCAAACTTTAGAAATCTTGGACTTTTTGCTGGACTCATCACTTTCGTACTTGGAAACATCACGATTCTATCTAATGCAAATGATAATATTCCACTCATAATGATTATGTTTAGCGCAGTATTTTTTCTATACTTTGGTTTTTTACTAATTATATCTAGTTTAAACGCAAACACTGAAAGTACTAATATCTATCGTTCCATTTTTAGAGTATCTATTCTTATATCACTTATTGGACTTGGTTTATTGGTTTTCACTTTAATAGAAACATTATAAAAAAGGAAGTGACAGCATGATATTTAAAGCACAAGCTTTTACTAAAGCTTCTAAATCCTATAACGAAGATGGTTATTACAAAAAACATCCTGTATACTTTGTTGCCGATGGCGCAACTGGTCTATATCCTAAAAATAAATCTAACCATATTTCAGATGCTAGTAAAATGGTTAGATTCTTAACTGAAAAGTTTGATGATTTTTATAATGGAGATTTTAAAGAAACACTCTACAACATTAGTAAAGCTTATCAAAAAATAGAAAATTTTAATACCAATAATAGTGCTGCCAAACCTTCAGCTGGTATTGCTGCTATTGTTGAAAGAAAAGATGCTTTTTATGCTTACTTATTAGGCGATTGTGAAATAGTCACTGTCACACGGAATAACATTGCCAAAAGATATGTAAATAAAGAACTAAAAAAGCTTGATGAAAAAGCGCTAGATAAAATGCAATATTATACCAGGATAAATAACCTTGTTACAGCGGAAGAAAAAAGGGCTGCAATAAAACCAATTTTAATTAAACATAGAAACATGATGAATAGACCGAATGGCTATAATGTTTTCACAATAGATGATAATCCTGATTTTTATATAAGAGAAATAGTTATCCCTAAAAACAATATTAAAACAATATATTTATACACAGATGGCTTTGCCCAAATTTTTGATACAATAAGATCTTATTACCGAGGATATAAAAAAGTTTTTAGTAACTCATTAAATCCAGAAGAAATAATTAATTTGATTAATAATAATTGGAATAGAGATTATAATCTACAAAAATATCCAAGGTTCAAGCAAAAAGATGATATTACTGTTTTGAAACTACATCTAAAATAAAACCAAATTCTTATGTTATAGAATTTGGTTTTTTTGTACTTATTTTATGATTGTTCTTAAATATGTTAAAAAATCATCTTTTAAATCATCGCGTCTTAAAGCATGTTCAACGGTGGCTTCTAAGAAGCCTTGTTTATTACCAACATCATAACGTCTACCTTTAAAGG
>CAYNAA010000034.1:0-17287 GCA_964395055.1 uncultured Candidatus Izemoplasmatales bacterium | reverse complement strand
CGTTTTTTACGATCACGGTATGCGTATTGCATTGATTTCATTACTTGTTCATTTGCGGTTTTATAGAGTAAACTTTTTGAACCAAAGTACCCTTTAGCGAGCTTTAATATTTTTTTACGTCGTTTACGTGCGACGGTACCACCTTTAACTCTAGCCATGGTAGTAACCTCCTTTTTCTAATGAATTATTTGATGTTTCCTAGTAATTGTTTGATTGTTTTTTCGTCTGCTTTTGAGACGATGTTTGATTTTCTGTTATTACGAATGGTGTTTTTGTTTTTGTTTGATTTTAGATGGGCTCTGTTTGCGTGTGATACTTTAATCTTTCCAGATGCAGTAACTTTAACACGTTTTTTTGTCCCTGAATGTGTTTTAATTTTAGGCATATAAATCCTCCTTAATTATTTATCTTTTTTCGGTCCAAGCATCATATGCATCGTGCGACCTTCTTGTTTAGGACGACTTTCGATGTCAGCAATGTCTTCACATTGTTTTGCGAAATCTAACATAACTTCACGGCCTTGGTTCGTGTAAGCCATTTCGCGGCCTCTAAAGCGAATTGAAATCTTAAGTTTATCGCCTTTTTCGAGGAATTTACGTCCCTGGCGCAGCTTTGTTTCAAAGTCGTGTGTGTCAATTTTTGGTGAAAGGCGAATTTCTTTTAATGTCGTTTTTGTTTGTTTTTTCTTCGCTTCACGTGCTTTCTTTTGTTGGTCAAAACGGTACTTATTGTAGTCCATAAATTTGGCTACTGGTGGTTTTGCACCTGGTGCAACGACCACTAAGTCGAGTTGTTTTTCATACGCCATTTGAATGGCTTCGTTTTTAGGAATGATACCGAGTTTCTCACCATCATCACCAATAACCATAACTTCTTTAGCACGGATGTCTTCATTGACAATACCTTGATTCTGTGTGCGATTTCCAGACTTTTTATTAATACATGTCACCTCCTGAGTGTTTTGGGGGAAAATAAGAAAAAAACGTGCAGGCGCAAGGCACCCACACGTATAATAATCGCTATAAATTGCTTGTAGCGTGAACCTATCAACTCTAAGTCAATCAGGTGAGAGTGGGTACTCTTCTTTCCACCAATATTTTAAATCTAACTTATTATAGCATGTATTCGCGATAAGTCAAATTATTTGTCATCATTTTTTGGTCTAATAAGATGTTTTGTATAATCGGCCTTATTAATCTGATGATTTCTTGCAATGGCCATGTTTCCTTTAGGTACGTTTTTAGTCACGGTTGAACCTGCTGCAATGAAAACTTGGTCTTCAATAGTAATTGGGGCGATTAAGTTGGTGTTGCATCCAATAAAGACGTCGTCTCCAATTGTGGTTTTATGTTTTTCTACGCCGTCATAATTGACGGTAATTGAGCCACACCCAAAGTTGACGTTTTTACCCGTTGTGGTATCACCAATATAGGCAAGATGCGCGGCTTTGGTATTGGCGCCAGTGGTTGATTTTTTAACTTCCACAAAATTTCCAATACGGTTATCTTTACCTATCACAGCATTGTTTCTTAGATGGGTAAATGGACCAAGGGTTGAGCGTTGATGCACGGTACTATCATAAACCAAACTATGTTTAACGGTTACGTTTTCATAGATTACGCTATTATGAATCTCTGTATTTGGACCGATATGGGATTTTTCTTTAATGATTGAATGCCCTGTTATCGTCGTATTTGGTTGAATGGTCACGCCTGGTTCAATCGTGACATTATGCCCGATGGTAATGGTTTCAGGGTTAATCATGGAAACGCCGTTGATCATATGAGATTTATTGATGGCATCGCGCATATATTTTTCTGCAACGCTGATGGCATATAAATCATTGACCCCCATCACTCTGAAGCTGTCACGCATGACAAAGGTACCGACATGGTATTTTTCTTGCATGAGGGCAACGATGTCTGTAAGGTAGTATTCTTTTTTGCGTTCACTTTTTTTGATTTTTGGAAGCATCTCAAATAATAATTTATTATTGACGGCATAAATACCGGAATTTACTTCTTTAATTTGTTTTTGTTCATCCGTTGCATCTAAATCTTCAATAATACTTTCAATACGGCCGTATTGATTCCGGATGATACGGCCATATCCTTTGGGATTTTCATAGTTGGTTGTGACAACAGTTAAATCGTTGTTGCTGTTGGTGTGGGCTTTTAAAATTTTATTAATGACTTTTGCGTTTAAAAGTGGCATATCGCCGAGTAAAATTAGGGTAGTCCCCTCTTTATCTTTTAGTAAATCAGCCGCTTGCAAGCACGCATGACCTGTCCCAAGTTGGTCTTCTTGATAAGCAAATTGGACACGCCCATCAAGCAAATCTTCAAAGACCTCACGTTTATGGCCAACAACTAAGACTATTTCGTTTATGTCACTTGATTCTAAATCTTCAACAATATATTCAATCATCGGCTTTTTTAATATTGGAAAAGCGCATTTAGGTAATTCAGTACGCATTCTTGTTCCTTTACCCGCAGCAAGTACAATAGCGCGTGTTGTCATGATGGTTGTCCCCCTTCTTGTTGGATCGAGGTAACTAAATCGCCCATTACACGATCAAGTAAAGTTTCATCTTGATGTGATATCGTCACTCTTATAACCGGTTCTGTCCCACTTGGTCTAACGAGTAGTAGACTATCAGACCCAAGCGTTTTTTCGGCTTTCTTAATGGCGTTTTTGATGGGGCGTTTTTCAAGTACGGTTTTATCGATATTTTCAATGTTTACCATTTTTTGTGGATACATAGTAACTTCTTCAATAAATGACCTAAGTGGGATTTTGACATCTTGTAAAATATTCAACAGCATTACCGCAACAAGTAACCCATCGCCGGTATGTAAAAAATCTTTCATGATGATGTGTCCGCTATTTTCTCCGCCTAAGGCATACCCATTTTTACGCATTGCTTCACTGACATATTTATCGCCAACATCGGTACGTATGGTTTTAATGCCTAACTCGCCAAAAGCTTTGATAATCCCGGGATTACTCATCTTTGTGAGTACGACGGTATCTTTAGTAAGTCTGTTTTGGCTTTTTAAATATTTGGCGATGGCATAAATCATTAAGTCGCCGTCAATGAGTGCTCCTGTATGATCAACCACTAGGCACCTGTCACCATCGCCATCAAAGGCGAATCCAATATCGAGATGTTTTTCTTTGATGAGGTTTATAATCGCTTTGGGATGTGTTGATCCAGAATCGACGTTAATGTTGATGCCGTTTGGTTCGTTGTTAATTTGAATACTTTCATCACAGATAGAATCTAAAATGGTTTTAGCGATGAGATAGTTTGCGCCGTTGGCGCTATCATAGCCAACACTAAGGTTAATTTTATGTAGTCCTAAGTTTTTATATAAAGTGTGATACTGCCGTTCTACCTCATTTGTTTGTGTGAGTGTGCCAATGGATTTTGATGATTTTGGTGTATCTTTATCCAAGGCATTTTCTATCGTAGATTCTTGGTCTTGACTTGGCTTTTGGCCATTAATAAAGATTTTTATGCCATTGTCTTGATAAGGGTTATGTGATGCGGTAATCATAATCCCAACGATCGATTGTACTTTAGAATAATGTGCAATCATTGGTGTTGATACCGTGCCTGCAAATAAAACATCGATGCCTTGACTCATGGCACCAGATGCTAAACTATAGGCAAGCATGTCGCTTGATTGACGCGTATCTTTTCCGATAACTATTGTATCTATGTTTAATGAATGTTTTAATGTTTGTCCAACTTTTAAGGCAAATTCAGTTGTTAAAAATTCTCCAGCGACACCCCTAATGCCGTCTGTCCCAAAATATTTCCCCATAAGTTCCCTCCTATGATTTTTAGCTATGAATAGTGTATCATATCATGTAAGGTTTTGAAAGTTATTCTACTGTAACACTTTTTGCAAGGTTGCGTGGTTTGTCGATATCGAGTCCGCGGTCAAGGGCTGCATAATATGCGATGAGTTGTGTTGGCAAAACCATTAAAAGTGGCATTAAGAGCGGGGTTACATCTGGTAAGACAATGTGGTCGCCATCTTCTTTTAAACTTTCGCACGTAATGGTCAATGTATTCGCTCCGCGCGATTCGACTTCATATAAGTTACTGCGGGTATTTCCCGCGATTTTTTTATCAGAAATGAGGGCAAATACTGGGGTACCTTCTTCAATGAGGGCTATGGTTCCGTGTTTAAGTTCTCCTGCTGCAAATCCTTCTGCTTGGATATAAGAAATTTCCTTTAATTTAAGTGCTGCTTCTAAGGCCACATAATAATCATTGCCGCGGCCAATATAAAAGGCATTGCGTTTGGTTAAGTAGTCTTGGGTTAACTTATAGATATGGGCATAATTTTCTAAAAATGCTTCCATCTGAATTGCAAGATGACTGAGTTCTTTTTTAAGATTGAATGGTTTTTCACTTAAACTATAAGCAAGAATCATTAACACCGCCAGTTGTGCGGTGTAGGCTTTGGTTGAGGCAACCGCTATTTCTGGGCCAGCGTAGATTTCGAGATAATAATTGGCTTCGCGTGCAAGGGTTGATGTGCGTACATTGGTAATCGTTAGGACGTTGTAGTTTCGCGTTTTGATATGTACTAAACATGCGCGTAAATCTGCGGTTTCACCGCTTTGTGAGATAAGAATAAAAAATGGATTTTTGGTAAAACGCGGTGGATGATAGGCAAACTCACTGGCGATATGTACGCTAGCTGGTTTGTCTGTTAGGGTTTCTAAATAGGATTTGCCGATAAACCCAGCATGCATACTGGTTCCCGCTGCGATAATATAAATATGATCAGCTGCTGTGATATCGTCTAAGATGGTTTGATTAATATTAATGGCTGCATCTTCTAAGTAATGCGACATGATTTTGCGCATGACTAAAGGCTGTTCCATTATTTCTTTTAACATATAATGTTGGTACTCGCCAAGTTCAGTTAAGTCTTCATCAAAATCCATAGGGTCAAATGTTACATCTAAGGTTTTGCCATCAAGGTTGTAAAACACGGCATTATGATTAATAACGACCATAGTGTAGTCATCTAATGCTTTATAGTCATCAGCGTATTTAGCCATTGCCATTAAATCACTTGCAATCACAAACCCGTCCTTGCCTTTTCCAACGAGAAGCGGACTTTTATTTTTCGCTGCGATAATACGGTTAGGATCATCTTGATCAATAACAAGTAAAGCGTATGATCCTTTTAACAGTGATAATGTTTTTAAGACGCTGTCTTCAGCGCTAAAGGTGTGTGAAAACATTTCAATAAGTTCTACGATGACTTCGGTATCAGTTTCACTTTTTAACCTTCCATCTTTTAAATAGGCACGCTGTAGGTCTTTGTAGTTTTCAATAACGCCATTATGTACGACTAAAAAGCGCTCCGATGATGATACATGAGGATGCGCATTCAGTTGATTGACTTTTCCGTGGGTTGCCCAGCGTGTGTGGCCAATGCCAATATGTGAGTCTTCTACATCATCAAGCAGTGCTTTTAAATGCTCAACGCGACCTTTATCTTTATAGTTGAAAAAACGGTGTTTTTTTTCGTTATATAAACTCATCCCCGCTGAGTCATAGCCTCTATATTCTAGTTTATAAAGTCCTTCTAAAATAATTTCTTTCGCGTTTTGCGTTCCTAAATAGCCAACAATTCCGCACATAATATGTCCCCCTTATTTATTATAAAAAACTGGTATTAATTATAGCATACCAGTTTTTAAGATTCAATGTTTTATCTTGTTAATTGTCAGAGGTCAATATCGTGGTTATGATGAGCATTATATAAAGAATACTTAGATAGAGTAAAAACCGTAAAGGAATAATAAAGCCGAGACTCAGATCCGTAAGCATATGAATATTAGGGGCAATGATGTTGGCGATAAATCCGATGGGCGACACTGTGTTTATTGTTGGGGTTATGCTTACAAGCATGTCACTTATAAAAAAGCTAAACATCACCATAATAAGCGCAAGATGGTGTTTGGTAAAGAGGCTTACCGCATACAGTAATAACGTGTAGATTGTTATCAGAATAAGTCCTATCCCTAATGAACTGAAAGACAACAGTGGATGAATTTCGTGATACATAAGGATGCTAAAGGTAAGATAATATAATCCTAGCACCATCGTAATCAGTGTTGTGTATAGCCATATGGTAATGTATTTACTGATGGTATATGTGTAAGCGTTCGTCCGTTGAAGTAAAACCAGATCATAAGGCGTCAGTATCGATAGATGAAAGACGGTATATAATCCTGTGATAAACATCGCCATTTTTATTAAGGTAACACCTTCAATGGTATAATCTAATAGATACGTTGAATGATAGAGTATGCGCGCTGTTTTAGAATCAAAAGGGCGTGCTGTAAGCAATAATACACCAATACATGTTAGGACAAATACGAGGGTTAAGATTCGGGTTTTTTTAGTTAACAGATAATAACTGTGTAACCGTATTAACGCTATCATATGGTTATAATTTGTGGATTCAAAATGAGAAACGGGGTGATATTATGCGTAGTGATAACAAAATCTACCTTTGCGGCTTGAATAAGGTTTAATAATTTTGTTTGTGCAACATCATCAAGACCGCTTAGCGGCTCATCAAGAAGATAACAATTACACGGTAATATGAATGATTGGATTAGATTTATTTTTTGTTTCATACCTTTACTAAGAGCCGAAAAAGCATGACGGGTATAAGGGGTCATCATGAAGTACTCAAGCAAATACTGACATCTATCCATGGGGATTTGGTTTAATGTCAATAATGCAGATAGATAATCTATAACACGCATTGCTTCTGGGAATATTGCTGTTTCTTCAATATAATAGGATGGTGTATTTACGGTAATTGTCCCGGTATAGCGATTAAGATTGGCGATGCTTTTTAAAAGTGTGGTTTTGCCAGAACCATTAACACCTTTAATTAAGGTAATGCGGTGATGTGATGTGGCATGATTAATACTAACAAGTGTTTTTTTATACTGTTTTTGGTAGTTAGAAATGATCATCATAGACGACCTCATTATGCAATGTGTTATTTGGTGATATAAAGGGATCCGTTTTGATGAACAAGAAATCATCATATATAGCAAGGTATGTATCGCCTTGATATAAATATTCAATTAACAAAGGGTACCGGTGTAGTAATTGAAACGTGGTTTGATAGGTAAAGGGTACAAGAAAAAACGATTCGGTGTAAGGCGATAAGTCTAAAGTGGGTTGAGCTGGGGTGGTACTGGCTAAAGGGTTATAATTTTTCGGCATATAATCTAATAGCTCATCGATATTTTGTGTTGGACTGTCTAGGGCAATAATGGCATCCATATTTGGCGTAATCGCATCGGTTAGCAGCGATAATTTGGTGATGGTTATAGGGTTGCTAGTTTTGTTATTGACGTTGAAATATAAGCCCATACTGGTAGGATAGTGTTCGATGTTTTTAGGAATGTTTATCCGCGTTTCAATGCTGATGTGATTGGTTTGTTGGTCATAAAAACTATACGAGAATGTACCGATGGGAACGCGGAGTTCAGGGTAGTCATGGTAGGTGATTACAAGCAATGCCTCGTCAATATGGGTTGTTAGGTCATTGGTTTTTAATGCGGGAGAGATAAATACTGTGTACTGATGATGCGGTGCATCATTGTAATCACGCGTATTGTCTTTTCTAATATTTGTCAGTGTAACTGGGATTTTTTGTTTTTTTGTTTCATTGGTTATATAAACTGTATCTATGGCTTCTTCTAAGAAAACATGTGATTGTTCCGTATTAATAAGTAGTGGAATAGAGATGGTTTCTAAATCACTTGTATAAAGATAACTGTGAACTTGATTCACACTAATAATTTTAATAGCTGTGTTCTCGCTTCTTAACAGTGCAATCATTAACATGATGGTTGCAATACTTAAAAGTAAGAAGACAACGCCTTTACTGTGTTTCATTGAGACGTTCCTTAATGATTGAAAAGTATTCTGTTGTTAAGGTAAAGACTTCCCATCCGCCCTTGCGGGTATTGATCCAAAAGCGATAGTGTTTCGCAACGCCATTTGAAATATAGCCTTCTCCATATACTGCCACATAAAGGACTGTATCAGGATCAACTTCAATATCAATGTCAATGGTTTCGGTTTGGCCTTCTTCTATTTCAACGCTAGATTCAATTTCAATTTCAGTATCTAATCCTAGTTTAAAAGCTTTAATGCTTCCTGAGCCGGTAATGCCTATGTTGCCTGTGGCACTGATTTCTCTTGTGGTCGTCGTTTCATGTTCAAATTGAATACTTTTTTCAATCGGCGTACTGCCTTCATTAGAAATGATGTACATGGTTTCTTTTTTGAATGTCACGGGTTCATAATCTAACATTGTCTCACTACGCCAGCCCCAAAATTTACGCTTATCAATTTTTTTGTAATAGCGTTGGAAATCTTCGTCGTCATAAGTACGTAAAAGTCGGCCACCAAAGTTTTCAAAGGTGAGTTCTTCAAACTGTAAATAACTACTCGCACGAGACTCAATTTTGGTAAATGCAACTAAGGCAAAACATAGTAATGTTGTAATAAAGATTTTTTTCATTAATAACACCTCCACTCTATTGATACTAAATAATAAGATGCTTTTCTTTTTTGATCTAAAAAAAAATCTCCAAACGGAGATTTAGTTTTTTGATAAGGTCTCTAAAAACGCATATGCATCTTTTTTACCAAGGTCATAGCGTCTTAAAATATGTTTCCTTGAAAAATCCATAATCCCACGTAAACTCTTTGATGGTTTAATGGTATGAATCGTAACATCTTTATCATGTGCTAAGCGCTTTAACCGAAATCTGAACAAATCAATTAGAAGTATTTCATCACAACCATAATCAATTAATGGTTTAATAGGTGTATTGTCTAAGACACCCCCATCGTAATATGTCGCGTGATCAATAATAACGGGTTTAAAAACAATCGGTAATGCACAGCTTGCAAGCAAGGTTTTTTTCATCGTTGGTTCATCTAAATCTTTCAAGTTGGTATAACGCACATGGTCTTCTTTTGAAAACGCGTTACGGATATTAAAGCTTACTAGTTCAAAAAAAGAAGGGTCTTCACTGCCAACGTGGGATGTAGTCACAAAAATATTTTTTTGTTTTATCGCATCATAATTGATGACTTGATCAATTAAGTTATCAAGTTTATCGGTTTGATAATAGCCTTCAAAGACAAGGTCACGTCCTGCTTCAAAAATACGTTTGAAAAAGTTTTTATCATTATTGAATAAAGTATCCTCATCCATCGACAGCCATACATCTTTGGCATTTTCAATGGTACTTGTGGCTAATAGTACTGCGTTCAAGCTTCCCACACTTGATCCGCTATAAGCACAAACATTTTCTAATAATCCCGCGTTTTCTAATACTTCCATAACACCAATTTGGTAAGCACCTCTAGCGCCACCACCACTCATAACAACCCCTAATTTCTTAGGCATCCCTTCACCCTCTTACTAATATGGTCTTTTTGTGTCTTTATGGTACACATCTTTAATGATTCCGCCACCTAAACATACCTCACCATCATAAAAGACACATGATTGACCTGGTGTAACAGCGCGAACAGGGTCTTTAAAATAAACGGTGGTGGTTGCGTTTTCTTGTTTTATTTTTACGGCAATGTCTTTTTGTCGGTATCTAAATTTTGCGGTGCATTCTAGATTATTAATGGAGTGTTTAGGATTGATAATATTTACATCTTCTAATGTACAGTGCGTACTGTAAAGGGCAGGATTATAAAATCCTTGTCCAACGTATAAGATGTTTTTTTCTAAATCTTTTCCAACAACAAACCATGGTTTATTATCATAGGCTTTACTGCCACCGATGCCTAAACCTTTACGTTGACCGATGGTATAATGCATAAGCCCGGTATGCTCACCAATCACATCACCATCTAAAGTCATCATTTTGCCAGGTTGGGCAGGCAAATAGTTATTTAAAAATTTAGAAAACTCACGCTCGCCGATAAAACAAATGCCTGTTGAATCTTTTTTGGTAGCAGTAGGCAAATTATGCTTATTGGCGATGTCTCTAATCGTTTTCTTTTGGTAAGCGCCTACTGGAAATAGTGCATTTTTAAGTTGGTCCTTTGTGAGTTGACTTAAAAAGTAGGTTTGATCTTTGTTTTGATCAACCCCACGACGTAATTCTACCGTATCACCATCACGGTGTACGCGGGCATAGTGACCCATCGCAATATAATCGGGGTTAAATTGTGCAGCGTGTTTTACAAACGCATCAAACTTAATATATTTATTACACATTATATCCGGGTTTGGCGTGCGTCCTTTTTTATATTCATCTAAAAAGTATGTAAAAACATCGCGCCAATATTCTTCGATAAAGTCAACACGGTATAAAGGAATATCTAGATGATCACAAACGCGTTTGGCGTCGTTATAATCTTTTTCTTGTGGACACATATCATCGGATAATGTTGGATTTCCTAACACGTCTTGGTTTGTTGTAGAATCCCAATTACGCATAAAGAGCCCAATGACATCATAGCCATCTTGTTTTAAAAGAAAGGCAGCGACACTTGAATCGACGCCGCCGCTCATGCCGATAACAACACGTTTTGGCATAGTATCAAATCCTAACTTTTTCGTTTATTAACATCACTCGGCATACGTAAATCACCGCGTGGAGATAAAGATACATCGAGAATTTTAGGTGCATCTGGGCTTGCTTGCCGTTTGAATTGTTGGCTGTAAAAACGGCCAAAGAAGTTTCTAACATAGGTTAAAGCATCTTTTTTTGTTAAGTCAAATGCTTTTTCTAAAATCCAAGCGATGCGGTATTCAGGGTCACCGAACCGAAGGAATCTGTGCATGATGAAGTCATTAATATTGTAGTTGCCAATTTCATCTTCGGTGACTTGATCTTTAATAAGTTCAGGAGAAATTGGTGTATTAAGCACATCATGGACGACGTTTTCAACATTTTCACCAAATTTTTCCTCAGCGTAATGTTCCATCATAAAGCGAACTAAGGTTTTCGGAATCCCGGCGTTGATGCCGTACATACTCATCTGATCGCCGTTATAAGTGCACCATCCTAAAGCAAGTTCACTCATATCACCAGTACCTAAGACGATGCCGTCTTCCATATTCGCAAGATTCATCAAAATCATCGTACGGGCTCTGGCTTGTGCGTTTTCATAGGTTGTATCGGTGGTAACTTTATCATGACCAATCAAATCAAAGTGATCGTTGACATGGTCGCTTATATCGATTTCTTTTAAAGAAACGCCTAAATGTTCAATTAATGACCGGGCTTGAGATAAGGTTTTATCGCTTGTACCAAACGCGGGCATGGTGACGCCTAAAATAATCTTCCGGTCCATACCGAGTTTATCGGCAACACGGCTAGCAATTAATAAGGCTAAGGTTGAATCAAGGCCACCCGATACTCCAACAATGATACATTTTGCGCCGATATGGTTCATCCGTTTAATCAACGCATTTTCTTGAAGTGTCGCGATTTTTTCAAATGCTTCTAAGGTATTTTCTTTTGGGACAAATGGGGTTTGATCAAAGGCTGCTTCAAAGGTGTAATCATCCGATTTATCAAGTTCAAAGTTAACAGTAATCGATTCAAAATCAAATTTGTTTAGTGTGTCACGGAATGAAGAGTTCATTTTCCGTGAAAAACTGATTTTAGATAGATCGATATCGCCGTAAATAACTTCACTATCGCGTCTAAAATTCTCTGTTTCAACGAGCAGTTCGCCGTTTTGAGCGATGACGTTATGCCCACTAAAGACGGTTTCACTGGTTGATTCATTAACACCGGCACTACTATAAACATAGGCTCCTGCATTACGCCGCGAGTGTTCGATGACGGTTCGTCTTCGAACCGCGCGCTTATGTAAGTACTCGTTTGAAGCACTGAGGTTTAAAATCATTTTTGCGCCGTTTAAAGCAAGTAAGTTTCCAGGAGATATGGGTGCCCACATATCTTCACAAATCTCAATACCAAAACTAATACGCCCGTCTTCTGATTTAAAGACGAGTGAGCCAAATGGTACAACTTGGTCTAAGAAGCGAATCATTTTTACTTTTTTAACGATGTCGAATCCAGAAGTAAACCAGCGTTTTTCATAAAATTCTTGGGTGTTTGGCAAATAAAACTTCGGTACGATTCCAAGAATTTTGTCTTTTTTTATTACAAATGCACTATTATATAATATCCCATCTATTTCTAGGGGTGCACCAACTGTAATAATCCCTTCGTACGGGTTTTCTTCAAGCAAGCGTTTAAGTTGGGCTTCGGTTTCCTCAATTAGGCCATGTTGAAAAAAGAGATCATTACACGTATAAGCAGTAATTCCAAGTTCTGGAAATACAGCGATACTGGCACGTAAGTCTTTTAAAATTTTTAACATTTCGGTTACGTTATAAGTCGGATTCCCAACGCGTAGTTTTGGTGTCACGCTGGCGACTTTTACAAAATCGTTAAAATACATGAGTCTCACCTCTTAGGTTTAGTATAAGTCTTGGTCTTTAATATAGTTATATACCTCATCGGTAACCATAGTTTGATCATGGGTTATTCTAAAGGCGGTACTTGATACATCCAAATCAAATGCTTTATAAATTTTGAAGTGGCTTTTATACCTTTTAAGCAGTGGATCATTATCAATGATGGCTTGAACATCAATATCATCACGGTTTAAGATAATTATTGTAAACTCACTAAGCAAAGAAGGCGCCATAATCCAATTGCTTAACCCTTTGACGTTGTCTGCACCAATAACAAAACCAACCTCGTCATCCGTGTCATCACTCAGTCTAACAAGCGAATAATAGGTTCCTTGGAATCGGTCATCCGTCATTTCAATATCAGAGATGTCGATATCGTCATAGTCTTTGGTCATCAATTTTAACATATTAAGCCGGTGCGTGTTACTTACGAGTTCGCTTTTTGTATACGCACTACTGACAGGTAAATAGGTAAACCGGCGAACATCGAGTTTGCGTTTTAGAAATTTATAAACCTCTAAATGGGCTATTGTAGGCGGATTAAATGCACCGCCGTAGATAATATGCATACTACGCACCTCCATGGTTTATTATATCATAAATTTAAGTTTTTGCGCGGAATTTAAGGGGAATATGCTATAATGATTTTTGAGGTGATTACATGGCAATTGACAAAACATATATTTTAAGTTTGGCCAAAGAGATTTTAGAAATACCTAGTCCAAGCGGCTATACTAAAGAGATTACCAAACGCATTAAGGAAGAAGCACGTAAGTTCAATTTAGACACTGAACAAACAAAAAAAGGAAACTTGATTATTACCGTTCCTGGACGAACATCAAAAACTTTAGGCTTAAGTGTTCATGTGGATACACTTGGGGCCATGGTACGAAGTATTTCTAGTGATGGCACGCTTAAGTTCACTAATATTGGAGGGCCGAGTTGGCCAACACTAGATGGAGAATACTGCATGATTCAAACACGCGAGGGAAAAACCTATACTGGTACTTTTTTATCAACGAGTCCATCTGTGCATGTATTTAAAGATGCTGGAACAAAAAAACGTGACCCTGAAAACATGATTGTTCGGATAGATGAGATGGTTAAAAATAAACAAGATGTGCTTGATTTAGGAATTGAAGTAGGGAATTATATTTTCTTTGACCCTAAAACAACCATAACAGACAGCGGGTTTGTAAAATCACGGTTCTTAGATGATAAGATTAATGTAGCAAGTATGTTTGGATTAATCAAACATTTAAGTGAAGAAAATATCAAACCAAAACAAACACTAAAGGTTATTATTTCTACTTATGAAGAGGTTGGCCATGGTGCGGCATTCATCCCAGAACTTGATGAATTTATTGCGGTTGATATGGGCTGCATTGGAGATGATTTAAGCTGTACTGAGTTTGATGTATCTATTTGCGCTAAAGATTCTAGTGGTCCTTACGATTATGAATTAACCACACAATTTGCGGCACTCGCAAAAGCTAACGATTTACAATATGCGGTTGATATTTATCCGTATTATGGGTCTGATGTATCCGCCGCTAGCCGTGCTGGCAATGACTTTAAAGGCGCGCTGGTTGGTCCTGGTGTTCATGCATCACACGGTATGGAGCGAACCCATTATCAAGCAATTGAAAACACAATTAAATTATTATTCCATTATGTAAAATAACATAAAAACGGTGCATATGCATCGTTTTTTTGACTTCTAAGTGTTTATTCTCAAAAAAAGCCAGTTTGAATGACTTTATAAATAAAGAAAATATCCCTAATTAAAGCGATATTAAAGTAATTATCTGATTTAATCACTATAAGAAAACTTGTACTTATTAAAAAGCATGCTATAATATACGTATCAAATCAAAGCCACGTGCACATGTTTTCATGTCTTGTGGATGATTAGTTTGATAAAGCCAAACTTAGAGCGATCTAAGGACGGAAAACTATAGGGTCTCACGTAGACAGCCAGTTGCCTTACATAATTATTCATAGGAGAGATATCATGAGAAACATGCTAGCAATCGTGGCTTTGATTTTTTTATTTATTTTTAATTATTTCATCGTAATCAACCATATCGAAGAACGCCATGAAGATACTGAGATTGCAGTCTACAAAACGGTCTATGAAAAAGATGATACGATATATCAAGTCGTTTCGACAGATCCCGGTAAACATTTGGTTCCTAAGGGCAGTATTTTAGGCGCAAATGATATTGATCACATTAACTATTCCTATACTATAAACATTGAGAATCATACAGACTTTAATGAAGATACCATTGACATCGCATTAATTAGCGACGTCAGTCCTACTGTAAATGTAAATCATCTATTTGATACAGAAATCGAAGTCTCAATAGATGACGGCGCAACCCAAGCAGTCATTACTGTTTCGGTATACTTAAACGCCATTGAAACACAGGAGGATTATGAAATACTCACCAGTCAAGCCATTAACTTAAGTATGGAGCTTGACATTAACTAACGCCCCTACGAAAATGGCATCTCATCAATAGAAATCGTGCTCTATTGATTAAGATGCCACTTTTTTTTGGTCTTTTTTAGTGTTAATAAGATTCTTTTTAAAAAATCGGTCTGGGTTATCAAAAATAAATATATAGTAATAGCCGAGCCCAAGTAACATATGACTTAGTACTAGTAATATATAACCTTGGGTAAACATTGCTGTATAATAGATGGTCCCAAAAAAGTTTGCATCTTTTTCATAAATCCCTAAAATGGCATCTTCGGTTAACGTACTTGTTACAATCCCGGTATAACTGGTTTCTAATGTTTCGTTATCTTTATCTATCGAATCTACATAATGGACAAAATTTTCATCAGTATCAAAATCACAACACATTACTATTTGATTATCTGCTTTGATCGTATCAAAAGAAAACTTATGAATTCTCACAATACTAGTACGCATCGGCTGTGTTGTGTCTTGATCAGACAATATCGCATCAATATAAGTAAAATTATATATCTTATATTGATGATCATTATCAATATAAAATAAGGTTAAGATGACACTGTGAACCAATAATCCTATCGTTAATATGAAAAAAACTACAAGGCTTATTACACGTTTTATAGAGTGCGTTTTAATATAGTGTTTAATTTTTTTAATGACGTTTTTACGCTTTGTCTTCAGTGTTTTTATCATTATTATCTACCATCTTCGTTTTCTTCTTATCTTCTTTTAAGAGAATAACAATTCCTGTAATAACAGCGGCATTTACAACCAAAGCAGCAATACCAAATGGACTTTGTAAAAAGCGAATAGGCACCCCTATTTTAGGAATCTTAAACATATATTGACCGATGATGTCTTCTTCACTCAATTGCCAAGTATCTGCAATAATATCGTCTTCATCCTCAAAATATCTTCTTGTACGAATAACAGGTTCCCCACTACCATTGTCATCAATAGAATATATATAGTGAGTGACAATTTCTTCTTCGCCATCATAATTTATATCGGCATAAAACGTAATGATGTCTTCTTCTTCTAATTTATCGATATCCACATTTCTTACAAAAGCTAAATCATCTACATTAATTACCGGTTCCATACTTTGTGTAACAACTATAAACGGCTTAACCTGAACAATGTTTATTGTTTGTCTTGGCATAAATATTTCTAGTAAAATATAAAAGAATAGTATTCCTATTACGGCAAAAAATAGAGTTGTTTTTATTAGACTAACCGTTTTATTTACAGGTTTTTCTTTCATCGTGTCTTATCTCCTTTAAATATATGATTCTTTATTATAGCATAGATAAAACGCACGATAAGTGTTATCGTGCGTTATCTTTAATTTAATTATAAACGAGACCAGCCTATCCACCAGAAGAATCCACTCCCTGGTGTAAACGAATTGGCAAGATCATTTCTTGCTTCGTATGTTTCACCATTTCTAGTAACTAAGTCGCCTGCTGAATAGGTAAAGTTGGAATCATATGGGAAAGCTTGGCTCCATGCACCAGTTGTTACTATAGCAACAGATGTTGTGTTTGATGGTAGTCCGATATCGTTAGCCCAATAGGCTAATGTTTTGCTGGTCGTCAATGATAGTGAAAGAACCATGAATACTGTAATGGTTATACGTAGAATTTTTCGTTTCTTATTCATGATTTCCACCTCTATTTACCAATCTTTTTTTGTTAATTTATTGCTAATGTTAGCTATTGTCAGTTGTTGTAACTGTTCCTAAACTATACGTAATCGTAACAGTGATTGTTCCTCTTACAATTAAGTCGTACTCTGCTTGATCAGCTGGTTCATCAAGTGTGATGTCAAATGCAAATGTTTGTGCTGATGCATCTAATGTTAATTCTGTTGGGTTTCCACTTTGTGCAGTAACATTGATTAAATCTAGCACATCTTGATCAGTAACTTCGACTTCATTTTCATCTTCTAATGTCACAACCCAAGTTACATTAATCGGTGCTTCTGAGGTTGTTCCATCTAATTGTGATGTTGACCCGTCTTCATTCCATTGTACATCATATGATACAGTGACACTATCTACTGATCCTGAAGGACTGTTATTAAGTTGATTAGCAGGAACTAAATCCCCTCCTGTTGCAGTAACGTCGTCTAAGTCAAATGAAGTTTCAACAGCTTCACCCTCACCAACTGTGATTGTTCCTATTGTATCATCATCTGCTGGTCCATTTACACCATTTGACCAATAAGCGAATGAGAATGAGGTTACTACGAGTGCTAATAA
>CAYNAA010000033.1:0-18623 GCA_964395055.1 uncultured Candidatus Izemoplasmatales bacterium | reverse complement strand
CTAAAAGAAAACAACATGAATAGTGACGATTATACATTAAACGTCGTCAAAAAAGAAGACATCTTAACATTTGGAAATGTCAAGGTGAGTTTCTACCAAACCACGCATTCGATTCCCGAATCATTTGGAGTGGTTTTAAATACACAAGACGGAGCGATTGTTTATAGCCCTGATTATACGTTTGATCAAAATGTGAATCGCGCGTATAAAACCAGTTTTGAACGCTTAGCAAGCATTGCCGGAAGCAATGTTTTGGCGCTATTAACAGAAAGTATCGGCGCAGAACACGTCGGTCATTCACATACCAGCAGAGACCTTGATTATACCCTTAATCAAGCATTTATGCGTGCGGAAAAACGCGTGGTCGTCTCAGCGTTTTCTACGGATATCTTTAGAATTCAAAAAGTGATTGATGTGGCATTAAAATACGACCGTGATATCGCAATTATTGGCCGTAGAGCCCAACGCATGGTCGATATCGCACTTACGCTTGATTACTTAAAAATACCTGAAGGCAAGCTGCAAACACTGAAGTTCATTGATGACAAAAACCAAAATCTGCTTGAAAACAGTGTGGTACTCGTTACAGGAGACCGTCACGAACCATTCCATATGTTGCAACGGATGGTACGCAAACTCGACCGGTTAATTCATTTAAATCAAACCGATACGGTTATTTTAATGACACCACCTGTACCAGGTACAGAGAAGATTGCCGCAAGAACCTTAGATATCTTATACCGCAATGACATTCAATTGGTTAAAATCAACAAAGACATGTTGCCACCATCACACGCAAGTAGTGAAGATGTCAAGTTACTGATGAATATCTTGAATCCGAAATATATTGTTCCTGTTATTGGAGAACACCGGCATTTGTATGCGTTAAAACAAATTGCTTTACAAATGGGCTATGATAATGACCACATTAGGCAATTAGAAAATGGTCAGGTATTAGAATTCAATAACGGAACCCCAAGAAAAGACATTTATTCAATTAGTAGTGGCGATGTCTTAGTCGATGGCATCTTAGAAGGTGACTTAAGCGATGTTGTGTTAAAAGATCGCGAAATTTTGTCACAGGATGGACTCATGATGATTATCGGTAACATTGATGCCAAACAAAAACGCATGGTCGGTGAAACAGAAATTGTTTCACGCGGTTTTGTCTACATGAAAGAAAACGAAATATTAATCCAACAAGTCACCGACATCTATAAAAAAATTGCCACAGAAATGTTTAAAGAAAAATACGTTGATTGGCGTCAATTCAAAGAAAAAATACGCGATGAAGTAAGCCGGTTTTTATATCATGAAACGAATCGCCGTCCCATCGTTATTCCTGTCTTAATTGACACGCAAAAATAACATGGAACTGTCAATATTTGAAGACGATTTATCGCTTGATGACGTCAAACACCTAACACCGCGCGTTGGCGCACGCGCGGTGTTAAAAGTGAATGGTACCTACTGTCTCATTTATAATAAACACTGGAACCTTTACACCTTACCAGGTGGTGGGGTAGAACCGGATGAATCCATTGTGGATGCATTAAGACGTGAAGTGTTAGAAGAGACCGGGTTCAAGATAAAGAAGATAAAAAAAACGTTAGTGCTAAAGGAACATTTTTCTGATTCTATTTGGCACCATCATTTCTTTTATTGTGAAGCTGATGGTCCGCAACATCCGTTGTCACTTACCAAAGAAGAAATGGATGCAGGCATGACAACCGTGTTTAAATCTTTCGATGCGGTCCTTGATTGCTTTTTAAATCACGAAACGGATCATTTGCATTCTAGTGCAATTTATAACCGTGAATTTATCGGATTTATGCACTCTGTCCAAGAATAAAAACGCACGACCATAGTTTTTTTTGGTTTTTTAGTATACCAGTTTACAAAAAGACTCATTATGTTATAATTAAACAGGATTTAATCTTAGGAGGTAAAAATACAATGGCAAAATTAGAAAAAGTTAACGGGTCACATGTTAAATTAACCATCGATGTCACCCCAGAACAATTCGAACACGGCCTTGATCACGCTTTTGAAAAAATTAAAGATGAAGTAGAAATCAAGGGATTTAGAAAAGGAAAAGTAACACGTAAAGTGTATGAACAACATAAAGGGGTAGAATCACTTTATGAAGAAGCCCTTAATCATGTGATTGGTGAAACATACTACGAAGCAATCCAAGAACATGATGTTCATGTTGTTGCACAACCAAAAATCGATCTTGACATCACCAAAGTTGAAAAAGGGAAAGGCTTTACCTATACAGCAGAAGTTGCGGTAAAACCTGAGCTTGAACTTGGGGAATATAAAGGCTTCGAATACGATGAAGAGAAAATTGAAGTTACGGATGAAGAAATTGAAGCAGAAATGGAACGTTTACTTGGACAAAACGCAGAACTCGTTATTAAAGAAGACGGTGAATTAGAAAAATCAGATACCGCTGTATTTGATTTTGAAGGATTTGTTGAAGGTGAAGCCTTTGAAGGCGGAAAAGCCGAAAATCATGAAATGGTTATTGGATCTGGGCAATTCATTCCTGGATTTGAAGATCAAATGATTGGGATGAAACCAGGCGAACAAAAAGATGTTGTCGTCACCTTCCCAGAAGATTATCAAGCCGAAAATCTTAAAGGAAAAGAAGCGACATTTAAAACCAAACTTCATGAAATTAAAGTTAAACAAACGCCAGAACTGAATGATGCGTTTGTTAAGGACTTAGATAAAGCTGGTATTGAAACCGTTGACGATTTAAAAACCGATACAACACAAACACTTAAAAAACAAAAAGAAGAACAATCACGCAACAAAGCCATCGACTTTGCAGTAGACCAAGCAGCACAAAACGCAACAGTCGACATTCCTGAAGAAATGATTGAAGAAGAAAAACGCCGTATGATGGACAATGCCAAACGCCAAGCACAACAATACGGCATTGACTTTGATACTTACTTACAACTTACAGGAACCGATAAAGAAACGTTTGAACAAAACATGCAAAAAGACGCAAAACGTTCTATCTTATATAACTTAACCATCGAGGCCATCGCTGAAAAAGAAGGCATTGATGCCACCGAAGAAGAAATCAAAGAAAACTATGAAGACTTATCAAAACAATACAACATGACCGTCGACCAAATTAAACAACAGGTGAATGATGCGGCCATAAAACAACAAATCGTCTTCAAGAAAACCATTGATTTCCTAGTCGATCAACTAAAAACGAAGTAACACGCCAAAAGCACTTCTTCGGAAGTGCTTTTTTAAAGGAGTCTGGCAATGATTAAACTTATTATTTTAGATTTAGACCACACATCACTAACGAATGATAAACACTTACCTTCAGCATTAATCAATACCATTCATACGCTTAGAAAAGATGGCATCATGGTTACAGTAGCTACAGGGCGGGCGTTTGAACTAACCAAACCTTATACAGATATGGCAAAAATAACCATGCCTGTAATTTTAAATAATGGCGCACTGATTAAAGATATGAACTCAGGCACCATTCATTTAGCCAATACATTAACCAAGGCGACCAAAGCCAAGATTCTTGACTATGTAAAAAAAGAAAACTTGCACTTCACATTTTATGCAGAAGGTGCACTTTATACCAATGACCAAGAACGTATCGCCTTTTATGAAGCCTTTGAGAAAGACTTTTCAGTGGATTTAAACATTGTAAAAACAATGGACGCCGACCAATTTATGGGTACCGATGTTTATAAGTTTTTAAATATTGAACGCGACGCTAAAGTTTTTAAAAAACGTTATCGAACCTTTAAAGATACCTTTGATGCACATATTACGCAATCACAAGCAGAATTTTTAGATATCTTACCCGTAGATACCCATAAAGGCAATGCAGTAAAATGGCTTAAAAATCATTATAACCTAACTACCGAAAACATTCTTGTCTTCGGTGATAACGACAATGATGTCGAGATGTTTAAAGAAGCAGGGATAAGTGTTGCGATGCCAAATGGCAGCGACAAAGCAAGACACAATGCGACGATGATTGCCCTTGATAACAACAATCATGATGGCGTGAGTAAAACGCTAGATTATCTTCGACAAACAAACCGCATTTAATGATATAATTATATAGTCATATTACTTTAGAATTTACTGTAAATAAAGTATAATATGACATAGTCAGAAATAAAAATATGACTCGCACGCACCATATAAAAATATGGTAATAAAAGAGGTGAACACTATGTTTGAAGCAACAAAAAAAGCAACAGGAACATTGCCAAGTATCGCGTTACGTGGACTCGCGCCGCTTCCGCACACAGATGTGCGTACAGAAGTTGGACGATCTGCGAGTAAAACTGCGTTATTAGAAGGCGAACGCAATCATGACAATTATGTATTGTTATTGATTCAAAAAAACCCATTGGTTGAAACCCCGACGCAAGATGACATGCTTGAGTACGGTGTCGTTGCCAAAATAGGGATTAAAATTAAACTTCCAAACGGAAATTTCAAAGTGAAATTTGATCCGATTGTCCGCGCTAAAATATCATCATTTGAGCAAGGAAAATCGTATTTTTCAACAAACTTTGAAACCACACCTGCAACGAGTAATAACGTCGACGAAGAAGTCGCACTTGTTCGTATGATTGTTAAACAAGTGATGGAAAACGCACAAAATATCCTTAACAACCCAAAACAAAGCTTAGAAGCGATTCAATCAGGTGTTTCTAGTGATAAATTGTGTGATATTTTAGCGAACAATTTGAAAGTAACGGAAAGCCACAAGTTTAAATATATTGAAACGCCATCAATTGAACAACGTCTTAACTATTTACTTCAAGATATCGAAAAAGAACGTCATATGAGTGAAATTGAAGATAAAATTAACCGCACCGTCAAGAAAAACATTGATGAAAATCAACGTGAATACTACTTACGCGAAAAACTTCGTGCGATTCAAGAAGAACTTGGTGATAAAGTTAAAAAAGAATCCGAAATTGAAACATTACGGAAAAAAATCTTAGAAAAAAATATGCCAGACCATATCGAAGAAAAAGCATTATACGAACTATCACGCTATGAAACCTTACCTGCATCAAGTGGGGAAAGCGGGGTTATTAGAACGTATTTAGACTTTTTAATCGAGCTTCCTTGGCATGAACAAAGCGATGACGAAACGGATATCAAAAAAGCTGAAGCGGCATTAGAAGAAACCCACTTTGGTTTGGAAAAAGTTAAAGAACGGATTGTAGAGTATTTGGCCGTTAAATTATTAACTGGGAAAAACCCGCAAACCATTCTTTGTTTAGTTGGACCACCTGGTGTTGGGAAAACGTCACTTGCACAATCGATCGCGAGTGCATTAAACCGCAAATTTGTTAAACAATCACTCGGTGGAATTAAAGACGAATCTGAGATTCGTGGACATAGACGGACTTATTTAGGAGCTTTACCGGGACGCATTTTACAAGGAATGAAAAAAGCCAAAGTCATTAACCCACTCTTTTTACTCGATGAAATCGATAAACTTGGTAGTGACTATAAAGGCGACCCGAGCGCAGCGATGTTAGAGGTCCTAGACCCTGAACAAAACCACCGGTTTAGTGATCATTATTTAGAAGATCAATATGATTTAAGCCAAGTATTATTTATTTCAACGGCCAACTACTTAGGTAACATTCCTGCACCCCTAAGAGACCGTATGGAAATCATTGAACTATCAAGTTACACAGAAATCGAAAAATTTAACATTGCCAAAAAACATTTAATTCCCAAACAATTAAAATCACACGGACTCGATCCGAAAAAAATCTCTATTGATGATGAAGCCGTCATGAAAATGATTCGCGAGTTTACCCGTGAAGCTGGGGTCCGTCAATTAGATCGATTATTTGGTTCAATTATCCGTAAGTCGATTAAAATCATTTTAGGCGATAAAGTCGATCACGTCGAGATTAAAGTCGATAACTTAAAAGACTTTTTAGGAAAAGAAAAATTTTCTAATCATGAGGCAGATAAAGAAGATCAAATTGGTGTCGCAACAGGTTTAGCCTATACCCAATTTGGTGGCGATACATTGCCTGTAGAAGTGGCCTATTATAAAGGCACAGGGAAACTTGCTTTAACGGGACAACTTGGTGATGTTATGAAAGAATCAGCGCAAGCAGCGCTCTCATATATTCGTGCCAATCATGAAAAATATAAAATCGATAAAGAATTATTTGATAAATTTGATGTCCATATTCATGTCCCTGAAGGGGCAATTCCAAAAGACGGTCCAAGTGCGGGGGTTACCATCGCAACGGCGATTATTAGTGCGTTAACGCACCGAAAAGTTGACCATACTGTTGGAATGACGGGTGAGATTACCTTACGTGGACGTGTTTTACCGATTGGTGGCTTAAAAGAAAAAACCATCGCCGCCCACCGCAGTGGCTTAAAAACCGTGATTATTCCTAAACAAAATACCCGCGATATCGATGACATTCCTGATGAAGTCAAAAACAGTATTAGTATTATTCCTGTTGAAACGATTGACGATATCGTGAAACATGTCTTTAAATAATAAAACAAAAGGCAATCAATGATTGCCTTTTATCACAATGAGGTGTCATAATGATTACATCAGTAAAAAATCCCTTGCTCGCTGCTGAGCCCAAAGGCTACCCAGAAGCACGGTATCCTGAATTTTGTATTATGGGGCGCAGTAATGTTGGGAAAAGTTCGTTTATTAATGCGTTATTAAACCGCAAAAAACTGGCGTATACCTCGCAAAATCCAGGAAAAACTCAAACGATTAATTTCTATTTAATTAACGACGATTTTTATTTTGTCGATGTGCCTGGGTATGGGTATGCCAAAGTCAGCAAACAAAAACGTGAAGCATTTGGGAAAATGATTGAAACTTACCTTACAGAACGCGAAACCTTAAAACATGTATTTTTACTGATTGATAGCCGCCATGAACCAACGAAGGACGACTATTTAATGGTTGAGTTTTTACAATATATTCGCATTCCCTTCACCATCATTGCGACAAAAGCAGACAAATTAAGTAAAAATCAACAACAAGCGCATTTAAGTAAACTTAATAAACAGCTTATGCTTGATTCTTATACGGATGTCATCTTATTTTCATCGGTGACCAAACAAAACAAAGATCTTATTTTAGACAATATTATTAGAATTGCACATAATAAGGCTTGATAAAGCGAAACACGTATGATACACTATCACTAAATACGATGCATAGGAAGATTAAATTACAAGTTTTAAAGAGAGTCAGTGGCTGGTGTGAACTGATAAACTGAGGTTTAGTTGTCGCCTAGAAGTAAGATGGATGAAATCAGTAGTCTATCTCGCAGACTCAGCGTTACGGGGATTAAGTGCTAGTCATTTGACTAGAACTAAGGTGGTACCGCGGATTATATTCGTCCTTACAGTTATTTGTAAGGACGTTTTTTTATTAAAAGGAGGTTTTATGCATGGAATTACCAAAAAAGTACGATCATAAAACAGTTGAACAAGATCGTTATCAAACATGGAAACGTGAAGGCTACTTTGAAAGTGGCGATAAAACGAAAGAACCCTACACCATTGTCATCCCACCGCCAAATGTAACAGGAAAGTTACATTTAGGCCATGCATGGGATAATACCATGCAAGATATTATTATAAGACGCAAGCGGATGCAAGGCTATGATGCCTTATTTTTACCCGGTATGGATCATGCTGGTATTGCAACGCAAGCGAAAATTGATGCGAGACTTAGAGAACGCGGCACAAGCCGGTATGATTTAGGTCGCGAAGCATTTTTAGAAGAAGCGTGGGCATGGAAAGAAGAATATGCTAAGCATATTAGAGAACAATGGGAAGCTTTGGGTATTAGTGTTGACTATAATAAAGAACGTTTTACACTAGATGAAGGGTTAAATGATGCCGTCAATGAAGTGTTTATAAGGCTTTATAAAAAAGGCTTAATTTACCGTAAAGAACGGATTATAAACTGGGATATTGAAGCAAAAACCGCACTGTCTAATATCGAGGTAGAACATAAAGAAGTTGAAGGTGCGCTTTATTACTTTAAATACTATTTTGAAGACAAAAAAGACTATGTAACCATCGCCACCACACGACCGGAAACGATGTTCGCAGATACAGCACTGATGGTTCATCCTAGTGATCAAAAACATCGTGCGATTGTCGGTAAAAAGGTTTATATACCTACGACAGATACACTTATTCCAATTATTGAAGATGATTACGTCGATACAGAATTTGGAACAGGGATTGTTAAAGTAACCCCAGCGCATGACCCGAATGACTTCCAAGTCGGTGAACGCCACAACTTACCGATGCCATCATGTATCGAAGAAGATGGCTCGATGAATGCCATGGCGCATAAGTATGAAGGAATGAACCGCTTTGAATGTCGTAAGGCACTCGTTAAAGATACCAAAGACGCAGGGTTATTAGAGAAAGTCGAAACCATCATTCACAATGTTGGTCACAGCGAGCGGACCGGTGTCATCGTTGAACCAAGACTCTCAATGCAGTGGTTTGTTGATATGACCCCGCTTGCCAATAAAGCATTAGAACAATCAACCGCAGCATTCGTCCCACCGCGTTTTGAAAAAATCTTCAAACGCTGGATGGAAAATATCCAAGACTGGTGTATTAGTCGTCAACTATGGTGGGGACACCGAATTCCTGCTTATTATAAAGATGATGATATTTATGTTGGCGACAACCCTCCAAAAGGCTATGTTCAAGATGAGGACGTATTAGATACGTGGTTCTCAAGTGCCTTATGGCCATTTTCAACCTTAGGATGGCCAGAAGAAACGGAAGACTTTAAACGTTATTATCCAACCGATGCCATGGTTACTGGATATGATATTATTTTCTTTTGGGTTGCGAGAATGATTTTTCAAGGCCTTGAATTTACTGGTGAAACCCCGTTTAAACACGTGCTTATACATGGATTGATCCGTGATAGTGAAGGCCGTAAAATGAGTAAATCGCTTGGCAATGGTGTGGATCCAATGGATGTTAAAAAAGAATATGGTATGGATACATTACGGTATTATTTAACAACCAATTCAGCACCGGGACAAGACTTGCGATTTGAATTTGAAAAAGTTGAATCTAGTTGGAACTATATTAATAAATTATGGAATATTTCTCGCTTTATCTTAATGCATGTTGAAGCAGACAAGGCATCTGATTTAATTATAGATGACGCAGCCTTAGAGTTAAAAGACAAATGGATTTTAACGCGCTTTGAAGACACCTTAGCTCTTGTTGATGAGAACTATGAAAAGTTTGAATTTGGTGAAGTTGCTAAAGCGCTATATACGTTTGTTTGGGAACACTTTGCCAATTGGTATATTGAAGCGAGTAAAATCACGCTCGCCAGTGACAACAGTCAAAGCATTAAAACAACCAAAGCAGTTGTGGTGACGTTGCTGCGAGACATTTTAAAATTACTCCATCCATTTATGCCGTTTGTTACAGAAGCAATTTATCAAAAACTGCCAAACAAAGACGCAGAATCAATAATGATCAGTGCGTGGCCAACTGCGCGATTCAATAACTATCAAGAGGATGTTAAAGCCTTTGAACTTATTCAAACGTTGATTCAACGTGTTAGAAACAAGCGGAATGAGTATGGTGTTATTCCTAGTAAACCAGTTGATATTTACATCGAAACAAGCACGGAAATTAAAGACCGCTTATTAAGTGTTGATGCTATGATGCGTAAATTTTTAAATCCAGATGCGTACATGATTGACACTACGATTACTTTAGATGAAGAAGTCATTACTGTTGTTGAACCTGAATTTACTGTTTCGATTCCTATGGGCAGTTTAATCGATATTAAAGAAGAAATTGCCAACCAAGAAGCAGCACTTGCTAAGGTTATAAAAGAAATTAGACGTGCTGAAGGCATGTTAAACAATAAAAACTTTGTTAACAAAGCCCCAGCCTTTAAAGTTGAAGAAGAACGACACAAGTTACAAGATTATAAAAAACAAAAAGAAAAAATTGAGGAAAGATTAGAGGCATTGGCATCTCATGTTTAAGACTTTAGACAATGCTCAAGCTTGGATTGAGTCGATTTATCGCTTTAGCGATAAGTATGATTTAAGCCGCATGCAGCGCGCATCAGCCATGTTAGGAAACCCTGAAAAACAGTTTAAAAGCATTCATGTTGGTGGCACCAACGGCAAAGGGTCAACAGTCACATTTTTAAAAAATATCTTATTAGAAGCAGGCTACAATGTAGGGACATATACTAGTCCCTACGTCGTTCGCTTTAATGAGCGTATTAGTTACAATAACAATGATATTGATGATGCGACGCTATTAGCGTATATTAATACCATTTATCAACTCCATCAAGATTACTTAAAACAATATAATGATCAAGTATCATTTTTCGAACTGGTGACATTAATTAGCTTTTTATATTTTAAAGATAAACAACCAGATATTGCGATTATTGAGGTAGGACTCGGTGGAACACTCGATGCGACGAACATTATTACGCCGCTAATCAGTGTGATTACCACCATTGGGACAGACCATATGCATGTACTTGGCCCAACGATTGAAGATGTCGCAAAAAATAAACTTGGGATTGTTAAAGATACAGTGCCATTAGTGAGTGGACATACACAACGCGACTTAGACTATTTGTTTATTAACGAAGCTACAATGCATAAAAGTCCTTATTATCATATAAAAGATTTTCCCTTACATAATATCCAGTTAGGCATGCCCACAACATTTTCATTTTTAGGTGTTGATTATAAGCTAACTATGGCAGGTCTACATCAAGTTGATAATGCACATACCAGTTTATTAACGTGTCATGTGTTAGAAGAGGCCTATAATTTTGTAATCCCAGATGATGCCAAACAACACGGTCTTTTAAATGCGTTTTGGCCAGGCCGGTTTGAAGTGTTTGGTAATGTGATTATTGATGGCGCACATAATAAAGAAAGTTTGGCTTCAGCGCTTAAAACGGTTGCGCACTATTATCCCAATAAACGTGTTAAATCATTATTTACGGTCATGAAAGATAAAGATTATACACCGATGCTTAGGATGTTAGAAGCGCTTGCTGATGAGATTACGTTCACTGAAATTACACATCCACGGTGTGAAAAGGCCGATGTGCTAAAATCGAAAAGCCGACATCAACACATCCGTGCCATAGCCGACCCAATTGCGGCGCTTAATAAAAGTATGCCAACCGATGATACAGAAATATTGCTTGTGACAGGGTCACTTTATTTCATTAGTGAAATTAGACATTATTTAAAAAGAGAAATCGCTTAAGAAACAATGGCTTTTCTCTTTTTTTACTTTGAATTATTGTATTTTGTTTTCCTATATTAAAAAATGCGATATAATAAAGTATATTTAATTAGTTTGAAGTACAAAATAGATAGGATGATGGATATGGATTTTATCACTGATGTTCCGCTTTATTTAAATATCGTATTTTTGTCGCTCATTGGCTTTGGTGCCTTAATGGGGTTCTTACGGGGCTTTAGGAATTCACTTTATAGTTTAATTGTCAAAGTGATTTTCTTTGGGCTCTTTTTCTTAACGATTGATGTTGTGGTTAATCAACTTTGGACGTTGAACATACCACAACTGGGTAGCCTTATAGGCAGTTTCTCTCCTGATGCGGCTGGGGCGAGTAGTTTAAGTGAGGCGTTGCCAATTGTGCTTGAAAACCTATTAGGCGATCAAATGGCTGATAGCGCAACAAATGAAGAAATATTAGCATTTGTGACTGGGCTTGCGCTTTTTATTGTGAAGATTGTCTATGCCATTATCTATTTTACTGTTTTTTATGCATTATACCGTTTGATTTTCTTTATAGTTAAACTCATTATTTTCGGTAAAGCAGAAAAAAACATGACATCACGCGCACTTGGTGCCGGTGTAGGTGCAGCAAACGGCGCATTATCTGTTTTTATTACCCTTATTATTTTAGGTGGTGTGATGAGTATAGCAGGTAGCTTAGTATCTATCATTGATGATACCGGTACAGGCGCTCAAGTGATTGTTTATGAAACGGTTGCGGATGAAACCGATCCTGATCAAGGAGAGAGCACATTGCCGCAAGACGAACTTAATATGCTTATAGATCTTGTTGATGCCTATGAAAACAATGAGATTGTCAATGCGTTTGAAACGATTCAAATTACCGATGAACAAACTGGTGTCAAACGCGGGTTAAATTTATATTTATTTGATTCGGTTTTCTCTTTCAATTATAAAGAAAATCAAATATCAATTAGAAAAGAACTACAACTTGCCGCAGAACTTGTTGGAACGGTTTATAACTCTGAATATTATACGTCAAATGACTTAACAGACATTACCAGTGATGAAGTTCAAGATGTATTTAATAAATTATCACAGTCAGATTTATTCACTTCGCTTATCCCACTCGCTATCGAAGTTGGGGCGGATTATTCTGAGATTGATTTAGACAGTTATTTAGCTGAACAAGATATTGATTTATACACGATTTCTTGGGATGAAGAAATCCAACAACTCGGTGGGATTGCTGTTGTTGTTGTTGACATTATTAATCATTCTGCAATTTTAGAAGAAGGCAATGACTTAGAAACGGTTTCATTTAGTGGAGAACAAGTGACCGATCTTTTTGATGCCTTATCAGATAGTGGGCTCATGAATCTTGCGGCATATGTTGCGATGGAACCACTATTAGAACAAGCAGGAGAAGATTTACAAGCGGTCATCACTGTCCCAGAAGATTTAGAATGGGAAGATGAGTTTACAGCAATGGGGTCTGTCGTAAGTGAAATTGTTGATACTGGTGTCACCATCAGTGATTTTAACAGTGGCGACCCAATGGATTTATTCTCAACTTTATCTACGGTTGACTTTACCGTTATGACGAATTCGAAAATTATTTCCCATGCACTTGTGAATGTTGTTAATGGGGCAGGCGGGGTTGGTTTAGATGTCCTTGTCGTACCAGATGACATTGAGTGGTTTGATGAGGATGGCAATGTGGTTGCTGATAGTGAGTTAGAAAAAATCTTATTGTCATTTAATGAAATTGCGGCCATTGCTGGTACAGTCGATTTTGATAATCTTGATTTAAATGTATTCAATGAACTTGATGTTGATAGTATTAACGTATTGATTGATTCACAAGTATTAGAATCCACCATTGGCAGTTTAATTATGGATGAATTATCAGAGACTTTAACCATTCCTTTAATTGCCCAAAAAGAGATTCTTGTTGATGGCAGCCCTATGATGATTGTTAGAGGGACAGAAGTCAGCGATATTTTTGATGCTGTAAAAGTCTTAGAGATTGCAGACTTTAATAATCTAGAGTTTGATATGAGTTTATTAACAAGTTTAGCGGTTAATGATACCGACCAAAGTGACGTGTTAGATGAAGATAAAGCAGATAGACTGTTTGCCTCAGACATCATTCACGCAACATTATCAGAAACACTCTTTGACTTGATGGATGATACATCGGATAGTGATGTGTTGGTTGTTCCTTATAAAAACGCAGCTGATGAAGATATTCAATTTGTGCGTGACGGTATTCGGTATATTACGCGAGATGAGATTGTTAATGTCCTTGCGGCGTTAATTGCTTTAGAACTCGATGATTTCGATAATATTGAGACTTTAGATATTGACAAGCTTATTGATAAATCAGATGTTTTCTTAGATTCTGCAATTCTTCATGCGACGGTCACGGATCAACTCTTTGACCAAGCAGAAGGTGAATCTGGATTTATTGTGGTGCCTTATTATAAAGCCGCAGAAAACGGCGACCCAGAAACTGCGATTCAGTTTACGGTTGGCGAGGGTGAAGTTGATACTGAAACAAGCGAAAGCAAAGCGTACACATATATAGAAAAGACTGAAATTATTGCATTACTTGATTCACTAGAGGTATTAGAAATCACAAGCGTTACAAGTTTTGATGGGTCACTAGATTTAGGGTTACTTGTTGAAGAAACAGGCGTTACCCCTGTCTTGGATTCTGCTATTTTACATGCATCTGTTTCTAAACAAATTCTTGATTTAGATGAATCAGATGATCCAAATGGGCTTATTATTGTACCGCATTATGATGAAAGTGAAACACTTATTCGTATTCATGCTGGCGCAACTGAATCTACAGAGAAGCAAACTGTATTTATAGAAAAAGCAGAAATCCAAGCGATGATCAATGCCATTGATTTATTATTAGCAGACGATCAAACCATTCAAGATTTTAGTGGGGACTTTGACTTAGGATTGCTCGTTGAAGAAACAGGCGTTACCTCTGTTTTAGATTCTGCAATACTTCATGCAACGATCTCTAAACAGGTAATAGATTTAGATGAATCAGATGATCCAAACGGATTAATTATCGTGCCACATTACACCGCACTCGATCACAGCGATCCAGACACTGCAATACGCTTGCGTGTTGGCAATGGTGAAACCGATGACTTCGGCAATAATATGGAAACGGTCTTCATTATTAAAGATGAAATTCAAGCCGCAATTAATGGCCTTGATTTACTCTTGGCTGATGGCCAAAGTTTCACGGATTTTACCGGGGATGTTGATCTTGGTGTGTTAGTAGAAGAAACCGGGACGACGCCTGCCTTAAATTCATCGATTTTACAAGCAACCATGTCGAAACAAATCATTGATTTAGATGATTATCATACCGACCCAGTTAACGGAACCATCGTAGTACCTTATGAAGACGAACTCGGTAACGACATCCGATTACTTGTAAGAGAAGGACAAACGGATCCGATTACGGCAGAGTCTATCGAAACTGAGTATTTAACTAAAGACGAAATTCAAGCAGTTATTAACGGCTTTATGATTTTATTTGATACAGAAAATAACTTCTCAGAATTTAGCGGAAATATTGATTTAAGTATATTAGTTCAAGATGATAATGCGGACACTGTATTAAATTCAGCGCTTGTAAGAGCGTCAATGTCTAAACAAGTAATTAAACTTGATGACACTGATGATGTTATTGTTGTGCCGTATATTTCAGGGGATGGATCAACTACCCAACTACGTTTAGAAGCAGATTATGACGGGGATGCCTTTGAATACATTGTAAAAGACGAACTCATTGACATGATTTTTGCGATTGATGTGCTAGGTGAAGGCGACATTCAAACCTTTGATGGGAACATTTCACTTAGTACCATTTATGACCCTGATGCAACACCAGCGCCAATCGATGAACGTGATACATTACTAGACTCATCTGTTATCCACGCAACCATTTCTGATCAAATGACAGCGACCTCATCGTTCATTATTCCAACAAGGGACTTCGATGATACGAAAGATATTGAAATTCAAACAAGTTATCTAACCCATACCAATGACTTTATTGATAGCGATGAAATTAGAAACATGATTGAAATACTCGACTTGTTTGGCATTGAAGAAGTCAATGACTTTACCGGTGGCTTTGATTTAACCGTCTTAGACGACACAAATGGTAAAAACACCTTATTATCATCCGCCATTATGCATGCAACCATTTCAGATACCTTGCGTTCACTTGATGACGATGATGATGTTATTATCTTACCAAACGCATCGCAAGATACATTAACTACTGTGCGTCATATTGTTTCTAGTGATTTATTTGTTGATGACACTGAAATTGGCAATCTAATCGATGCGTTACTACTAATGGACTATACTGACTTAGATAGTTTTGCAAGCGAACCACTCAACAGTGAAAAATTCTTCACATCACGTGATGATTTACTCTTATCACACACCATTCATGCAACCATTTCTAACAAAATGATTAACGAAACGAATGATATGCTTATTGTTCCGAATTATGAAAACGATGGTGTGACTGAAATTCGCATCGAAAACGGGTCGGATTTATATGTCGAAATTGATGAAGTAAAAGGGGTCTTAGATGCCCTTGAAATCTTAAATCTTGAGGACTTTACAAATATCAATATCCATCCAGGCAACATTTTAGAAGATGGCGTTGACTACAACGCACTTGTGTCAGGGTCAGTGACTATTCAAGCAACCGTTGCCAAATCAATTATTGATATCGCCCTTGATGAAACCGCGCCATTTGGATCAGGTCAACTGATTGTTCCAACATTCTTTAGAAGTTCGATTGATGTTGGCAGTGGTACCGAAACTCAAATCGAACAACAAGAACTTATTGACTTGCTTACAGGTGTCGAAGCGTTAGGTCTTACTGATTTTGATAGTGACTTTGACGCAACAGCTATTACAAACATGGATGAATCCGAACTTGATACCTTAGTCACAAGTGGTTCAATCCATATCTCAATTGACAACATGTTAAGAGATAATGATGCCATTGAAATTCCAGATAAAGCAATCGTCGATACAGCCACAGCGTCAGTAGAAGATTACTATGACATTACCGCAATTGACGTTACCCAAACTGATGAAGTGGTAAACTTTATCTTAGCGGCGAATAAATTGGTTACTGGTGGCAGCGACTTTACCAATGTTAGCTTTGACATTACCGCTATATCTAACCTCAGTACTACCGACCGCGATATAGTATTGACTTCAATGCTTGTTCGCGCAACCCTTACTCCAGAGATTGAGGATGCCGCATCATTAGACCCTGGATATACATTAGAAGCGTCAGATTATGAGGACGATGATACGACTAAATTCTTAACAAAACAAGGTGTGTTAGATTACATCAATTATTTTGAAACACTATAACCACAATCGGAAGCTTCGGCTTCCGATTTTTCTTTCTTTATATATTCGATTTAAAAATAAGCAAAATATGATAAAATAGTACTCGAGGTGATATTATGAAATTTCAAGATTACACATATGAACGTCCCAATATGGAGTTGTATGTTGCAACGTTTAAAGAAGCGTTGGAACAGTTTAAAGACGCAAAAACCGTTGATGCCCAAGAAGCGGCAATGGACACCATCAATAAACTGCGTTTTGATTTTGAAACGATGCAAACATTAACGTCAATTAGACATTCCGTTGACACAAAAGATGAATTTTACGACAAAGAAAAGGATTTTTTCGATGAAAACAGTCCAACATTTGTCCAACTTAACAATCTTTTTTATGAAGCGTTATCGTCAGCCCGCTTCGAAAAAGAACTGCGCAAAAGAAAAGGTGCGTTGCTTTTTAAACAAGCAGAACAATCACTAAGAACCTTTAGCGATACGATTTTAGAAGACTTAAAAAAAGAAAACGCCCTTACAAGCCAATATCAAAAACTGCTTGCGAGCGCTGAGATTGAGTTTGAAGGCGAAATTCGTAATTTAAGTCAAATGGCCCCATTCGCTCAAAGCAAAGATAGAGACACCCGTAAAGCTGCAAGTCAAGCCGTATCAGCATTTTTTGAAGCCAATGAAGATACGCTTGATACCTTGTATGATGATCTTGTACAAATTAGAACATCCATGGCAAAAAAACTCGGTTATGATTCATTTACAGAACTTGCTTATGATCGTTTAGGTCGACTTGATTACGGACCAAAAGAAGTCGCAAACTACCGTAAACAAGTACGTGAAGTCATTGTCCCTATTGCCAATAAACTTGTCGAACGCCAAGGGAAACGCTTAGGTATTGAAGACATGAAAAGCTATGACTTATCACTAAAATTCCTATCCGGAAACCCAACCCCTAAAGGTAAAAAAGCGTGGCTTGTGGACCGTGCTAGTACAATGTATAAAGAAATGAGTAAAGAAACCGATGAATTTTTTACCTTTATGAAAGAACGTAACTTAATGGATTTAGAAGCGAAAAAAGGCAAAGCGGGTGGTGGATATTGTACGTATATACCAAACTATCAATCGCCGTTTATCTTCTCTAACTTCAATGGTACCTCACATGACGTTGATGTGTTAACCCATGAAGCTGGCCATGCATTCCAAATTTATATGAGTCGTTTCCATGAAGTGCCTGAATATATGTGGGCAACCTTAGAAGCCAGTGAGATTCATTCAATGAGTATGGAATTTTTTGCTTGGCCATGGATAGAATCTTTCTTCTTAGAAGATACCGAGAAATACAAGTTTAACCATTTAGCAGGGGCTTTATCATTTATTCCTTATGGGGTTGCGGTTGATGAATTTCAACACCGAATTTATGAAAAACCAAGCATGTCAAAAGAAGAACGTAAACTGACATGGCGGGAAATTGAAAAAACCTATTTACCATATAAAGACTATGACGATGATGCCTTCTTAGAACGTGGAGGGTTTTGGTTTAGACAAGGCCATATTTTCTCTGTTCCTTTCTACTATATTGATTATACTTTGGCGCAAGTTTGTGCTTTCCAATACTGGGTAAAAAGCAGAGAAGATAGAGAAAAAGCATGGGAAAGTTATTTAAATTTATGTAAAGCAGGCGGAGAACGCAGTTTCTTAGGACTGTTAGATCTTGCTGGACTTAAAAACCCATTTGATGATGGTATGATTAAAACCATTGTGCCTTCACTTAAAAATTATTTAGATGGTGTCGATGATACCAAATTATAAACATTAAAAAGGGCGATTGAAGAATCGCCCTTTATTATGAATTTAGTAACATCG
>CAYNAA010000032.1:0-18706 GCA_964395055.1 uncultured Candidatus Izemoplasmatales bacterium | reverse complement strand
GTGTTCTTTAGTCAATTCACTGATTAGATGTTGAGACATGGAATCACTCCTTTTCGTTTACCTGTTCGTAACTAGTCTTACAGTCAGCGGAACATGTTGTTTAAACAGCGAAAATGATTATATCATATAACGCGTAATCTTGCAACTATTTGTCCTGTTTTTTTTGCTTTTTTTGATAAGCTTTATAAAGGTCTTGCCGGCGCTTCTTGGTTCGTTTGATACTTTCTTCTAATCGCCATTTTTCAATGTTTGCATGATGTCCTGAGAACAATACCTCTGGAACCTCTTTTCCTTCATATTCTCTCGGTCTTGTATAATGCGGATATTCTAATAATCCTTCACTAAAAGAATCCTCTTCGTGCGATGCTTCTTTGTTTAAAACCCCAGGTATTAAGCGAATGACACTATCAACCACAGTTAACGCTGCGATTTCTCCACCTGTTAAAACAAAGTCACCGATTGAAATTTCTAAATCAAAATAGGCTCTTATGCGTTCATCAAACCCTTCATAATGACCACATAGAATAATTAAATGGTTGGCTTTTGATAGGGTATTGGCTTTCGCTTGTTTGTATGGTTCACCTTGTGGTGTCATAATGATTTTTATCGCTTCTTCGTATCCATTTATGGATCTAAGCGCATTGATAATGGGTTCAATACGTAACACCATTCCAGCACCACCACCATAAGGAGTGTCATCAACTTTATGATGCTTATTTTTGCTGTACTCTCTAAAGTTAATAACTCGAATGTCGATTTTCTTTTCATAGATGGCTCTGCCAATGATTGACTGAGTAATGACTGGCGTAATCATGTCAGGAAACAGGGTTAGAATATCTATTCTCATAATAATCCTTCCATATCAACAACAGTGATTTTCTTCTCATCTACGGATTTAATAAATTGTTTCAAAAAAGGTACCAATGCATTTTTTTTACCATCACGTTTAATAACAAGCATGGCTCCTTGGGGATAATCTCTAACTTCTTGGACGGTACCAATAAAGCTATCCGTAACGACATCAAGGCCGATTAAATCAGAATAGTAAAACGTATCTTCACCTAAGGTATGTCGATCATCATCTTTTATATATAACGTACATCCTTTATACTTTTCAACAGTGTCAATATTGTTTATCTCATCAAATGCAACCACATCAAAAGGTGTTTTTTCAAACCGGCTTTGAACAGTGACTTCATGATATGTTTTATCATAATAAATATAGAGTGTTTGTCCTTTTTGATACCGTTCATCTTTAAAATCTGAGTCTGTTTTAATTTTTACTGATCCTTTAACACCGTGGGGTTTACTTATTTTTCCAATTGGAATATAAGTCATATGAATCACCTCTTACAATATAGTAGATTATTAATTATTATATCACACAAAGGGTGACAAAAGAAAAGAGACCGAAGTCTCTTTGACTATTTTTGGAACATAATTTTCTCACTACCAAACATCTTTGTAAGAATAAATGTAAATAAACCGGTATATACTAAAGAACTAAGACAAACAATTAAGAAATTGCCAACGGTCCAATTAAAGGTAAATATCCCATTAAGCAAATTCACAGCGCCGTAAATAGGGATGGCATGCACCAAAGGTAGTTGCGATGCATCTGCCCCAAAAGAAGTAACAATACCAATGATTAAGGTAATAAAATAAAACGGCATAATAAACATTGAGGCTTCTTTAATTGTTTTTGCATAAGCACTAACAACAGAAATAAGCCCTACGATGACTAGTACTGTCGATATCAAAACAAGTAAAATAACTGCATAATCTGAGAATGTATAAATATTATAGTCTAACTCTCCGTCGCCCATTTGCATCAATTTGGGAAGACTAAGCATAATCCCAATAAATGAGGATAGTGCACTAACAAATGCTAGTGTTCCCAAACTAAAAACTTTACCTAGCGCGATATCGCTACGTTTAATTGGGGTTATTAAAAGTGTTGCTATAGTATTGCGTTCTTTTTCACCAGCAATAGAGTCTGGACCAATACTCATCGCGCCTGCAAACAAGAATATGACAATTAACATAGGCAGTAAACTTGCAAATGTTTGACCAGTAATCTCACGTTCATCGACAATGTCTTCGGCGATGTCTGTCTCAAATACTGTCAAGTAAGAGGAATCATCTAATCTATCTGCAAGTTTTGATGTCTGGTATGATTCTAAAACAGATTTAACAGTCGTATAACTAAAACTTGAATTTTCTTTCCCATAATGGTAAAAAACATCAACTTCTGGTGGTGTTTCTGATGTATAGTTGTCGATTTTTTGTTCGAAATTGTCTTCAAATTTTAAAACTATGTCAATATCTCCATCTTGAATTTTAGTCACAATCTCATTTTCACTTAATAAAGCAGCATCATTAAACTCTATATCAATGGGTTGTTCTAAAGATGGATCAGATAAGGATTCTAGTTGTGATTTTAGTGTATCCGGCATATTTTCTTCATATAAAATAATTGTATGATCTGAAACAGAATCCATTTGATCACTAATCATTCCACCAATTAAAGAATACATGACATAAATAGATAATCCAGGTACGATAAAAATCATTAAGATGAGGCGTTTATCGGTAAGAACACGAGTCATTTCTTTTTTAAAAATTGTTATAATATTATGCATTGTCTTCACCTGCACTTTCTTTTACAAGATTAAAGAAGACAGTTTCTAACGTGTTATCGTCAGCCATTGCTTTGACATTTTCTGTTGTATCTAATGCTTTCATCTGACCATCAATAATAATGCCGACACGGTCACATAATTTTTCAACAACACTTAATATATGGGTCGACAAAATAACCGTTTTGCCCTGATTTTTTAATTCTAATAAATAATCCGTTACGGTTTTTGCGGTTAGGACATCAAGTCCGTTGGTCGGTTCGTCAAAAATGATCACATCGGGGTCATGAACAAGCGATATCGCTAGCGATATTTTTTGTTTCATCCCTGTAGATAAATCCGCTACTTTGACTTCTTGAAATTTATCAACACCAAAGCGTTTAAATAAATAATCTTTGCGTTCTTTAATAGTCGTTTCGTCAACATGTCTTAATCTAGAAAAATACGTGTATAGATAATTTGGCGTGAAATGATCTTCAAGTTTTAATTCATTGGTTAGAAAAGCGATGTTTTCTCTTACCGCATTACTATCTTTCAACACGTCATTATTTTTGACTAAAATCGTCCCTTCATCAGGTTTAATGAGTGTCGCAATACAGCGCAATGTTGTGGTTTTTCCAGCACCGTTTGGTCCGAGCAATCCGAATATTTCTCCTGGGTTTGCAGTAAATGATAAATCATCGACAGCAATTTTACGTTTTTCATCTGTTTGTTCGATTTTTCGTTGCTTCTTTGATAAATTAAAGGTTTTTCTAATGTTATTAACTACTAAACTAGGCATGATTATTCCTCCGTTTCATTACTATATTTTATAGCACAAACTAAAAATATACAATAGGTAATAACCAAAAATATGTTTCTCTTCACAATTTATAGGTAAAAACGCCGCTCACTAACATACTCTATGAAAATTACCAGATGATTTATCCTTAATAATATGTAGGTGATTTCCTTCAATGAAACTATAAAAAACGATGTCAAAATTGACATCGTTTATCATTAAGGCGCATTAGTTATATGATTATAAGAGACGCAGTTTTAAGCCTAAAGCTCATCCTCTTCGTCATTGTCTTCGTCGTCTTCATCTTCGTCGTCTTCATCTTCGTCGTTATCTTCGTCGTCATCGTCATCTTCATCATCATCATCGTCTTCGTCGTAATCATCTTCATAGATTTCATCGTCTTCATCATCACGTTGTACTCGATAAGTAATACGATACTTCTCAAGTATCTCATCGTATCTAATGATTCCCTCGATTTCACCTTCATCAATGACTTCATCATTTTCAGTAATAACAAATTCAATTTCGATAACGCGTATACCATCATTTATTTCAATTTCAAAGGCGAACTCACGGATGATATTGTTTTCAATAAATACCATTGACATTTCTGTTTCTTCATTGTTATCTTCAAATTCAATTTCCATACTTCTAAGTAGCGCATCATTTTGATAGATTTCATAATAATATTCAATGGCTTGAGAATCCGTTTCGGTCTCTATCTCATATTCAATGATGACGTAGTTTCCGTCATCAAGCGATGCACGCATTTCTAACGATTCTTCTTCATCACTGATAGAGCGTTCCCCAGTGACAGTATATGTTCGATTTCCTATGAGCATAATGCCTTCAATCGTACTATCTTGCTCATCTTCATCCTCACCATCAATTGTCTCGTTATAATGGAATGCATACACTTTATCTGTTCCTGTAATGTCAGCAAAATGAATTAACATTTTATATTCATAGTCAGGATTGTCAGACAATTCTACTTCAACATCAAACCCTTCTTGCTGGTTCAAAAACGTATTAATAATTGGATAATAATCTTCTAATATATCGATATCTTCTAAGAGATTGTATGGAGTATGTGAATCCAAGGAAAATGTATGGCTCATTGCGAGTGGATCAGTTGAACCATTTGTAGTAGGAAGACTATCTAAAGCCAATACCGATGACATCGCAGAGAAGCCGATGGCATTGTCTTTTTCCTTTAATACAGTTGTTGGTGGTGTGGTGTCATTGGGTGTATCCGTGGATGGCCAAAACATAATTAATAACACTAAAATTGCTAGCACACTCGCAAATGCACCAGATAATCTGAAAGCACGTTTAAGACGCGGTTGTTTCTTTGGTTCAACAGTAATGCGATCTAAGTCTATTTTATGAACGATATCAGGCGTTTTTGATGTAACGTCACGCTTGATTAGTTCTAATAATTCATTTTTTTTCATGGTGACGCTCCTTTCCTGATTGTTGCATAATTTTGATAGCCTCGCTATACATCCATGTAATTGTACCTAGTGGTTTGTTTAAAAGGTGTGCGATATCTTTATGGCTCAACTCACCAACTACTTTTAACAAGACAACTTGCTTTTGTTCATCATTAAGATGAGATAAGTAATCTTCTACTTCAAGTCTTTTTTCAATTGAAGATTCGTGAGATGAGAAAAGATCTGTGTTTTCACTGACATCAATTAACCAGTCTTTTTCTTTTTTTCGGTACATGTCAATCGCTTTGTTTTTTGCTATCGTTAATAACCAGTTAATGAATTTATATCGCGGGTTATAGCTGTTAATTTTTTCAAGCATCGTGATGTAAGTTTCTTGCATCACATCTTCGGCAAGCGATTGGTCTTTTACAATCGGGATAACCATAGCAAAAACAGCGTGTTTTGTTTGCTGATACACTGCTTCAAATGCTGCTTGATCTTTGGCTTTTAATTTTTTAATATTTGGTTTTAAATTCATAAAGGCATCCCTCGTTTGTTAGTTATAATTATACCATAGCAGAGATGCCTTATAGAATTATTTACATGAACTGACATTGGGAAGATTATACGGTATCTTCTTCCTCATCGTCATCATTATCTTCTTCATCTTCTTCATCTTCTTCGTCTTCTTCGTCTTCGTCGTCTTCGTCATCGTCATCATCGTCATATTCATCTTCGTATACTTCTTCTTCATTGTCACCACGTTTTACGGTATACGTAACGATATAGTCTTGTGTTGTTTCATCAAAAGTGATTTCCGCTTCGATTTCACCTTCATCGATGATGTTTCCGTCTTCTTCGATTAAGAATTTAATTTCTATTTCACGTATGTTAGCATCGTCTTCTTCTGTTTCTTCTTCAATTTTGAATTCACTGACTTTGTTGCCTTCAACAAAGATAATTTCTAATTCTGATTCTTCATCTTCGGTTTCTAATTTGAATTCAATACTTTTTGTCATTACACCATTTTCGAATAATTCATAATAGAACTCAGTTTCTGATTCTTTATCTTCAGTTTCTAATCCGTATTCGATAGTAACATAATTTAATCCATCGATGGTTGCGGTCATTTCTAATTCTGATTCTTCATCTTCGGTTTCACGAACACCTGATAATTGATACGTAAGGTCACCAACAATCATAATACCCTCGATAACACTTTCAGATTCGTTGTCCTCGTCATCGTTATCTTCATCATCATCGCCATCTACGTCTGCATCGTCCTCTTCGTCTTGGTCTTCTGAGATGATAGTTTCGTTATAGTAGAACTCGTACTCGCGAGTTTCACCATTGAAATCTAACATTGAAATAATCATAAGGTTTTCATACTCAGCTAAATCTGATTCGATAACCTCAACACCAAATGCTGATTCGTCTGAACTAATAAATGCATTGATAATTGGCATAAATTGTTCTAAATCCTCGACTTCATTTAAGAAATCATATGGGTCCTCCGTGGTGTGGTTGTCCATGCTAAGTAATGGATCTTCTGCAGTTGTTTGTGTATTGTTTAATGCCATGATAGAGGTTGCCGCTGAAAAGCCAATAACGTCTTCTTTTGTTTCTAATGATGGTCCGCTACCGAGCACTAATCCATTTGAACTACATGCTGCCATGGTAACTAACCCAATGAATAATATTGCTAATACAAATAATTTTTTCATAATATAAATCCTCCTAAGGTTTTATTTTTTTGTTGTTCAATTAGTATACGTAAAATACATGCGTTTTATTGGTAATTATTTAATTTAATTTCATAAACGCTAAAATGGCTGTTAAACAAACAATAATTATCACCATTGTCACCACACCTAAGACTCGCCTCATAAGAACCTCCATGATAAGTTTGTATTAGGTATACGTAGCAAAGATAAGTTTTATTGGCAAGAATCATAAAAAAAAGGAATGCCTGAGCATTCCCTTAATTCAAAACTAAAAAGCTTCAATGTTAATGGTAATTTTTTTATGTTCGCGTGATGCACTTGCATACGCAATAGTACGTATTGCATTAGCAATGCGACCGTTTTTCCCGATAACACGACCTAAGTCGTCTTGATGCACATAAATGTGCATCGTAATGACTTGGTCATCATCTGATAGTTTCTTTACGACTAAGTCTTCGGGATGCACAACTAATGGCGTGACAAGATCTTTAATCATTTTTTCATAATTAACGGCCATGAGTCTCACCCTTTACTTAGTTTTTGATTGAGTATGTTTCGCGATAATACCTGCTTTAGAAAGCAAGTTTTTCACAGTATCTGTTGGTTGTGCACCTTTAGCTAACCAGTTTAATGCGCGTTCTTCATCAATATTAACAGCTGATGGGGTTTTTGTAGGATCGTATGATCCAATAATTTCAATATAACGTCCATCGCGTTTTTGTTTTGAATCGGCAACAACTAAACGGTAGTAAGGATTTTTCACAGCACCATATCTTTGTAAACGTAATTTAACAGCCATAATATTACCTCCTATGTAATTTCCTTAACAAGGATACCATATTCAATAATAGGTGTCAAGGTTTTTTACTTAACATCTTCGCTTTCATTGGTTTCTTTTGTTTGAATTTTATCTACCTGATTTTCATTTTCTAAAATATATGCACTTTGATCTAGTTGTGATATTTCAACATAACGAATGTGTCGTAACGACTTAAATAATTTAATAGTTTTCTCAACATCAGCGGCATCAACATATAACACAGCGTAATGGCGTTTTTTATGATAGTATGTAACGTTTCCTTGTTGTTGGATTTGTTTTAATGCTTTTGGGCTTTTGTAATAAACAATTAGACTTACCCGTTCTTGCATGATAATCCTCCTTTGATATTTACGCGTGATTCTGTTTTAACCCCCACGCGTGGTGATATGGTCTCTTGTATTTGGATGACAATATCATCCAAGATAGATTGTATGGTTTTTTCAAGTGTTTTATACGTTCGAACATCTTCGTGTTCAAATAATGTTTGTTTTGCTTGTTGAAATGCTCTTCGGACGGTTTTTAGATCGGGATGATGTTGTCCGTATTTCTTGACCTCATTATATGCGGTTTCTGTTTCTTTAAATGCTTCGATTAGTGCCATTACTTCTTTATTATTATCGAGCGCTCTTTGTTTGATAAGAAGTGCTTGATAGGCATTGTGTTGTTCTATTTCTTTAATTACATTATCTATATAATTTATTAGTTCATTATTCATAAAATCACCTAAATGTATTATAGCATACACCGACTTAATTAGAAAACGAAATTACACATATGCTTCTGTTTGACAAGCAAACTAAATACCACTATAATAATACCGTTAAGACATTGAAAGAAGGACTATTTATGATTAAAAAAATGAGTTTTTTTCTACTCGTGTTTATATATATATTAATTGGTTTTACGTCGTTTAATACGGTAAATGCGGACAGCGATAAAGAAATCGTTTATTTTTATGATCCGTTTTGTAGTGGCTGTCAAGCACTAGAGGCCTACGGTTTATTTGATGCCTTAGAGGATGATGGGATCGTTATAAGAGAATATGATATTACTCGGCGAAAGAACATTCCTTATTATAACGCATTTGTAGATACTTATGATATTCCTGGTGGAACGGCAACCCCACTAATTATTGCAGGCGATACGTTTTATTTAAATGAAGATGATATTATTGACGCTTATGAAGATGGATCCCTTTTGTTGAATGCCAGTTCACCCTTACTTGATGTTAGTGAAACACCGCCAAGAGAGTACTCATTCATTTCTGCTTTATTGTTAATTATAGGCGGTGGATTATTAGACGGAATCAACCCTTGTGCTATAGCAATGCTTTTATTGTTTATTTCTATGGTTGGGTTTGCCAAAAACCGTAAAACACTACTTATCATTGGAGTTTCTTATATCGGAGCAATTTTCTTAACTTATTTTACTTTAGGTATCGGAATTTTACACTTAGGCTTTTTAATTGGGGCTACCATATACTTAAACATTGGGTTTACGGTGTTATTTACTTTACTATTTATCCTTACGTTTTATGACTTTCTTGTTACAAGACAGCTAAATTACGGCAAGGTTAAAAATCAACTCCCTAAACTAGTTAAAGCATTTAATAAAAATGTGATGGAACGATTCGCGAAAATCATTGAAGATGAAAATGGTGGGTTTAAGCGTATCATATTAATTGTGGTTATTCCATTTGTTATTGGAATCATTGTAGGGGTTACTGAAGCAGCTTGTACTGGTCAAGTGTATTTAGGCGTATTAGGAAGTATTATTGCGAATAACCCTGGATCAACAATCACATCTTTGGAACTATTTTATATTTTAATATTTAATATCATGTTTATCGTTCCACTCATTATCATACTAATCATTGCGATTAAAACAAAAAGTGTAATGGGTGTTTCTAACTTCATTCGTGAGCATTTATCACTGATTAAACTGATTACAAGTTTATTCTTCTTATTTATGGTCATCTACTTTGCACTCCAAGTATTTAATATTAATCTATTTAAATCTATAGGAGATATATTATGATAAAAAAAATTGTAATAAAAAATGATAAGAAAACACTTTTTAAAGGCAATATTATGAATATGCCTGTTAAAAAAGATGCCATTATTAAAGAGAGTATAGAATTATTTGATGATGATGATCCTTGTATTATTCACACATCTTTCATTGTAAAGAAGTTTGCTGAACGGATTAATACGCTATATAATTCGTCTGAAAAATCAATTATTGTTGTCAATGATTATCCTCAACTACAAGAATTTTTGGATGTAGAGATTGATGATAAAACAGTCATTGACGTCATAAAATAAAGGGGGAGGAGAAATTCATGCCATATTTAGATTACGCAGCAACAACACCAACATCAAAACATGCGATTGATACTATGTTAGAAACAATGGAAATTTTTTATGGTAATCCGTCTAGTTTACATGATGAAGGGATTAAAGCACGTAAATGGATGAATCAACATAAGAATACGGTAGCACGTCTTATGCATGCTGATCGTAAACAAATTCTTTTTACTTCTTCTGGCACTGAAGCGATTAATCTTGCAATAAAGGGAATGTATTTTAAACATCCTAACAAACAATATATAACAACAACAATTGAACACCATGCTACATCACATGCAATAGATTTTATCGAATCACTTGGTGCAAATGTAAAACGGATTTCTGTTAATCCTAAAGGTTATCTCAACTACGATGAACTAGAGACCGCTTTAAAAGAAAATGAGACTGCGCTGATTTCAGTCATTTATGCAAACAATGAGATAGGTAGTCTTCAAGATGTACAAAAAATAACAACTCTCGCTAAACAGTACGGTGCAAAGGTTCACTTAGACATGGTTCAAGCACCTCTATACTTACCAATTGATGTGCAAGTCTTAGATGTAGATTTCATTTCAATTTCTGGTCATAAATTTCATGGACCAAGAGGCATTGGGTGTCTTTATGTAAAAGACATAACTTCAATTGAAAATCTTATCCACGGAGGCAAACAAGAGTTCTCCAAGCGGTCTGGAACCGAAAATCTTCCAGCGATTGCTGGTTTTACCGTTGCCTTAGAAGATGCTTATGGCCATGCACAATCCGTGTATCGTCATACCCAAACACTCGCCACGTATTTTCTTGAACTCCTCAATGAACATGGCATCATCTATCGTTTAAATGGTCCAAATTTAGAGGAAAGACGGTTACCAAACATTTTAAACATTGGATTCAAAGACCAAGATGCGCAAATGCTGTCATTTGAACTGAATCAACATGGTGTATATGTGTCTTTAGGTAGTGCGTGCAATTCTGATAACATTGAACCATCTCACGTTTTAAAGGCAATCAATGTTCCACAAGCATATATTCATGGCTCTATTAGGTTTTCGTTTTCGATTCAAACGACGAAAGATGATATCAAATATACCGTAGATACACTGGCTAAATTATTATCATAAAAAAATGCGATTACATCGCATTTTTATTTTTATACATTGCCGCTTCTGCACGATCAAATACATCTAGTAAAGGCTCTTCAGACTGTTTTTTTGACGCAGCGCCTATTGCCACACTTAAAGTGAGTTCGTTAATTATCGTCGCACCTACGTGGGTTTTAATTGTATTTACTAGGTGGTTAGCTTGTTCAAATGGTTTCCCCGGTAAGACTACAACAAACTCATCACCCCCATAACGGATTACTTGAGCTTCACATTTTTCTACAACTTCCTTTAAAATAGTAGTAAGTTTGATCAAAAAAGCATCACCGCGTCTATGGCCATATTGGTCATTCGTTTTTTTCAGATCATTTAAATCAAGGACAATCATACTATAAGGAAATGTTTTACTGTTGTCGTGATGCGCAATGTGTTGATCTAAATATCCGCGGTTATAAGCACTGGTAAGGGCGTCGTGATAACTCATATAGGTTAATGTTTTTTGCATTGCAATATTTTCTTGATGAACATGCATTAAATAATGCGCAATAATTCCAAGTCCAAAAATCATGCCTATAAAACCAGCAATAATATACCCATAGGGAACGTACCATGATGACTCATACATCAATGGAAAAAATGTATAGTTTATTGCAAGTATAGTTCCAAGTACCCCTAACATTTTATAAAGCGGTGTTTTCTTAACAAATAATAATATGCTTCCCCAATAAAAAAAGACACTTATGAGCAATGCTTGAATCATAGATTGAATAATCGTATTTGTTACTGTCGCGTTGGAAACTGTTAAAACAATGATGATAGATAAAAACACAAGCGCATGAACTTTTTTAAACGGTTTTTGAAGAAGATTATGTACCCCATAAATAAATAAAAAAGACGCTAAAATGACGGCTAAAACATACAATAAACTGTATATCAAGCTGTTCGTTTGTTCAAAACTATATAAACTAGAATACGCGATGGTTAATATTGCCCAGTACAATGCCCATGTATTAAGGTATTTGCTTTTACTTAAATAAGCTATAAAGCCTGTGGTTAATAAGAGAATAAAGGTTCCTGATGCATAAGTCAGTGTAAAAAACGATACTGTTTCCATAATAACCTTCTCCTTTTATTATACATCTAATAACTGTGCACGTTCTGAATCAGTTAATACGCGGTATTCACCAGCTGATAAGTTCGGATCTAATTTGAGCGTATGAATACGCGTTCTTTTTAAATAGACAACTGTATGACCAATAGCATTAAACATGCGTTTAACTTGATGAAATTTACCTTCAGTAATGGCGATTGTTGCCGTATTGTTTTGATGTGTAATAATTCTTGGAGATTTAGGTTGATAAGGCTTATTGTTGCCATCAAGTAATGTCATTGGTTTGCGTAAGTCTTCTATATTGGATATTGTATTTTTTGTTGTCACTTCGTATACTTTTTCTATGTGTTTTTTTGCGTGAATGAGTTTGTGGATGATGTTTCCATCATTTGTCAGCAGTAGTAACCCTTCAGTATCGATATCAAGCCTTCCTGCGACATGAACATCTAAGCGTTGATATTTTTCATCAAGTAAATCCATAACAGTTTGATGCACATTGTCATGGTTTGCACTGACAACACCTTGTGGTTTATGCATCATAATAATAATGGAATTGTTAAAATATATGATTTCATTGTGATAACTAATTTTATCATGATTTGGATCAATATGATAATCTGGTTGAGAAACAATAGCGTCATTCACTCTAATATAACCATGTTTTATATCTTCTTTAACTTCTTTTCTACTTCCATAGTGAAGTGTACTTAATAATTTATCTAATCGCATATGTATCACCTTCATTTATTTTATCATAAAAAAGCCCTCTACCCTAAGATTTTATAGGTAGAGGACGTTTTTGTTTTATTTTAAAAGTGTTTGCATTGTTTTATAGATAGAAATATTCGTTTGTTGTTGGAAAGCTTTATCAATACGTTTCTCTTCTGCTTTATTATTAATAATCGATTTGAACAAGGCATACTTTTCAATTAATGTTGTTTCATCAACAGCGTGTTTATCAATTGAATACCGTTCTAACATATTCAAGAACTCAACAATATCGATAATCTCATCAGTTTCGTAATGATCGTAATCGATTGGGTAATCCATACTAATCACCGAAACTAATGCCTATGGCTTTAGCAGCTTGTACAATTTGACCTTCTGGGTCAACGTATTTTGCGCCACCGTGGCTCGTTTCGCCTGTTTCTCCAGAGCCAACCACTTCTTCTAAATCAACATAACTAATGTGACGGCCGCGGCAACGAACCATAACGCCGCTTTTACCTCCCATAAGTAATGCTAATGATTCTACCGCAAAGCGAATCCCAATTGTTCGGTCAAATTGACTAGTAATCCCACCGCGTTGAATGTATGCTAGATTGGTATACCGTACTTCATGGTTTTCAATACGTTCTTGAAGTTGGTGTGTTAAAATATCACCAATACCGCCCAACCGAACAGTATCTGCAGAATCAGCAATAATTTCTCTGACGTGAACATCTCCGCCCTTAGGTTTTGCGCCTTCACTTACAACGATAACGGTAAAGCTTTTGCCATGTGCATCACGTTCATTAATTTTGTCGATGACTTTATTGATGTCGTACGGGATTTCTGGAAGTAAAATAACATCGGCACTTCCTGCAAGACCGCCTTCTAAGGCTAACCATCCTGTGTTACGCCCCATAACTTCAACAACCATAATACGATCATGCGAGAACGCAGTAGTATGGATTTTATCAAGTGCATCCGTAATCGTCTCTAAACTTGTGTTGTAGCCAAATGTCATGTCGGTTGCAGGTAAGTCATTATCGATAGTTTTTGGAACACCAATGACTGGAATTCCTTTTCTATGAAAGTCTCTAGCACTTGTTAATGTTCCATCGCCACCAATAACAATCAATGCATCGACACCTTCTTTTTTCATGTTTTTAACAGCCACATCTGAAACATCTTCATATTTGTATGTTCCATCTGATTGCTCAACTGGAAAATTAAAAAGGTTGTCTTTATTCGATGCTTTAAGCATCGTTCCACCTTCATGCATAATACCTGATACAGCTTTTAAATCAAGGACTTGAAAATCGTTATGGTATAATCCGAAATATCCTCTAGTATATCCAATAACTTCCAATCCGTATGATGTAATTGCTGTTTTTGTAATACCGCTGATGACTGCGTTTAATCCACTACAGTCTCCACCACCAGTAATAATTCCAATTTTTTTAATTTTTTTCATCTTTCTCACGGCTCCTTTATTCGCACTTTTATTATACGCTTTTTTATAGAATCATACAATAGATATACGGCGTTGAAAACGCTTAACTTTGGGAAATATTTCAAAATTTATTTAAATGTGTTAAAATTAATTAGTTAAAAGAGTTATGTAATTAGTTGGTCACAGTGTCATTAATTTGATATAATAATTTAGAGGTGAAAATGATGTTAACGATGAAAGATATAATAAGAGAAGGTCATCCTACTTTAACCACTAAAAGTTCTCCTGTATCATTGCCTTTAGACGATCAGACCAAACACACTTTAAAGCTGATGAGAGAATTTTTGATTAATTCTCAAGATGATATCATGGTTGAAAAATATGACTTGCGTCCTGGCGTTGGATTAGCTGCACCACAAATAAATATTAAAAAACGCATGTTAGCTATTTATACGCAAGACGAATCTTTTGAGACTCATCACGATTACTTGATGATCAATCCACAAATAATAAGCCACAGTGAAGCATTAACATATATGCCAGGCGGTGAAGGTTGTTTAAGTATTGACCGTGAGGTTGAAGGCTTAGTTCCACGTAAAAAAAAGGTAACGGTCAAAACCCATCTTTATGATGTGAAAACTGATACAGTTACAGAAGTCACATTGAGATTACGTGGATTCTTAGCCATTGTATTTCAACATGAACTCGATCATTTAGATGGTATTTTATTTCCTGAACGCCTTGTAGATACATTAGAAGGTGTTGAACCCATTCAGTTCAAACCAAAGCCAGAAGATATTAATAAGGAGGAATTATAGATGAAATTATTCATTGATACTGCAAACGTGGAACATATTAAAGAAATAGCCGCTCTTGGTATCTTAAGTGGGGTGACGACAAATCCAACACTTGTTGCTAAAGAAGGTAGAGATTTTAATGAAGTATTGAACGAAATAACCAGTCTTGTAGATGGTCCAATCAGTGGCGAAGTTATTAGTTTAAATGCCGAAGAGATGATTGAAGAGGGTAGAGAAATTGCAAAGTTACATAAAAACATGGTTGTTAAAATTCCGATGACTAGCGAAGGATTAAAAGCCGTCAACCAATTGTCAAGTGAAGGTATTAAAACCAATGTAACACTTATTTTTAGTGTTAACCAAGCATTATTTGCAGCGAAAGCTGGCGCTACATATGTCAGTCCATTTGTTGGTCGTTTAGATGATACACTCGCTGATGGAATCAAGGTTGTTAGTGAAATTAGAGACGTGTTTGATATATATGGATTTGATACTGAAATAATAAGTGCTTCAATTAGAACACCAGAACATGTACGCAATTCAGCACTAGCAGGTGCACATATTGCAACAATACCTTATGAAGTGTTTAAAAAATCAATGTCTCATCCATTAACAGATAAGGGTATCACAGCATTTTTAGATGACTGGAACAAGACTTTTGGCAATAAATAAGACATAATCCATATAAAAAACCCCGGAGCTAAGCTAAGCTCTGGGGTTTTTTTGTATGCTTAAATAACTTGAAAGCCTAGATAGGCAGCAATAATTAAGTAAATAATACTGATAATTAGCGAATTAAATCCAAACACACTTGCATCATCTTCTTCTTTTTTATCTCTGTTATAGTCATAAAATTCTGAATACTTTTCACGTGCACCAGTAAATAGATTTTTAAATGTATAACCCATTGTTATAAATATTTGTTTTGCACCGGTTAATACAATCAGACTACCGAAAAACATCGGAAGACCAATAGCAAAAAAGCCATTTGATAAGTTGTACATGTCATATCCTTCTTGACCACCGTAGAGATAGCGGGCTACTATCGCAACCAATAAGAGACTAATAAATAGTGTGATGAAAAATCTCATTGACTACTTGATTTCCTCTTTGTATGCTTTTAGTTCGGCTTCGTTAGCATAAATGAAATGCCCTTCTTTGATTTCGTGCAATTCTGGTTTATCCATTGAGTAATCATGAACTGAAGGATCATATGCCATACGTTGACGTGTTTTTTCATAGTTTGGATCAGGCATTGGTACAGCTGATAATAAAGATTTTGTATATGGATGTAATGGGTTCTTAAACAGTTCATCTTTATCAGTTAACTCAACCAGTTTACCAAAATACATAACACCAATACGATCACTAAAGTATTTTACAACAGACAAGTCATGCGCAATAAACATAATGGTAATACCTAATTCTTCGCGTAAGTCATTTAATAAATTGATGACTTGCGCTTGAATTGACACGTCTAATGCACTAATAGGCTCATCAGCAATAATAAACTCAGGTGATACAATCAATGCTCTAGCAATCCCGATACGTTGTCTTTGTCCACCACTAAATTCATGTGGATAACGACTCGCATGTTCGGGTAATAATCCGACGGTTTCTAAAACATCATTAACCTTTTCGTTAATAATTTTATCGCGTTTTTCACCAGAAATTCTTAAACCTTCTGCGATGATTTCCTTAACGGTCATCCGTGGATTTAGTGATGCCACAGGATCTTGGAAAATCATTTGAATGTTTTTCATTAATTCTTTGTCAGGTGAAGCGTTCTCACTTTTACGAATGTTAATTTCTTCTTTGTAAGTGGCGATTTCTTCATCGCGCTTCGCTTTAACTTCTTCGATTTTAGGTAAGTATGATTCTTTAATTTCCTCAGCTTTAGCTTTTTCTTCAGCAACTTGAGCCGGTGTTTTTTCACTTTGGGCTTTTTTAGAACGAACTTTATCTTTTGCGTAAGCTTCTTTAGCCGCTGCAATACGTTTATCAACTTCTTCAATTTCAGCTAAATATTCTTCTTTGAGTTTAGGAATAAGTTGTTCACGTTCGGTTAAGTTGTATTCTTTTTTGGTCATTTTATATTTTCTTTTTAAAGCTCTCTTTAATTTAACTGCTTCAAAAATGTCCTTTTGCCCTTTAGGTTTATCTAAGGTGTCGTTCATCTTGTCTTTCATCTCAAGTTGAATTTCTTTAATTTTGTTATGCGCAACACGTTTGGTTTTTTTAATTGCATCTTTTAAACGCATATATCCTGAGCCAATACGTTGACCCATGAAATAGACTTCGCCATCGGTAGGTTCGTAGAGTCTAATAATGGTTCTACCTGTAGTTGTTTTTCCACACCCTGATTCTCCAACTAAACTAAATACTTCACCTTTGTGGATGTCAAAACTTACATCATCTACTGCTTTAATAATAAGTTTGTTTTTTCCAACACCACTTCTAAAATATTGTTTTAAGCCTCTTACGCTTAATACTGGAGTTTCTTCTGTGTTTGCCATCAGTTACTCACCTCTTTCGGAGCGTTGTCTTGGTTTTTCATACGCTTAATTCTCTCAGCAACAATTGGCGGCATATCAACTTTTGGTGCGTGTTTATGAAGTAGCCATGTCGCTGCATAGTGATCATCATTTACCTTAAACATTGGTGGAATTTGTTCAAAATCAATTTTCAATGCGTAAGGGTTTCGATCAGCAAAAGCATCTCCTTTAGGTGGGTAAAGCATATTCGGTGGTGTACCAGGAATTGCATTTAAGCGTTCGGTAGATTCTAAATCTGGCATTGATCCAAGTAACGCCCATGTGTATGGATGTTTAGGATTGTAGAAGATTTCATTTGCAGATCCTATTTCAACAATTTTACCTGCATACATAACCGCGACACGGTCTGCCATGTTTGCAACAACACCTAGGTCATGTGTGATAAATATTACAGATAAACTGCGCTCTTCTTTAAGTTTTTTAATTAAATCTAAGATTTGTGCTTGGATTGTAACATCCAGTGCTGTTGTAGGCTCATCACAAATAAGTACATCAGGATTGGCGGTTAAGGCAATCGCAATTACGATACGTTGACGCATTCCTCCAGAAAATTGAAATGGATATTGCTTTAAACGGCGTCTTGGCTGTGGAATACCAACCTCATCCATTACCTGTAACGCACGTTCTGTCGCTTCGCGTTTTGTAACTTTTTTAAAGCGTCTTAAGCCTTCCTTAAGTTGATCCATATCTTTTTTATACTCAGTCTTTGCTTTTTTCATTTGTTGTTTAAACTTAATATTTGCTTGTTCTTTCGCATTGTCGTCTGTCGATCCAGCCAACGCTTTTTGCTGAGTATCTTTAATAGATTCTGTTTCTTTAGCATATGCATCTTTGCGATCTTCGATGAGTTTGTTCACTCTTGCTTTCTCATCTTGCCATTCTTGCTTGATTGTTGCTTTGGCATCTGGTTTTAATTTCTTGTATTCATCTTTAGCTACTTGTAATTTAGCTTTTAAGTTTTGTATTTCTGTTTGATGTAACTCAACTACATTAGGAATTTGATCTTCTTTGCCATTAGCTTTGAGTTCTTTTTTCTCTTCTTTTAATGCAAATTTTTCTCTTTTAATGGCTTCTTTAGCTAAATTGATTTCCATTTTAGGACGATGAAGAATTTTGTTATAACGGTCTTTTAATCGATGACCATTAATACGCATTCCCTCAGTGATTTGCTTTCCAATACGCATAATTGGATTTAAACTTGATAATGGATCTTGGAATATCATACCAATTTTATCTCCACGAA
>CAYNAA010000031.1:0-20284 GCA_964395055.1 uncultured Candidatus Izemoplasmatales bacterium | reverse complement strand
GACTTTTTGTTAATCAATTTAAAAGCTTTGTGATGTTACTTTTAACATCCGCTGCAGTTGCGTCTTTTTTAATCGGTGAGGTTGTTGAAGGCATCGCGGTGCTTGTGGTAATCTTGATTACAGCGTTTGTTGGTTTGATTATGGAATACCGCGCAGGAAAATCTATTGAAGCCTTAAAACAAACAATTAAAGATGAAGTCACGGTGTTACGTGATGGAAAAAAACAGCCCTGTTTAACAGAAGATATCGTTAAAGGTGACATTGTTATTTTAGATGAAGGCGACAAAGTGCCTGCGGATGGAAGATTGATTACCAACCAAGGGCTATCCGTTGATGAGTCGATGCTAACAGGGGAATCAGATATGGTAGAAAAAACAACGGACACTTTAGAAGAAGACGCCAAACTTGCTGACCAAAAAAACATGGTATTTATGGGGTCGCATGTTGTTAAAGGCGATGCCACTTATGTTGTTACAGCAACTGCATTAGATACAGAGATGGGCCATATTTCTTCATTATTAAAAGACACCAAAGATGAAGACACACCACTTGAAAAACGCTTAGAACAAACCGGAAGATTTTTAATTGTCTTAACCCTAATCATTGCCGCAATTGTCGGTCTTGTAGGAATTCTTACAGGAAACAGTATCGAATCAATGGTTAAAACCTCAGTTGCCTTAGCCATCGCAGCCGTCCCTGAAGGCTTGCCTGCTGCCGCAACCATCACTTTAGCCATCGGTATGAAACGGATGGCGAAAAAGCAGGCGCTTTTAAGAAATCTCCCAGCGGTTGAAACACTCGGTTCGGCTACCATCTTTTGTACGGATAAAACCGGAACCATTACTGAAAATGAAATGACTGTAAAACAATTGGTAACGCTAGAAAAAACCGTGAACATTAAAGGAACTGGGTATACCCCAAAAGGCGAGTTTAAAACAAAAGATAAAACCATCGACCCAACCAAAGATAAGGTGTTAAAACAGATGTTAGAAGTCGGCGTCCTTTGTAATGAAGCCACCTTAAAACAAGATGAAGACAATAATTATACTGTCATCGGAGATCCAACAGAGGGCGCTTTACTTGTTGCTGCAAAAAAAGCGGGAATGACGAAAGACAGTCTTGAAGACAAATATACCTATGTCGATTCCATTCCGTTTGATTCAGAAAGACAATATATGGCGGTCCTTTACAAAACCGATGATAATACCCATTTAATTGCCATCAAAGGGTCACCTGATGTTATTTTGTCGCTAACAAGCCATGCGGTTAAAAAGGGTGAAACGAAACTCACTAAAAACCTCACTAAAAAACTAAAGAAAACCAATACACGGCTTGCAAAAGAACGATACCGTGTTTTAGCTTTAGCTTATAAAACCATCAAAAATCCTGGTGATAAAGCGCTTGAAACACTACTTGAAGACCAAGTTGTATTTTTAGGGTTCACAGCAATGCTTGACCCATCACGCCCAGATATAAAAGATAGTATTAATCAAGCCAAGCAGGCAGGCATTAGGACCATTATGTTAACAGGCGATCAATATCAAACCGCGATTGGTATCGCAAAAAAAGTTGGCTTAGATGCTGATGAAGACAAGTTGTTAGAACAAAGCAAGAAGCATGACCTATCAAAAGATGACATTAAATCTATCTTAAGTCATAGCAGTGTCTTTGCACGTGTTACCCCAGAAGATAAACTAACCATTGTTGAATCACTACAAGATGACAATGAAATTGTTGCTATGACTGGCGATGGTGTCAATGATGCGCCAGCGCTTAAAAAAGCAGACATTGGCATTGCAATGGGAAAACGCGGAACCAGTGTTGCAAAAGAAGCTGCAGATATGATTTTACTCGATGACCGCTATCAAACGATTGTCGAAGCAGTCAAACAAGGCCGGGTAATCTTTGATAATATCCAAAAATTTATTCATTATTTACTGTCATGTAATTTAAGTGAAATCATCCTCATCTTCTTGGCATTACTACTAGGATTTCCGTTGCCACTTGTTGCCTTACAAATCCTCTGGTTGAATGTCGCTACAGGAGTTTTTCCTGCACTTTCTATGTCATGGGAAGTTCCAGAAAAAGGTGTTATGGATCACCCACCAAGAACCCCAGGGTCACCGATTATTACGTCGCGTTATAAGCAGTTAATCGGATTTCAAGGGTTTATACTTGCCTTAGGCCCACTTGTGGTCTATGCGTTTTTAATTACACAAAATACAGATGTTATGGTCGCGCGTACCGTTGCTTTTATGACGCTTGCTATGGTGCATTTATTCCATATCATTAACGTTAGAAAGAAAACAGGACTTGGGGTTGATACATCAATCTTCCAAAACCCTTATATGCTTGGTGCCATCGCACTCACCTTTACCTTGCAGATGCTTGCCATTTACGCATCACCCTTACAATCGGTTTTAGAAACCGTTGCGCTTCCTCTAAACATGTGGCAGTATATAATCATTGGAGCGCTTTTACCAATTTTAGCTATTCAAGCGTTTAATATAATTGTTAGCGCATATAAAACACGTAAATGATAGCGCTAAATAACATAATAAAAATACTTTAACAAAATCATCACTTTATGATTTTGAATTAAAGGTATTATGGCGTCATTTTACATATGTGTTTAAAAACATTTATCGACCGCAGATTTACAACTGCACACTTAAAAGTACAGACATTAAATACGCGTCTATTGCGTCTATAAGAAAAGTATGGCATTAAACAATTTCAATGAATCATGATGTTTCAAAACATCACATGGCCTAAATAAATTAAGCATCATATAAGAAATCTTAAAAGTATGCATGTCATACTTTTTTCTTTTATGTTATAATAGTTTTGTTATATTAATAGGAGGCAATACCATTGAATAAAGCACTCATTGACAAACTACGCAAGGATTATCCCGATGTGACAATTATGCTTGCGAGTAAATACCTAGAAAACAAAGAGGCATTTCTTCCATTTATTGAGTACGGTATAACCAACTTTGGTGAAAACCGTGATGATGCTTTTGAAACAAAAAAAGCATGGCTTAAAGACTATGATATTACTTGGCATTTTATTGGGACCATGCAAACAAAAAAAGTAAAAAAAGTCATCAATGATATTGATGTATTACACAGTTTAGACAGGGTAAAACTTGCCAAAGAAATTGAAAAACGCAGAGAAGGTGTCTTACCGTGTTATATTGAAGTCAATATTTCAGGTGAAGAAAACAAACACGGCATGCGCCCAGAAGATGTATACGATTTTGTGGACACACTGAAAGACTTCAAACACATTCGCGTCATAGGACTTATGGGCATGGCCACACACACTGATGATGAGGCAATCATCCGCAAGCAGTTTCAAACATTGAAAAACTTACGTGATGCAGTTCAAACAACCCATCCTGACGTTAAAGGCTTATCAATGGGCATGACCAATGATTACCACATCGCATTAGAAGAAGGCAGTACCTTGCTACGTCTAGGACGAATATTGATAACGGAGTGATGATATGGGACGCAAACAAAAAACAGCATACAGCCGAACTGAATTTATTAAAATGGAAGATGACATAGACGTATTTGACCTAGCAGATAAATTAATGTTGCGTAATCCTTTAATTGTCAATTTTGAGGATTATAATGTTATTGAAAGTAATCGTGTTATTATGTTTTTAAGTGGGGTTATATACGCTTTGGATGGTGAAGTCGAAGTCTTGCGTGAAAAAATTTTTGCATTTGCAACAAAACCTGACTTGAAAGATAAAACATTACGAAAATTTATCGCGAAATACAAGGAGTAGATACCCGTGGTTACAATGCTAACAGGACTTTATTATATACTTCAACTATATTTTTATCTTTTGATAGCTTACGTGTTATTAAGTTGGATCCCTGATATTAGACAAAGCAGATTTTATTATGTTTTACACCAAATAACCGACCCATACATGCGACTATTCAGAGGCATTATCGTTATTGGACAATTTGACTTCACGCCAATAATTGGTTTTATGCTTTACTCGTTTGGATTACGAGCATTTTGGGAGTTTATACAATCTTTATAAGAATAGGATGATACTATGATTTTTGATTTTAAAACCAACCGCATTACTGGAATACTCGGTCTCATTGGCTTATTTATTGTTGTTTTTATCCTTACCGTAGAAATTCAACTGAATCCCTTATGGATATTTGCCATTACATTTCTTTATGTTTATTTACTTGCAAAATATATGAAATATGTCGCAACAATGGGCTATAGAAACATTCACCAACGGCTGTTTGCTTATGGGGATGCCAAAGGGTATTTAGAAGCTGTTTCTAAACTCTATAAAGGCATTAAAAAAGGCACAGATTTTGAAGGTATTAAACTTCAAAACCTCATTATGGCCTATATTTTTTCTGGTGACTTTGAGTCAGCAAAAAAATATCATGATGTCTTTGTTGAGACGTTTGATCAAAATTTAGATAAACATGAATCTGTTCGGTTTTCACGCGGAATGATTGAAGCGTTACTCACAATGTTTGAGTATGATGAAGCACGATTTTTAGAAAACTACAACAACATTACTGATATCTTAGATTCACTCAAACAAGAAACCATTGATCATGTCAAAAACAACCCATATTCAATTTATTATATGATGACACAAATAAAGCATTTGGTTATTGATGAAGAAACGATTACAATTGACAAAGTAAAATCGTTTATTGGTGATGATGAAGACAACGAGTTCTTAAAAACATCGATTTTATATATGCTTACGAAAAATGACTTTTTAGATGCAGAAGATGTTAAAGCATTTAGCCGTAAACCTACAAATACGATGTTTTATTTAGATGAAAATCGTCGCTATTAAAATGTAAACCTTGCAATGCCAATGATTTTTGGTATAATAACCCTATAAATCGACAAAACGGACACGTCTTTTTAATGTATTAGTGACAGAGACCAAGGAGATGCTGAGACCTTGGCTAATAAGTTAAAAAGATATCACCGTCGAGATAATTTGCTGATATGTAAGCAAGTTCGTATCTCTGCGTTAAAGAGTAGCGCTAGCGAAAGCTAGAATGAAGGTGGCACCGCGGATAGTTATATTCGCCCTTTTATAGGGCGATTTTTTTTATTATAAAGGAGTAGTGATAGCATGAAAGATTACAAAGATACGTTACACATGCCAAAAACCGATTTCCCGATGCGTGGAAATCTTGGTAATAATGAACCGAAACGACAAAATATGTGGCATGCGCATGACTTATATCAAGCCCGCTTAAAGAAAAACGAAAACAACACCCCGTTTATTTTACCTGATGGGCCGCCATACGCAAATGGTGACATTCATATTGGACATGCATTAAACAAAGTATTAAAAGATATTATCGTTCGTGATAAAAGTATGCGTGGGTTTTACACACGCTACGTACCAGGGTGGGATACGCATGGATTGCCTATTGAATCTGCGCTCGTTAAAAAGAAAAAAGTTGATCGCAAAAAACTGTCTATTGCGGAATTTAGAGAACAATGTGAAACCTACGCGCTAGATCAAGTTGATCGTCAACGTGAACAGTTCAAACGCTTAGGTATTTTAGGTGAATGGGAAACCCCGTATGTAACCTTAGATAAAAAATACGAAGCGAGCCAATTAAGAGTATTCGCCTCAATGGTGGAACAAAACCTCATTTTTAAAGGACTAAAACCGGTATTTTGGTCACCGTCTAGTGAAACCGCACTGGCAGAAGCTGAAATTGAGTACCATGAGAAGAAATCACCATCAATTTATTTTGCTTTTGATGCAGTCGATACAGGAAAGTTTGAACCATTTAAGTTTCTCATTTGGACCACCACACCATGGACACTGCCTGCCAACTTGGCGGTTGCGGTAAATGAAACTTTAGAATATGTTTTTATTGATGTTAAAGGCACAACCTATGTTGTCGCAAAAGCGTTACTCTCTACCTTAGAAGAGACATTAGAGTTTACGAATTATACTGTTAAACAAACGGTTTTAGGAAGTGACTTATTAGGATTAACATATAAACATGCGCTATACGACCGCGTGAGTCCTGTTTTAAGTGGACATCATGTGACGATTGAATCAGGAACTGGACTTGTCCATATCGCCCCAGGTCATGGGGAAGATGACTATATCATCGGTCAAGCCAATGATTTAGATGTTTTATGTCCTGTTGATGAAAAAGGCGTCATGACGCATGAAGCAGGCAAATATGAAGGCTTATTTATCGATGATTGTAATAAAGCCGTTGTTGAAGATTTAGAAAAAACAGGCAGCTTACTTAAACTCAAATTTATTAAACATAGTTACCCACATGACTGGCGTACAAAAAAACCAGTCATCTTTAGAGCGACTGACCAATGGTTTGCCTCAATCGAATCACTTAAAGACCAAATGTTAGATGCAGTTGCCAAGATCGAGTGGCACCCAACATGGGGCGAACTAAGAATGACCAACATGATCAAGGATAGAAACGCATGGTGCATTAGCCGCCAGCGGGCTTGGGGTGTCCCAATTCCTGTCTTTTATCATGAAGACAATACCCCAATTTTAGATAGTACCATCATCAATCATGTGGCGAATTTAGTTAGCGAACACGGCACCAACATTTGGTTTACATGGGACGCAAAAGACTTGCTTCCTGATGGCTTTGAAGATAAAACACATAGCCCAAATAGTAATTTTAGAAAAGAAACCGATATCTTAGATGTATGGTTTGATTCAGGAACATCCCATCAAGGCGGTATGCAAGACTTTGGTATGGGCTATCCTGCAGATTTATATTTAGAAGGATCAGACCAATATCGCGGATGGTTTAATTCAAGTTTATCAACCGGCATTGCCTATAAAGGTGAAGCGCCTTATAAAGCGGTATTAACCCACGGATTTGTCTTAGATGGTCAAGGTCGCAAAATGAGTAAATCGATTGGAAATGTTGTAGATCCACTCAAAGTCATGAACCAACTCGGCGCAGACATTCTAAGGTTATGGGTCGCAAGTGTTGACTATAAAGCCGATGTCCGCATCAGCGATAAAATGATGAAACAAGTAAGTGAAACGTACCGTAAAATTAGAAACACCATCCGTTTTATGTTAGGTGCGGTGAATGATTTTGAAACCAAACATATGGTTGCCTTTGATGATATGACCGATACCGATCAATTTATGTTACTGAAACTTGATGAACTTATCACGATGGTTAATAAAGCCTACAATGAGTACCGCTACGATGATGTAACTCGTCTCATCAACAATTTTATTACCCGAGAACTCAGTGCCTTTTACCTTGATTACACCAAAGATATTTTATACATAGAAAAAGCGCATGATAAAAAGCGATTAGGCGCACAGACGGTTATCTATAAAACCATTAAAGCACTCCTTCCAATGCTTACCCCAATCATTCCGCATACGATGGATGAAGCGTATACGTATCTAAACGAGACAGAACACGACAGTGTTTATTTAGAAAATATGCCAGAATCATCATACAAAGAAAATAGTACTTTATTAAACACCTACAAACAGTTTATGAAACTCCGCGATTATGTACTTAAAGCATTAGAAGAAGCACGTAATAAAAAAGTCATTGGAAAAAGTTTAGAAGCACACCTTACACTGTATCCTAATGATGAAACCAAAACCCTCTTAGATAAAGTATCACCGCTTGATAAATTATTTATCGTCAGTGGCGTTGATATTCAAGCGGGGCAAGGAGATTATACATTCGATGGTTTATCGATTGATGTTGTCAAAGCTGATGGTGAAACATGTGCCCGCTGTTGGCATATTAGAGACATTAATGAAGAAGAATTATGTGATCGTTGCCAAGCAGTACTTGAAGGGTAATTCATTGCAAATTTTATTTAAATGAAGTACAATAGAACACACTAAACACACACCAAAGGAGCGTATTAATGAACCCTGTTGAAATCACTAAAATACATACGTTTCTTTACATACTAGGGTGTTTGATGATCGGCGTTGCTGTCCCCCTTGTCATTAGAAGCGAGTTCGGAACCAGTCCGTGGGATACACTCCACGTCGCAATCAATCAAACCACACCCATCACCATTGGGATGGCCACGATTGTGGTTGCAGGAACGGCAACCGCCATTGTTATCGCCATCCAAAAACGGCTTAAATACATCTTAATGATTATTCCCATTATCTTTGTTGGGGCATTAATTGATGTCTTTGATTTAATCGTCTTTGCTAACTTTTATCCAGAAAACACCCTTGTCCGTGCATTGCTGTTTGTCTTTGCTGTCTTCACGATGCCACTCGGTGGCGCACTACTCGTGATTTCTACATACCCTGCTGGGGTCTTTGATGAGTTGATGCTGGCACTGATGAAATTATTTAAAGTAAGTAATATGGCTGTGTTTAGAATCCTTATGGATTTTACTGCACTTTTGATTGCCGTGGCACTAACCTTAATCGTCAACAACAATTTTGGTAGTTTAACCTACGGTACGATTATCTTTATTTTATTAATCGGGCCGTTATTAAAACGATATCTCATTATTATTAGGAGGCTTATTATGAAAATGAACAAGTATATTGACCACACCTACTTAAAGGCGTTTGGAACCAAAGAAGACATTGATTCACTCTTAGAAGAAGCCATCACGTATGACTTTAAAAGTGTTTGTGTCAATCCAACATGGGTAGAATACGCTGCAGAAAGTTTAAAACGCTCTGATGTTTTAGTCTGTACTGTAATTGGATTCCCACTTGGTGCATCGACAACCAAAACGAAAGTCTTTGAAACTGAAGATGCGCTTAAAAATGGTGCTGATGAAATCGACATGGTTATCAATGTTGGTTGGATTAAAGCAGGTCGTTATGAAGATGCGCGTGAAGAGATTAAAACCATCAAAGATACGTGCGGCAGTAACACGCTAAAAGTGATTTTAGAAACCTGTTATTTAACCGATGACGAAATTAAAAAAGCCAGTGAAGCTGCCTTTGAAGCAGGTGCGGACTTTGTTAAAACAAGTACCGGATTTGGTTCAGGCGGTGCCACTGTAAACGCCGTAAAAATCATGGCGAACGTTGCCAACGGCAAAGGCGTTAAAGCCAGCGGTGGCATTAAAACCCGTGAAGACTTTGATCAAATGATTGACGCCGGGGCAACCCGTATCGGTGCAAGTTCTGGTGTTTCGCTCATGAAAGGCGAAACCAGTAACGAAGATTATTAAGGAGGAATAGATATGAGCACACCGCATATTGAAGCAAACAAAGGCGATATCGCCAAAACTGTATTAATGCCGGGAGATCCACTCCGTGCTAAATTTATTGCCGAAACGTATTTAGATAATGTTACACAATTTAACCAAGTAAGAAACATGTTTGGATACACAGGGTTTTACAAAGGAAAAAAAATCAGTGTCATGGGCAGTGGTATGGGGATGCCAAGCATTGGCATCTACTCATATGAACTGTTTAAATTTTTCGATGTTGAAAACATTATCCGTATAGGGTCGTGTGGCGCATATAGCCCTGACTTAAATCTCTATGATGTGTTGCTTGCTGAAAGCGCATGGAGCGAATCAAGTTATGCCCGTGTACAATCAGGGTCATATACGCAAGACTTTACCTACCCTAGTAAATCGTTAAATGAACAACTAGAAAATAATGCAAAAATGTTAAACATTCCTATTACCAAAGGTGTCATCCATTCGAGCGATGTATTCTATCGTGAAAACTTCGATGATTTTAAAACCATCTATAAAGAACATGGTGCACTTGCAGTAGAAATGGAATCATTTGCGCTGTTCCATAACGCAAAAGTAACTGGTAAAAACGCTGCGTGCTTACTCACCGTGTCAGACTCACTTGTCACAAGTGAAGCCACGACACCAGAAGAACGTCAAAACGCATTTACTAAAATGATGGAAATTGCGCTTTCAATTGCTGAATAATACAAAAAAGTGCTTAGGCACTTTTTTTTGGAGGTCCTATGAAATTAACAACACTACAAGACAATCACACCCATTACCATTACATCACAACCAAACAATTTAAAAAACGGATCATTACAATCTATTTTCTCACTGATTTAAAAGACCCAAACATTACTGCACGCAGTTTAATGTTTCAAATGCTTGGCGCAAAAAACGCCAAATATCCAACAAGACGGTCACAAAATCAGTATCTAGAATCATTATATGATGCGATTTTTGACGTGCGCTCAATAAAAATTGGAACACAACATGTCAACCGCCTCACGTTTATTACAATTGATGATGCGTTTACTGATGATGCGCTTTTTGATCAAGCGCTTGACTTTATTCGCACCGCGCTTTATAACCCGCAGTTTGATGCGGTCACGTTGAACGAAGAAAAAACGTTTTTAAAAGACTATTTTAAAGCCGAATATACCAATAAAACCCGCTACGCAAGAAAACGATATTATGAAACACTATTAGAGGATTATCCTTACAATATGAATGCACTTGGGGATGAAACACGCATTGATGAGATTACCTTAAAAGACATACAAGAAAGCTATCAAACCATGCTGCATCATAACACGGTTGTAATCACCGTGACGGGAAACATTACTAAAGCAGATATTCACGACACACTAAAATCCCATTTACCAATCATCTCTACACCCACAACTCCAGAAATGATTTACCGACATGATTTCACCAAAAAAGCACCTCTCAAAGAAACCCATGATGTCTCACAAGCAAGATTGTTTATGACGCTTAAAACCGACATTTATTTCCGCGATTCAAACTATTTTATTGTCTTAGTCTTTAACACTTTATTTGGTGAAGGGACTGACAGTATGTTGTTTAAGGAAGTAAGAGAAGCGCAAAGTTTAGCGTATTATATCTATTCTAATTATTCTCCGTTTACTGGGCTTATAAGCATCTTTAGCGGTATGGCAGACCACAATGTTGCTCAAGGTGAACGGACAGTTCTTGAATGTTTAACCAAGGTGAAAACCGGAGCATTCAATGATGAAGACCTTACACTGGCTAAAACCCATCTTAAAAGTGCAGTTAAACAAGGCTATGACTCGATGGGCAATTTATCACTTAAAGCATTAAGGAGCTCGCTATTTAATGTTCCTTTTGAAAAATCCCATATTTTAGAGGCGATCAATAATGTTACAAAAAGTGATGTTATTACCCTTGCGAATACGATAGAACCAACGTATACCTATATCTTAGGAGGTGAGCATGATGAAGATTAAACATTACGATGCTTACCAAGAAACCATGGTCAGTTTTAAACTGCACGACCGTTTAGATACACTAATCATTAAAAAACCTGGATTTTCCAAAACTTATGTAACCATTACAGCCCCTATTGGCGGGATTAATCATAGTTATCAATATCAAGGCAAAACGATAAATACCGAACCTGGTATTGCACATTTTTTAGAACATAAGATCTTTGAACAAGACGGTGAAGACATCTCACGCTTGTTTGCCAAAGATGAAGCACAAGTCAATGCCTTTACTGAATACGACCGCACCACGTATGTTTTTTATGCCACCAAAACCACACACAATCATATAAAACGCTTAGTTGATATGTTCTTTTATCCAGTGTTTACTGATGATGGGGTGACAAAAGAAAAAAACATTATCCAAGAAGAACTCAACATGCACCTTGATGATCCTTACTACCAAGAATATCAAACCTTACTTAATCAAATGTTCCATACCCACCCAATTAAAGAAGACATTTTAGGTACCAAAGACAGCATTAACAACATTACAGCTCAGGCGTTAGAGGCAATGCATAAAGCCTATTATAAACCAGAAACTGCAAGGCTCATCATCATTGGTGATGTAGACGAACAGACGATTAAAACCCACCTAGAAGACACCATCACCTTACCAGCGCATAATGATTATGCACCACAAAAAACACAGTTTAATGAACCCCCTTATGTAAGCAAATCAAAAAACACACTGTATCTCGACATTTTAATGCCAAGTGTTTTGGTCGGAATTAAAGTTATGCCAAACGAACAAGACGACTTTCAAACCCAACTCAAAAACCAACTCATTTTCTCAATGGGTATGAGCTTATTGTTTGGTAAAAGTAGCGATATTTATGAATCATTATTAAATCAAAACCTTGTAAACGATACATATGGTATTGATATTAATATTGAAACAAGTTATGGTTATGGTCTTATTGGCAGTGAAACTAGCCAACCAGACACGCTTGCTAAAACACTGACGACCATCCTAGAAACACTCTATACCTATCCTTTAGACCACAATGATTTTATTCGCGCTAAAAAACAAATGGTCGGAAACTTCTTAATGTCTTTAGACAATTTAGAATATCTAGCCCATGAAAGCAGTAAGTACACCAATACTGAGTTCAATATTTATGACTTATTAACGCTAGCAAAAACCATTACCTACCAAGACATTATCAACTGGCAAGCCAGCATAAAAAAACCAATGATTAGTACGGTTATTATCAAGCCAAAAACAGATTAAACTTGTTAATAACATTATTAAAGTACCGTGACACTAAAAAGATACCCTAAATGATTACTCATCAAGGGTATCTTTTTTATGTGCCACAGGTTGTTACAAAGGGCGTATCAGAAGGATTTGACTGTCTAAATGCTTTAGGTATCGTGATATCATAAGGTGCTTTTAAATAGTTTAAAAACTGATGAAACCGTCTCATATCTAAGGTTGTACTCGCATCATCAAGCACAGCTTTCACGATATGATTTCTCGGGATGATGACCGGATTTACACGTTTCATAAGCGCTTTTGGTTGATGTGCTTTTTGCGTCGCGTCTTGCCATGCGCGTTTCCAATTTTTAAATGCCGGTTGATCAGGGAAAAAGTTTGGATTATCTTCATACGTTAACTGTACGAATGTTTCTGTATAATCAAGATGGTGGGATTCCATGATGTTTAATAATGTATCAACATGTTTAATCGTTTCTTTATTACTGAATTGAAAGCCTAGTTTTTGTGCCATTAGAGTGTAATAATGGGTTTCATAATAATCACCAAAACGTCCTAACGCCTCTTGAACATAGTTGATTGCAGCCGTTTTATCTTTATCAACCAAAGGCAGAATCATTTGTCCGAGTTTTGCTAAGTTCCAAGAAGCCATATGAGGTTGTTTACCAAAAGCATACCGGCCATAGGTATCAATAGAACTAAACACACTGTCACGCTTATACGTATCGATAAACGCACACGGACCATAATCAATGGTCTCACCGCTAAGACTCATATTATCGGTATTCATCACGCCGTGGACAAACCCAACTGCTTGCCATTTGGCAACCAGTTCAGCTTGTCTTTTAATCACCCGGTCATACCAACTTATTGTTGCATTTTTTTGGCCAATCAAATCAGGGTCGTGGCGTTTCATGGCGTAATCGATTAAAGGTTTTAGATACATATTACTGTCTTTATAAACGGCATATTCAACCGTACCTACGCGTAAATGACTTTGTGCAACACGGACTAAGATCCCAGCATTTTTCATACCGATGCGGTTGATTTGATCGCCTGTTTTAATCACTGCTAGTGCCCGTGTTGTTGGGATGTTTATTGCATCTAAAGCGGTTGACATCAAGTATTCTAATAATGCAGAACGTAATGTTGCTCGGCCATCAAATCCGCGTGAAAAAGGGGTAGGACCACTGCCTTTTAAATGAATATCAAAAAGAGAATCGTTTACTTGATGCTCCATCACTAAATGGGCGCGGCCATCACCAAGTATCGTAAAATGTCCGTATTGATGTCCAGCATACGCCATTGAAAGGGGATGAAGTTTATCATCATTTCCTAATATAAACTCTAATCCCGCCTTTGTTTTCACAACGTCGGGTGAAAGCCCGAGTTTATGTGCAAGCGCATCGTTAAAGACAACAAAAGAAGCGTCCTTAAAAGATAGCGGATTGTGATTATGATAAAAAACATCAGGCAGTTCTCTATAGGTATTACGGGGATTAAATGTGTAGGTCTTCATCAGCTCATCATTCCTTTTGACTCATTATAGCACGGACGAAACAATGCGTTTTTTAATAAGCGTTATGAATTATCGGGTTGAGTACACTTATACAAAAAAAATAGCCCCGTAACGCATTGATTATGCGGTACAGAACTATTTAGTTATATCGTCACAGCTTGCTTTAACATCGTGACCATGTCACGCATGACTTTTGGCCTAATGAGTTCATTATGTAACTCATGACGTGCATTCGCATATACTCGGTATTTAACATGGGTAAATCCAATTTTTGTAAATGTATTTGCGAGCTTTTTAATGCTGTCTCCATAGTCACACAAGGCATCCTCATCACCACAAAGCAAGGCGATAAGATGACTCGATGCATGCTGTTTTAAGGTAGAAAAATCATGGGCTTTTTGCATCAAAGAAACCAAATCAATTTGTGCTTGAATGGTAAATGGTTTGTTACCACACTTATCATTTTTAATCATATTTTGCTTTTGAACATCACTGGTAACCCATTCAACTTTATCATGGATTAAGCCTTTTTGTTTCATCATCTGACAAGGTTTATCCATCATTTTTGTAAAAAAAGGACTCACATACGATTTGCCTTTAAATCGTTTAACTAATGTCATTGCCCTTTTGGCAACCCTTAACTTCGTTTTAGCTATGTAAGGTGAACCTGTAAAAATAATAGCATCGTACAAATCTTTTTCTTCAAGCATATAAGCCCTTAACACGATTGAACCCATCGAATGGGCAATGGCAAATAATGGCAAATGGGGATTAATGCCTTTGGCATATAATCTCACATTTTTTGCACATATAAGCAGTTTGTTTGCCCCGTCTTGGTCCCCAAAATGTATCGTAGGTTTATCTTGGTTGCGCTTTCCGTGTCCTAATTGGTCGTGCATAACAACGATGAAATCTTCATTTACTAAGAAATCAATCATTTCTTGATAGCGTTCATAATGTTCATTCGCACCGTGATACAGTTGCACTATAGCTTTTGCATCATTTTTTGGGCTAAAAACATACACATCACATACACCAGACATCTCATCCCCGATAGTCAATGTTTTCACATGTATCCCTCCCTTAAGTTTATTATAGCAAATTATTATAAAAATACTCAATCTTTATTCGTTAGTGTATTTGTCTTTGAAATATACACAAGCAATTATATTTATAGTTAGTATTAAAGACTTCTCGATGATAAATATGACAAACCATTTTAGTTTGATTCATGTTGCATGCACTGATAGAAACACTTAGTATCACTTTAATTAATTACTAAAGTCACGTATAATAAAGTGTGAGGCGATAGTATGAAAAAAATCCAACGATTAAAAACCACAAAGATTCTATCAGAAATAAGCATTATATTTGGTTCTATCCTGGCTTTAAGCAGTGGGGTTTTGTTATTCACAACAACTGCGCACTTTTTATATTTTGCGAGCGGTTTTTTTGGTGGAATCATATTGGTTATCATCGGTGGTGCCATCTATGCAGCGTTGAGAACCCGAGTTTATAATACTTTAATTCCAACGTATTTTAATGGTGACATTGACAATTTATCGTATAACCCATTTCATGGGCTCAGCGCGTACCAAGTTAAAAATGCGAATCATCTAAAAGACCCTGATGCCTTTACATCACAAAACCTCTTTACTGGAAGTATTCACCAATGTCCTTTTATTTTTAGTCACGTTACTTTAAAAGAAGTAATCGATCAAAACACAAACCGCACGCGTGCGTATTTTAAAGGTTTAGTTATTATTTTCGATACCAATCATTCGTTTAAAATGCACACCCATATTTTAACCGAGGGCCACCCGCGAACATATAAAAATTATCAAAAACTCGATATCAAGGGGGACTTATTAGATAATCACTTTACTATCTATACTGATAATCCAACCCGTGCAAACTATATACTCAACACCTATATGGTTGAGGTTATAAATACGCTTTATAAACATCATCCTAACCTAAATATTAGTTTTATAGATAAAAAAATCATTATTACAATGAATGATGAGGTTAACGCCTTCAGTATGAAACTATTTAAGTCTAGTCACCTTGAACGCTTAGAAATCCTAAAAAAAGATATTATAACACTCAAATCGTTTATCGTTGCAGCCAACATTTATTTTAAATCGTAATTTTACATAAACTGTTAATTTATCAAAAAAGTATAAACAAGTGACCTGTTATCACTTGTTTTTTTATAAATGCATAAGCGTTTTATCAAAAGACGCATTTTTTATACGAGTGGCCACACTTTCACATAGTGACACCTATATTTTAATCGTGTAAAGTATAGGTAAAAAGGAGACATGATATGGTTAATCAAGTAGTCCTCGTCGGCAGACTCGTCTACGACCCTGAACTTAAAGTATTAGATAGCGGAAAACATGTTACAACGATTACATTGGCATTACAACGCAGTTTTAAAAACGCAGAGACAGGCACCTACGATACGGATTTTATTCGCTGCACGTTATGGAGCGGCATAGCCGAAAATACCGTTCAGTATTGTAAAAAAGGATCAACCATTGGCGTTAAGGCCCGGTTATCACAAGCTTACTTTAATTATGGAGATGACGAGCGGTTTAGTTATCCTGAAGTTATAGCTGAAAAAGTTACATTTATCAATCACAAGTACGCCTCGAAAACGGATTAAAATTCTTCCTTCATAAAAAGGCCTCAGTAGTTAGGATTACTACTTAGGTCTTTTTATATACTAATTTTTTTCAACATTATGGTATAATATAAACACCTAAAGGGGTGATACGATGAAACAATACTTAACATTTTTAAACCATATATTAGCCCAAGGCACCACAAAAGACGATCGTACCAATACTGGCACGATTTCTACCTTTGGTTATCAGATGCGATTTAACTTACAAGAGGGATTCCCACTTGTGACGACAAAAAAAGTTCACATAAAAAGTATTATCCATGAACTTTTATGGTTCATTAGTGGAAGTACAAATATCCGACCACTTGTTTTAAACAACGTAAGAATTTGGAATGAGTGGCCTTATGAAACATATAAAAAACACAAAGACTACCAAGGTGAAACGTTAGAAGAATTTGTGGAAAAAATAAAAGATGACCATGTATTTGCCAAAAACCATGGAGACTTAGGTCCTGTATATGGTAAACAATGGCGTGATTTCAATGGAGTTGACCAACTTAAATGGGTATTAAAAGAAGCCAAACGCAATCCTTCTTCACGCCGCCTTATTGTAAATAGTTGGAACCCATCAGAAATTAATGATATGGCACTCCCACCTTGTCATATGATGTTTCAATTTTATATTAAGGAAGGCAGTATTTCTTGTCACCTTTATCAGCGCAGTGGCGATGCGTTTTTAGGGGTTCCGTTTAATATCGCAAGTTATGCGCTATTAACCATGATGGTTGCCCAAGTCCTTGAATTAACGCCAGGAGAATTTATTCATACTATTGGGGATGCCCATATTTATAGCAACCACATCAGCCAAGTTAAAACCCAACTTGCAAGAGACCCAAGACCACTGCCAACCATGTCCTTAAACAAAAACGTCAAAGATTTATTTGCCTTTACATATGATGACTTTACGTTAGAGAATTACACCCCACACAAAGCCATCAAAGGAAAGGTGGCCGTCTAATGTTTTCACTTATCGTCGCTTATGATGACAACCGCGTTATTGGCAAAGATGGAGACTTGCCATGGCATTTTAAGGAAGATCTTAAGTACTTTAAACAGATTACCGAACACCATCCGGTGGTGATGGGTAGAAAAACCTATGACTCGATTATAAAACGATTGAAAAAACCTTTGCCTAATAGAGACAATATTGTTGTTACAAGACAGCAGTTACCGGACCAAGACATCACGGTCGTTAATGACTTTAAAGCTTATTTAGAAGCCCATAAAAACGATGAAGAAGAAATTTTTATTATTGGAGGATCAAGTATTTTTACCGATGCACTTCCCTATACCCATAAGTTATATATTACCCATATAGAAGGCACCTACGATGGGGATACTTTTTTCCCTGTAATCGACTTCACCAATTTTATTCGTATTTATACAAAACCATCTGGCCCACTGACATTTTCTGTTTACGAAAGGGTGAGATAAATGGCAACGGCAATGTATCTCATTTTTGTAATTATAATAACCTCACTAAGTATTATTATATTTGATTTAACAACCTTTACTGTCATCACGGCTGTCTATATCATGCTCAGTATTTTTGCAGCACTCATAATTGCCTTTATCTTAATGTTAATATTTTTAGCATCCTACGGTGCAACGATGCGCAAAGTAGAGCCCAAAAACATGCGTCATCACCGGATGATTAATAGTCTATTTCGTTTAGCGATTCGCTTAATGCGTGTTAAACTAGTAGTTACAGGAAAAGAAAACATTCCAAAGCCAGGAGAAACATTTGTATTTGTTTGCAATCACCAAGAAAATTATGATATTATTGCTATTAAGCCTGTTTTTAAGAACCATCCCTTAGACTTTATTGCCAAAGAAGAAGTTTTTACTTGGCCAGTATTAGGGGAAATGATTCGCAAACTTGGTAACATCCCCATCGCTAGAGAAGCAGATCGAAAAGCGATTGAAAGCATTCTTAAAGGAATCAAACATGTAAAAAATGGTATTCCTATGGGCATATTCCCTGAAGGAAAGCGGACATTTACCAACGACCTAACTGATTTTAAACCTGGGGCATTTAAACTCGCAATGAAACCCCAAGCAGATATTTTAATTGGAACCATATATAACTTTAGTAATATCTTTAAAGGATGGCCATTTAAACGCCAAAAAGTGTATTTTCATATCCACCCATTACTAACTTATGATAACTATAAAGCAATGAACACTATCGACCTAAGCAACCACGTCAAAACTCAAATCCAAGCACAGCTTGATGATTATAGTACCCAGTTACAAAAAAGATAGGAGAGATATTTATGAGAATGGTTGATATTATTGAGAAAAAACGAGATAATAACCCATTATCTAAACGCGAAATAACCCACTTTATTGAAGGCTATGTCAAAGGCAATATTCCTGATTATCAAGTCAGCAGTTTACTTATGGCAATTTACTTCAATGGAATGAATGACGAAGAAGCAACCAATTTAACAGAAGCCATCTTACATTCAGGTGAAACCATTGATTTAAGTAGCATTAACGGCATAAAAGTTGATAAACATTCAACCGGTGGTGTTGGTGATAAAACAACACTTGTATTGGGACCGCTTGTGGCTTCATGTGGCGCAAAATTCGCGAAATTATCAGGACGTGGCCTTGGTCATACTGGTGGGACATTAGATAAACTTGAAAGCATTAACGGCTTTAACATCAGTTTATCGAATGATGACTTTTTAAAGCAAGTTAACGACATCAATATTGCTGTGGCTGGTCAAACTGCCAAACTTGCCCCAGCTGATAAACAACTCTACGCATTGCGCGATGTGACAGGTACTGTCCCAAGCATTCCGTTAATCGCCAGTTCCATTATGAGTAAAAAACTCGCCAGTGGCGCAGACGTTATTGTCTTAGATGTGAAAATCGGTGAGGGTGCATTTATGAAAACATTAGATGATGCCCGTACATTGAGTCAGCTTATGGTTAAAATCGGAAAAAACTTCGACCGGAAAGTCGTTGCCTTTATTACCGATATGAGCGAACCACTAGGCTACGCAGTTGGAAATAAATTAGAAGTTATTGAAGCCATCAGAACCTTACAAGGCAACGGTCCAAGTGACTTACAAACATTATGTGTTGAAATTGGTAGTTATTTAGTTCACCATGCAGGTATTACAGAATCACTTAAAGATGCCCGCAAACTAATTAGCAAAAAAATCTCAAGCTTAGAAGCAAGCGATAAATTTACAGAACTTATCAGCGCACAAGGTGGGAAAGTCCCAGATTTAAATGACTACATCCACACAGATGCTTTAATTGCTGTTAAAAGTGAATCAGCTGGCTACGTTAAAAAACTCAATGCCCTTGATATTGGATTAGCTGCCATGCGCTTAGGCGCAGGCCGTGAAACCAAAGATGATGTTATTGACCAAGATGTGGGAATTGTTTTGAATAAAAAAGTTGGCGATAAAGTCGAAAAAGATGAAGTCTTAGCCTATGTTTATAACAACAAAGACGACATCACAGAAGAAGTTAAAATGGTCTTAAATGCCTTTACTATCACAGAAAATATTGTTGAGAAAAAGCCGCTTATCATTGAAATTATTGAATAGACACTTCGGTGTCTATTTTTT
>CAYNAA010000030.1:8902-20387 GCA_964395055.1 uncultured Candidatus Izemoplasmatales bacterium | reverse complement strand
GATGACGCATGGGAATTTTTAAAATGGTGGATGCAAACAGATGTTCAAATAGAGTTTGAGCAAACCATGACGATGACGCTAGGAAGCGAGTACATGTGGAATTCTGCAAACCTAGAGGCGTTTGAACACGCGTCATGGCCAGAAGCAGATAAAGCAGTATTGCTTGAACAATGGGAACAACTTCGCAATGTACCAAATTCGCCTTCATCGTATATGCTAGAACGAGAATTATCGAATATTTGGAATAAAATTGTCTTATCAGGAGAACCAGTTCGTGAAGCCGTTGATGATTCGGTGTTGGTTATAAATAGAGAAATGGAACGTAAGAATTATGAATTTGGATATATGGATAGATATGGAAACAAAATTCGCTCTTATCCGATACCAACACTAGAATGGATTGTTAACAAAGGATATAAAGATGAAGAATAAAAATAATAAATCATGGTTGTTTACCTTACCTTACGTTACCCTATTCTCGATTTTTATTGTCATTCCTGTTCTTGCTGCCTTTGCCTTATCCTTAACCCATTTTAACCTTGTAAATTTTCCTGAATGGCGTGGGCTTGTTAATTACATTCAACTGCTTACGAATGACCCAGTTTTTATGCAACATGTATTACCGAACACATTGAAGTTTGCGCTTATTGTTGGACCAGGAGGCTACGCACTTGGATTCATTTTAGCTTGGTCTTTAGCTCAAGTTACAAAAAAAGCTAGAATAATTATGGCTTTAATCATCTATTCACCATCATTAACTGCAGGTATTGCGATGGCGGTATTATGGCGCATCATATTCTCCGGTGATCAGTCTGGATATTTAAATGCAGTGTTACTGAATATGCGTATTATTGAAACCCCTATTCAATGGTTACAGTCGCCTGAACATCTCATGACAATTATGATTATTGTTTCGCTATGGAGCAGTATGGGTGTTGGCTTCTTAGCGATGTTATCAGGAATACTAAACGTTGATCAAGAATTATATGAAGCCGCATATATTGATGGAATGAAAACAAGATTTCAAGAGATTTTTTATATTACCATCCCGTCCATGAAACCACAGATGTTGTTTGGCGCTGTCATGGCAATTGTAAATACGTTTAATATTGGAGCTGTCGGTGTACAGTTATCTGGGGTAAACCCAACACCACAGTATTCAGGCCAGCTGATTGTTAATCATATCGAAGATTATGGATTTATCCGCTTTGAAATGGGTTATGCGGCAGCTATATCTGTTGTTTTACTAGTTATTGTTTATGCAATCTCAAAATTAGCCTGGCGATTATTTGGCGAAAAAAATTAGGAGGACTACTATGGCGTCTCAACAGTTTAGAAAAATGAATCCTAAAAAATTTCACAAGAATCAGTTGATTTTTTATGCCTATTTGATTCCTCTATGTTTTTTTATGGCACTCCCAATTGTCTTCATCTTTTTTCACGCCTTTAAACCGATAGATGAGTTGTTTGCTTTTCCTCCTCGCTTTTTTGTCATTAACCCATCTTTGGATAATTTCCGTAACTTGTTCAAACGAACCAGTGTAACAGGCATCCCAATGAGTAGATATTTATTTAACAGTCTAATCGTAACGGTACTTATGGTAGTGTCAACTGTAATTATTAGTTCGATGGCTGGGTTTGCTTTTTCAAAGTTGAAATTTAAATTTAAACATATTCTATTTGAGATTAATACATTGGCGTTAATGTTTGTTGGTATCGCAGTTATTGTACCCCGGTATCTTGTTATTCAAGAATTAGGACTCATTGACAATTTCTTTGTACATGTCCTTCCTTTATTAGCCATACCGGTTGGGTTATTTTTATTAAAACAGTTTGTTGATCAAATCCCCAACGAACTAATTGAAGCGGCTAGGGTTGATGGCGCAACAGATTTATATATATATTGGCATATAATTCTTCCGCTCATAAAACCTGCAATCGCGACCGTTGCCATTTTAGCCTTTCAAACAATATGGATCAATGTCGAAACGTCTAATTTATATATCAATTCTGATGGAAAAAGAACGCTCGCTTTTTATATGATGACATTAACAACACAAACAGGAAACACCGTAGCTGGACAAGGGTTAGCAGCAGCAGCAACTTTAATTATGTTTGTACCTAACCTAATATTATTCATTATTTTACAAAGAAATGTCATGGATACGATGGCACATTCAGGGATTAAATAATGAAAAAAATTATTATAGTCATTGCTATTATAATTACTGCCATTGTTTCTATAAGTACGACACCGCTTTCGTCCAGCCAAGCAGGTGTACCATATGTTACTTATACCATGGGAACAAGAGGCAGTCTTGTGCCAACACAAACAGCGTATGTTCCTGTTGGAATACTCAATCCAGAATATATTTTAGATTCACCTATGGATATAGATGTTAAAGATGAACATGTCATTATCGCAAATACAGGGATGGCGAATATTGTGATATTGGAAACCAACGGAACTTATGTACGCTCATTTGGTGCCGATGTTCTTGAAGAGCCTTTAGGTGTATTTGTTGATGATAATAATGACATATATGTTGCGGATAAAGCTGCAAGGGCCGTCTTCAAGTTTACTTTAGAAGGAGAATTACTTGAAACCTACGATCGACCAACTGAACCACTTTTTGGTGAAGAATCTGTATATAGACCAGAAAAGGTTGTCGTTGATAAAGGGGGCACCATGTATATAGCAGGCGAAGGAACTGTTAATGGGGTTATCCAACTTAACTATAGAGGACAATTTCGCGGCTACTTTGGTGTCAATCAAACACGGTTTGATTGGCGGATGCGGTTTACGGATTTGTTTATGGGTGTGACAGATCAGTTGGCAAAAAATTTACCACCTGCGCCTTCTAATATTGCGATTGATGACCGTGGATTAATTTATACGATTACACCAAATCTATATCCTGGGATAAAAAAGTTTAATCTTATGTCGGTTACTATAATGAGTCCAGGCTACACGCCTCAAGATAAATTAGTTGATATTGATGTTGATGCTTATGACAATATGTTTGTCATTAATGATGAAGGTGTCATTCATCATTATGATTCTTATGGTAATTTGTTATTTGCTTTTGGTGGTAAAGATACTGGAAACCAACGGCTAGGTTTACTAAATACCCCGTCTGGAATTGCGGTTGATAACGATGGGAATATTTTTGTGCTAGATCGTTCTGAAGGTGTCGTACAAATTTATGGACAAACCCGTATGGTTGCACTAATTCAAGAAGGAAACAGGCTTTATAATGAAGGAAAAATTGAAGAAAGCCATGAGGTTTGGGAAGAAGTTTACGATACAAATAATAACTTCAGAGCGGCCAATGTTGCATTAGGAAGAATTCATTTTAGACAAAAAAATTTCGATAAAGCATTAGACCATTTTGTTACTGCTCAAGATAGAGGTGGGTATTCAGATGCCTATTGGGAAGTGAGAAATGAATGGTTACAAGAAAATGCAGGGATGGTACTAGTTAGTTTTGTTGGGGTTTTAACAACGAATGAGGTCCTAAACATTACGAAATATAAAAAGAAACTGAAAGATAAGATTTCTGAGAAAACCAAAGCGATTAATAAAAATTCAATCATACAAGAACTTAAATTGCTCTTTTATATTCTTAAGAAACCAGCGGATACCTATTATCTAATTAAACGTGAAAAGAAAGGGTCTTATGGCGTTGCTACCGCTCTTTATCTAACATTATTTGTGTTTATGCTAGCATCGTATGGACTGACATCATTTTTATTTAGTTCTGTGCAGTTTAGTCAGGTTAATTTACTGACTGAATTTGGACAAATCCTTGGCATTTTATTACTTTGGAATGTTGCTAATTATTTGGTGTCTACGCTATCGGATGGTGAGGGTTGGTTCCGTGATATATATGTGGGGACTATCTATGCCTGTGCTCCAATAATTCTTGGGATTATCCCCTTGGCTTTATTGTCAAATATATTAACGTATAATGAAATATTTGTGTATACATTTATTCGAACAGGTCTCTTTGTGTGGGCCGGAATTTTAATCTTTATTTTGGTAAAAGAAATTCACAATTACCAAGTTCTAGAGACCTTAAAAAACTTGGTAATTACGTTCTTCACCATGTTAATTATTAGTTTATTAGGTTTTATTGTATATTTACTTATTACCCAAATGTTCGAATTTATCTTATCGCTATTAAAGGAGGTGGTACTTCGTGTTCAAAGTTAGATATGGTGTCTTAGCTATTGTGCTCCTATCCAGTTTAGTTATCTTTTTGAAAGTTGTTACCGCCTATAATGAAACACCTAAAGACATCGTAGAGTGGGACCAAACATATAACGCTGTGTATTCATCAAATCGTTACACACAAGAAGACGATATTATTAGTGTTGATAGCAACCCATTGGTCACGCTTGATGGTTATAATCTTATTGCGGAGAATGAAAATTTACGCTTATATTTAAAGTCATCTGATTTGTCGATTAGAATTGAAGATGTTCATACCAATTATGTTTGGGGATCATCCTTTAACGTGGAAGATGAACGATTAAATAAGACATGGAAATCACGCGTTGAATCCGCACTATGGGTTACTTACTATAAAAGAACTGAAACAAGAGATGAAATATATGATGAAACTATTTTATCCAGTGCAAGCAGTCAAGTTGATACAACGTTACATGATGATGGGTTTACCTCAGAGATAAAATTTGGTATATCAAAAATTGCGTTGACATTAAATGTTAGACTAACCGAAACAGGTGTCAAAGTAGATGTGCCACAAGATTCGATTAAAGAAACTGAAGAAAATAAAATTGGTAGTTTAAAAATATATCCATTTCTTGGTGCAGCTAAAGCGACAGATGAGGTTCCTATACCTGGATACACGCTAATACCCGATGGTAGTGGGGCACTAATTAGATATAAGCCCCAAAGTATTCGTGAACCAAACATTTATTCAAAATCAATTTATGGTCGTGATCTAGGTCTTTATCAATATGAACAAAATCCAGCGTTACTTTCTGAACCCAATATTAATATGCCGCTTTATGGTATTGTTCATGGCGCAAACCAAAATGCTTTTTATGCACATTTAACCAAAGGAGATACAAGCGCTAGAATGGTCTCTTATCCTGCGGGAAGAACAACTGACTTTTATTGGTCATTCTTTGAACTTGTTTATCGCCACCAATATGAACAACCAACAAGTCGTAATTTAGGCAGTATCGTTACCGTGCAAAAAGATATGGTTCCGATTGATGCGGAGATTGAATATACGTTTTTAAACAATGAGAAAGCCAATTATGTTGGCATTGCTAATGACTATCGTCAAAAGAATCTTGCCTCTGGCAAATTAACGTCACTGTCTCAAAGTGAAGATATACCTATCAAATTAGATTTTATCATGACCGAACAAGAACCAGGATTTTTATGGAATAAATATATCGATATGACGCATACCGACAATGTAATGCATCACTTAGATGCATTAACAGACCAAGACATTGACAATGTAACAGTTGGAATTAAGGGATGGTCTAGAAATGGTTATACTGGCACCTCTCCCAATTATTTTGGGTTTGACCGTTATTCTAAAAAAAGCGGATATAAAGCCTTAATATCTTACCTATCTGATCGTGATTTATCTTATTACTTTCATGTTGATTATGCGAAAGCTTATGATGGTGCGGGTGGGTATAATCCATTGTCAGATCTTGCTAGAACCATTTATGGGTCGAATGTTGAAGTAGAACAAGATGAGATGACCTATCGATATTTGAACCCTAAAGCCACGAAGCGTATCTTTTTAGAAGATGTTGATCAGTATGAGAAATATCACATAGATGGCATTGCTTTTGATTCATTAGCATACACATTGATATCATCGCATAATAGAGGGGCTCGGGTTGATAAAAATATGACAGTAGACCTTTATCATGAAGCGTTAACAGCGTATGATGGTTTAATCGGAATGCGTGAAGCAAATGCGTACATGCATCCGTATATGCATAGTATGTATGATACCCCAATGTACTCAAGTCAACATAGAAAATTTACCGACACAGTGCCGTTCTTACCACTTGCCCTTAGGGGAACAATGGACTTGTTTTCTTATTATACCAACCTATTTGCGAGCTATGAAGATGAAACCCTTCGTTTAATTGATTACGGTATTTCTCCTTCGTTTATCCTAAGTCACAAAAGCGCAAGTTTGTTACAAGATACCCCATCAGAAAGCTTACTCTCTACCGAATATGATACTTGGGAATCCTATATTATCAGCCAATATAATTATGTAAATCAATACTTGTCCAACGTTCAAGGCGCATTTGTTATTGACCGCTATGTTATAGAACCAGGTGTTGTCCGCAATACATATGACAATGGCGTTATTCATTATATTAACTATACACCTGAATATGTGACTTTTAATGATATTACAATAGCACCTACAAGTGTTGAGGAGGTGCTACAATGAAGCTTAAAAACACTCAGCGCGAAAGCCTTATAGGGTTTTCATTTATCGGTCTATGGCTAATTGGCTTTATCGGATTGACGCTTTATCCATTAATTCAGACATTAATATACAGTTTTCAAAAAGTCAATATTACAACAGATGGAATCACAACAGAAAGCATTGGTTTTGAAAACTATAAAGATTTATTTCAACTTGATGTCGACTTTTTAGACGATTTAAGGCTGTTTGTTCAACAAATTTTATTGTATGTTCCTATTATTATAGTGTTTGCAATGATTGCAGCCATTATTCTTAATCAAAAAATAAGGCTCAGAGGTCTTTTTCGTTCTATTTACTTTTTACCAGTTATTATCGTCAGTGGTCCAATTGTTTCTGAACTTTTCTCTCAAGGTGTTACGCAAATACCTTTAATAGAACAGTATGGCATTATTAGTATGATTGAAAATACGTTTCCAGAAGCTATAGCAGAACCCATAGCAGAATTGTTTTCAGAAATGATATTTATTCTTTGGATGTCTGGGGTGCAAATTATTATTTTCTTAGCAGGCTTGCAAAAAATTGATCCAAGTGTTTATGAAGCTGCTGAGATAGATGGCGCCAATGCTTGGGAAGCATTTTGGAAAATAACACTACCATCACTCGGAACATTTATTGCAATCAATGTGTTATATACCGTGGTTACATTATCAACTTTTGCAACCAATGATGTATTGAGAAAGATTCGTAGAGATATGTTTTCTCCATCAACCGGCTATGGATATGCAAGTGCAGAAACATTAATCTATTTCATAAGTATTCTTATGATATTCGGGTTGTTTGTCTTCTTATATATCATTCTAATTAGAAGAAAGAGGAAAAGCTAATGAAATCAAAACTTAAAAAGCTTTATCATATTCTTCTTGGCAGAACCTTTACTGAAGGATTACTATATAAAATATTTATTTATACGGTATTATCGGCTGTTGGGTACATCTTTCTCTTTCCCATTATCTTTATGCTCACGAACAGTTTAAAAGATTTGGATGATTTATTGAATCCCACTGTGATTTGGCTACCAACTAAGGTTTATTTTGAGAACTACCGATTGGCATTCGAAACCCTTGATTATGTTAATACATTCTTTAGCAGCATGTTGGTTACACTAATACCTGCGATTATACAAACTACATTTGCTTCAGTTGTCGGTTATGGCTTTGCCAAGTTTCGATTTCCTTTTAAACGAACACTCTTAGCTTTATTGCTTATTTCATATATTATTCCGCCACAAATGACGATGATTCCCAAATATGTGTTGTTTACAAAACTTGGATTAACAAACAGTGCATTATCCATTATTATTCCTGCAACGTTTGTGCAAGGTCTTAACTCAGCAATCTTTGTATTTATATTTTATCAATTCTTCAGAATGTTACCAAAATCACTGGATGAGGCAGCGTTGTTAGACGGTGCAAATCGCTATCATATATTTGTAAAAATTGCATTGCCATTGTCTATGCCAGCCTACATTACTGCATTATTATTCTCATTTGTTTGGTATTTTAACGAGACTTACATTGCATCGATATTTTTAGGAAATTCAGTTCCAACACTTCAGTTATATTTAGTATCATTTGCTGAGTCATTTGAGTCTTTAGCCTCCGACAATCCTGGTGTATTTTCATTGAATGAAGGAATAAAAAATGCAGGGTCTATCCTTGTGATTGCCCCTATGCTAATCATGTATTTCTTCTTGCAAAAATGGTTTGTTCAAGGCATTGATAAAACTGGAATTACAGGCAGCGATTAACAAGGTGTTATTCATTTATAGAACCCCTAAAAAAACCAATAAAAATATTAACAATAAATGTTGCTATGCAACTAAAAAAGGAGAAGATTATGAGAAAAGTTTTATCATTATTATTAGTTTTATCGTTAGGCGTCATTTTGTTTGGTTGTAACAATGATTCAGACGACAACGATGATGATTCATCTGTTGATGAAGAAATTACAATCCGTTTTGCTTGCTGGCGTGATTGCGGAACCGAAGCCACTCAAGAGCGTTATCCGCTATATCATGCAATCAAAGAATTTGAAAGAAGAAACCCTGGCGTTAAGGTAGAAATCTTACGTGCTGCAATGGTACCTAATGAGGACCAAACAGGTACAGAAGAACAACCTTGGCATGAATATTTAGCCTCATTGGCAGCCGTTGATGAGTTCCCTGATGTGTTTAATACACACAACATGCCCAATGCTTTAATGTTAGGTTGGCCAAAAGACATTACCGATTTAGTTACTGCTGATGAGGATTTTAATGATATTTACCCTAATATTAGAGACTCAGGTGCGTTTGAGGGTAACTATTATTCAGTAGCCTACATGTATGAGTTTTTTGGGTATTTCGTCAATAAAACGATTTTTGATGAATCCAATTTAGATTATCCAACATTTGGCTTTACGCTTGATGAGATGCTTGATGCATCAAAATCTATTGCCCGTCTTCAAGAAGGTGGAAACTCTGTTTTAGGTATGAGCGGACCAGCTGAAATGTTTAATTATTACCCAGCGCAATTAAATGAGGATTTAGGATGGTACGCTTGGGATGAAAACGCACAAAGTTTTGACTTAACTGGACCTGAATTTGAAGAGGCTATTAATTTGAATTTAGAAATTGCTGGTGATAAATCTCATGTTAATGATGCATTAACTCCAGAAGAGCGTGCTACGTACTTTGGGACAAATGACTGGTGGTATCCATGGTGGAATGGTCAAATGGGATTACATTTTGATTTTTCTATTATGACAAGTTATTTAGTTAATGCTCGAGATCAAGGGGATATTTCATTTGACTTTGATTTTATAGGCATTCCAAGAGGATCAGAAGATAATGACGTTAGAACGCCAATCAAACCATCTTATATGATGTTAGGAAAAAGTACTGAACATGAAGAAATGGCTTTTGAGCTTCTTAAATGGTTATCATATAGTGTTGAAGGTTATGAGTACAAAATGGAAGTATCACGAACTGTAGACAATATTTATCCATTGATTTCACCACCACTTGTAACCAATGACAGCGCACATACTGCATTTTTTGATGATACGTACCCAGGATTTCCAGAATGGCGACAAGTAATTGAGAACGGTAATTTTTATTTCGATGCTTGGGCTGTCCAGCCTGGATTTGAAGAAGCAAGATGGTTAATGCTTTATCAAGAAGGCATCACTATGGCAGATATTAATGATGAAATTGGTAACTTAGGAAATGAACGCATTGGCGATCATGCTGCTGAGATGCAACGTCTCATGGATGCAAAAATCGCTGAAGTGTATGAAGACTTACGTGATACGTTAGAGATCGATTAAGATAGTATTATTGTTTATTTTGGCAAAATAAGGAGAGATGACGTGAAGAAAACACTACTACTAAGCATGCTGTCACTACTGGCATTTACAGCGACTGCTTGCAATAAAGAAGAGGAAGATGATATGATAGATGATTTCGTTCGTGTTGAGCCTTTTGATTTAATTTTTAATGATGGGTTTTCTAACCCTAATATTGTAACACCTGAAAAAAGCACATTCTTTTCTATTGCTACGGTCGAGGATACTTCATCGTATGACACCTTAAGTGATGGTGATTTATGGCCAATGGCTTGGAGTGATGATGGATATATTTATACGCCCAATGGAGATGGAAAAGGATTTGATTTATCATCACATATGGCAGATATTGCGATGAACCGCGTTGATGGGCATGTAGATACTTTTAATGTAACTGGCGAACGAATATATCCTAATACGGAAATCGGACAAGTTTGGGGACATCCTAATGTATATAATCGTAAACCTACAGGGATGTTATCGATTGATGGCATTTTATATATGGCAGTTCAAGATTTAAATAAGTCTGAAACGCCAGGCATCTTTAATGATGCGCCCAATGCAACCATATTGCGTTCTGATGATAAAGGTATAACGTGGGAATGGAACGAAGAAGAAGCAATGTTTTCCAATTATAAGTTTACAACAATTATGTTTTTAGATTATGGACAAGACTCAGAAGCGAACACATTTGATGATTATGTTTATGTGTATGGCATGGATTATAACTGGCGTGATTCCTTTTCTAATACAGTGTCTGACCCGCAAAGTCTTTATTTAGCTAGAATGCGTAAAGCGGATATTCAAGATCGTAGTCAATGGGAGTTTTATACAGGTGATCTTGATGGAAATGCATCGTGGAGCGCCCCTGGAGAGATTGATGAAAGAACGCCAGTCTTAACCGATAAAAGACGCGTTTACAACAATGCAATTAGCGGAAACAGCAAATCGATGTCTGTTATTTCACAAGGTAGCATAGTCTATAACGAAGCCATTGATCGCTACATTTATTCTTCTTGGACTGAGTATACATTTGAGTTTTATGAAGCACCAACACCTTGGGGACCATGGAAACATTTCTTACAAAAAGACTTTGGGCCATATCCTTGGAAAAATAATCGTTTTGGCGGATATGCAACAGTTATGCCAAGCAAATTCATTAGCGAAGACGGTACAACGATGTGGATTTCCTCGAGCACATTTGCAGGAAAAATAAACAAATACAATATGTCATTACGTAAATTAAACGTTGCTTTAGCCAATAATACTGTCGCTGAAAATACCAAAAATAGCGATAATCTAGCAAACCCTGAAAACGGATCACAAGCTACAGGGGTCTCAATGGCAACCAGTCTTGGTTTAAAAAACAAACTCAATGATGGATCTAAAACAGTATGGGATACATCGTATAATGGCTTACAAAAAACTGTTGATTATTGGGGAATCGTTTGGAATCAAGCTTATAACATGAATGAGTTAGTTTATACTGTTGGCCGGGTAAATGCAGAAGAAGGTGGTTGGTTTACAGATTTTAAAGTCCAAGTAAGAAGAGACAATGAATGGCACGATGTAGAAAACCTTTATGTCTCATCAGATTACCCTTACGATGCAACCTTAGAATCCTTTGCCGAAGTTACCTTTAAATTTGATGACAC
>CAYNAA010000030.1:0-8802 GCA_964395055.1 uncultured Candidatus Izemoplasmatales bacterium | reverse complement strand
GATGCTTATACAAAAACAAATTAGAGAGAAGGATTGGAAAAATGAAGAAATTCTTAATTGCTTTATTAATGGTTTTTGTTTTATTAACCACAAGTGCTTGCAGAGGAACAAATGATGATGATGACAAGGATGACAATAATGACGATCCAATTGTCGATGAAGAAGAAGCACCAACTTTATCTGGAGTTTCTAATACCACCGTTGCATGGGGAAGTTCATTCGACGCTTTAGAAGGTGTGAGTGCAACTGCTTATGATGGTACGGACTTAACAGATGATATTAATGTTGAGGGTGAAGTCGATACGATGCGATCACAATCGTATTCAATTACTTACACGGTTGAAGATAGTGAAAATCAAACCACGACTATAACGAGAACCATCGAAGTTGATTTTCCAACATTCGCTGATTTTATTCAGGTCGCTGAAAATGAAGACATTTCTGAATTACATGAAGCAGATACAAACTTAGATATGTCTGAATCAGGTAACTCTGACACAGATCCGTCACCGCATTGGACGACGTGGGGATCTGGCGGGTCTTATACTATGGAAGACGGTGAGTTATCAATTGAAACAAGTATGAGTTATTATCAAGTCGCTAACAATGGACATGTCTTTAATGTTGGACAACGATATATAGTATTGTTTGATATTAAAGCAGAAGAAGCCCACGAAGCACAAGATGTTGATTATACTTTTAGAACAATTGTTGGGTCTGAAGAAGATGGATGGGATGACTATCACATTCAGTACTTCGAAAACAACACTATTGATACAGAATATGAAACCTTTGCCTTTTTGTTTACGGCAGATTACAACACAGAGAACGTTCTCGCTTTTGTTTCAAACAATAAAGCCAATACAATTCATATAAAAGACATTCGTATTTATGAAGTAGATCCTTTAGAGCGTGCAGTTATTTCTGGACACGATGATATTACGCTTGATTGGGATAGTTCATTTGATTCTATGGAAGGTATTTCAGCGGTTGATCCTATTGATGGCGATATTACCGATGATGTGGTCGTAGATCAAGAAATTGATACTTTCTATCCTGGAACGTATGCTTTACGTTATAGTGTTATAAATGAAGCGGGTGTTGAGACGATTGTTACACGAACTGTGACCGTTGAACAACCAACACAAGCACAGCTTGTTGACCTCGCTGAAGATGATAACACAAGACCATATAGCGACAACAATCTTGACTTAACTGAAGATGGCGATTCAGAAGATGGTGATGTACCAGGCTGGGGTTCTTTTGGCTTAGGTGGACCATATTCAATTAGCGATGAAACGTTATTTTTTGAAACAGATACAGACTATTTTCATGTTTCTAATTCTGGACATCATTTAAACTTAGATCAGGCTTACATTATGAAATTTGATGTGCGCGCAGAGGAAGAACATACGGGAGAATTTAGAGCCATTATTGGATCTGAAGAAGGCGTATGGGATGACTATCACATTCAGTATTTTGATGAAAATCCAGATGACGCTGTTCAAACATTCTACTTTATGTTTAGAGCGGAATACGCAACAGAAAACGTGATTTTGTTCTCATCTGAACTTCAAACTAATACATTTGAGATTAGTAATATTGAACTGATTGAGTTAGACCCAGTTGATGGTCCGATTAACGATGAAGCACCAACACTTACTGGGGTGTCTAATGAAACCATTGCCTGGGGTAGTACCTTTGATTTATTGGAAGGTGTTACTGCAACTGATGCTGGAGGTGCAGATTTGACAGCATCAATTACTTATGATGGAGAACTTAATACATTAGAAGAAGGGTCGTATTCTATCATTTATACGGTTACAGATAGTGATGACTTAACAACAACCTTAACGCGTACTATTCAAGTATCGCCACCAACATTTGATGATCTTATTGATGTTGCTACGAACCCAGACATGTCAGGATTCTATGAAGGCGATTCAAATATCTATTTAACTGAAGACGGGGATTCTACAGGAACCCTTGCCCCTTATTGGACAACTTTCGGTCTAGGTGGGTCATATATCATTGAAGATGGTGTGCTAACCATTTCAACAGACACGGATTATTTCCAAGTAGCTAACGGTCAAAACAATTTCAACATTGGCCAACGTTATATTGTTTTATTCGATATTAAAGCTGATGAACCACACGAAGTTTCTGATGTTGATTTTACTTTTAGAACGATTGTTGGGTCTGAAGAAGATGGCTGGGACGATTTCCATATTCAATATTTCCCTGATTATGTTATTGACACAGACTACGACACAATTGGCTTCATGTTTACAGCAGAATACAGTACTGCCAACGTATTGGCATTTATTTCTAATCATAAAGCAAATACATTATCAATTACCAACATTCGTATTTATGAAATTGATCCATTAGAACCTGCTGAAATCACTGGCCATGACGAGGTAACGCTTGATTGGAACAGTACATTTGACCCAATGGAAAACATTACAGCCAACGACCCTGTTGATGGTGATATTACAAGTGATGTCGTTGTTTCCCCTGAGGTTGATACATTCTACCCTGGCACGTATACCTTAAATTATAGTGTAACCAACAGTTTAGGATTGGAAACGACAGTTTCCAGAACGGTAATTGTCAGTGAACCAACCCAATCAGAACTGGCCGCACTTGCTGAGGGTGAGGATACCGAAATCTATAATGAAAACAATCTAGACTTATTAGAAGATGGCGATTCCGCTGTTGGTGAAGTACCAGGATGGAATTCTTGGGGCATTGGTGGGCCATTCTCTATTAGCAATGAAACATTAACGTTTGAAACCACAGCCGATTACTTCCAAGTTGCTAATCCAGGACATAATTTTACCGTTGGCCAAACGTATGTAGTCAAGTTTGATGTTAGTGCAGACAGTGAGCATACTGGAGAGTTTAGAACAATCATTGGATCTGAAGAAGATGGTTGGGATGATTTCCATATTCAATATTTTGATGACAATATAGATGAAACAAAACAAACTGTGTACTTTATGTTTACTGCAGAATACGCAACGCAAAATGTCATCTTGTTTGCCTCAGAAGACCAAGCAAATACATTTACCATAAGCGATATCGAAGTGGTTGAACTGTATCCTATACCAGGTGCTGATATTGATGGCATTTCACCGCTCACAATCCCTTGGGATGCATCGGATACAGATTTATTAGAAGGGGTTAGTGCAACGGATGAAAATGATGGTGATTTGACTGAAGATATTCAGGTTATCGACACAATTGACTACTTAATTCCAGGCACATATACAATCACTTATAGTGTTGAAAACAGTGCAGGTATTACGACTGAAACAACACGCGATGTGACGGTTGAAGAACCCACAGAAGATGCGTTGATTACGGTGAGTGAAGACACAACACGTACCACACCACATACCGCGACAAACTTAGATTTCTCTGAAGATGGAGATTCTGAAGGAAGTGGTGTACCGGCATGGAGTTCTTGGGGACTTGGAGGTCCTTACAGTATTACTGATGGCGTTATGACGATTGCTACTGAAGGGCATTATTACCAAGTCGCAAACAATACCAATACTTTTGAAGTTGATGCTTTATATATTGTAACTTTTGATATTAAGGCAACCGAAGAACATACAGGAGAATTTAGAGTTATCATTGGGTCAGAAAAAGATGGATGGGATGATTACCACATTCAATACTTTGATGACAATATCAATACAGAGTATCAAACGTATGCATTTATGTTTCAAGCTGAATACGATACAGAAGGTGTAATCTTGTTTAATTTTGATTTATTTGCAAACACGTTTGAGTTAACCAACTTAGAGGTAGTTAAAATTAACTAAGGAACGATGAGATTGCTGCAGAGGCTTGTGGCTTCTGCAGCAGTCAATGTTTTAAGAGACACAACGCTTGTCATCACCCATTAATGGCTAAAAAATAGTATGAATTAAGATTGTGATGATAACTAACAAACCTATACATCGATGATTAGATAATAAATGAAAGGTGATGATATCGTGAATAAATATGTTATTGGCATGGATTTTGGAACCCTCTCGGGAAGATTTATTCTTGTAGATGTTAACAATGGAAATGAACTAGCTACCGTTGTTCTTCCTTATAAACATGGCGTCATGGAATCAGAATTACATGGGCATACGCTTCCTTTTGATTACGCGTTACAAGATGCTCAGGACTATCTAGAGGTTCTTGAAAAAGGGGTTAAACAAGTTATTGCTGAAGCAGGCGTTAATACGTCATCAATCATTGGCATTGGTGTCGACTTTACGGCCTCAACGGTTTTGCCCGTCGACGAAAATTTGAAACCCTTAAGTGCGCAGCCTCAATTCCGTTTAAATCCACATGCGTATGTTAAGCTGTGGAAACACCATGCCGCACAACCGCAAGCAGACAAAGCCGTACGTGTTGCCAAAGAAAGAAAGGAAACCTTTATTAAACGATACGGCAATCAAATAACATCAGAATGGCTTGTGCCAAAGGTTATGGAAATTGCTGATGAAGACCCTGAGCTTTATGATTTAACACACCGGTTTTTAGAAGGTGGCGATTTTATTGTCTCCAGCCTTGTTGGGAAAGAAGTCCGATCATCTTGTCAAGCAGGCTACAAAGCACTTTGGCATAAAAAAGATGGATACCCTTCAAATGCGTACTTCAAAGCGTTACATCCAAAATTAGATGGCTTTGTTCAAGATAAATTAGCGGGAGAAGTGAAATCGATAGGTGATACAGCTGGACCATTATCCAAAACCTACGCAGACTTGTTGGGACTAAAAGCCAATATCCCAGTTGCAGTAGCGTATATTGATGCGCATAGTGCTGTGCCAGCGTTGGGTATTACAGATCCAGGTAAACTATTAATGATTTTAGGTACCTCAACATGCCACATGGTGCTTGATCAAAAAGAGCATTTTGTTGAAGGCATATCTGGTGTTGTTGAAGATGGAATTATCCCCGGATATTTTGGTTATGAAGCTGGACAAGCATGTGTTGGAAATGCCCTAGAGTGGTGGGTTGATAACTTTGTGCCAAAACGTTATTATGATCAAGCTGAGGCACTTAACTTGTCGATCTATGATTATCTCAACCACTTGGCAGAGCAACTTGTTCCCGGCGAAAACGGCTTGTTGGCACTTGATTGGTTGAACGGGAATAGGTCAATTTTAAGTAACAGTAATCTAACTGGTGTGATTATGGGTCTAAATTTACTTACTAGACCCGAAGATATTTATAGAGCATTGATTGAATCAACTGCATTTGGAGCTAAAGTCATTATTGAACAATTTGAAAAGCAAGGTGTGTTAATCGATGCATTGTACGCTACCGGTGGGATTTCTAAAAAGAGTCCATTGTTTATGCAAATTTATGCCGATGTAACCGGGCGTCCAATTTATATTGGAAAATCTGACCAAGCTGTGGCCTTAGGCTCAGCGATTTTGGCATCGGTTGCAGCGGGCAAAAAAGCGGGCGGTTATGAGACCATTGATCAAGCAGCGAAAGCCATGGGAAACATTGAAGATACGGTTTATGAACCAATTAAGCAAAACTATGAGGTCTATCAAGAATTGTTTACATTGTTTAAACGAACGCATGATAGATTAGGAATAAAAGAAGACACATTAATTACATTAAAATCTATACGGAATAAATCTAAACGAGGTGGAAAAAATGAATAGACTAAATGGAAGATTGCCAAAAGTTGGAATTCGTCCAACTATTGATGGTCGAAGAGAAGGAATTCGCGAGTCATTAGAAGAAAAAACAATGAACCTTGCGTTAGAGACAAAGCGCTTAATTGAAGAAAATTTACGTCATCCTAGCGGTGAGAAAATAGAAGTTGTTATTGCCCCAAGTACGATTGGTGGGGTTTCTGAAGCAGCACGCTGTGAGGACTTATTTGAAAAAGAAAACGTTGGGGTTTCTTTAACTGTAACACCAGCTTGGTGTTATGGAACAGAAACCATAGACATGAATACACAACGACCAAAAGCTATTTGGGGGTTCAATGGTTCTGAACGTCCTGGTGCAGTGTATTTAGCAGCGGCTTTATCGGCACATGCACAACTAGGCATACCAGCTTTTGGTATTTATGGAAAAGATGTACAAGATTTAGATGATGACTCGATACCAAACGATGTGCAAGAAAAGATACTCCGGTTTATCAAATCTGGGCTTGCAGTTGCAACTATGAAAGGCAAATCATACCTTTCTATTGGTAGTGTTTCGATGGGTATTGCTGGTTCTATCATTGAAACTGGTGTATTCAATGATTATTTAGGAATGCGCAATGAGTTTGTCGATATGAGTGAGATGAAACGCCGACTAGAACTTGATATCTATGACCCAGAGGAGTTTAAAAAAGCATTGTCATGGGTTAAAGATCATTGTAAAATGGGGAAAGATAGAAATCGCGATGATTTAAAATTTACTGAAGAAAAAATCAAAATGGATTGGGAAACCGTTGTAAAAATGACCTTGATTACGCGTGATTTAATGATTGGAAATCCCAAATTAAAAGAACTTGGTTATGGTGAAGAAGCAGAAGGGCATAATGCAATTGCTGCTGGCTTCCAAGGACAACGTGCATGGACAGATTTCATGCCTAATGGTGATTTTCTTGAGACGATTTTAAACTCATCGTTTGATTGGAACGGCATTAGAGAAGCGTTCATTATTGCAACTGAAAACGATGCACTAAATGCGATTCCAATGTTATTTAGTCATCTTATAACTGGAACAGCTGCCATCTTTTCAGATGTTCGTACATACTGGAGCCCTGATGCAGTTGAACGTGCAACAGGCCACAAGTTAACTGGTAAAGCGAGTAATGGGATTATTCATTTAATTAATTCAGGCTCAACAACTCTTGATGGAACAGGTAAAATGAAAAATCGTGATGGTGAACCGGTACTAAAACCTTTTTGGGATATTAAAGAAAACGAAGTTAAAGCGTGTTTAGATGCAACTAAGTTTTGCCCAGCAAACCGTGAATATTTCCGTGGTGGTGGGTTTTCAACTGATTTTCTAACTGAAGGTGATATGCCTGTAACCATGTCTCGAATCAATTTAGTCAAAGGGGTCGGACCAGTATTGCAAATTGCTGAAGGATATACAGTGAGTCTAAAAGATCAAGTGCATGATACATTAGATCTTAGAACGGATCCTACTTGGCCAACCACGTGGTTTGTTCCAAATTTAACAGGAAATGGTGCGTTTAAATCTGTTTATGATGTTATGAATGAATGGGGTTCTAACCATGGGGCAATTACTTATGGACATGTTGGTGCTGATTTGATTACTTTGGCATCAATGCTGCGTATTCCTGTATCTATGCATAATGTAAAAGAAGAAAACATTTTCCGACCTAAAGTATGGGGAATGTTTGGAACCAATAATAGTGAAAGTGCAGATTTTATGGCTTGCAAAAACTTTGGGCCAATGTATAAAAAAAATTAAGGAGGAATATATATGAGTAAATTTAATGGGCTTACAACAGATTTAGGTAGTTTATCAAGACTGTCAGACGCTAAAACTCGCTCTTTGAGTCCAGAAAACTTTAATGGCGAAAAAGGTAAAGGTGGCATGGCTGAAATTGGTGAAGGTGTCGCGTCTAAACAGGCTGAAGATTTAGGACGCGGATGGAAAGTTAATCCTTATGTTGTTATTAAAGCAGGAGAAACATTTGAGTTAGGAAACATTGATGGACCAGGGGCTATTCAACATATATGGATGACACCAACAGGCGTATGGCGTCATACAATTATCCGTATTTATTGGGACCATCAAGAACACCCTTCCGTTGAAGTGCCAATTGGTGACTTTTTCTGCAATGGGTGGAACAGTTATGCTCCAGTGAACTCATTACCTGTTGCTGTCAATCCAGGCAGCGCTTTTAACAGCTATTGGATTATGCCGTTTAAAAAACATTGTCGCATAACCATTGAAAATATGGATAATGTGGATATGGTTTTATATTACCAAGTTGATTACACGTTAACTGAAGTACCTGAAGATGCCAGCTATTTTCATGCACAATTTAATCGTGTTAATCCACTACCTTACAAGGATGTTTATACCATCGTTGATGGTATTAAGGGTAAAGGTCATTATGTTGGTACCTACATGGCTTGGGGTGTCAACAATAACCGTTGGTGGGGTGAAGGTGAAATTAAGTTTTACATGGATGGAGATAAAGAATACCCTACTATCTGTGGTACAGGAACGGAAGATTATTTTTGCGGGTCTTACAATTTTGAAAACAAAGAAAAACAACGTTATGAAGAATATACAACAGCCTATGCTGGGTTAAATCAAGTTATCCGTCCAGATGGTCTTTATATTTCACAACAACGTTTTGGTATGTACCGTTGGCACATCACTGACCCTGTACGTTTTGAAAAAGATCTTAAAGTAACCATGCAAGCACTGGGTTGGAGAAAAGACTTTAAGTATCTTCCATTACAAGATGACATTGCATCAACAGCCTTTTGGTATCAAACACTACCGAGTAAACCTTTTAAACCGTTTTATTCAATTGATGACCTAGAAGTTAACTAGGGTTAAAAAATTATAGTACATCAACTTGTAGTAAGTAATATTTACAAAAGCCACCTAAACAGGTGGCTTTTTAAATTGCTCATTGTTCCAATATTTAAAGGGTGTTAACACTAAAGCACCGTGTTGTTTTTTTAGATATCTTAAACACGATGTTTTATCTTGTATATTATAAAAAGGCATTCTATAATAAAAGCATAAAGGTGGTGTGATTATGTCCTTGTTTAATAAAACGCGAGC
>CAYNAA010000029.1:0-20639 GCA_964395055.1 uncultured Candidatus Izemoplasmatales bacterium | reverse complement strand
CGTGCAGCTGTTCTAAACTCACCGAGCGCGACACCGCCTTCAATGGTTCCTTCTGTAAAGAGGAGATGTTTATTAGGAAAAAGATTATGTACGGTCTCAAGGTTTTCAAAAGCTTCTGACATATACCAATGAAAGCCTGTACCCCATACGTACTTACTTGCGTCTTGATCTTCTAAGACAGTGCGCGCACGGTCAACGATAATATCGCGGTTATGATCCCAAATAAGAAGTTTAACGTCTTTATGTATACTTTTTTTTAAGGTTGGTCCTAAATAATGTTTAACAAAATCACGTTCTTCTTCGGCAGTATAAACACAAGAATCCCACACTTGTTTTGCGGCAGGCTCATTTTGAACAGATAACATATCGACATTGACCCCACTGCTTTTGTAGGCATCTAAAAACTTAACATAATATTCAGCCCACGTTTGATAATATTTAGGTAGTAACTTACCCCCATGATTCATATCGTTATTTGTTTTCATCCATGCGGGCGGACTCCATGGAGATGCTAAGATGTGTAGTGGGTCATTTGCGATTTTCGCAGCCCGTTTAATCATTGGAATAACATAGTGCTGATCACGCGCAATAGAAAAAGATTCTAATGTGTCATCGCCATCGTTTAAATAAGTGTAATTTCCCAACCCAAAATCACAACTATGAATAGAAACACGACCCAATGTGTACCCAAGTCCTGTTTCCTTATTAAAATACGCGTGTAGTACTTCTTCTTGTTGTTTAGGCGTCATTTGATAAAACGTATATGCAGCTGCTTCTGTGAAAGCGCCGCCAAAGCCTAAGACGGTTTGATATGTTTTGTGTTTGTCATAAACCAAGGGTGTTCCGGTATTATCGGTAGATTTATTAACTAATTTATGGTATTTATCGCTTTGTTTAGACGATTCAAAATGTTTTATCATGCGTAACCTCCGGTAAACTAAATCGTTTTCGTTAATAGAATACCATAAATGTATGCGTTTTACTATAACGTTTTCGTATTTTTTTAAATAAATGATATTTTTTTAAATTATCATCAATTTGCAGTAAAATTATGAAAATGTTTGCATTACTGAAGTAACAAGGTGTTATTCATGACATGCATTCATTTCTATTGGTATAATGGATTTAGGAGATGATATTATGGAGCGTTTATTACAAGGGGCACTGGTTGCTAATGCTGCAAGCCTTGGTAAAAACTGGATTTACAATATGTCTTATTTAAAACAATTAGCTGAAAAGGAATCTATCGTTTTTACCGCTATAGATCCTGCGGTTTATAAATCTGCTGGCAAATCGTATTTGGCTTATCCAAGACATAAAATCGGGGATTTTTCTTTCCAAGGAACACTGGCGACATGGCTTTTAAAATGGTTAAAAGAAACGCCCAATTTAACACGTGAAGATTATATTGACCGAGTTTATGAGATGGTACAACCAACAGGACCGTATGACGGATATGCGGAATCATATATTAAAACGCTTTGTTTTAATAAGTTAAGTGAGCTATTAAACACAAATGTCGAACCACTAGTACAAGATGACACACAGTTGGTAGGGTTTATTCCTTATTTAGTCGTGAAATCACTAAATCAGCCTAAAGAAAATGCGTGGGAGTTAGCCCAAGCATTTACGAATAACACCATCTATTTGGCGTTTTATAACTATTTTGATCGTCTATTGTTAGATTTGAAACGACGACCGCATAAAAGTGCCATTAAGGCATCTTTAGACTCTGTCCCTAATGCATTTAAAACATCATTCAAGAAAGCTGTTGAAATGACAAATACCAATCAATTTATTCAAGACCATTCTGGAACGGCGTGTGGCATTGATGATGCCTTGCCATTAATCATTCACATTGCCTACCATAGTACATCGTATGAAGATGCCATTCGTAAAAATACAATCATTGGTGGGGCGAGTTCTGACCGTGGGATGTTACTAGGGGCACTTATGCAATATGTTAGCGATATTCCACAAGCATGGATTAAACAAACACATATGTAACATCATAAAAAAATGGCTGTAGATGATCTACAGCCATTTTTATTCTTTATTATCATCATTAAATTGCGACCAAAATGAAATTAAGTGGTCGTGTATATAATCGTTTTCATAAAGTGTTTTTGGTTGCCAATGACTGGGAAATAGCGTTTGGTATTTTGCTAAATTATAGCGGGTATCAATTAAAATAGCGATGCCCTTGTCTTCTTTTCTTCTAATCACTCTACCAACCGCTTGAATCACTTTGTTGATGCCTGGATAGGTATAGGCATAATCAAACCCGTCATAGCCTAAATCATAATAATAGTCTTTAAGTACGTCGTTCATTTTATTGAACTGTGGTAGAGCAACACCAATGACTAAAACCCCGCTAAGCATGTCACCAACATAATCGATCCCTTCACTGAAACTGCCACCTAAAACAGAAAATAAGATTTTTGATTGTTCGCTCGGTGCTTTAAAGGTTTCTAAAAAGTTAATCCGATCGAAGTAGGTCATGTTGCGGTCTTGGACCATTTTTGTGTAGCCGGTATCGTCAAATTGTTCTAATACCATATTCATGTATTTATAAGATGGGAAAAAGACAATATAATTGCCTTGTTTTGCTTCTAACATCGCGTAAATTGTATCCACAATTCGGGTGATGCTTTGATTGCGGTCATGATATTTAGTCGAGGTCGATACATCGATAAACAACCCTAATCGTTTGGGATCAAATGGACTTGGGACTTCAAAATAGACGCCTTCTTTTTGGGTAAGGAGATTATTGTAATAATCAATCGGGTTGAGGGTTGCTGAGAAGAGTACGGTACCTTCACTCCGTGCTTTTATAATCTCTGTGAGTGGTTTTGAAGCGTCTAAACATTGAATGGTATAAATGCAATCGTCATGTGTTTTTGTCATTGTGAACCGAAATGCCTCTGAATAATAATCACTAATACGTAGAAACTGCGCCAAGGTGAAATAAAACTCTCTTAGTGTTTTTCGCATGGCGTGTTTTTTGTTTGCTTCAAGCCAGGCATCGAGTTTTGTCATGGTGTAATGGACATTGTTTAATAATTCAGCTGGAATGGTGTTATCTACTGTAAATCGCAGTTTTTCTAAGTTGTTTTGGTCGTTTAAAAATAGGCACGTATCATATAAGAGATTAATGGCACGTTTAAATGATGGTTTAAAGGTTTCTTTCAAATTTTTAATCGTTTCGATGCTCTTTAATGATAATTCTGCAGAATACATCGAGCGAGCGCGATCAACTAGATTATGTGCTTCATCTATTAATAGTTTGGGTTTATAATAGGTATCCTCAAAATAACGAATCAGTTTGATCCTCGGGTCGAAGACATAGTTGTAATCGCAAATAATGACATCTGAATGGTTGGATATTTCTAAGGCAAACTCATGCGGACAGATGGTGTGGTATTCACCGTATTTCTTTATTAATTCAGCATCATAAACATCATCGTGGACAAAGATGTCCTCTAAGGCATCATTAAGCCGGTTATAAAAGCCTTTTGCATAAGGACAAATCTCAGGGTCACAATCAACCTCTTCTCTTAAACACATGTTCTCTTTGGAATTGAGGGTGATGGCTTTGATTTTTAAGCCATGGGCTTTTAGTAATTCAACGGTTTCTACAGCAATGGTTTTTCCTTGATTTTTGGCTGTTAAATAAAAGAGTTTTTCTTGGTCATCCTTAATGGTTTTTAAACTCGAAAATAACGCACCAATGGTTTTACCAATACCGGTTGGTGCCGTCGCAAAAAGGATGTCTTTGGTTATCATCGTTTGATAGACTTTTCCCATAAAATGGTATTGTCCTTCTCTAAAATGATTAAAGGGAAAGGTAAGTCCTTCTAATGATTTTTTTCTATTAAAGGCATGTTCTTTGGTGAGATTTAGCCAATGGTAGTATTGTTTTAAGGTTGTATCAAATGACTGTTTTAGATGATCTAAGCGAAGTCGTTTTTTAAAGGTCTTTTGCCTTTTTGTAGGATGGTGTATGTAGGTCAACCAAACAGTAATGGATTTAAGGTTGTGCTTTAAGACGTACATGTAGGCATAAACTCGTGCTTGCATCATATGGGCTTTGAAAGTGTCTTCTTTAATTAAAGAAAGGTCAGTATCGGTTGATTTGATTTCTTCGATAATTATAGTGTTGTCACGGTTTAAGACCCCATCAATCCGGCCGCTTAGATGCAAAGCTCCGAGTTCACTATCTTGTTTTAGTTCAATAAAGACTTCTTTTTCGTCGGTTTCTTGGTAGGTGGCTTGATGGGCTTGGTGGTATGCTTGGCCTATAGCGCGTGCGTTTTTTAGTTTGGTTTGACTTGCTAAATCACCGGATTGGTACACAAATGTGACTAAATCTTTAACCGAGATGCGTGTTGTCACTGTATCACTCCGTTTGTCGTTGTTTTTTAAATAGTTTTGATATTTCTCCACCAAATAAAGGGACAAGACCTAAACTCATCGCAATCAGTAAATGATTGAGCGATAGTGATACATTGGTATGGAATAAGTCATTAATACCAGGCACAAATAAAATCACTGCAAGTAATGCAATACCGAGGATAAATGCATAGTTTACAAACTTGTTTTCAAATGGGTTCATTGTAAAGACACTTCTCGTTTCACTACGGCCTGAGTAGGTTCTGAATAATTCACCCATTATAATGGTAATAAATGCCATGGTTTGTCCAAGTTCTTGATTATTTAAGATAAAGGTTCCAATATAGAAACTTGATAAAACCGCCAGTGCTAAGAAGCCAGCTTGAAAGGCAATGGTGATGCCCATAAATTTGTCTATAATGGTTGCGTCTGGATCGTTTGGTGCTTTTGTCATCACGTCGTCTTCTTCTTTTTCAAGACCTAAGGCAAAGGCTGGAAAACTATCAGTAACTAAATTGATCCACAATATTTGAATTGCGAGTAACGGGCTTCCCCATCCTAAAACCATAGCAATAAAGATGACAAGAATCTCACCGATATTACACGAAACAAGATAGCCGACAAATTTTCTAATATTGGCAAAAATGACGCGGCCTTCTTTAACAGCATCGACGATTGTAGTAAAGTTATCATCCATTAAGACAATGTCCGCAGCTTCTTTGGAAACATCGGTTCCGGTAATCCCCATCGCAACACCGATGTTTGCTTGTTTTAGAGCTGGGGCATCATTCACACCGTCCCCAGTCATCGAGGTGATTTCACCCGCTGACTGTAATGCTTTTACAATGCGTACTTTATGGGCTGGGGATACACGGGCATACACATTGGTCCTTTTGACGTGATCGATAAGGGTCTTATCATCCATAGCGTCGATTTCTTCCCCGCTCAACGCTTCGCTATCTTCTTGTAAAATACCGAGGTTTGTTCCTATAGCACTGGCGGTGAGTTTGTGATCTCCAGTAATCATAACAACACGAATGCCCGCCGTATGACACAGTTTGATGGCCGGTTTTACTTCTTCACGGGCAGGATCAATCATCCCAGTTAAGCCAACAAAGGTTAAGTCATGTTCTTCTTCGGTCAGGTTTTTATAATCATCTAACGGCTTCATTGCAAAGGCCAGTACCCGCATCGCGTTGCGTGCAAGTTCATCGTTTTTCTTCCTAACACGCTGAATAAAGGCATCATTGATGGGTTTTTTAACGCCTTTATCTAAATAGTGAGTACAAATTTTAATTAGACCATCAAAGGCTCCTTTGGTGTATAGACGATTGCCATCGTTAAACGCATGAAGTGTGCTCATGCGTTTTCTGTCACTATCAAACGGAAATTCATCAAGTCGTTTATGTGTATTTCGATAATTTATATGGTTGATTTGGTTTTTTTCTGCAAGGGTAACAAGGGCGAGTTCTGTTGGATCGCCAATAAGCGAATCCCCTTTTATCGTTGCGTCATTACATAAGGCTGCGATACTGGTTAAATAATCAACCGTGTCATTATGGGTATTTATGTTTCCGTCGAAATCATAACCATCGCCTGTAACATCAATGAACGCATTCCCATCAAAGAGCTGTTCAACAACCATTTTATTTTGTGTCAACGTACCTGTTTTATCGGTTGATATGACGGTAACACTGCCGAGTGTCTCAACAGCACTTAACGTTTTAACAATAGCATTTTTATTGGCCATTTTTCGCATTCCAAGTGCAAGCACGACGGTAATTACTGTAGGCAAGCCTTCAGGAATAGCAGCGACAGCTAAACTAACACTAACAATAAATAGTTCTAAAATATCCATACCGTATAACAAGCCAATAATGAAAATTAAGCTAACAACAACGATACTCGCCAGTCCTAATACTTTACCTAAACGGTTGATTTTATCTTGTAGTGGGGTTTTTAAGTCGTCAACTTCATTTAACATGGTTGCGATGGTGCCAACTTCAGTCTTCATTCCAACATGAGTTACAACGCCCAACCCACGGCCGTAGGTGACTATGGTACTAGCGTACGCCATATTAATACGGTCACCAATTGACGTTTTCTCATCAAGAATAGCATCCGCATCTTTTTCAACCGCGACACTTTCGCCTGTTAGGTTTGATTCATCGACTTTAAGGTTTACCGTTTCAACCAGGCGAACATCCGCTGGGACATAGTCACCTGCTTCTAAAACGACCACATCGCCAACAACCACTTCAGTCATATCCACTTTGATTAAATTATTGTCTCGGTATACTTTAGCGAGCGGGTTGCTCATGTTTTTAAGGGCTTCGACTTCATTGCTTGCTTTGCGTGTTTGAAACACACTAAGTGCAGTGTTTAAAACGACAATCGCCAAAATAAAAAGCCCATCAGTTACATGCCCGCTTGCGATGATACTGACAAGGGCAGCGATGATTAATAACATATTTAGAAATTGCTTGAGTTCTTCAATAATTAACATAATGATGGTGGTTTTGGCTTTCGATTGTAAGATATTTTCTCCGTGTGTTGCCTTGCTTTTGGCAACGTCTTCTTTTGACAATCCTTTGGATGACGCGTTTATATGAGTGAGATAGGTGTCCTTGTTTTTTGTATGTGCTAACATGATAGCCTCCTATATAATAAAAAAAGATGTAAATAACTACATCTATTTTATCATACTTTATGGGTGGTTTAGAACATTTTATCGATTATGTTTTTTTATTTTCAGTGAAGCGTAAAATGGTTTTTTCTCTTGATTTTGTGTATTGCGTGCTTTATGCTTTTTCTTTTTCTTAAACGGTTTGGCTAAAGACGCTTTCTTTTTAAATGGGTGTTGTACGTCTGAATCGTTTTTTACTATTTTGGTCTCTTCAGTTTTCTTTTTGTATGGTTTGGTTTGATGGGCTTTTTTTGTGAATGATTTGGTAGATGTAGATTTTTTCTTTTTAAACGGGTTTACATTGATTGCTTTTTCATTTGCTGGTCGTGTGTTGGTTAAAAATGTATAAACATCAATCGTTTTAATTTTTTGGCCTATATGGGCTTCAATTTCTCGAATATGCCCTTGTTCTTTTTTAGTAACAATGGTATAAGCTTCGCCTTTAATATTGGCTCTTGCAGTACGGCCGATGCGGTGAATGTAGGCATCTGGGTCTTCTGGGGTGTCATAGTTTAAGACAACGGGTAATGCATTGATATCAATACCACGTGATAAGACTTCTGTTGCAACGATATATTTCACTTGTTTATTACGAAATTTATCGAGAATTTTTTGTCTGATGCGTTGGACCTTATCGCCGTGAATGCTATCGACGTTAAAACCTTTTTCTAATAAAAGATCATTTAAGCGATCAACACTGCGTTTTGTTCGGCAGAAAATGATGGCTTGGTCTGGGTTTTTCTGTTCTAAAAAGGCAACAACAACATCGTCTTTTTGATGGGGTTTTACGTTTATGACGAATTGTGATACAGTATCGGTTGTTTTAAATTTTGGGGCAACGTCAATCATCATTGGATTTTCAAGGATATTTTTGCTAAGGATTGAGACTTTTTTAGACATGGTCGCAGAAAATAACATGGTTTGGTTTAACGGTTCAACATGTTTGATAATATCGCTAACATCTTGAATGAACCCCATATCTAACATCATGTCTGCTTCATCTAGAACAAGTGTACGAATGGCATCTGTTTTGATGACTTTCATCCGGTGTAAGTCTAAAAACCGGCCTGGTGTTGCGACGATAATGTCTATCCCACGTTTGATTTGTTGGATTTGGGTGTGTTTAGACACGCCACCATAGACTGTGGTGGTACGAATACCTAAGTTTTGTCCATAGTTGACAATGGTGTCTTTGATTTGGATGGCGAGTTCTCTTGTTGGGGTTAAAATGAGTGCTCTAGGTAGGCGTTTTTGTTTTGCCGGCACGTGTTCTTGAGCAAGCATTTCTAGTATTGGCATCGTAAATGCAGCTGTTTTTCCAGACCCAGTTTGCGCGATGCCTAGAACGTCGCGCCCAGACATGATTGCTGGAATGGCTTCGTCTTGAATACTCGTAGGGGTTTCATACCCGCTACGCTCGATATTTTTAAGGATTGATTTATTGGTAATAATTGTTTCAAATGACATAATGTATGTCCTTTCTTTTACATAGAAAAACGATGATTACACATCGTTTTTAAGTGCTTTCTTTTTATTATGTTTCCGTTCAATTTCATCTAAATATTTTTTTCTTAATCTAATATGATGGGGGGTGATTTCAACAAGTTCATCTTCTTCGACAAACTCAAGTGCTTCTTCTAAGGTAAAATGTTTGGCCCCTATCAATTTAACGGCTTCGTCTGTTCCACTTGAACGGACGTTGGTAAGTTTTTTGTTTTTACAGGGATTGACAACAAGATCGTTTTCCCGTGAATGTAATCCGACAATCATGCCTTCATAGACATCGGTTGCAGGGTCAACAAATAACGCCCCGCGGTCATTAAGATTAAATAGTGAATATGCCATCGTTTTAGCGGTAACTTTAGAAATAAATACACCATTTCTTGTTTGTTCGATGGGACCGACATGTGGTAAGTATTTATAGAATACTTTTTCAATTGTTCCCATACCGCGGGTGGCATTAATAAATGTGCTTCTGTAGCCGATTAATCCACGTACAGGCACAATGTATTCGATTTTTGTATAGCCTTTTTCCGAACGCATATCTTGCATTAATCCTTTGCGTTGGTTCATGTGATTAATGATTGGATTGGCGTATTCATCAGGCACATTAATGGTGACGTTTTCGAAGGGTTCATGAATAATACCGTCTATTGAGCGAAGGAGCACTTCTGGTTTAGAAACCCCAAGTTCAAAGCCTTCACGGCGCATACGTTCTAGTAAAATCGATAGATGGAGCTCACCACGTCCGCTGACTTTATAGCCTTCAACCCCGTCTAAGTCTGATACTTCTAACCCGACATTGGTTTCAAGCTCTTTCATCAAGCGTTCACGCAATTGACGACTGGTAAGTAAGTGTCCATCACGACCAACAAATGGCGAGTCATTAACCAAAAAGTGCATGGTTAAGGTTGGCTGTTCAATTTCCATTTTAGGGAGCGGTTTAATCGCGTTGTTTGCGCAAATAGTTTCGCCTATTGAGATGTGTGAAATTCCTGAGAATACAACGATATCACCAGCGTGTGCTTCTTTGACTTCTGCACGGTGTAATCCTTGATTAATAAACACTTTTGCGACCTTTTCTTTTGTTAATGCACCATCGCGTTTAATTACAGTTATGTGGTCTTGTTGCATCAAAGTTCCTTTGGTAATTCTCGCTACACCCAAACGCCCTAAATAATCATCATAGGCAAGTGATGACACTTGCATTTGTAGTGGTTCGTCTTTTAAATCTGGATACGGCTTTACGTGCCGCTTTAATAGTTCAAATAATGGATTTAAATTGGTTGACGGTTGATCAACATCTAGCGTCGCAATCCCTTCTTTGGCAATCCCGTAAACAATCGGGAAGTCAAGTTGTTCATCTGTTGCGCCGAGTTCAACAAACAAATCGAAACTACGGTTGACAACTTCATCAATGCGACGATCTTTTTTATCAATTTTATTAATAAAAAGGATGGGTTTTAATCCTTGTTTAAGTGATTTTTCTAAAACCACACGGGTTTGTGGCATGGGTCCTTCACTCGAGTCTATAAGTAAAATAACTGTGTCGACTGTACGCATAATACGCTCAACTTCACTCGAGAAATCCGCGTGTCCTGGCGTGTCGACAATGTTAATTTTTAAATCTTCATAGGTAATCGCACAGTTTTTTGAATAAATGGTGATGCCGCGTTCGCGTTCTAAATCATTGCTATCCATGATTTGTTCGACAACAGCTTCGTGGGCTTTAAACACACCACTTTGGGTTAAAAGCGCATCAACTAGCGTACTTTTACCTGCGTCTACATGGGCAATAACGCCAACGTTAATAATTTTTTGCATAGGGTTTTCCAACTTTCTTTTCGCTTACTTTTCTAAGCACTGGACAAGTATATCACACTTCATTAAAAAACGCTTGTGTTTTAATGCTTTCACAAGCGTTTTCAGTGATTAATAGTTAAATTGTTTTCGTTCAAAGTAACTTTGTGGCTTCATACAGACTGGACATGCGCCTGGGGCACGTGTGCCTTCGTGAATATGTCCGCATTGGCGACAGACCCAAATGACTTTATCATTTGATTTAAAGACAAAATCTTTTTCGACATTTTCTTGTAGTTTTCTATACCGTGCTTCATGTTCTTTTTCGATTTTGGCAATCGCTCTAAACATTCTCGCTACCTTTTTGAATCCTTCTGCTTCTGCTGTATCCGCAAATTGTGGATACAGTTCGGTCCATTCTTCTTGTTCACCGTTGGCTGCTGCTTCGAGATTTTCTTCTGTGGTTGAGATTTTACCGGCAGGGTATGTTGCAGTGATTTCGGTGTCGCCACCTTCTAAAAATTCAAAGAAGATTTTTGCATGCTCGAATTCTTGTTCAGCGGTTTCTAAAAAGAATGCGGCGATTTGTTCATACCCTTCTTTTTGGGCGATATTTGCAAATATTGTGTATCGGTTCCGCGCTTGCGATTCACCAGCAAATGCTTTTAAAAGGTTTTGTTCCGTTTTTGTTCCTTTAAGACTCATATTATCAAACTCCTTCTGTAAGATTATAGCGTACACTATCAATAATTAAAAGGGCAAAATCGCTTATTTAAAAGGTTTTTAACTAATAAAAAACATCTGATATTAGTCAGATGTTTTCGGATCAAATTCTAATATGTCGCCTGGTTGACAAGATAAAACATCACATATGGCTTCTAATGTTGAAAAACGAATGGCTTTAACTTTGCCTGTTTTGAGTTTGGACAAATTGACAACACTAATATTGGTTTTATCGGCAAGTTCTGTTAGTGGCATCTTTTGATCGGCTAATACTCTATCTAATCGAATAATAATACCCATCGTTACACTGTCTCATCATATGATGTTTGTAAGTGGCTGCCATAGGCAAAAATATGCGCTAATATATAAAGTAGTAAGCCGACAAATAGGTATCCCGTATAGATGGTATACTCTGCATTGATATCAATACTTGGATTTTCAATCATAATTTGGTAGCGTAATATAAATTGAAATATTGGTAAAATAATACTTGCAATCATAAAACTATACGCTAAGTTAAATAACCGAACGGCGTTGTTGTGTACAAAGGGTTGTTGCGCTTTGACGTTGTTTAATACTAAATCCAAATTATGTAGTACATAAACTAAGAATGCCATCGTAACCATCCCCGCAAGACCACCAAATACAAGGACTTGTTTTAGTAACAAAATAGCATCTATTTCGGTGAGGTTATCACTGATTGCACCAGCTAAATTGGCTTCAGTAATAACGACTTCAATTGCACCCAAATCCACATTAATAATCATTAATACAATTCCGATTAAGACGCTCAATGTCGCAAATCCAAAAGCTGCAATTAATATCCATTTTCCAAATTTTGTGATGATATGTGTAATGTTCATCACGGCATTAAATCTTTTTTTATCAAATGACTGTTCCATACAATCACTCCTTTCACCACTTATTATACATGGTTTTAAGTGATTGTCAATACTTTTTTATCGTTTATCGTTAATTTTTATATTTTTATTATAAATTAAATAGTTTTAATCATTATCTATCGTAGCAATGACTCGTGTTGGTGACGCTTCTAAATCATAAGGAAGTGGATATGCTTCAAGGGTGAACGTTTTATTAAGTGGCAGTGCATTCAAATTAACCAAGTTTTCTAAAATTAAAATATCATGTTCAAACAATAGATGATGGATTGGAAATGGGATGGTGTCGGGTGAAGGGGTATCTATGCCTAGCATGCCAATCTTTTTTTCAATAAGTTTTCGTGCTAAGGTTTCACTAATTACTGGGTAATTTGATGTTTGGTAATTATATCCAGTTCTTAAAAGGATGATGTCACCAGGTTGAATCATGTCATAAGCATTAAGGTCAGTAATCGGATTTTGGCCAATCACATCAAACAACCGAGCGTTACCAAAAAAGCGATTTAGCGGATAATCCATAATTGTCTTATTGCCTTTACGCATATGTAATGGCGTATCAATATGGGTTCCCGTGTGCACCGATTGTTTGATCGTACTAAGGATGAAGGCATCATTAATATCTTGATTAATACGCACTTGTTCGATTTCCGTATAACTCGGGGTTTGTTCATTTAAATGCATGGTTAAATCAATTTTTTTCATACGTCACCTCACGTGAGTTATTAGCTATAGTATACTTTATCCACCTAAAAAAATAAAGCAACGATGACGTTGCTTTATTTTTGGGATTATACTCTTGGTTTAACTCTTGGTTTAATTTTTTTGAGATAGTAAATACGGACTGGAACAAAGACCAAACCAGCAACGATTAAAAATGGGAGTAATGCGACAAAGGCATAAAAACCATATTCAACCAGTGTGCCTAAGAAAGATAATGATGTTCCAAATATGGTACCTGTTGTGCCAACAAAGGTCTCATCAGTTTCGAACGATTTTCTATAAGCTCGCGATTCTGCGTGGTCTTCTTCTGTTTGAAAGGCAAGTAAAACATACGCTTCATTGCTTTCTAAGTCGTCAAAGGCGACTTCTAATTGTGAATAAGGTGCTAGGGTGGATTCGACAGTCTCAATAATTTCACCGTCGTACCATAACACTGCACGAAAGTCTTTTGTGTATTCATTGTTGTTTTCAAATATAAATGATGCTTCATCGCTATCAATAACGGATTCAAATACATAAGGGCGATCGGTTTGAGGCAAGAGCTCTTGTAAGTTACCTACTTTATCAATAACAACGTTAACAGTAGAATAATCAACCAAACTATCATAATTTTCTAACGTGTTCCCAATTTCGTTAAGTTCACTTTCAATATCGACACGCTGGTCTTCAAGTTCTAAAATATCATCAAGGTTTGTCGCGGTTTCCATAAGATCTAAAATACGCTCGTGTTGTGTTTCAAGTGCCTCTAGGCGTGATTGAAAAGTGGAATAGGTATTGGTGATATCTTCACTGGTTTTTTTATAGTGAATGATTTCGCCTTGGTCTTGAAGTACATCAATAAAAGTTTCAAGATGATCTGATTTTACACGATAGGTAATAATATATGATCCTGTCGTAATGTCTTCATTTTCGATATAGGCTTCGTTTGCAGTTAAATGAGAGTTGATTGTCGTATAAATGGTTTCTAAATCGGTCCCAACTATACCAATATCGACAGTATAAATGATTTTTCTTGTGGCCAGTTCTGGTACATCATTTAAATTGATTACGCTGTCATCAGGAAATTTGTCATCAATCGTATCATTCGGTGTGTCATCTTCATAGTTATAATCTGAATCATCGCCGATAGCATCATCATAATTTGCTGCGCCACATGCTGAAATAATGAATACAAACGTTAAACTTATCAATAGCAAAAATCTTCTCAAAGATACCCCGCCTTTCTAATTACTTATAGTATACTACAATCAAATACTTATTTGAAAATAATTATAATTAAAATTCACAAAAATGTCGTTAAGTTGCACTGTCTATGATAATAATCAAAATTTTGTTATACTATACATATAGAATAGGTGATTGTATGAAAAAACGATTGACTCAGTTGTTATATGCATTAAAGCGAAATTATAAAACGTTAATTGGGTTTGAGATTCTGTATAGAACGCTTGGTGCAATAGTTATTTTCCCGCTTGCGACAGCCCTTTTTTATACCTCTATTGCATTATCACCATATGATTATATTACCAACTCGGTCTTTTTTGATTACCTTTATACACCATCAACAATCATATTGGCCATCATTATGGCGTTGATTTTAGGTGTGTACTTAGTTATTGAGATGGTATTTTTATCATACTTGTTTTATTATTCTCATCGCAATCAAACGATTGACTTAAAAACATTGCTATTTTTGGGTGGTAAAGAAATTCCAAAAATCATTAAAAAATATCATATTTTTATTATTTTAGCTTCATTGTTTTTCTTTTTAGCCGTTGAACTCGCACACGTCGTTGGTATTGCCTCAACAGTTCAACTACCACCGATTATTCTTGATTACATTGATACATTTAGATTTTTGCTGTATGGTATTGTTATATCATTTATTGTATTATATGTACTGTTTTTTGAAACCCTCTATACATTTAATATCTTTATCATTGATCGGGATACTTTAAAAGATACCTATTCTGAGACCAGACAATTATTAAAGAAAAATCGATTACCTATGATTTTAGAGTTCATTTTACTTAATGGTATTTTAAATGGCGTTGTATATGCGGTTTATTTACTATTAATAGGTATTGTTGGATTATTGTTATTTTTAATTGAAGGTCAAGATTTAGCACTCGGACTTTTGTTAACTGGTTTATATAGCATATATATTGTTATTAGTTTTGTTGTTACAATTACTTTAATTCCCATTAATTTCGCCTGGATGAGTACTTGGTATTATAGTAAAAAGGTTGAAGTGTTAAAACGCATAAAACAACCGGAGTTACCTAATAAGATTTCTTTTGCTTTTTTAAAAAAACGTTGGGTTAAACGTCTAAGCATTTTGATTTTAGCAGCGCTACTTGTTTTCAATGGAATTTCGTTATATGCTTCTGTAAACGCATCTAGAAGTCCAATTCAGTTATTTAACTACCCCTCAATTATAGCCCATAGAGGCGCTTCAGTTGATGCGCCAGAAAACACCTTAGCTGCGATTGAACTTGCCCTTGAAGACGAAGCAGATGCAATCGAAATTGATGTGCGTTTAACCAAAGACAATGTCCCAGTTCTAATTCATGACGCAACACTAACCCGTACAACCGATGATACCGAAAACACCCCGGTCAGTTCCCTAACTTATGATGAGCTGTTAGCGTATGATGCAGGAGGGTGGTTTGATGAAGCATTTATCGGCGAACCGATTCCTACATTAGAAGAAGCACTTACCTTGATAAACGGGCGTGCATCGGTGTATATTGAACTTAAGGTTACCAATGTTGAGTTGATTGAAGAAATTGTCTCACTTACTGAAGAACTAGACATCGAAAACGACATCAAGATATTATCTTTTGACGGTGCGACATTGCGTGCGTTCAAAGAACGCAACGATTCAATTGAAACTGTACTGTTAATCTTTACTTTTTTTGGTGATATTGGAACTTTAGGTAAAAGCCAATATATTGATAATATTGCATTAGAGTATAATCTAGCAGTCAATAACGAGTCATATGTCACTAGACTTCAACAAACAGGAAAGAAAGTCTATGTGTACACTGTTAATAGTGAAAATCGTTTAAGACAAATGAACGACCTTTCCGTCGATGGGGTCATTACCGATGTTCCGATACAAGCAAGAGAGATTATTTATACAAGTACAACACGTTCTGGTTATGCAAACTTATTAAAAGAAATCTTTTCACGAAACTAAACTATAAAGGAGAATTATATGTCATTACTTAAACACACAAAACCCTTAGCAAATGGAGTCAATATCCCATCTATCGGATTTGGGACTTGGCAAATTGAAAATGGGGAAGAAGCGTATCACTCAGTTACGCTTGCTTTAAAACACGGGTATATCCACATTGATACTGCCAATGGATACGCCAATGAGGAAAGCGTTGGTCGAGCCATTAGAGATTCGAAAATACCCCGCAAAAATGTATTTGTAACATCAAAGTTGCCATCTCACATTAAAACATATGATGGTGCCAAAAAAAGTTTTGAAGAAACGTTAGAAAACTTAGGTTTTGATTATCTAGACTTATATTTAATTCATGCACCTTGGCCTTGGAGCGATATTGGCAGCAAACATGATGAAGGCAATGTGGCCGCATGGAAAGCAATGGAAGCACTTTATGAAGCAGGAAAAATTCGTGCCATTGGGGTTTCTAATTTCTCACCTAGCGACATAGAAAACATAATAAATAACACAAAAATCAAGCCCCATGTAAATCAAATTGGCTTTTGGATTGGTCATGACCAACAAGAAACCTTAGATTATTGTAAAGCCAATAAGATTGTTGTAGAAGCATACTCACCGCTCGCTACAGGTCATATCTTTAAAAATGACAATGTCAAAGCAATGGCTAAAAAGTACAATGTGTCACCAGCACAACTTGCCATTAGATACTGCATTGAACAAGGCACCATCCCGCTACCAAAATCAACACATGAAGCACGTATCATTGAAAATTCACAAGTTGATTTTACAATCTCTAAAGATGATATTAAACGACTTGAACAAGAAGAAGATGTACGCTAAATATATAAAAGAGGCTGTAACGCGTGACATATTAACGCGTTACAGCCTCTTACTTTTTATCCATGAATTTTGCTAAATAAAATATTAACTTTAATGTGTAAAAGTAATAATGTAAGGCCTAATAACAATGAATTCGCAAGGGTTATAAGGTAAACAGCCCCTTGGAAATTGGTGATGGACAAGGCGTGGTAAAAGACATACCCATTGAGTCCCATGATGATGAACCCTGAAAATATACCTAGTAGAGCACTAATACTTTGCTTGATGACTTCTACTTCATTTTTAAAATCGAGTTTGGGTAACAATAGATTGAACAATGCATTTAGTGTACTCGTTAAAAGGGCAAATACTGTTAGACCAACCATCATCGCAAGGACATGTAAAAATGATAGGTTTAACGTTACTAACAAAATCAATAACCCAATGATAGCCAACGGTACAGTGAGAATGATATTAAAAAGAATTTTTGATCCTATAATTGTTTTTGCGGATAAAGGTAAACTTTTAATTATCCAAAAGTTTTTACCTTCTAATGATAAACTAATTGCTGAGGTGTAAGCCATACTAATTGAAAAGGCGAAAATAAGTAAAATCGTCATATCAAGTCCCATACTGATTTGTGTTAAGTTTATCATAGCTTCTTCAATTGATGATCTAAAAACCACACTTGCTATCGGTAATAAAATAAGTATTAATGGTCCAAGACCAGCGTTAAATGCGTAAATAGGAACGTTATATAATTTTTTAAATTCCTTAATAATTAACGTATGCATAACACTGCGGTGTTTAAAGACAACATGTTTTTTTAGACTGTGGGTGGTACTTCTAATACCTGTTTGATTAAGTTTGTGTACTATAGATGGTGCACAAATAATAAACAAGACAAATGGAATTACATTAAATAGTATTAACCACATAAGTGATAGTGCACTCTGGCCATGAACGGCCGAGACAAACCACTGTAATGGGGGATAATATCGCTCAATATTTGACATAAAGTCTTGTTGACCAAGTAGCGGGTTCGCGTCACCTGTACTTGATATGGCGAACATAAAAACCATTGAGCCAATAAACAGTATTAACATAAGTGCTAGGTTTATCAGTTTTGCGTATCTGAGTTTTGCGGTCACCTTAGCAATTAGATAAGCGACAAACGTCACAACAATAATTGGAATTAACGGTAACGTTAAAAAAGCTATAATAAAGTAAAGAAGGCTTAACAAGGACCAATCTGCCCAGTAGAAATAGGAGAATGCGATAGGTGAAGTAAATAAGAACGCTGAAAGATAGATTAAAATCATCATTACTGTTAATTTGGCAGTAAATAATGTCTTTGGTGTCAAGGGTAAGGGCGCAAGCAAATCAAAATCTTTATAGTAAAACAAATATCCGCTTGCTCTAACAAACACAAAAAGAATTGACAGCCCCATAACATAAGTAAATAAGAAGTTTAATAATAGCGTTTCTAACCCCATGTTATGAAATAGTTTGGCTAAATCAAAGAACATATAACCAATGGCACCAAAAAATGTGATTGCCGCATAAAGAATCGCAAAAATTATCAGAACCGCTTTTAGTTTTGAAGCTTTTGCATCAAATCCAAGCAAGCGTTTTAAGGAAAAATTTTCTTTTAAGAAGACGCGCAGTAACGTTTTCATCATGATGCTTCTTCAGACAGTTCCATAAAGATGGTTTCAAGAGTGTTATCTTTAATAACCGTATTTGTGTTACCGTGAGATATGATGTGGCCATCTTTAATGATGGCGACTTTATTACATAATTTTTCCGCGACTTCTAAAACGTGGGTTGAAAAGAAAATGCTCGTGCCTTGTTTCGTCATAGTTTTAAAACACTGTTTTAAATTAAAACTCGCTTTTGGATCTAACCCAACAAACGGTTCATCAAGCAATAATAGTTTTGGTGAATGAACCAATGCACTAATTAATACTACTTTTTGTTTCATTCCATGTGAATATGATGATATCGGGTTATTTAAAACCCCTTCTATTTCAAAGAGTTGAGCAAACGATTGAATTTTTTGGCGTCGCGTTTCGATATCAACACCGAAAACATCGGCGATAAAGTTTAAATATTGAATACCTGATAACGATTCATATACATCAGGATTATCGGGAATATAGGCTATTTGCTTCTTAACTTCTAAAGGATCTTTTTTAATAGAAAATCCGTCCACTAAAATATCACCTTGATCAAATTCGATAATTCCCGCAATTGATTTAAGCAAGGTTGTTTTTCCCGCGCCATTGTGACCGATAAAAGCATAAATGTCGCCTTGTTCGATGGTTAACGATACATTTTCTAGTGCTTGTTTTTTCCCATCGTAACACTTTGAAACATTGGTGATTTCTAACATAAATTTTCCTCCATTATGTTTGTTTTCTATCATTTAAATAATGATTAATTTTTGTGACAATCAAGTCAACCGCTATATCATGACTTCGGTCATTTGGAATAATAACATCGGCATAACGTTTGGTTGGCTTAACAAAACGATGAAACATAGGTTTTACGGTATTTTGATACTGTGCGATGACATTATCTAAAGTCCGGCCACGGTCATTGATATCACGAAGTAACCGTCTAATTAACCTTGTATCATCATCGAGTTCTACATATATATTCATATCCGATAAATCGCGAATTTTTTCATTTTCCAAAATTAGTATTCCTTCAACGATAATGATTGATTTAGGATACACAGTTTCTTGTTTTTTACTCCGTGTATACTGAACAAAGTCATATATTGGTTTACTAACTTTTTGTCCTTTTAACAGTTCAATTAGATGTTTATAAAGCAACTCATTATCTAATGATTTGGGATGGTCATAATTGGTTAATTTGCGTTCTTCCATTGGCATGTGCGACTGATCCAAATAATAGTCATCATGCTTAATGATGAGAACATCATCGATTGATGCCTTTTTTAAGATTTCTTTGACAACTGTTGTTTTTCCAGATGCCGAACCACCAGCAACTAAAAATAGTAAGCTTTTCATTGTATCACCCTTTTTAATATAATTATCATAAATAGTATAGCATTAACACAGTATTTAAAACATATCGTTTGACAAAAATATTCATAAAATGGCATAGTATAAGTACCTGAGGGAGGTGCTTTATGAAACAAGTAGAGTTTGAAGTCATTGGAATGCACTGTGTTAGTTGTTCAATGGGAATTAGAAAACTTGTTCAAAAGTTAAAAACCGTTGATCAAGCTGATGTAGAACTTGGTACAAGCAAACTATTTGTTACGTATAAAGAGGATAATCCTGATACAAAAGGTGTCGTTGATGCCGTTGCACGATTAGGCTATAGAGCCGTTCCAAAATTATAAAAGGAGACGTAATTGTCTCCTTTTTTAATAAAAAAGTTCTAGTACTTCCATCTGATCATTAACGCGAGCTACAGATGCTTGTTTAAGATAATGAACGTGATGTTTATCTTTGTACGCTAAAAAATGTTTACAATATAACGTATTATCAATATACATAGTATTCATAGGATCGAGACCAATAATTTCAAAGACTCCGGTTAAATGCGTATTATGGGTTTTAAGCTTAGTTTCAATATTAACTTTAATGGTTTCTTTATAGACATCAACAAGGTGTTCTATGGTTTTATCAATGGGTGGAATAATGATGTCTTTGAATGGAACGGCTTGACAAATAAGCGAACTAACATGATTCTTTTCTTCACCGATTGTATGCATAAAGTCGATGCGGGTTTTGTCTGCCATAACCAACATTAATGCTCCGCTTATATAATTAATAGCTCTAATTGGAACAAGTTTAAGTGGATCTACAAGTGACATACTTAAGCGCTCTAACTCTTTTTTAAACATATCAGTATTTAATTGTTT
>CAYNAA010000028.1:0-20928 GCA_964395055.1 uncultured Candidatus Izemoplasmatales bacterium | reverse complement strand
GAACCAACCTATGAAGATGAACCAGAAGAAGGCGTAGAGGAAGAAGAAGTTGAAGTAGAAGCGATTAAACAAAAAGCAGAAACTGACGACGAAGAATAACCTCACCTAAACACACATCAAAAAAAAGGTTATATCATTCGTGATATGACCTTTTAATTTTTAAGGAGATGGACAATGAAAATACTACTTATTGGCGGAACCGGTATTATTTCTACTGCCGTCAGTCAAAGAACCATAGAACAAGGCTACGACCTATATATGTTAAATCGTGGCAACCAAGTAGATAACATCCCTAAAAACACAACACTTTTTAAAGCAGATATCAATGACGAAGAGACAGTAATAACGCAGTTAGAAGGACATACATTTGACGTTATTGTTGACTTTATTGCATTCACTGTTGAGGATATCAAACGGGACATTAGACTGTTTAAAAACAAAACCAAACAGTATATATTTATTAGTACCGCATCTTGTTACGACATAAACAAACGCGAAAAACCAATTAAAGAAACATTGCCACTCGACAATAAAGTATGGGGATACAGCCAAAACAAAATAGCCTGTGAATCCTATTTAAGTATGATAGAAGATCCACCATTTGAAATCACCATCGTTAGACCATCACATACTTATGATAGCACATCAGTTCCTTTCCAACTGACGAGTTGGAGTGCCCCATTTACTGTGATTAAACGCATATTAAACGACCAACCAATTGTTATACCAAATGATGGAAATAACATATGGACTCTGACTTATAACGACGATTTCGCCCATGGATTTGTTGACTTATACGGCAATCAAGACGCCTACAATCAAGCAGTACACATTACCTCTGATTATACTTATACATGGAATGATCTTGCAAAAATCGTCTATAAAGCACTAAACAAAACGCCAAATATTATCCACATACCACTCGACAAGATTTTAACATACTTCCCTGATAAAAAAGGACCAATGCAAGGGGACAATACGCTGAATGCACACTTTGACAACACAAAAATAAAAGCCCTTGCACCTCATTATGTTTCAAAAACACCGTATGAAGCTATTGTGCTAGATGCACTCCAGTATTATCTGAATGATCCTAGCAATCATGCCATTGATGAATCATTTAATAAGCGTTACGATAATCTTATTAAAGACGTTTTAAACAAATAAGCAAATAAAAAATACCAATCCTAGTTTTGATAGGATTGGTATTTTGTTTTAGTCACCAAATATAATCATTTGATATACTTCTTTTAATGCATTTAGCATCACTTGAATACGATCATCTTCTTCAGAGAATGTCGCATTGCCATCAAGCAACTGATCAATCATAACAAGATTTCCAAATGGATCAAAGTTTTCCTGTGGATTCGGCAGCAAACCGTTAAAATATGATTCAAAATACACACTTAAAGCATTATCTACTTCGTCTGGCAATTCAATATCGGTGTCACCAGAGCTTAATAATTCAAAATTCGCTTCTACCCAAAGTTCAATTTGATCTTTAGAAGGAATGGCATTGGTGTTTTCAACACGATCATCATACGCATTCTCAGTATCTGTAAACTCGGCGCTTGGTGCTTCAAAATTATCTGCAGCTTTACGTGCTTTTACAAGGTGCATTCCAAACTCGGTTGTAAAGATACGGTCATCTAGTAAATTGTCTTCTTCATTATATTCATTGGTTAAATAGGTTTCATAAATACGATATAAGTTTGTTGTAAAGTTTTCTACAAAGGTTTTGGTTTGGTTATACGTTATGCCTTGGCCTTCACTAGATAAATTTTCATGACGCACTTTAAATCCGTAGTTTTTAAACTCAGCCCAAGGATTATCTTCGTCTGATTCATCACGCAAGGCTTCATTATATTCATCAACGACCTCACTTAATGAACCTAAATCCTCAGCTGCCTCTATTAAAGCCGTTTCTAATGCTGCTTTTTTAAGGGTATAAGCGGTTTGATCGGCATCACTCAATCCATCTAAAAAGGATTCATAATCATCTGGTTCCAAATCACCATCAAAATCTACGAAGACCAATATATGTTCAACACGCATGTTGATGTAATTATCATATTGTTCGGTGACGTAGTCATGTGCATCATCATAATCAATGTGGTCTGGAATTAAATAATTTTGTAACTCTGATACGACCAATTGACGCATAAAATCTACATCATTTCTATGACCGTAGAATAAATACAAAAACTCTTCCCATGAATAGACTTGAGAATACTCATGTTGAGAAAACTGAAGTTTTAAGTTTTCAATAAACTCACGGTGTTCTTCTAAATTATCATTGCGACTATTAATTAAGTCACGGTTATCTCCAAATGCGCTTGTAAAATATTGACTCTCTAACAAGTACGCTTCTTTATACATCTGAATAACAGTTAATGCCCCTGTGCGCCGTAATGCATACTCAAAGAACGCTTCAGTACTGACGGTGAAATCATCTAAGGTAACCAATAATTGATTATCTAGATTCTCATAAACCGCATATTCTGGACCAACAACATTTGCGACCATTTGTTCATAACTTTTATGCAACTGTGAATCATGGAAAACAATATTGTTTTCATCGCGTAACTCAATCACATATGAGTTGACTAACTCCTCTGAAGCTAATGTATCTAAATATTCTTCACGAACACGTGCTTTGGCATCATCTGTCAAATCATCGTACGTATCAATAGATTCTTGATGTATTTTATAATACATAACATAATAATCCTCGGTAATACTATCCTCTTCATTATATCTACGTTTATCAATGGTATAATTAATGGCATCTTCATCATCTTCATCCAATGATAACTCATCAAATAAAATCTCAGCAGCTTTACTAGTTCGAGCACTTTCTGTCATATCTTCATATGTAAACTTAAAGAAGTCTGTAGAGAAAGTATTTAAACTGGTTTCCTCGACATCTTCTGGTAATTGATTACGGTATTGATATAAATAGTTGTATATTAATACATACATTTCAAAGACTTCATCATCTTCTAAAACGCGCGTATTATCATCAGTTAAATCTTCTCTTGATAAATCTTCGATAGGGACATCGCCATCATATAGCCCAAGTCCACCTTCATAATTTGGAACTAAATCGAAATGATCCATAACAGCATTAAATTCATCTTCGTTTTGAAACACGAGTTCAATGGCAGTTACATCACCATAATAATTTTCTTCATAAAACTCAAGAAGATTGTCTTCAAATTCATCTTCATCTTCTTGGAAATCAACCAATAATCGTTCTTTCGTTGCCAGTTTTTTAGCAATATTTAACCGGATAAATCTATCGATTTCCTCAGGCTTATCAGGATCGAATCCTGCATAAGCAACTGTATAATAGAATTGTTCCTCTATTTCTTCCATTTGCGCTTCGTCTGCTTGAATTTCAGCAATCTCAATTGGATCTGTCGTTCCGTATTTAATACGGTTTAATTCTTCATCGACTTCACTATTATCAACACTGTCAATATAGTCTTCAAGTAATTCTTCATCGATATAATTAAGTAAATGGTTAATACCTTCTAATGACTTGGTACGTTCATAAACCTCGCCGCGAGATATATTAATATTCCCTAAAGATAAAAATGAGTCATCTGCGTTGTCAATCATAGGGTTATCATCATCACGAGTTAAATAATTGCATCCCAGTGCAAGTACTATCGTTAAGACGAGTAATGACACCACGATTATAATTTTTCTTATCATTGCTTTTTCCATAAAGTTCACTCCTTTTAATATACGCAATATATATATTATCATTTTTTACACTTTAAAACAATAACAAACATTATGAAATATGTGACATGCAAAAACGATTTTGTACGCTACATTATTAGCAACATCATTGCACAATTATTAAAATCATGTATAATAATTTTGTAATGGAGTGATACAATGCAGATAGTCATACTAGCAAGCGGTTCTAAAGGAAACGCAACCTATATAAAAACAGACCATACAACCCTATTAATAGATGCCGGCATTTCATATAGACAAATTCGTCTTAAATTATTAGACCGAGGCATCTCATTAGACCATCTTGACGCAGTACTCATAACCCACGAACATTCAGACCATGTTAAAGGCTTGCAAACATTAATAAAATATACAGGTGCCAGTGTCTTCACAAAAGAAGATACATTTAATCATCTATATGAACGCCCGTCAATGGAACTGCCTTACACGTGTTTTCACCGTGTAGAAAGCCTTCAATCGTTTATCATAAACGATTTAACCATAACCCCAATTGATGTCTCACACGATGCAATAAGTGCCGTTGGCTATATCATTGAGACAGAAGGCAAAAAACTTGTTTATATGACAGATGTTGGCTACTTACCTGAAACAGATTATGCACGCATTAAAAATGCGGATATGTATATTTTTGAAGCCAACTACGATGTGTCATTATTGTTTTCTTCAGAACGTCCTTACTATCTAAAAAAACGTATAGATTCAGTTAAGGGCCACTTATCAAACGCCGATTCAGCATACCATCTTACCAAATTAATAGGTGATAAAACTAAAACCATCGTCTTAGCCCATCCATCTGAAGAATGTAACACAAAAGCCCATGTACTAGATACATTTACAGACATTTTCACAAGCTATAACCTAACAATGGATGCCTATGATATCATTGTGGCTGAACAACATATTCCGACAAAACTAATACAATTATAAGGAGTGATTATTATGGAACATGAAGCAATTATCAAAACTGTATGTAGCACCTTTTTTGGGGTCGATGAAGCACAAGTAAGTCTTGTTAAACGTCTTATGGGTGGGATGTCTAATTACACATACGTTATAACCGTAGAAGACAAAAAATACACCTTTAGAATTCCAGGCAAAAACGCTGAACAATTTGTGGATCGCGTTAAAGAGCATTATCACTTAGAACTTATTGAACCCCTGAATTTAAATAATGACACAGTATTTTTAGACGTCGAAACTGGCTATAAAATTGCGACTTATATTGAGGGAACCCCGATGCATGAGAAAGATCCAACGAACTACTTAGAAGCAGCCGCAAACACATTGAAAAAAATTCATAACAGTGACTTAATTAGTAAGTTTGATTACGACCCATTTACTAGGCTAGACAAATACGAAAGACTTGTAAAAGCCTATGACTACAGTCACGACACCAGATATTTCACCTATAAAAATACTTTATTAAGCAATCAACCATTACTTGATAGCCAAGACAAAGTCTTATGTCATGGGGATGCACAAATTAGTAATTTTGTTATTACACAAAACGACCTAAAGCTCATGGATTGGGAATTTACTGGCAACAACGATCCATTCTATGATATCGCTTGTTTTGGAAATAATGACTTTGATCACGCGATGAAACTATTGCCGGTATATCTAGGCAAAACCCCATCAGATGATGAATGGAATAGACTCTACTTATGGCGTACATTTCAGTGCTTACAATGGCATAACGTTGCCTTGTACAAAGACTTTATTGGTCTTAGTGAAGATTTGCATATTGACTTCGCAAAAGTTGCCGCAATGTATTTGGATAAAGCCGCGACATTACTTGCTAAATTAAAATAATAATACGTAAATTCTAAACAAAAAGAAAACACGAAATGTAAGTGTTTTCTTTTTTTATAATTCGGGATTTCAGGTTGTGAAAATTAAGGACTTGTAGTATAATTTTGTTGTATGACAACATATAAGAAAATATTATTGGAGGTTTTGCAATGGCGACAAAAAAAGTATTCCAGTCAATGGATGGAAATCAAGCCGCAGCACACGCATCTTATGCGTTTACTGAGGTTGCCGGAATTTATCCAATCACTCCATCTTCACCGATGGCTGAGCTTACTGACTTATGGGCTTCACAAGGAAAGAAAAATCTTTTCGGAATGCCTGTTAAAGTAATTGAAATGCAATCTGAGGCAGGGGCAGCAGGAACGGTTCATGGTTCATTACAAGCTGGCGCGCTGACGACAACGTATACAGCATCTCAAGGGTTACTCTTAAAAATGCCAAACATGTATAAAATGGCAGGGGAATTACTCCCTGGTGTTATCCATGTTGCAGCACGTAGTATAGCAGTTCAAGCACTTTCTATTTTCGGGGATCATCAAGATGTTATGGCAACACGCCAAACAGGATTCGCGATGCTTGCATCGGGATCTGTACAACAAACTATGGACCTTGCAGGTGTAGCACACTTAGCAGCCATTAAATCAAGTGTACCATTCTTACATTTCTTTGATGGATTTAGAACATCGCACGAAGTGAATAAAATTGAAGTGATGGATTATAGCGTCTTTGATCGTTTATTAGATCGCGATGCGGTCAGAGCATTCAGAGAACGCGCATTAAACTCATCACATCCTGTGACTCGCGGGTCTGCACAAAACGACGACGTCTATATGCAAGCACGCGAATTACAAGAAAAATTTTATACCAATGTACCTGATGTAGTAAATGAGTACATGGCAGAAATCAGCAAAGAAACCGGACGCGACTATGCCCCATTTGTATACTATGGTGCCAAAGATGCAGAAGATGTTATTATCGCAATGGGATCAGTGACTGAAACCATTCGTGAAACGGTTGATTTTTTAAACGATAACGGCCGTAATGTAGGGCTTTTATCAGTCCACTTATACCGCCCGTTTAGCACAAAATACTTCTTAGATGCCTTACCTGATACTGTAAAACGCATTGCTGTTTTAGACCGTACAAAAGAAAATGGATCACTTGGTGAGCCATTATTCTTAGACATTAAAAGTGTATTTTACGGCAAAGACAATGCCCCAGTTATCGTTGGCGGACGCTATGGTCTTTCAAGTAAAGACACAACCCCAGCACAAATTGTTGCGGTTTATGACAACTTAGTAGGTGAACTTAAAACAGACTTCACCATTGGTATTGAGGATGATGTTAATAACTCATCACTTAAACCAGCACAAGAAATTGATACCATTGACCCATCAACGACAGAACTACTATTTTTCGGATTTGGTAGTGACGGTACCGTAGGCGCAAGTAAAAATACGATTAAAATTATCGGGGAAAATACGGATCTATATGCACAAGCATATTCAAGCTATGACTCGAAAAAATCTGGTGGGGTTACCCGCATGCATTTACGTTTCAGCGACAACCCAATCCGTAGTACCTACTTAGTCAGCCAACCACACTTCGTATCATGTTCAAAAGAATCATATTTACACGGATACGATATGTTAAAAGGACTCCGTAAAGGTGGTACGTTCTTACTAAATACCATTAAAACACCAAAAGATATCCAAAAAGCATTGCCGAATAAAGTTAAACGACAACTTGCCGAAAAAGATGCAAAATTATTCATTATTAATGCCGTTAAACTTGCAGAGGAAGTTGGTCTTGGTGGCATGATTAATACCATTATGCAATCAGCGTTCTTTGCCTTGAATGAACAAATTATGCCTTATGACAAAGCACAACAGCTCATGAAAGATTATGCGAAAAAAGCATACGGGCGTAAAGGACAAGACATCGTTGAGAAAAACTGGGCTGCAATTGAAAAAGGCCAAGAGGGTCTCATGGAAGTTAGTGTCGATCCTGCTTGGAAAGATCTTGAAGACGACAAAGTACCAGAACGTAAAGACATTCCAGATTACGTTAAAAATATCGCTGAACCAGTCAACCGAATCGAAGGGTATGACTTACCAGTATCTGCGTTTGAAGACTACTTTGATGGAACGATGTTACAAGGGTCTACGGCATATGAAAAACGCGGTATTGCCAACTACGTTCCTGAGTGGATCGATGATAACTGTATCCAATGTAATCAATGTGCTTTTGCCTGTCCACACGGTGTTATACGTCCGTTCTTACTTACAGATGAAGAAATGGAAAACGCCCCTGAAGGCCTTAAAACATTAGATGCTAAAGGAAAAGGCTTAGAAGACCTTAAATACAAAATTCAAATCTCAACTTTAGATTGTACAGGCTGCGGTGTTTGTGTTCAAGTATGTCCAGCAAAACCAGACAAAGCTTTAAAAATGAGTCCAATTGGCGAAGAGATTGAAAAAGGTGAAGCGAAAAACGCAGAATACTTATTCAACGAAGTATCATACAAAGACAACTTAGTCCAAAAAACCAACGCGAAAAATTCACAGTTTGCTAAACCACTATTCGAATTCAGTGGGGCATGTGCAGGCTGCGGAGAAACACCATATGTTAAACTCGTTACCCAATTATTTGGTGAACGTATGATGATTGCCAATGCAACAGGATGTTCATCAATTTACGGTGGATCATTCCCAGCAACACCATACACCACCTTAGATAACGGACGCGGACCAGCATGGGCAAACAGTCTATTTGAAGACAATGCAGAGTTTGGCTTTGGAATGCGTCATGCACAAGAAGCAATCCGTGACCGTATTCAAACGTTATTTGCAGAAAATAAAGATGACATGCCTAAAGAAATGACATCGCTCTTAGAAGAATGGGTTGACAACCGTAAAGATGGCGATAAAACACTAGACATCGCCAACAAGTTACATCCACTCATTCAAAATATGGACGGTGAACTTGGTAAAGAGTTCAAAAGCTTAGAACAATACTTAGTTAAACAATCAAACTGGATTATCGGTGGAGACGGATGGGCATATGATATTGGCTTCGGTGGGGTTGACCACGTTATTGCCAATAACGATGACATCAACATCTTAGTATTAGATACCCAAGTGTATTCAAATACTGGTGGACAATCAAGTAAAGCTGCCCCTAAAGGGTCTATCGCTGCATTTACCGCTGCTGGAAAACCAGGACAGAAAAAAGACTTAGCATCAATGGCCATGACATACGGTCATGTTTATGTTGCACAAGTGTCACATGGTGCCAGCCAACAACAAGTTCTTCGCGCCATCCGTGAAGCAGAAGCGCACGAAGGACCATCAATTGTTATTGCCTATAGCCCATGTATTGCCCACAAAATTAAAGGTGGACTTACCCATTCTAACGACCAAGCAAAACTCGCAACAGAATGTGGGTATTGGCCAACCTTCCGTTACAACCCAGCATTAGCTGACCAAGGGAAAAATCCATTTAAAATTGATTCAAAAGAACCAAACTGGGATAAATACCAAGAGTTCTTAATGAACGAAGCACGCTACTCACAACTTAAAGATATTAACCCAACACAAGCAGAACGTCTCTTCAAAGAAAATGTTGAACAATCTAAACGTCGCTACAGAATGTACAAACGCTATGAAGCGATGGACTATTCAGAAGAGAAAACAGACTAACGCAATAAAGGCATGCCACTTGGTATGCCTTTTCTTTTATGAAAGAAGTTTCATAAATACCCGAAAAGGGCTTGATTTTTAGCATGTAAGCGTTTATAATATATTGTTAAATAACGAAGGTGATATTTATGGGACAAGAAATTAATTTACTATATATTTTGCAAAGTTTAGGACTAACAATATTATTCGTCGGCCTCATCGGGTACGAACGCCAAAGACGAAACAAAATCGCTGGGTTAACTACCCATATTTTAGTTGCGCTTGGGGCAGCGGGGCTTACCATTGTCCAAGAATACATGATTTACGATGCCATTCAGTTTATCCATACCTTACCAGACGACTTTAAAGGTGAGGTCGTCATTCAACGTCAACGGATTGTTGCCCAAATTGTTTCCGGTATTGGGTTTTTAGGGACAGGAGCAATCATTAAAACCAATGGATATATCAGTGGATTAACCACTGCATCAACCCTATGGATTGGGGCAATTATCGGTATTATCTTTGGCTACGGATATTACTGGCTAGGGATTACCTTATCACTGCTTGTTCTTTTTGTCTTAACCATCATCAAAAACGTTTTTCGCGGGATGGTTGAAGATATTCATCATTAAACGATTAAAGATGCTACCAGTTAGCATCTTTTTTTATGAAAAAATATATCATATCGTTAGCAAAACATGCGTCTATCATATACAATAAATATGGACTTAAGGAGGTAATATTATGGCAATATTAAAAATTCAAAATTTACGCGCCCGAGTCGAAGGAAAAGAAATTTTAAAGGGCGTAGATTTAACCATAAAGGGTGGCGAAACCCATGCCATCATGGGACCAAATGGAACCGGTAAAAGTACATTAGCAAGTGTCATCATGGGACATCCCCGTTACGAAGTAACCGAGGGAACCATAACCTTAGATGGAAAAGATGTCTTAGCAATGGATGTCGATGAACGGGCACGTTTAGGCTTGTTTTTAGCCATGCAATCCCCTGCAGAAGTGCCAGGCGTCACCAACAGCGACTTTATCAAAAGTGCCATGAATGCGCGATTGTCCGATGACAACAAACTGTCATTATTCAAATTCATCCGCAGTTATGATAAAGCAGTAAAAGAACTCAAAATGAGTGAAGATTTACCCCATAGATATTTAAACGAAGGATTCAGCGGTGGCGAGAAAAAGCGTAATGAAATCTTACAAATGAAAATGTTAAAACCAAGCATCGCCATTTTAGATGAAATTGATTCAGGGTTAGACGTCGACGCCTTAAAAATCGTTGGCGACAATGTCACAAGCATGCAATCAGACGACCTTGGATTGCTGCTCATTACCCACTATCAACGCTTACTAGATTACATTAGTGCGGACTATGTTCACGTTATGATGCAAGGCCGCATTGTAAAATCAGGCACCACTGACTTAATGAAACGCATTGATCAAGATGGCTATGATTGGATTAAAGAAGAACTAGGAATTGACGATGAACGCGTCATTAAAGACGATGACGAACCATCACGTGTCATGTTGGGTACTTGCGCTACGAAAGAAGCCTTAGAATAATAATGGCCCTTCCAAACGCACTAAAACCAATCATCGACCACCTAGACAACGTCTTAGTCATTGAAGACGGAATCATTACCCATAGCACACTTGATGCGCCATTTAACACACTGGATATCACCACCGATAAGACGGCAGATATCTTCACAAAAACAACCATAGATAGCGATAAAAAAGATCTGTTTTCTACCGACAAAGTAAACAGTTTTTTTGCTTTATCCATCGGTAAAAAAGTCACCTTTGATGTTCCTTTATATCTTTTTATTATCGCAAAGAATAAAGACCTTGTACACCGAACAGAAATTGACATTGACCAACAATCCACATTTCCCCTCATTGAATATGTTTACGCAGATAACACCCGAAGTGTCACACTCATGAGTCAATCCCGTGTACAAGAACATGCCACATTGTCTTATACATCGATATCCAATATGACTAAAGATAGTGTCAAAGCAGCGATTAGAAATGCAGATATAAAGCGGTACGGCAATATAAACTACACCCATGCGGCATTCGCCAGTGGTGTAATGCATCAAGAAAACAATATATACTTAAACGACGATTACGCCAGCGCCACATCAAAAACCGTTGCCCTAACAACCAAGCACCAAGAAGCCTTAATCAAAACCCTTATTGAACACCGTGCGCCATTTACCGAAGGGTTTATTGAACATTACGGAGTTGCCAATGATGCCAGTACCTTACTTTTTGAAGGCACAGGTAAAATCAATAAAGGGATGCGACGAAGTAACGCAAGACAAAGCAATAAAGGCATCGTTATCGGTGATCAAGCCAGACTCGATGCCAACCCATTCCTACTCATTGATGAATACGACGTTGAAGCATCACACGGTGCAGCCATCGGAAAAATCGATGAAGATCAACTCTATTACTTAATGAGCCGAGGGTTAGATCAAAAAGCTGCAGAACGTTTAATTATTCAAGGCTATTTGGCACCACTAAACACCATGATTCATAACGAGCACTTAAAAACACACATCGAAACATTGCTAAACGATAGAATACAGTAGGTGAAACTATGGACGCGAGTACCCTTAAAAAAGACTTTCCAATACTACAAAAACACCCCCTTATTTATTTAGATACTGCCGCAAGCAGTCTAACCCCACAACCGGTAATTGATGCGATGAATGAGTACTATACAGAATACCCAGTCAATGTCCACCGTGGTGTTTATAAAATGAGTTATAAAGCAACCGAACACTACACCAACGCACGTCAAACCATCGCCGATTACATCAATGCATCATTTAATGAAGTTGTCTTCACAAGAGGGGCATCAAGTGCCCTTAACCTCGTTGCACTGCGTTACGGGATGGAGCATCTAACAAAAGGGGACGAAATCATTGTGAGTGAATTAGAACACCACTCACATGTTTTACCATGGCAACAAGTTGCCAAGAAAGTCGGCGCGAAATTGATCTACATTCCGCTTACAGAAGAAGGCAGAATAACCGTAGAAAACGTTAAAAAGGTACTTACCGATCATACCAAAGTTGTTGCCTTAACCTATATATCTAACGTGATGGGATACATCACCCCAATCAAAGACATCATCACTTTGGCGCACCAAAAAAACGCCATTGTCAGTGTTGATGCAGCGCAAGCCGCACCGCATATGGCCATCGATGTTAAAGCGTTAAATTGTGACTTTTTAGCTTTTTCGGCGCATAAAATGTTTGGCCCAACGGGTATTGGCATTTTATACGGAAAAGAACATCTATTAAATGCCATGGAACCTTTAGAATATGGCGGAGACATGAACGACAATGTCGATGCCTACGATGGTACGTGGAAAGAAAGTCCATATAAGTTTGAAACTGGCACGCCCCCGATTGCAGAAGCGATTGGCTTTGCCAGTGCGATTAAATATATCGAATCTATTGGCATTAACAACATCATTAAACACGAACGCACCTTAAAAGAAAAAGCAGTAAATGCATTATTAGAAATCGACGGCGTTACCGTCTACAATAAAACCGCAGAAACTGGCATCATTACCTTTAACTTTGATGGGGTCCATCCGCATGATGCGGTAAGTTACTTTGATGAAAATAACATCGCCATGCGCGCAGGGCATCATTGCGCACAACTTGTGATTAAATGGTTAAATGTCGCAGCGACATTACGCGCAACATTTTATGTCTACAATACAGAAGATGATGTCGAAATATTTATTGAAAACGTTAAAAACGCCCGTCAATTCTTTAGCGATGTAGGCTTTTAGGAGGTCACACGATGCAACTAGAAACCTTATATAGACAAATCATTATGGATCATTACAAACACCCACGCAACAAAGGGTTAAAAGACGATCCACATTATCATACATACCACATTAAAAACCCGAGTTGTGGCGATGACATCACCGTACAATCCTATGTTGAAGATGGTATCGTCAAAGACATTAGACATGATGGGTCTGGCTGCAGCATTTGTTGTGCAAGTGCCAGTGTATTATCTGATTTACTTAAAGGTAAGTCGGTTAGTGATGCAGAATATTTAACCACCAATTATTTAAAAATGATCATCAATAAACCATTTGATGAAGATGCAGAATTAGAAGACGCACTTGCATTTCAAGGCGTCACAAAATTTCCTGCCCGCGTCAAATGTGCATCCATAGCATGGAAAGCGTTTGAAGAAACGCTTAAGAAAGCGAGTGAAAACGATGAGTGATACAACAAAAAAAGAAATTGAACGCATTATCGGCGATTATAAATACGGATTTAAAACTGAAACTAAATCTGTTATAGATACAGGTAAAGGCCTTACAGAAGCAATTGTTAAAGAAATATCTGAAATTAAAGAAGAACCCAAATGGATGGAAGACTTCCGTTTGAAAGCATATAAAAAATTTATCTCGCTCCCTAATCAAAACTGGGGACCGAGTTTAGAAACAGTTAATTTTGAAGACATCACTTACTATATAAAACCATCAGAACGCAGTGAAGCCTCATGGGATGATGTTCCTGAAGAAATTAAAAACACGTTTGATAAACTCGGAATACCAGAAGCTGAACAAAAATTTTTAGCGGGTGTTGGGGCACAATTTGAAAGTGAAGTTGTCTACCATTCAACCATAAAAGAACTAGAAGACCAAGGCGTCATTTTCACAGATACTGATACCGCCTTAAGAGACTACCCTGAACTGTTTAAAGAATACTTCAGCAAAGTCGTCCCTTATGACGACAACAAATACGCCGCACTTAACAGCGCAGTATGGAGTGGTGGGTCATTTATTTATGTCCCTAAAGGTGTCAAAGTTGAAAAACCATTGCAATCTTACTTTAGAATAAACTCAGAACAAATGGGGCAGTTTGAACGCACGTTAATTATCGTTGATGAAGGTGCAAGTCTACATTACGTTGAAGGCTGTACAGCCCCAATTTATACAACCCACAGTTTACATGCGGCAACGGTTGAAATCTTTGTCAAAAAAGGTGGCCACTGTCGTTATTCAACCATTCAAAACTGGGCAAACAATATCGTCAACTTGGTAACCAAAAGAGCTTTAGTTGAAGAAGATGCGCACATGGAATGGATTGATGGAAACATTGGAAGCGGTATTAATATGAAATACCCTGCCTGTATTTTAAAAGGCGACCGTGCGAAAGGCACCACGGTTTCTATTGCCTTTGCAGGAAAAGGAATGCACCAAGATACGGGTGCTAAAATGATTCATATCGGCAAAAACACTACCAGTTCAATTGTCTCTAAATCGATGAGTGCCAAAGGTGGCCGTGTCAATTACCGCGGCATTGTTAGACATACTAAAGGCGCTATTGGTGCTAAGAGTAATGTCGAATGTGATACAATCATTTTAGACAATGAATCAACATCTGATACGTTACCTTATAACATTGTAACCAATAACTTTGCGACCGTACAACATGAAGCCAGCGTTTCAAAAGTTAGTGAAGAACAACTATTTTATTTAATGAGTCGCGGATTATCAGAACAAGAAGCCACAGAAATGATTATTATGGGATTCATAGAGCCCTTCGCAAAAGAATTACCAATGGAATATGCAGTTGAACTTAACCAACTTATCAAACTTGAAATGGAAGGCTCAATCGGATAATACATTAACACCCAATTTTATTGGGTGTTTTTACGGTCTATGGTTTATCTTTTAACGAGATTCATGTATAATAAATATGATAATGAAAGAAAGGTTGATAATACATGGAAAAATCAATTAATACGATGCGTTTTTTAGGACTTGATATGGTCAACAAAGCCAACAGTGGTCACCCTGGGATCGTCTTAGGCGCAGCGCCAATGCTTTATACACTGTATACAAAACATTTACACGTCACGCCGAACTCACCAGAGTGGTTTAATCGTGACCGCTTCGTCTTATCCGCAGGACATGGCTCAGCACTTATTTACGCCACCCTTCATCTTGCTGGCTATGACTTGCCCATGAATGAACTTAAAAACTTTAGACAACTTGAGTCTCAAACACCCGGCCATCCTGAATACCGACACACTGAAGGCTTAGACGCCACAACAGGACCGTTAGGACAAGGGTTTACTAATGCCATAGGGATGGCAATTGCCGAACGCTATTTACGTGCAACATTTAATAAAAAAGACTTAAATGTCGTCGATCATTACACCTATGTTTTATGCGGCGATGGGGACCTTCAAGAAGGCGTCACTCAAGAAGGGATGAGTTTAGCAGGCCATCTTGGTTTAGAACGATTAATTGTCTTATTTGATTCTAATGATGTGCAACTTGATGGTCCAACAGATGAATCAATCAGTGATAATATCGAAATGAAAGTTAAAAGCATGAACTGGGATTATCAAAGAGTGGATGATGCCAATGATTTAGCACAAATCAACGCCGCCATAGAAAAAGCAAAAACCACCGATAAACCATCGTTGATTGAAGTGAAGAGCATCATCGGTTATGGCTCAAGCAAACAAGGTACCAGCGCTACCCACGGAGCACCACTTGGTGAAGAAGAAACTGATGCCATGCGCAAACAATTTGGCTACACTCACAAACCATTTGAGGTTGACGATGCCGTCTATAAAGACTTTTTTGACAATGTTGTTGCAAGAAATGATCAAGCCCATGTTGAATGGGTAGAAAAAATGGATGAATATGAAGCACTTTATCCTAAACAATTTGAACAACTAGAAAATATTATTAACCGTCATGTTGATATTGATTTCAATAAAGTCATTGATTTTGAACCCATGGGAACCAAAGAAGCAACCCGTGCTTCCATCGGCAAAATCTTACCAAAACTTAGCGAACACTTAGTCGAAATGATTGGTGGGTCTGCAGATTTAAGTGGGTCAACCAAAGTTAAAGGGATTAACGGCAACCATTCTAAAGCCAACCCAGCAGGAAGAAACATTAACTTCGGTGTCCGTGAACACGCAATGGCTGCGATTGTAAACGGCTTACACTTACATCATTTAAAAGGATATAGCGGTGGATTCTTAATCTTCTCAGACTACATGAAACCATCAATCAGATTATCTGCACTTATGAGAATTCCATCTATATTTATCTTTACCCATGATAGCGTGGCGGTTGGTGAAGATGGTCCAACCCATCAACCAATCGAACAACTCAGTATGTTTAGAACCACACCACACCTCGTCACTTTACGTCCAGCTCACGCCAATGAAGTCAGACACGCCATGCGTTACGCACTTGAATCAAAACAGACACCAGTCGTCATGGCCTTAACGCGTCAAGCGACAACTGTAACCACTAATGTTTCTTATAAGGACTTCAAAAAAGGCGCGTATGTCGCCAGCGATATGAAAAATTTTAAAGGTATTCTAATCGCCACAGGAAGTGAACTAGAACTTGCATTAAATGTTCAAAAACATTTAAAAGAAACAAAAGATATTGCCGTCAGAGTTGTTTCAATGCCTTCGATGGAACTCTTCAATAAACAACCGAAAAAAATCAAAGAAGCGATTCTTCCATCATCATGTACCAAACGCTTAGTTATTGAACTCGGCGCAACTGGCCTTTGGTATCGTTACGCCAACACCGTATACGGTATAGATTCATTTGGCATGAGTGCACCAGGTGAAGACGTCCAAACATACTTTGGATTTACCACCAAGGCAGTAAGCAAAGCCTACCTTTCAATCAAGTAAAAAATTTGCCCCGAATTCGGGGCGTTTTTTTATCAATTTTTTCAATAAGAAACCTTATACAAATAGCCACTTATCCGTTACAATAGGTAATGGAGGTGAGTCGCATTGTACTATATAAAAAAATCTGATTGCGGACTTTTAATAAAAACATCATACGAAACACAAACGATTAATAAGGGATTGAAACAATTTCTTAATGAATTGTTGATTGAAGAACTTACAACGTTTGAGGGAAGAAGAACCGCACTCAAAAAGAAGTATAACTTAAAGTATAACATCCCGATTTATGTTCATGACACATGTTGTTTTTATACAACCAAAACACTAAGAGATATTGACAATGTTTGTATCAACTTTCATGATGTATTAACCATCAAAGAGGCCCCAAACAATAAAACCGAGATAGTTTTTAAAGACTTACATATCTTAAGAGTCAATGCACCATATAATACAATATTGCGAAAACACAAGCGAACTGGCGAGGTTCTCGCATTAATAGAATAGACCGTAAATCGGTCTTTTTTTATGAAAATAAAAAGAAAGTGTTTTCAAACGCTTGTAATATTAGATTTTAAGTGGAGTATCTTGTATAATGTAATATGAGGGAACAAACTATAAAGGAGATTTGATTATGCGAACAAAGACCATTAAAGATCTTAATGTTAAAAACAAAACCGTATTAGTACGTGTTGATTTTAACGTGCCAATGAAAGACGGTAAAATCACTGACGATAACCGGATTAAACAAGCATTGCCGACACTACGCTATTTATTAGAAAGTGATGCGAAGGTTGTGTGCTTTTCACACCTCGGACGAATCAAAGAAGAAAGCGATAAAAAAGGTAAGAGCTTAGCACCCATTGCAGACGCGTTAAGTAGCGACTTAGATCAAAACGTCACCTTTATCAACCAAACGCGCGGAAAAGAACTTGAAGACGCGATTGGTAACTTAACGCCTGGTAATATTTTAATGTTTGAAAATACCCGTTTTGAAGATATTGACGGGAAAAAAGAATCAAAGAACGATCCAGAACTTGGTAAATATTGGGCATCACTTGGTGATGTATTTGTCAATGATGCCTTTGGAACGGCCCACCGTGAACATGCCTCAAATGTTGGTATCGCAACCTACATTGAAGAAAGTGCAGCTGGATTTTTATTAGAAAAAGAGATTGAATTTATTGGCAACGCCGTCAATAACCCAAAACGCCCGTTCATCGCCATTTTAGGCGGTGTTAAAGTTAGCGATAAAATTGGTGTAATTAAAAATCTCATAGAAAAGGCGGACTTGATTTTAATCGGTGGTGGGATGAGTTATACCTTCTTAAAATCTCAAGGCATTCCTATTGGGGATAGCGTTGTAGAAAATGATAAACTTGATTTAGCAGAGTCTTTACTAAAAGCGTCAAATGGAAAAATCGTATTACCAGTTGATTTTAGAATTGCCAATGATTTTAGTAATGACGCCTTTGTACGCATCGATGATTTTGATCAAATCAAAGAAGGCGAAGAAGGGTTAGATATTGGACCAAAAACGTTAGAAAAATATCAAAAACTACTTAAAAACGCAAAAACCGTTGTATGGAACGGCCCAGTTGGGGTGTTTGAAATGCCAAACTTTGCTAAAGGGACCATCGGCGTATGTGAAACCTTAGCGAACTTAGAAGACGCAACAACTATTATTGGTGGTGGCGATTCTGCCAGTGCCGCAATCAACTTTGGATTTGCCGATAGCTTTAGTCATATTTCAACTGGTGGCGGTGCAAGTTTAGAATATTTAGAAGGTAAAGAATTGCCAGGGCTTCGTTGTTTAGACGAGGTTGAGTAATGGATCAAGACCTAGGGGAAAAGCTTAAAGCTTTACGCCTTGAAAACGGACTTACCCAAGAAGAACTAGCCAATCGTTCAGAACTAACCAAAGGCTTCATCTCACAAATAGAGCGATCACTTACAAGCCCTTCAATTGCAACGCTTAAAGACATCTTAGAAGTACTCGGAAGCACCTTAGGTGGTTTCTTCAACGAACATGAAGAAACCGTCCATGTATTTAAAAAAGATGATTTTTACGAAAATGTTGATGACGCGTTACATCATAAAGTCACATGGATTATTCCTAACGCACAAAAATTTGATATGGAACCAATTATCATAGATATAAAGCCCGGTGGCACATCGTTAACTGACAACCCACATACTGGAGAAGAATTCGGGTATGTCTTAGAAGGTGAAGTAGTATTAAAAGTAGGTAAAACAACCCGCGTTGTACATGAGGGTGAAAGTTTTTACTATAAAACCAACAAACCCCACCTCTTAGAAAATCATAGTGATAAATCAGTCAAAATATTATGGGTTAGTACACCACCGATGTTTTAGAAGGGAGATTTTGCGATGAAAAAAGAAATAATGATTAATACAACTCAAGGCTTACACGCCAAACTAGCAGCTAAAATTGTGCAACTTGCCAATCGTTACCAAGGCAAAGTGAAACTTATCTATGAAGATCAAGTTGTTGATGCGAAATCAATTTTAAGTTTAATTAGTCTCGCGATTCCTAGTGGTGAGTATGTAACCTTAGTCGTCGAAGGTGACGACGCCGAGGATATGATCAAAGACATAGAGAAAATTTTAGGATAGGTGAATATAATGAGAAAACCAATCATTGCAGGTAACTGGAAAATGCACAAAACGCGTGATGAAGCATTACAGTTCATTTACGCTGTCAATATGGACGTGCCTAGTCAAGACCAAGTAGAAACTGTTATATGTGCTCAAGCACCCGTATTACGAGATTTAGTTAAGCGCCAAGGGGAAAACCTCCGTATCGGTGCACAAAATATTCATGAGTCAGCCGAGGGTGCATATACAGGTGAAATTAGTGCAACATTACTAGAAAACATCGGTGTTGATTATGTTGTTATTGGGCATAGTGAACGGCGTCAATATTTTAATGAAACCGACGAGAAAGTTAACTTAAAATGTCATCAAGCCTTAAGACACGATTTAACGCCTATCGTGTGTGTCGGGGAATCATTAGAAATCAAAGACGCAGGCGATACAGAACAGCATGTAACATTACAAGTTGAAAAAGCACTTAAAGGCTTAGGAAAAGCGCAAGTCACGTCAATCGTCATCGCTTACGAGCCGATTTGGGCGATAGGAACTGGGAAAACCGCCACAAGCGAGGATGCCAATCAAACAATCAAAGTTATTCGTGATTTAGTTGCTGAACTATACGACCAAGATACTGCAAATGCCTTACGTATACTATATGGGGGAAGCGTGAAGCCAGAAAATATTGAATCGCTGATGGCAGAACCACACATCGATGGGGCACTTGTTGGTGGGGCATCACTGAACCCAAAATCATTCTTAACGCTTTGTGAAGCCGCAAAGAAATAATTGAATATCACATATAATGCATCCTTAAGGATGCATTTTTTTTGACCAAAACCCAAATAAAAAAGACATCCCGAAGGATGTCTTTATGCAGATTATCTGTTATAGAACTCAACGATAAGGTTTTCTTTAATGTCAGTTAAAATTTCTTGGCGTTCTGGCAAACGCATAAATTTAAATTTAAAGTTATTCTCATCAAATTCGATAAAGCCTAAACGTTCAACCACATTTTCTAAATTATCTTTTACGAAATCTAATTTACGTGATTTCTCTTTTAATTCGATAATTTGTCCAGGGTTAACGCGGTACGATGGAATATCAACTTTTTTTCCATCAACTAAAAAATGTCCATGCGAAACCAATTGACGAGCTTGACGTCTTGTACGCGCAAGTCCTGAACGGTACACAAGGTTATCTAATCTTGATTCCAATAAGAACAAGAAGTTCTCCCCTTGACGCCCAGTCATTTTTTTTGCTGATTCAAAGATTTTTCTAAATTGACGTTCGTTCACACCATAGGTGAAACGCA
>CAYNAA010000027.1:0-21668 GCA_964395055.1 uncultured Candidatus Izemoplasmatales bacterium | reverse complement strand
TATTCAATCGTTAGAACAAAAAAATATCTCATAAAAAATGCTGTAAAGGAATCGCATCCTTTACAGCATTTTTTTATTTTTTATTGCGGATTTCAGACTTAATCAGATCGACGAATGCTTCAAGTGGTAAGGTTGTTTGTTCTTGTTTGCCGTATTTTCTGTATGTGACGGTTTGATTGTCAACTTCATTATCACCAATGACGAGTTGATACGGAATTTTTTGGGTTTGGGCTTCACGGATTTTATAGCCAAGTTTTTCTTCTCGTTCGTCGATTTCACTACGCAAATCTTCATCGATAAAGCGATCATTAATGGCTTTTGCATAGGCACCATGGGCATCATTATTAACAGGTATAAGTTTGATTTGTGTTGGTGATAACCACGTTGGGAAAGCCCCTTTATATTGCTCAATTAAAATACTCATTAAACGTTCCCAAGTCGATATAAGCCCGCGGTGGATAACAACTGGACGATGTTTTTCTCCGTCTTGGCCAATATACGATAATTCAAAGCGTTCTGGCAAGAGGAAGTCCAGTTGTACGGTGCTCATGGTTATGACATGATCGAGTGCAGTACGAACTTGGATATCAATTTTTGGACCATAAAACGCAGCTTCACCCTTCATGACTTTGTGTTCAATATTTTGTTCATCTAATAGTTCTATAAGAATGGCTTCTGCCATATCCCATAGTTCATTATTCGGATGGAATTTGTCTTTGCTTTCATCACGCAGAGCAAGTTCTACATAGTCAATGTCTAAGTCAAGATCGTTGATGGCTTGTAAGATGAGGTTATAGGCGTTGAGTACTTCTGCTTTGATTTGATCTTTTCTTACAAAGATATGTGAATCGGTTAATGTCATCGCACGAACACGTTCTAAACCGCTTAATGATCCACTTGCTTCATAACGATGTTGCGTGACAATCTCGGCATAACGGATAGGTAGGTCACGGTAGCTTCTTAATTCTGATTTGTAGACTAACATATGATGTGGGCAACTCATTGGACGTAAAACAAAAGTTTCATCATCCCGGTCCATGGTTGGAAACATGTTTTCTCTATAGTGGTCCCAGTGACCACTAATTTCATACAGTTTTTTGCTTCCTAAAACCGGTGTTGAGATGTGTTTATAACCAGCTTTTCGTTCAAGTTTATAAACATAATCTTCTAACACCTTACGAATGGTATAGCCGTTTGGCAACCAAAAAGCCAATCCTTGACCTGCCTCAGGAAAAATATCAAAGATACGAAGTTGTTTTCCGAGTTTACGGTGGTCGCGTTCTTTTCTATCTTGCAATACTTCTAGGTGGTGTTCTAAGTCTTCTTTAGTGAACCAGCTGGTTCCGTAAATTCGTTGAAGCATATCACGATCTGAATCGCCGCGCCAGTAGGCACCGGCGATACTTAAAAGTTTAAAGTGTTTGATATGACGGGTGTTCCCAACATGACCTCCGCGGCATAAATCCACAAACTCTCCTTGTTTATAAATAGAGATGGTTTCATCTTCATCTAAATCGTTGATGAGTTCAATTTTATATGGATCATCTTTGAAGCGTTCTAAAGCTACGTCTTTTGAAATTTCCTCGCGTTCCATTTCGGTTTGTTCTTTAATGATGCGGCGCATCTCTTGCTCGATTTTTGGTAGGTCTTCTTCTTTGATGGTATGTTCTGTGGCGATATCGTAGTAGAATCCTTCTTTAATGGCAGGGCCTACACCAAACTTTGCATCTTTGTAAAGGCGTTTAACTGCTTGCGCCATAAGGTGGGCGGTTGAGTGATTTAACACGTTTAATGCTTCTTCGTCATCTTTGGTGATGATATCTACCGTGGCGTCTTGTTCTATCGGTCTATTTAAATCGTATAATTCGTCGTTGACGTATCCAGCGACGCTTTTTTTCTTGAGGCTTTTAGAAATATCATTGGCAATATCTAGTATCGTGACACCTGATTCATATTGTTTGCTATTTCCGTCTTTAAAGGTAATATTAATCATGATTGACCCTCCTTTGGTCATTATATCTTTTTGCATTAATTTGATCTTTTTCAATGATGGCTTCTTCTAAATCAATGCCATAAATATTGGCAATGTGGGTAACATAGTGGATAACATCATAGAGTTCATATTTGATGTTTTGTTTGTTTGTTTTGGTCAGGCCTTCTTGGTGTGCTTTGCGCATTTCTTCACTTAATTCGCCGACTTCTTCAAAGAGTTTTAAGACAACTTCATATTGTTTTTTGGGTTGATGATCGACGGCTTTTATGTGTGTTTGTAAGGCTTTAATTGTGAGCGGTGTTTTCATTAAAATCCCTCCTCATTAAAATAAAAAAACGCCCCTTTAGAAAAGGACGAATATGTTCCGCGGTACCACCTTAATTCTAGCTTTCGCTAGCGCTTAACCTAGTAACGCTTAGGATGCGGGACACTCTTTCGAGGCCAACTCAAAGGGAGTAATAGTTTTAGCGGTAGCTTTCACTGTCCTACCTCGCTGATGGGTAAAAACTATCATGTCCTTGTCATCATTGTTAGTATTATAATACGTGTTTGAGGGTGTTTTGTCAAATAGAATGTTACATTGTGTATTCATCGGTTAAGGCTTTAATGCGTTCGATGATACGATGCGCTTTAATCTTTTCGGCACGCTGTTCGTTTTCCACCATATATTTAGGCAGTTCATCAAGGGGAATATTTGATGAGAAGAATGTTAATTTCTGGTCAAGTAGGCGATGTTGTAAGATGGGTCCTAATACTTCATCTCGGAGCCAATGGCTCGGTGACTCGCCGCCAATGTCATCAAGCATTAAAACATCGACATGCTTTAAACTATTAATGATTGATTCTAAATTTCCTGTACGAATAGATGATTTGATTTCTCTAACCATGTCTGGGTAGTATCCAATTAAAACGGTTTTGCCAATTGCGGCAAAATGATTGGCCATGGCAGCTAGTGTGTAGGTTTTACCTATTTGATAGCGTCCAGATAAAAACATGCCTTTTGGGTGTTCACCAATTTTAATTTTAGTCATAATATGCATGATGGCTTTATAGATATTTTTGCGATGTTCGGTCTTCATATGAAAATCATCCAAACGCGCTTCTAAAACCATCTTAGGCATATACATAGCTTGAATGCGATTAGATATGGTTTGTTGGGCTTCGTAATGCTGTAAATAATTACACGGTTGATAACTTAAGCTTACCCGTTCGTTGACATACTCTAAGACGGGTTGATAGCCTGTGACATCTTGTTTACATTCATCAAGTCCAGGGCAGTCGATACATTTGGGTTGTTCATTATTAAAGGTCATAAGTTCATTTAAATAGGTTTCGATGGTATCATGTGATAGATCGTGCTCAAGAAAGAACCGTTTAAGGTGGGGATTTTCTGAGAGTTCTTCAATGATATCATCGACGATTGATGGGTTTTGTTTAAATGGGTATTTTTGCATCTTAAGACCCCTTTTCATATTCTTTTAAGTAGTCATCAAACCAATCGACTTTGACGTCTTCTGGTAATGATTTATTGTTTTTATAGCGTGGTTTTTGTTTTTTTGACTCAGCGCGTTTTTGTTTGCGCTGTTTAATATGTTCAATGGCGTCTTCTGCAGTCTCGATGTTTTTTCGTTTCCATTCAGCAACGATTTTTTCAAAGTAATTGTATACTGGAAACTGATTATCTAACTCTTTTAAAACATAGGCGATAAGCACGTTAATAACTTCGTTTTTGAGATCTGTTTGGGTCATTAACCGCTCAATAATTTTAAGATCCGCACTTGGCGCATGCATGCCGGTTAAGTCTTCAACGATGGTGGTTGGATGTACTGATTTGAAATAGGTTAAATTGTATCCTGATGATTTTTTAGTGTGCTGGTGTTTGGGTTTTGTTTGATAGTGTTTTTGGGCTTCTTTCGACAAGGTTTCAAAACAGATGCTTTGATCTTTATTAAGAGACTTTAACAATAGTAATTTTACGTCTTCCTCCTTAAGTGAATATGTGTATGCAAACTGTTCTAATTTTTCCTTCATCTTTTTTGTTTTCGTGGTTGGATGTACAAGATGATCTGGTAAACTATCAATCACGAGGTCAATATTAATGTTTGTATTAACTTTTACAGGGTGTTGTTTGGCTTCTAAATATTGACTGCGGGTCGATATTTTTTCATACGCAGGGTTGAATACATCAGAAAAACCAACTGAGATTGTGTCGTATTCTTTGTGATATATTCGTTTTATTTTAAACGATTGGATAAGGTCTTCAAAGCGGTCATTACCAATTTGTTTTAACAAATATGGTGCAAACATCGAATCTTTGATGAACATTTCAGCACTAAGAGGGAGATAAAGTTCATAAAGGTAGTCATCATCTTTATAATAAGATTCTAGCAATCCGACGGCTTCAAGTTTTTGTCTTGCGAGTTCAAGTGTTTTTATATTACAGCCGACAATATCGCTTAAGAAACTATGTGGATAGCTTTTTGAATGTAAGCTCGCTCGGTCAACAAGGGTATATAAAACATGGTATAAACTAAATGCATCTTGTCCGATGATCGGCAAGTATAAAAGACCCATGATATGACGATGATCATGGTCTAAGTTTCGGCTAGCAATAATTTTAAATGGATCACGTGGATTCATAGCAGTCTTCCTTAATGTTTAATACCGAGTTTTTTTAATAGTCTTTCAAAGGCCTTTTTTGTTTCTAAGATGCTTTTTGAGTTATCGATGACATAATCAGCAAGCTCTTTCTTCTTTTTTAATGGAAACTGAGTTTTAATTTTTTGCTTTGCATAGGTTTGATCGATAGAATCTCTTAGCATCAAACGCTCTATTTGGTCTTTTTGTCTTGCATAGACTAAAACAGTGACATCAGCTAATTTGTAAAAGTCAGTTTCAAATAATAATGGGACGTCGATGACAACCCAAGGAATCTCTAGATTATCATAGTGGTCAATTTCTTTTTGCATGATGGTTTTAACTTTAGGATGCACAATACTGTTAACCTTTTGTCTTGCCTCTTCATCATGAAAAATTTTATTGGCGAGTTTATTTCGGTTGATATTGGTATCGGTTGAGAGAATTGAATTACCAAACATTTCTAATAATTCGTCGTAAACATTGGTATTTTTATCAAGTAATGATTTGGCAATAGAGTCCGCATCAATGACAGGAATATTTGCTTGTCTAAACATGGTTGAGACGGTTGACTTTCCTGTGGCGATGCCACCGGTTAATCCAATGATTTTAGTCATCTGTTTGACCACCTTTCTTCAGGCCTTTTGACAGGTGGGACAGAAATATGTACCACGACCTGCAACTTTAGTTTTTTTAATTGGGGTGCCACAATGTTTACATGGTTGATGTTCTTGCATATGAACCATTAGTTCGTTTTGAAACCGTCCTGTAACGCCTAAACTATCGGTATAAGAGCGGATGGTTGTGCCGCCTAGGGCGATGGCTTTTTCGATTACAGCTTGGCTACACGCAATCAATTGTGCGCATTCTTTTTTGGTGACTTTATACGCACGTTTTGTAGGTCTTATTTTAGCACAAAATAAGACTTCATCAACATAAATATTTCCCAATCCTAAGATAATGGTTTGATCGAGTAAGGTTGGTTTAATATATCTGGTGGTTTTAAGTTTGTTTTTTAGATAGGGTACGGTGAGACGATTATCGGTTGGTTCAAATCCGAGTTTCATAAGTGGATTCGTTGTATATAGGTCATCATAGGTTTTAAGTTCATGGGTACCAAATTTTCTTACATCATTATATACAAGGGTCGTATCATCATCAAAAACATAAGTGATGTGATCGTGTTTATCTTTTGGACTTGTAATGTCTTTTAAATAAAACTTCCCTTCCATTCGCAAATGAACCACGAGAATATTATGGTTAAATTTAAAGAGAAGATACTTACCGAGTCGGTCGATATCTTGTAATGTTTGACCTTGGAGTGTTGTTTTAAACAGGGTTTCATCTTTAGGGGTAATCATCTTTTTGTGGTGAACGAAGACAGCTTTGATGGTTTTTCCGATGATAAAGTGTTTTAATGTTTGTCTAACTGTTTCTACTTCTGGTAGTTCTGGCATCAATCAAGTCTCGTTATTTTGGCTTCATCATAGCGATAATGTGTTACTTCAGTTGACTGATTGGGAACGCCAATAGCAACCAGTGAAAAGGGAGACAGGTTAGACGGTAAATCAACAATTTTACGAATGGCGTCAATGCGCTCTTCTCTTGGGTGAACGCCTATCCATAGCCCGCCTAAATCTTGGTTGACGGCTTCTAATAACATGTTTTGGGTTGCGGCTGCAAGGTCTGTCGGTGCCATTTCTGGGCGTTTACAGTTTTGATCAATGAGTGTGAGAATTGCAAGTGGTGCCTTTTTTAGATGACGAGACCCATTTGAGATATCACCAAGTTTATTTAATACTGTGCGATTGGTAATGACGTAAAATGCCCATGGTTGCTGGTTCACTGCACTTGGGGCTTGCATCGCACTTTTAAGCAGTGCGTGTATTTTATTTTCTTCAATGGCATCGGGTTTGTAATCACGAATACTTTTTCTTTTTAAACAAAGGCTCATGCGTGCTCCTCCGGATTCACATGTACGGTAACATGTGTTATTTTTGGATCTTTTTTTAATGTCTCTTGGACGATGCTTGCGATATCATGTCCATCTTTTACACTAATTGTTCCGTCAACACGGATATCGATTAATACTTGATAATAATGCCCATAGACAATCATGTTTAGGCGGTCAACAGCTAATACACCTGGTATTCTTAATACCCGCGAACGGGTGTTTTCTAAGGTTATTTTAGATGCGCTTTTACCTAAGATTGATTGCACGTTATCAATAATAATAGCAATAGCAATTTTAACAATTAATAACGCCACCACTATCCCAGCTACTTTATCCCCATAATGTAGCCATGATATAGATAAAGCCTCTCCAATTAACGTCGCGGTAATTCCGACAAAGACAACAACCGAACTAATAACATCTGTCATCGATTCTTTTCCGCTTGCGATGAGTACTTCTGATTCTAGACGCTTTCCTTCACTTAATACATAGCGAGATAGCAATAACTTGATTAGCACAACAAAGAGGACTACGATTAAACTAATCATTTTGGGGATGTTGGTGATTTCGTTGAAGTTGGTAATGACGTTTAAAATAATTTGATAGGCCATGAACATGATGCTAAAGCCTAAGAAAATACTGAGGACATATTCGAACTTTCCATGGCCAAGGGGATGTTCTTCATCAGCAGGTTTCGCGCTATGGGTAATACCTAAAATGACGAAGATATCCGTTAGTAAATCACTAATTGAATGAACGCCATCCGCAATAAGTGCGGTACTCGTAAAAAGTATTCCTCCAACAATCTTGATGACAATTAGTGTGAAATTGGCAATAAAACTTTTAGTCATCACCGTCGATTGTGGGAGTCTATTTGGCATCATTTAAATTGTCTCCTGAAGCGATATCGACGTTCAATGGCACAGTTAAATCATAGGCGTGTTCCATGACGTCTTTAATTAATGTCATCATCGTGTCATATTCGGTTTTTGGAACTGTAAAGACAAGTTCATCATGGATTTGTAAAATCATTTTTGATTGTAGATTTTTCGCTTCTAACTCTGCGTCCATTTTAATCATTGCCAGTTTTATAATATCTGCGGCGCTACCTTGTACAGGTGCATTCATTGCGGTGCGTTTACCAAATTCCCGTTGAGCATAAATGCGGCTGTTAATTTCTGGTATATAGCGTCTGCGGTTAAGGATGGTTGTTACAAAGCCTTCTTGTTTGGCTTTGTCTATGACGTTATCCATAAAGGTCGCGATACCAGGAAAGCGGGCGTAATATTTATCAATAAATGTTTGTGCATCTTTAAGTTTGATATTTAAATCATCACTTAATCCCCAAGCGCTTTGGCCGTAAATAATACCAAAGTTAACTGCCTTGGCTATACGGCGTTCTTGGGACGTGATATCTTCTTTTTCAAAGAGCTCTTGAGCCGTGGTAGTGTGAATGTCTTTGCCGGCTAAAAAGGCTTTGGTTAATTGTTTCTCATTGGCCATATCAGCTAAGACACGAAGTTCAATTTGGGAATAATCCGCTGCAATTAAAACATCATCTTCTCGTGGAATGAATACTTTACGGATTTCTCTTCCGAGTTTGGTTTTAATTGGGATATTTTGCAAGTTTGGTTCGATGCTGCTTAAGCGTCCTGTTTGCGTAAAAGCTTGTTTATAGATAGTGTGAATGTGTCCGTCATCATGGAGGGCATCTTTTAAGCCTTTAACATAGGTTGATTGTAGTTTGGTTAGGCTTCGATAATTCATAATATGGCTGATGATGGCATGTTTATCTTTGAGTTTGGTAAGTACATCAATGCCAGTTGAATACCCTGTTTTTGTGCTTTTATAACTCGGTAATTTTAGTTTTTCGAATAAAATAACACCAAGTTGTTTGGGACTTGATACATTAAATTCTTCACCCGCTAAGGAATGAATGTGCTTGGTTTCTTCTTCAATAGACGCTTCTAATTGATTGTTAAAGTTATTTAACGCATCTTGGTCAATCCGAATACCTTCAAACTCCATTTTAGCTAAGGTTTTTGCAAGTGGTAGTTCAACTTGATAAAGCAATTGTGTTTGGTTTTGCGCTTTAATTTCTTGATTTAGGTTATCTTTTAAGGCATCGATAGCGACAGCTTTTTTAACCGCGTATTGTTTCACGGTTTTTTCATCTGGAATGGCACTTTTTGCGCCTTTACCATACACAGCATCTAAATAAGGTACGTTATCATAATCAAAGTTTTGGACAATCACTTTAAAATCTTCTTTAGTGTTAAGTGGGTTTAATACATAAGCTGCAAGTAATAAGTCAAACATAACACCTTTCATGTCGATGCCTTCTTGCATCAAAATCACGTACATGGCCTTCACGTCAAAAACATGTTTATGTTTTGTTTCGTCTTCTAAAAAATGTCTAAAACTATCAGACATTATGGCATCGTGATAAGCCATATAGAATGTCCCATGATTATTAACCCAAGCAAAGCCCAAGCGATTGTTGTGATGGTAGTTACTACCGAAGGCTTCTAAAATTAATGCATTGTCTTTGGCAAATGTGCTTGCTAAGTCATCATCTTTTGTAAGTGTGATGACATCAAGCGAGGCTTTTTTCTTTGGCTTTTGATCTAACCGTTTAATTAAGGAATGAAATTCCATGGTTTGATAAAAATCAACAAGGGCCTCAGTATCATAACCTGTATATTCGATATCATCTAGTGTGATGGGTAAATCAGCATCAATAATAACCGTCGCAAGGTGTTTACACATCAACGCTTGTTTATGATGTTCCTCAACACGTTCTTTTAACTTGCCTTTGAGTTCGTTCATGTTTTTAAGTAAGGTTTCTATATCATGATATTCATGTAATAATTTAAGTGCTGTTTTTTCGCCAACACCCGGAATGCCAGGGAGATTATCTGAGGCGTCTCCCATAAGCCCTTTTAAGTCGGGAATTTGGTTAGGTTCTAATCCCATGTCTTTTTTCAAGTCTTTTTTAGTATAACTCTGTTCTGGTTTAATGCCACGTTTAGAGAGTCTAATATTAACTTTCGAATTCAGTAGTTGAAATAAATCTTTATCGTTTGAGATGATTTCAATATCATCGAATTCATCATAATATTTAGTTGCAATGGTAGCGATAATATCATCGGCTTCTAAGGCTTCTGACTCATATTGAAAAAAGCCAAGTCTCTCGGTTAAATTACGAATGTATTCAAGTTGTCCAACAAATTCTTCTGGCATCTTTTTTCGTTTGGCTTTGTAATCTTGAAAATCTTTATGTCTAAATGTTTCTTTTCCTTTATCAAAGGCGATTAACGCGTGGGTAAAATCTTCTTTAATTATAAGGTTTAACATATTTGCAAGTCCAAAGACAGCATTGGTATATTCACCTTTTGAGTTTTGCATTAGATTACCTGAGTACGCTGTGGCGTAATAGGCTCTAAACATAACATTAGACCCATCTATAAGTAAGAGTTTTTTCATACGTTACCTCTTTTCATTTAGTCTAGATTTATTGTATCATAATTTGTGAGTAAAATAAAAATATACTCAATTTTGATTGAGTATATTTTATCGTAATTTTAGGGTTAAAGTACTTCTTCTAGATAGTCAACAATATCTTGAACCGTTTTGATTTTTTGTGCAGCAGTGTCATCGATTTCAATATCGAACTCTTCTTCGATCGCCATAATAAGTTCAACTGCATCTAAAGAGTCAGCACCTAAATCATCTGTTAAGTCTGAATCAAGTTCAATACTATCTTCTTCAATTCCAAGTTCGTCCGCAATAATTCCTTTAATTTTTTCAAACATCATACCTACACTCCTTATGTTAGCTATTTTATAATTATATTGTCTTTTGTTAGGTTTGTCAATATTTCCTTGATTACGCTTTATGATTTTTGTTATAAATGGCAATAAGTCCTTTTAAAACTAAGAATTCATCTAAATGATAGCTATCAGGAATCACGCTTGTAATCAACTTGCTTGCGCCACCTGTTAAGACAACCTGTGCATCTTTGTTATTATAACTGTTTTTGATATTGTTGACCATGCCGATAATTTGAAAGGCATGTCCAAATACTAAACCAGCATTTAATGCATCAACGGTGTTCGTTCCTAAGATACCTTTTGGGTCTTCGAACTCAAATTGTAGTAATTTCGATGCACGCGATACCAAACATGTTTTGGCAGAATCTAATCCGATGGTAATAGCAACCCCTTTTAGTTCCTTGTTTTGAACAAAGCTGAACGTTGTGGCGGTTCCCATATCGATGACAATAACATTATCCCCATAATGTTCCAATGCACCTGCTGCACCTGCGACTAAATCAGCGCCAACTTCTTTTGGGTTTTCTGTTTTTACTTTGATTCCAGTTTTTACACCTGGCCCAACAAATAAGGGTGTGATGTCGAAATAGCGCATTAAGAATGTTTTGAATGCTGTGTTTACTTGGGGCACAACGCTAGCAATAATGACATCATCGACATCATCAAACAAGTGTTTTAACATGGCATAATATTCATCACTTGACTTGGTTGGATCGGTTGTATATCGATATGTTTCTAATATTGTATCGGTGCCTTTACCGATAACAATATTTGAGTTTCCTATGTCTATAAATAGACGCATAGTGATCACTCCTCTGTGAGTTTATTCGCTTCATGTTCGTAGTAATCTTTAACGCGCCATCCAATTGGTCCAGCAATGAAGACAGCGAGCAATGCTTCAATAAATCCGTTTAATAATAAAATTGCCCAAATAAATTTTAACACACTAATGCTACCAAAGAGATCGGTAAATCGTGTGGTTTGGAAGGCAAATAGATAAAGTGCAATTAGCGTAAGTACTGTGTGAATCAATGTGCTAATCCCAAATGATATAGAGATGATAGCCAGTTCTCCACCTTTTGATATCTTTTCGTTTTTTTCTTGTCTGTTTAGAATTTTAGTTATAAACCATTTAATGCCAACATAGACATACCATAAAGCGATTCCGAATAAGATTCTTGGTAAGACACTAACCAATGGATTTTGGAAGAAAATGTTTAACGCATCTGGCGTAATAAATGAACGAATCATAGATAAGACACCAAATACCGTAGCTAAGGTAATGGCGACGCGTTTGCCACCGATAATCCCGCCAATTAAAACGGGTATATGAATCAGTGTAATGGCGACGCCACCCACAGTAATATACCCCAGCCATGGTACAAAGCTCATGATTGCGATAATGGCTGAAAACATTGCAATCGTAGTCATTTCTAATACTTTTTTGTCTCTCATAATATTTATCTCCTTAATTTTAGGCCACAAAAGGTCCCATATTTTTTGATAAAAATTTAGGTGTTATACGTTACTTCTAATGGTTTCGTATGTTTCTTTATTAAATGATCTTATCAACTCAACGACCATGTCTCTAACAGCTTTATAATCTTCTTCATGAATCATCGATGTATTTGAATGAATGTATCTTGCAGGCATTCCAATGGTCGCAACAATGACGCCTGAATCATTTAATTGGACGCGTGCTGCATCAGTTCCACCTTTTGATTGATAGTATTGAAATTTAATGTTTTTTTCTTTTGCAAGGGCTTCGATATGTTTTTTGATACCTCTATGCATAATTGCACTTGGGTCATAAAAACGGACTAAGAACCCTTCATTTAATTTTCCACTAATCTCATCGCCACCAAATGCATCCGCAGCTGGTGAGCCATCAACGGCTAAGAAAATATCTGGTTTAACTAGACCTGCCGCTGTTTGTGCGCCGCGTAAACCAACTTCTTCTTGCACGGTTGCGCCAGCATACAATGAGCACGGCAAATCCTCTTTATGGAGAATTTCTAATGCTTCAAGTGCAACGCCGCACCCAAAGCGGTTATCCCATGCTTTACTAATAATCTTTTTACCATCTTTAGTAGTTACAACATCGTTTTTAGAAATAACTTGCTGACCAATTTTAACACCAAGTTCTTTAGCGTGGTCTTTATTATCTGCTCCGATATCTAATAATAAGTCATCAAATTTCATGGCTTTTTCATCTTTTTTACCTTTGCTTAAATGTGGTGGAGTTGACGCAGTTACACCAGGAATTTCTTCTAAATCATCGGTATATATAATCATGTGTTGTGATAAATAGACGTCACCTTTCATCCCGCCAAGAGGAATCATTTTGATTAATCCTTCTTCGGTGATGCCTGTAACCATGCCACCAACTTCATCCATATGTCCAGCGAGCATCACACGTGGTCCGTCAGATTCACGATTCAATACACCAAAAATTGAGCCAAGTCGATCCTCAATAATATCGTCTGTGTATTTCTTAATTTCTTTTTTCATGTAGTGTTTTACATGTTTTTCAAAACTTGGTGCCCCAGGTAGGTTAACTAAATCAATGTACGTTTGTTTCATTTTTTTGCCTCCTCAAAGCTTGCTAGTATTTTATATATAGGACCGTCCTTTGAAAAGCGTTCTTCAAATTCAGTCACGATATTCATTGGGTCATCATCAGCATGAACATCTAAAGATATATGTTTGATAATCATTCCGTAGTTATTCATCGACTTAACGGAATATTCGAATAATGCTCTGTTATCGGTTTTAAACTCAATCTCTCCGCCTTCAACAAGCAATGTTTCATACATGGCTAAGAAGCCTGAATGGGTTAACCGGCGTTTCTCATGTTTTACCTTTGGCCAAGGGTCGGAAAAATTGAGATACATTTTTTCTACTGAGTGATCGTTAATGCAATCAATCAGTTGTTCTGCATCCATTCTAACTAAATAAAGATTTTTTAACGGATCGACAAGCACACGTTCTAAGGCTCTAACAATAACACTATCAAACCGTTCAATAGCAAGGACGTTAATATTGGGTGTGTTTTTTGCCAGACTATGACAAAATTGACCTTTACCTGCACCTATTTCAAGTACGAGTGGTTGTTTATCCTTGAATGCATTATTTAATAAGTAAGTTTCTTTTCTTCCAATTGAAAGAATATACTCTGGATGGTTATCAATTTGTTTACTTGCATTTTTAACATGTCTTAATCGCATAAAATCACCGTATTTATTATAACAAATAAGCAAATAATAACAACGTATAAACTCCAAAAAACGCGATTTTTATACATTTATACAAAAAGGTTTGCAAATATCTCGACCATTTCATTATCAAAATAGGTCCCTGCTTCTTTCCTTAACTGCGCGAGTCCATCTTGATCTGACATTAAAATGCCCGTTCGTTTACAACGCGTTAGGTAATCAAAACGTGAAAGAATAGCAAATATGCGCGCTTGGTATGGGATATCATCACCTTTTAGTTCGTGCGGATATCCAGACCCATCATAGGCTTCACATTGAAATAACACTGCATTTGCAATGACTTCATCACTTAATAAGTTTGATATAATTTTGTACCCTAATTCTACGTGAAAATACTCATGGAGTTTGTTAAGTGGTACAGGCAATTTAATAATGTTGTCTTGCGTGTAATCATACAATCTACCAATGGCATGATAATAACAAATGTCATGCATCATTTCTAAATCCCGCATACGGGTAAATCCTAAGGCTTGCATAAAAGGATCTGAATAAGTTTTCAACCGTTCAATTCTATTTTTAAGAAACGGTTCTTGTTTGAATAAATAAGAAACCAAGGTTTTTAATGATTCTTGCTTGCGTCTTGGGCGTTGTCTCAACTTGTGTCGGTACATCATTTCTTCTGCTTGCTCAAATGCGCTTTTGTATGGCGTATTTTTATCGATGTGTGCATAACCAACACTAACACCCATTGATAGATCTATAGGTAAGATGTGTTTTAGTTCTTTCTTGATGATTGCCTCACGGTCTTTTATATTATCAACTGCATCATCAATCATGATTAAAAACTCATCGCCACCAATTCTTGCAATATAACTATTTGGGTAAATCTTGTTTAGTATCGAGGCAAAGGTTTTAATAACACGATCCCCTTCAATATGACCAAAAATATCATTAATGCTTTTTAATCCGTCTAAATCAAAAATAGCTAATGTTTTATTATCTATTATATTGTTTGTGATAGTTTCAACATGTCGTCTATTATACACACCGGTTAGCGCATCGTGGTTAGCCATATAAGTAATTTGTTGATTTTTTTCTTGTTCTGTAGTGACATCGCGTACTAGACCTAAAATGCGTTTTGGGGTATTGTCTTGGTTGATGTCTAGTGTTTGTAAATAATACTGAATGTATTTCGCTTTAGGTTCCCCTGGCAACACTAATCTAAAAACACTTGATCCTTCTTTGATTATCCCCTGCATAAGATCATTGTTTCTACTATAGATTGACGCACGATCTTCTTCATGAAGATACGTTTTAAACATCGTCCGGTAAGTATCATAATCAATCTCAGAATGGTTAAAAATCTCATTAACGTAATTGTCACCAGTAAATGTTTTGTTTTCTAAGTCAATTTCAAAAAATCCCATTTCAGCTAAACTAAGCATCATTTGGATTTTTCTTAATTGAATTCGTTCTTTGGCTTTCATGCGGCTATAATGGGTTGTTTCATGGTAAACGTTAATTACTTCCCCGTGCTTAGGCGCGTAAGAGTAGATGTGGAAATGCTTTTTTAAGCGTCGATTATAATCTTCGAACGCATTGCGTTTGTTTTCGATAGCGACACTAGCATATCGCTTAAACCGATTTTCAGGAAAATTGGGATAAATTTCATAAATGGTCTTGCCAATCATTTTATCAATCGGTTCATTCATCATTGTTCCGTACCGTTTATTGGCAAACAACACTTGAGCATCAACGGGTTTATTTTGGTCATCATAAACCAGTCCAAAGTGGACAATCCCTAACTTTAAAAAGTCAAAGGCTTCTAATATTTGATTATAAAACGATTGTGCTGGTTGATAGGTAAATACGCACTGTATAATAGATAACTTTGGTTCGATAATCATTACTGTATTTAAGATTTGATTGTTGATTGTTTTTGTTTTAAACGTGGCACCTTCATGTTTCTTAACGGCTTTTTTATAATATAATCTAAACGTATCTTTAGACGCGATCATACCTAAAAATTCCTCGATTGTGTTATATGAATCTCTAAAAATTGTTTTTGCATAATGATTCATCACTTGGATGGTACCATTAAAGTCCATGATAACCATTGCGTATTGTTCGTCTTGAGCGTTTTCTTTTGTATATAAATCTAAATGATCACGAAAAAAAGACAATGCCAACAATCGCTCATGAACAGCGTTGTAGTCTATGTCTTTTGTTGAAGATTCATCAAATGTCACAATCAAATATGTTTCATCTAAATCATAAAATGCCATAGTAAAATGACCGTCTATATAACAAACATTGTATTTGTCGTTGGTACGTGTTAGGTTGGTTGTTGTATTGACGACAGAAATGGTGTGTTGTAATAAAAATTCTGCGTAGTTATAACGATACCCCGCTTTATCCAAAACAGCAAAGTCAACAATTTCTGAATCAAAAATTGCTTTTATTTGCGTGATTAACGGGAGTATAGTGTTTTCACTATACAATGAAATCAACCCCTATGATTCCCCTACAGAAATTTATTTTACCACCATTTCAAAGTTTTTTCAAGCGCTTTCACGTGTTAGTGCATAAATCGCTTCCATGTAGATAGCTGTGGCTTCAATGAGGTCGTCAATAATAACATATTCATCAAGTTGATGCACAACATCTTTACGGCCTGGCATCAGCATCCCAAAAGCAACCGCTTTTTTAAGTGCTCTTGCGTAGGTTCCACCACCGATGGTGAATGGCTGTGTATCATAATCGTTGGTGATTTTTTGGTATGCTTGCATCAAATTTTTAATGAGTGGATCTTTTGGATCAACATAATGAATTGGGTTGTTGCTCATTTCATTAATGGTTAATTTGAATTTTTTTGCATGTTTTTTTACTTTTATCATAGCATCATCTATAGAAAACCCTTTTGGATAACGGCAGTTAACACCAATTTTTACAACATCTGCATTATAAACAAAAATCCCTGGATTAATCGTAAAATCTTTCATTTCTTCATGAGAGAAATTAATGCCTAATTTTTCTCCGAAGGCATCAAATGCTAGATATTTTTCAATAAATTGCATATACGGGTTTTCAAACTGTTCATTTAGAAACTTAGCCATGATAAATGCGGCATTCACGCCTAAATGTGGTTGCATCGCATGGGCATTTTTTCCATGTACAGTGTAGCGGTTATCTTTGATTTCGCCTTTAAACTCATAATACTTAAGAAATTTTAAAAATTCCTCTTTTTTATCAACACTTAATGTACATTCAGCATAATCGGGAACCACATTATAACGCTCACCTGAATGAAAAGAAATGATCGCATCGCTATGATACTTACCTTCGACATCAAACGTCCAAATTCCTTTCTCACCATAAATAAGTGGAAATGATGCATCTGGTGCAAAGCCTAAGTCAGGCATTTCTTCAGTTTCAAAATACTTATTAATCCCGCGCCATGCGGTCTCTTCATCGGTACCTAAAATTATACGTACTCGTTTATGGAAATCAATGTCTAAGTCTTTTAAAAACTTAAGTGCAAAATACGCTGCCATGGTTGGGCCTTTATCATCCATGGCACCACGTGCATATAGTTTGCCATCTTTTATCGTTGGATCAAATGGTTTATGTGTCCATCCATCACCAGGTGGTACAACATCTAAATGACATAAAATACCAATAATTTCCTCACCTTTACCATGCTCTATGTGCCCAGCATAATTTTGAATGTTCTTAATAATAAAGCCGTCGCGCTTCGCCCTATCAAGCATCGATTCTAGCGCGTCTTGAATGTCATCTCCAAATGGATGCTTTGCTTTCTCATCATACGATTTCAAGACACTTGGTATCTGTAGTAAATCGCTTGTTGCTTTTATTATCTCATTTTGATGTTCTTTTACATAATTTAAGAAATCCATAACAACACCTCCAGCTACAGTATGATATCATGGATTTTTAGATTTTGCAATTATCAAAGCTTTAACAATGTACTTGACATATGAGCCGTCAATCATATAAAATGGGGTTACGTTAAGAGGTGTATACATTATGATAAAAAAAGTAGTCATGCAAAACCTTATATGCACCGGTTGTGCTTCGCGTATTGAAAAAGCACTATCTAAATTAGATTACATTCGTTCTGCAAGTTTTAATTTTGCAAATCAAACGATGCTAATAGATGCTGAAGATACCTATATAGATGAAGAGGCAATTGGTGAAATTAGAAAGATTGTCAATAGCATAGAACAAGGTGTAATAACGTATAGATACGAAGACCGAAATAAAGTCACCCCAAAAGGATTTTTCAAAACCAATTGGATTATGTTTTTAGGTGTGGCTATCTTTTTGTTTGGGCGAATTTTCGAGACCAATTTGCAAATGGTTCGCACGAATCCGTTTTATTGGTTAGGGTACTTATTAATTACCCATAAAATTATTATTAAGACATTTAATGGATTAAAACAAAAAGCGTTTTTTAATGAAAACATGTTGATGTTTATCGCAACAATGGCGGCCATGTTTATCGAAAAACCTTATGAAGCAATGTTTGTTATATTATTTTATACCCTAGGAGAACACTTACAACACCGCGCGGTTCATAAATCAAAAAATGAGATTAATGCGTTAATGGATCTTCATATTGAATATGCCAATGTATTAGAAAATGGGGAATGGGTTATCAAAGATCCAATCGCTATTGAGAAGAAGGACCATGTCCTTGTTAAAAACGGGGAAAAGATTCCTGTTGATGGTATCATTATCGAAGGTCGTACATCGCTAAATACTAGTGCTTTGACTGGTGAATCCAAACTGCAATCTGCGGGTGTTGGAGATTATGTATTAAGCGGAAACATAAATGTAGGTAATGTTATTACCATGGAGGCCAAAAAAGAATACCAAGAATCCACCATCGCAAAAATTATTGACCTTATCGAAAACTCTACGAATAAAAAATCGAAAACAGAAAACTTTATTACGAAATTTGCTAAGTACTATACCCCGTTTGTAATGGTATTAGCACTACTAATGTTTGCCGTTCCTACGTATTTCGCGCCCGATAGAATGGAAGAGTTTATTTTTCGTGCCGCAACCTTCTTAGTTATTAGCTGTCCATGTGCGCTTGTCTTATCAATTCCTTTATCTTACTTTGCAGGCATTGGTGCTAGCGCCCGAAACGGCATATTGTTTAAAGGGTCTAACTTCTTAGACTTAATGCAAGATATTGATGTTATTGGCATGGATAAAACAGGGACCATTACCCATGGGAACTTTGTTGTTGATGGCTATACTAGTTTAGAAACGTTAAAAATTGCCGCCTCGTTAGAAAAATACTCTAATCATCCAATTGCTCGCTCTATTTCAGAAGCCTACACAGATACCTTAGAGCGTTATCATGATGTAGAAGAAATCCCTGGGTTTGGATTGAAAGCCAAAACAGAGCATGGGATAGTATTAGCAGGGAGCAAAAAGTTATTACAAAGAGAAAACATTCGGTCTATTGATAATAAAGACACGACTGGTACTAATATCTTTGTTGCCAAAGATGGGAAATACATTGGTCGGATTGTTGTTAAAGATCAAATAAAAGATTCTTCTCGCCGTGTCATGAAAGATTTAATGAAAAGATATCATATTGTAATGCTTACGGGAGATAATGAAGAAACCGCCAGTGAAGTTGCTTATGAAGTTGGTGGCATTGACTTCCGTAGTGGCTTGCTACCAGAAGATAAGATTCATGAATTTGAGAAGTTACGAAGTAAAGGTCCTAAAATGTATGTTGGTGATGGAATAAACGATGCCCCGTTACTTAAAAATGCTGACATTGGTGTAGCTATGGGGAATGGTTCTGAATTAGCCATCGATGTTGCTGATGTTATTATTATGGACGATGATATTCAAACATTACACGAGGCATTTCAAATTTCGAGAAAAACAAAACGTATAGTGTATCAAAACATTATTTTAAGTATCGGCGTCAAGTTTTTATTTTTATTTTTAGCAAGTATTGGTAGAGCAACAATGTGGATGGCGATATTTGCTGATGTTGGTATTACGATGATTGCAGTACTTAATGCATTAAGAGTTATTTACGGAAAGGGAGCGATTTATCATGCAAGAAAACGAAATTCTAAAAACAATGCATCTGTTCAAAATATTTAGTGACCACACGAGGCTTCGCATTATTGCGTTATTGGTTAAAGGAGAGTATTGTGTTCAAGACATTTGTGAAGCCTTAAATATGAGCCAATCTTCAATATCTCACCAATTAAAGTTATTAAGAGACCTTAACGTTGTTATTCCAAGAAGACAAGGAAAACATATATTTTACGCTTTAAAAGACCTACACATTAAGGAAATCTTTGAAGTCGGCTATGCCCATGCTAATGAATGTTAAAAAAGGGATTTTTCCCTTTTTTATTTATTTAATAAGCTAGACTTATATAGGTTAAAATTAGAAGGAAATGGTGAAAAGAGCATGGGTTACTTATAATCACGGAGTTTATATATTAGAAAATGCCTATTATAAGGACGCATTTGGTTGGGAAGAGGCTGAGTGTATGTCAAGTTTTACTACTCGTCTTGATAAGGAAGACATGATCATGGAGTTGATTTTTGAAGAAAACGACGATGAAGTAACTGCATCTTTACATGTCATGATTTTGGTGAAACAACCTTCGATTTAAGCCCGCTAAAATAAAAAATGCCGTAAAATTTACGGCATTTTTTTATTTGTGTTTGATTACTCCGTAGTGTTTTTTACCACGTTTTATAATAGTAAACGTATCGTGTAATTTGAAGTTATCTGTAATCATTGCTTCTTCGTCAGTAACTTTTTCACCGTTAATTGCAACCGCATTTTGCTTAATAAGTGTTCTTGCTTCACGCTTACTAGTTGCCAATGCAAGTTCAATCATCGCATCGACTAATGAGATAGTCGTGTTGGTTTCAATGCTTGCAATGCCTTTAAATCCCATTTCAATTTCTTCCTTAGAAAGTGATGCAACATCACCTTTGAACAACGCCTTGGTGATATTTTCAACTTGGGCCAATGCATGTTCGCCGTGTATCATTGTAGTTAATTCTTCTGCAATGGCTTTTTGGGCATGTCGTAAGTGCGGACTTTCTTGCATTTTTTCTTCGATTGCTTCAATGGCTTCTCTTGATAATGATGTAAATTGTTTAATCCGTTCCATCGCCTCTTCATCACCTAGATTGATCCAGTACTGATAAAACTCATATGGTGACGTGCGGTCTTTATCTAGCCAAACGGCGTCTCCTGCGGTTTTACCAAATTTTGTACCATCTGGTTTTGTTAAAAGGGGTATAACTAAACCATAAGCTTTTGCGTTATTGCCTTCGACTTTTCTAATTAATTCTAACCCTGCGGTAATATTTCCCCATTGGTCTTGGCCACCAATTTGCATGGTACAATTTTCTTTTTGATACAGTTCTAAAAAATCCAAAGATTGAATAATTTGATAACTGAACTCAGTAAAACTAATTCCACTTTCTAAACGACTTTTAACCGAATCTTTCGCAAGCATGTAGTTGAGACCGAAATGTTTTCCAATGTCACGTAAGAACTGTATCATGCTGAAGTTTTTTATCCAGTCATAATTATTTACGATTTTTGCATTAGGCAAGATGTTTTTCACTTGTGTGCTAAGTTTTGCGACGTTATGTTCAATCGTCGAATCATCTAGTAGTTGACGTTCTTCTTTTTTTCCACTTGGATCACCGATGCGTCCTGTGCCACCACCAACAAGCAAGATGGGTTTATGGCCACGTTCTGATAACCGTTTGGCGACAATGTACGGAACAAGATGCCCAATGTGTAAACTGTCCGCCGTCGGGTCGGCACCTAGATAAAATGTTATAGGTTCTTGTTCTAATTTCTTAGCTAACTCATTGTCTGTTAATGTGTGTAATAATCCTCGGTACGTTAATTCTTCAATAATAGTCATAGTGTTTCCTCCTTTAAAATACAAAAAGGTGGCACGTAAAGGACGAACAGAGTCCGCGGTACCACCTTATTT
>CAYNAA010000026.1:0-21898 GCA_964395055.1 uncultured Candidatus Izemoplasmatales bacterium | reverse complement strand
TTGCGATCGGTGAAATGATGAATGAAAAGCGGAAAGAAGAACTGGTTAAGCGCCGTGATATGGAACACGATTTTAAAGCTGTTGTTGGAGACGTTTTCGATGTCATCAGCGTATTTAACAGTCAATCAATGATTGAGGATGCATCAAGTGCTCACCGTGTTGCTGAAATCGCCAGTAGACTTGGTAATGTTCTAGGTTTAAGTCCAAACGTGTGTACAGAAATCTACGAGTATTCAAAAATCCATGTGGATAAAGTCGGTGACTTATCAATCATGGAATACGAAAACAAAGAAGTTTTAAACGAACGTGATTATCAAGTCATTCGCGAAAAAACCATTCTCGGAAGCATCATTATTAAACGTTTACAACTGAATCAAAAAAGCGAAGATATCATCCGTGCGCATTTTGAAAAAACTGTTGATAAAGCCTTTAAAGACCGGATGAAACGTGTGCAACGTAGCCAAGAAGGACAAATTATTTTACTTGCTGAAATGTATGAAATATTAAGACAAGCAAGAAATTACAAAACAGAACTAACGCATAAACGCGCAATCGAATTGTTAGATAGCGAATTCAAAGACTACTTTGAACCGTATATATTAGATCGGTTCTTAAAATATTCCAACGAGTTTGAAGATTATTACCAACGATTTAAAATAAAAACGGCGTCCGCCTAATGAGAAAAGAGGGCTACTATGAATACCATTACATTAATCATCATTAACAATATTGTTTTGCTGATCATCATTGCCCTTATTATTATCACCATTTTCGTGCTACGAAACAAACTATTTAAACTTTGGCATCAAGTATCACGTCTTGAACTAATATTTCACAAAAATCTCATTGAAACATTTCACATGTATCAAATCAATGCATCAGTCTTAGAAGATTTTCCTGTCTATAAATCTTTAAGTGCATTCACACCAAAAAACAACAAAAAATTCCGCCAACTTAAACTCGCCGACCGACAAAAATTATTTAAAAATTTGCAAAAAATATATGCCGAAATATACACCCTAGAAGATGAAAAATACAAACCCTTAAAAAAACAATTTGAAACCTTACAAGAATGCAGACTTAAATACAATTCAAAAGTCTTACTTTACAACCAAAGAATACACACATTCCCATTAAAAATCATCGCAAAACGGATGAATTTCTTTCCTAAAGAATACTTCGGATAAACCATACCCAAATGGGTTGGTTTATCTTTTTTTTAACCAAAAACCTAAAAGTTTACAAGCGCTTACAATTTTTTCATAAAAACCCTTGATTTCTAGTTCATTAAGAGTATAATAAAACATGTGTTAAAGCAACGAAAAACCATAAACCGAGTTGAGGATAAAATAATGGATTGCATACGAATTACATCACAATGCTTGTCTTTAACCGCTGCCGCTATCACCATGAGCGACGACTATTTTTGTTTAACGCTAAAATCAACCATAAAAGGATAATTTTATTCATTAAAATTATCCTTTTTGTCATTTAAGAGAGGATGAAACGCATGAAAACGGTTGTCATAGGGGTCATCGGAGCCGATGTCCATGCTGTTGGGAATAAAATCATTGAACACGTTTTAACAGAACACGAGTTTAATGTCGTAAATATTGGTGTATTAAGTTCACAAGAGGACTTTATCAACGCTGCCATAGAAACCAATGCAGTTGCCATATTGGTCTCTTCTTTATATGGTCATGGCGAAATTGACTGTAAATATATGCGAGAAAATTGCGAAGAAGCAGGACTCTCACATATTAAACTATATGTTGGTGGCAACATTGTTGTTGGCAAACAGGATTTCAAAGAAGTCGAAGCACGATTTAAAAAAATGGGCTTTGATCGCGTCTATCCACCAGGCACAGATATTGAGGATGCTATCAAGCACTTAAGAGAGGATCTGGGAGAATAATGAAAGTACACCTTTTAGTCGACTTTGGATCCACATACACTAAACTCACTGCTGTCGATCTTGTAAAGGAAGAAATCATCGGGACATCAAAAGCGATGACAACCGTCAAGACCAATGTGCTTGATGGTTTTAATCATGCTTTAAATAAACTAAAACAAGCCCATCCTGACTTGCCAGAAACTTTAGACGGCGTGTCTGCATGTTCAAGTGCGGCAGGAGGCTTAAAAATGGCTGCCATAGGCCTTGTTGAAGAACTGACCGTAGAAGCAGCAAAACGCGCTTGTTTAGGAGCAGGTGCCCTTGTAAATCAAGTCTTCAGTCACCATTTAAGTAAAAAAGAAATTAAACAGTTAAAAAATGCGGACATCGATATCATCTTACTTGCCGGTGGAACCGATGGCGGAAACAAAGAATGTATTATTCACAATGCCAAAAAACTGCGCGATGCAGAACTAGGTATTCCAATTATTGTTGCTGGAAATAAAGATGCAGCCGATGAGATTGATGATATATTCACGGAATCAAACCAAGAGTTTTATATCGTTGATAATGTCATGCCTAAACTAAAAGAACTTCACGTTAAAGAAGCGAAAGATGTTATCAGACAAATTTTTATTACAAAAATCATCGAAGCCAAAGGAATAAAAAAAGCAGAAGAACAAACCGGTGAAATTATTATGCCAACCCCAGAAGCCGTATTAAATGCGGCGGAATTACTTGCGAAAGGCTATGAAGATCAAGAAGGCTTTGGAGAACTACTTGTTATTGATGTTGGAGGCGCAACCACCGACGTTCACACCATTGGAGAAGGGTTTCCAAAACGGAGTGAGGTTATCTTTAAAGGCTTACAAGAACCATTTGCTAAACGCACCGTAGAAGGTGATTTAGGTATGCGCTATAGCGCAAATGCCTTATTAAGTTTGGTCTCACCATACGAATTCAAACAATATTATAAATCAGAAACAAACGACATTGAAGCTTCCGCCAAAAAACGACATGATAATGTTGAATACTTACCAGATACAGACGAAGAAAAAGAGTTTGATAAAGCCTTAGCACGCATTTGTTGCGATGTATCTATGAGCCGACATGTTGGTCATGTAGAGGTTGTTTATACCCCGTTAGGAAACATGTATTATCAAACAGGAAAAGACCTTACCGATGTGAAATACGTTATTGGTACAGGAGGCGTGTTAATCAATAACGATGACGCCAAAGAAATACTGCGAGAAGTCAATCAAAAAAGTAATAAAAAACTTGAATTAAGACCAACCGACCCAACCATCTTAATCGACCGCCAGTATATCTTAGCGGCGATGGGTTTGCTCGGTCAAAAATATCCAAAACTTGCACTAAAATTAATGAAAAGACACCTTGAGTAGGAGGCCATCATGGTAAAGAATAAAAAAATAACATGGGACAGTTTCTTAGCGGTACGCAAACAAATTTTGACCCAATGGAAAACAGGAAGCTCTCCCCTTTTAGACTTAGATAAAGCCGTAGAAACCCTTAAAAACATACCCGATCATAAAAACTTCGCCAAAAAATTACGCCAAGCCAAAGAAAACGGAATCACAATGATTCAACCACGTGCAGGTGTTGCCACAATTAAACAACATATTGAACTAATGCAATTTCTTGAAAAAGAAGGCGAAGCCGATTTCTTACCAACAACCATTGATTCTTATACAAGACAAAACCGTTATCAAAACGCTGAAGATGGTGTTAAAGAATCAGAAAAAGCGGGCCGAAGCCTATTAAATGGATTTCCCGCAGTTAACCACGGTGTTGAAGGCTGTAAACAAATTTTTGATGCTGTTAATGTGCCCCTTCAAGCCAGACACGGAACCCCAGATGCACGTTTACTTACAGAAATCATCCATGCGGCTGGGTGGACCTCAAATGAAGGCGGCGGCATTTCTTATAATATTCCCTATGCTAAAAATATTGGCCTTGAAGACACCATTAAATACTGGCAATATTGCGACCGACTTGTCGGCTTTTATGCTGAGCAAGGTATTGAGATTAACCGTGAACCATATGGTCCATTAACAGGGACATTAGTCCCCCCTTCAATTTCTCATACAGTCGCGATTATTGAGGCAATACTTGCTGCTGAACAAGGTGTCAAAAACATCACAGTTGGTTATGGGCAAGCGGGCAATGTCGTTCAAGACGTTGCGGCACTTCAAACCTTAGATGAACTTACCAATTACTATTTAAAGTTATTTGGCTATAACGATGTATTTGTTACTACTGTTTTCCATCAATGGATGGGAGGCTTCCCAGCTGATGAAGCAAAATCAATGGGGCTTATTAGTATGGCAAGTACCGTTGCTGCCTTAGGTAAAGCCACAAAAATGATTACCAAATCTGCTCATGAATCACAAGGTATTCCAACCAAGGAAGCCAATGCAGAAGGCTTGCGTGCTTCCAAAATCGTTGTTCAGTTACTCAAAGAACAAAAGATGCCCTCTTCAAAGGAATTAAAAGAAGAAAAAGAAATGATTAAAAAAGAAGTCAATGCGTTAATCTACGCCATTTTAGAAGCGGGTAAAGGGGATTTAGCCGAAGGTGTTGTTCAAGCATTTAAACGCGGCATCATCGATATCCCGTTTGCCCCAAGTGAAATGAACGCTGGTAAAATTTTACCAGCACGTGATGCAGACGGGAAAATCCGTATTCTAGAGTTTGGTAACTTAGCATTTGACGATGACATAAAAGCATTTCATAAAGATAAATTGGCAATCCGTGCACAACAAGAAAACCGTGATATCTCATTTAAGATGACCATTGATGATGTCTATGCTGTCAGTCAAGGTCACCTTGTCGGAAAACCTAAAATGAAGGAGCAAGCCTAATGAAAATCATTGATGCCCTATGTACCCCCGGATTTACAGGCTTTTATTTCGACGATCAAAAAGCCATTAAAGAAGGCGCAACCATGGACGGTTTTATGTACCAAGGCACCCCTTTAACAGACAAATTCACCGCGATCAGACAACCAGGAGAATCGTTGTCGATTATGCTTATTTTAGAAGATGAATCTATTGCTTATGGGGATGCGGCCGCAGTACAATATTCTGGTGCTGGTGGCCGCGATAGTCTCTTCTTAGCGAAAGAAGGCGCTGTATTTTTTAACGAACACCTAAAACCAAAACTCATTGGGCTAGACGTATCTGAATTTAGAACCAATGCAGAATACTTCGACCGTTTAACGATAAACGAAACCCGCTTACATACAGCGATGCGCTACGGTGTCACCGGGGCATTATTATCCGCCACTGCCAAAGCCAACAAAGTAACCATGGCAGAAATTGTCCGCAAAGAATATAACTTAATGAGTAACACGTATTATATGATTCCATTGTTTGCCCAAACAGGCGATGAACGGTATACCAACGTCGATAAAATGATTATCAAAGAAGTTGAAGTTATGCCGCATGCCCTTATCAATAACATTGAAACAAAACTGGGTAAAGAAGGACAAATATTAAAAGAATATATTAAGTGGTTACGTAATCGTGTGTTAGCTAAACGCATGCGCGATGACTATAACCCTGTGTTTCATATTGATGTATATGGCCTCATTGGTGTCATCTTCGATTACAATAATAAAAAAATCTTTTCCTACTTAAAAGACTTATCAGACGTCGCCAAACCATTTACCCTCCGGATCGAGGGTCCTGTTGATAGTGGAAACAGAGAAGATACCATGCTTGCCTTAAAATACTTAAGAGAACTCATCGACGCTGATCCTGAATGTGCCGTTGAAATCGTTGCCGATGAATGGTGCAATACGTTTGAAGATATTAAATACTTTACCGACAATAAAGCTGGACACATGGTCCAAGTTAAAACCCCTGATCTTGGGGGTGTGAACAACATCATTGACGCGTTGCGCTACTGCTTAAAACACGACATGGGCGCGTATAGTGGTGGGACCTGTAATGAGACCAACATCTCAGCCGAAATTACCACATCAATTGCGATGGCCTGTGAAGCAGCCCAAGTCTTAGCCAAACCTGGTATGGGTGCTGATGAAGGCATCATGATTGTTAAAAATCACATGGCACGTACGCTTGCCCTCATAGGACGTCGCCATCATGCGTAGCATCACAACCGGCAGTTTATCATCCAGTGATTGCTTGATTACCATTAGCGAACACTCGAAAAAAGTTATTGAGATTGACAGCATCGTTTACGATGCCTTTCACAGGCAAATAGAAGCTGTCATCAACGCCGTCTTAGAAGAAGAAAACCTAACCAACATTCATGTCATCATCCAAGACAAAGGGGCGTTAGATTACACCATTAAGGCACGACTTAAATCTGCCATCACGCGTCTTAAGGAGGCTAATCATGAGTCGTAGTTATCTATTTATCCCAGGCGATGTCCCAAACATGCTTCAAAATTTAGACGTTTTTGATGCCGACACCATCATCATTGACTTTGAGGATGCCGTAAGCATCAATGACAAACTAGAAGCACGCATGTTAACGCATGCGTTTTTAACTCAATACACCTTCGATAAACCCGCCATTTATATCCGAATTAATGATGTAGACACTGACTATTTTAATGACGACATCAAGACAATTAAGCACCTACCAATCGACGGAATTGTTTTACCAAAAGTATCTAAAGACGCACTAAAGACAATGGAAACACAGTATAAAAAATACACCATTACTTTCCCAATTATCGGTATTATTGAAACGCCTAACGCATTTTTTGAACTCGAAGCGATCGTCTCACACCCCCTTATAGAAGGGGTACTTCTCGGTGGTGAAGACCTAACAAAAGCCCTAGGCATTGAACGTACCAAACAAGGTACAGAAATACTTTTTGCCCGTAGTCAACTCGTCATGGCGGCGAAAAGCTATGATAAAGTTGTTATTGACACACCATATACTGATGTTAAAAACTTGGATGACTTAGCACCCGACTGTCACTTAGCACGCAGTTTAGGATTTACAGGAAAAGCGGCAATTCACCCCAATCATGTCGACACCATTAATGCGCAGTTTAGTCCTACACTCAAAGCGATAGAACACGCAAAGCGGATTGTCCACATGCACAAAAAAACTGGGAGTATGCGTTTTTCATTGGACGGTAAAATGATTGATAAACCAGTTATCGAGCGTGCCAAAGACACCTTAAAACGCGCACAGTATTATGGGGTGATCCGATGAAAAAGTATACAGATTTAAATGAACTAATGGAACAGCTGAACATCCATGATACAATTAACATTTCTTTCCACCACCATTTGAGAAACGGTGATTATGTAATTAACCGCATTTTACCGTATTTTCATCATCGTAATATTAAACATATTGGCCTATATCCATCTGCGATATTTCCAACCTATACCACAATTATTGACCTTTTAAAAAATAACCAAATCGATCATATTAAAACCAACTACCTCAATGGACCTGTCGCTGACTATCTTGCTGAACACGGCAATGACACTATCTTAACCATGCAAACACACGGAGGTCGAGCACGAGCAATAATTGAAAAGGAAACCGTCATTGATATTGCCTTTATCGCCGCGCCAACGGTTGATAACTTAGGTAACGCAACCGGTGCAATTGGCCCTTCTGCTTGCGGGTCATTAGGGTATGCAATAGAAGATGCAACCTACGCCAAAACAACCGTGCTAATCACTGATAACTTCATAAATACACCACTCAAAACCTATCAAATTAATGGCACCGATGTCGATTATGTATTGGTTGTTGATTCTATTGGAGATAAAGCAGGTATCGTCAGTGGAACAACCGCAGTTACAACCAATCCAATAGGCGTTAAAATAGCTAAAAACGCAAGTCAGTTCATCACTTCATTGAATCTTATTAAACAAGGATTTTCATTCCAAAGCGGTGCTGGTGGTATTAGTCTTCGGGTGACCGAATCACTAAAATCATATATTAAAACCAACAACATAAAAGCAAGTTTCTTTTCAGGTGGTATCACCAAATATCACGTCGATATGTTAGAAGAAGGTCTTGTTGAAAGACTTTACGATGTCCAATGTTTTGATTTAGATGCCGTTAAAAGTATCGCACATCATCCCAACCATATTGCAATAAGTGCCAACGAATACGCAAATCCGAACAATCAAAAACGCATTATTAAAGACTTAGATATTGTCATATTAGGCTGTACAGAAATTGACCTAAACTTTAATGTCAACGTCACCACCGATTCTTACAATACGATTATTGGTGGGTCTGGTGGCCATAGTGATACAGCAAGTGATGCCAAATTGTCCCTCATCGTTACCCCACTTATTAAAGCAAGAACGCCGATTATTAAAACCAAAGTGAACACCATCACAACACAAGGAAAAAATATTGACGTTATTGTCACTGAACGCGGTATTGCCATTAATCCACTGCGTACAGACTTAATAAACGCACTTAAAGACAGTTCGTTAGATATCGTAACGATTGAAGCCTTACTAGCCAGAGCCCATCACTATACAGGTGTACCTAGCACATACAATCATAAAGGGGCCCGAATCGGTCGTGTTGAAGACCGAGATGGGACATATATTGATACCCTTTATAAGAAGGTGTAATGATGACCATATACGATGTAATCTTACCAAGTGAAAAAGCTGCAGTTAAAACATTTTTAACTAAGTTTAACTTACAATATGAAGACGACATCGATGATACCATTGTCCTTAAAGACCACAATACCATTATCGCTACCGCATCAACCAGCAAAAATATTATTAAAGCAATCGCAATAGACCCAGCCTACCAAGGACAAGATTATTTAAGCATTTTAATAACCGCACTAATTAAACGCTTAAAAACAAAAGGCATTACCCATTACTTTCTTTACTCAAAAAATACGCAAGCGCATCTGTTTAAATCACTAGGTCTACATGCCATTGTCAATACCGATAGAATTACATTGTTTGAAGGTGGTTCAACAATTGAAAAAATATTGGCGTCACTGAAATCGACCTACAACGCAGATTATGAAAAAACCGCTTGTGTTGTCATCAATGCCAACCCAATGACCAACGGCCACTTACACCTCATTAACACAGCACGCAACCATCACACACATTGCCTTGTCTTTGTGGTGAGTGAAGACAGAAGCGTCTTCCCTTTTGCTTCACGATTTAAGATTATTAAAGACACATGCGCCACATTTGATAATGTAACCGTCCTACCAACTGGGCCTTATCTAGTCTCACAAGCAAGTTTTCCTAAATATTTTTTAAAAGAAGAAACAACCATTAAAGAAGAACATGCCATGATTGATGTTTTAATCTATAAACACCACTACATTCCGCATTTTAATATTGAAGCGCGCTATGTCGGGGATGAACCCTTAAGTCCAATGACCAATATGTATAATGTTGTCATGCATAAATATTTAGGGTCACATCTTCACATCATTCCAAGAATGTGCTATAAAAATCATGTTATTAGCGCATCGACTGTAAGAAACCACTTAAAACATAATGATCTTGATACAATCGAGCCCCTCGTTCCTAAGGCGACACTTAAGTTCTTGAGAACCAAGAAAGGACGCGATTGCATTGCCAAAATCAAAACCCACACTAGTCGACATTAAAAAAACATTAATCGCCGCAAAAGACGCATTTTATCAAACTGTAGATGATACTTTAAAAACGACAAAAAATTCTGTGGTTACACTCAAAATCAATATTCCTGGCGTACCGAAAAACACATGGTACACCGATGTTATATTACGTATCATGAATCAGCATTTATCGACTATTTATGACAAACAATCAACCCCTCATAAATCCGCTGCAGGCGACTATTACCTATATATCTTTGATGAAGATCCGCTCAAATTAAAATGCGAACTCACCCATCTAGAATCAATACATCCACTAGGTCGCTTTGTTGACCTTGATGTCCATAGTAAACAAAAAACCATCACACGAAAAACCATCGGAGCACCACCAAGAAGCTGTTATATTTGTAACGAACAAGCCCACACATGTGCCAGAAATCAAACCCATGATACCTTAGAACTAAGACAGCACATTATCCACCGGGTTGAAGACTTTTTAAGCGATGCCCTAGCCAAGGAAGTTGCGCTTGCTTTAAGAAAAGAAGTAGCGTTATATCCATCGTTTGGCCTCGTCTCTTTTAACGATTCTGGTGCCCATACAGATATGAATTATACCCATTTCTTAAAAAGCATTACTGCCTTAACACCGTATATGAAAGAATTTGTCGAAATGGGCTTTAACATTGAAGCCCATCTTGAGAGCATTAGACATATCGGAAAAGAAGCAGAAGCAAGCATGTATCAAGCCACAGGAAATATTAACACCCATAAGGGCGCCATCTTTATTTTTGGTGCCTTCTTACCATTTTTCACCGCATCCATCATGCACAATCGTCCACTAACTGAAGCGATTAGTGCCATGCAGGTGTTTATCGACCACCTGACTAAAGATGATTTTCAAAACCTAACCAAAAAAGAGGCGTTAACCCCAGGTGAAATTATATATCAAAAATATGGCATTCAAGGCATACGTGACGAAGTTAAACAAGGGTTTAAAAGCATTATGAATTGGTATCCCAACCCTGATTATACAGACTACCAAAAACTATGTGCCATCATGGCCAGAGTAGACGATACAACCATCATCAAACGACATACATATAAAACCTTGCGCGATGTGAAAACAGAGATGCATGCCTTATTAAATGAACACCCATTTAATATGGATTATTACACAGCTTTATCAGACCAATACAAGAAAAAAGGCATCTCCCCAGGTGGGAGTGCCGATTTATTAAGTTTGGTATTTTTCTTAGATAAAACACGGTATCTATTGCCAGAAAATATCACTGAGTAATCTTTTTTAAGACGTTTTTATGAACCTGATAATCAATGCCTTGGTACGTATCGCGTTTTCGCATCAATTTATCAATTTCATTCATCACAACAAATTTTTTCCTTGTCCATTCGGGGGCAATCAATTGATCACTTGGGCTGTCTCCTGTTACCCGGTGGATAATAATGGATGGCTTCATCCGTTCAATTTGCGTTACAACTATATCTACATATGCCTCAAGCGACAAAAGCTCAAAAGGGTCTTTATCATACATATATCCTAACAATGTATCTTTCATTACATGCAGCATATGAATCTTGATGCCTTGAATATCGAGTGTATTTAAATAATCAGTGGTCGCAATCATATCAGCTTTCGTTTCAATAGGAAACCCATTTATAATATGAACAACAACATCGATACCAGCCGCTCTTAATTTTGTTACCGCATTTTCAAAACACGCTAAATCATGACCGCGGTTAATAAATGTGCTGGTTTTTTCATGGATTGACTGTAGTCCCAATTCCACTTGTAAATAAGTTGTCTTATTGAGTTCACTCAACAAGGCAATTTTTTCATCGTTTAATGCATCACAGCGGGTCGCAATGCTAAGTCCAACGATTGAAGAATCTAATTTTAGACTGTGAAAAAAGAGATCACGTAACACGGGTTCAGGTTTATACGTATTGGTGTTGGCTTGAAAATATGCAATCGTATACGCATCTGGCCATTTTTTTAACAACCGAGTCTTTCCATCTTGAAACTGTGTTTTTAAATCGTCTAGTGGGTCACCTGCAAAATCACCGCTTCCAGATGGGGAACAATAAATACAGCCTTTAAGCCCTTTTGTGCCATCTTTATTCGGACATGTGAAATGCCCATTTAAAGGGACTTTAAAAACTTTTTTATGGAAACGTTCTTTTAAATATTGGTTATACGTATGATACCTTTTTTCTTGGGTTTTTAAATCCATTGTTATCACCTAAGATTTATTGTATCATACTTCTTCAAAAATCGTGTTTTGTGCTATAATATAAACGGTGATTATATGTTAGAACGAATTAGATTGGCACTAGTAAACCCCACAGGACTATTAAAATTTTATAAAGACGGCGTGTTTAAAGCCTTTCTTTTCATAGGTTTTTTTGCGATGCTGATGGCAACGCCGTTACTCATTACAACCTTAACATTTGATGGCATCTCAGCACAAACCGAAGCCACAATAGAAGATAATGTAGCCTTTCCTGATACATCATGTCAAACGATAAATGCTGCACTTGAATGTGATAGCGATGTTAGGCATGCATTTTACGAAACCGATGGGATGATCTTTCATCTTGATTCTAATACGACTTTAGAACTCGAAGAATATGATGGGTTTGTCTACCATTTCGTTTTGCACGATGAATCTGTGCATTTAGTCATTATGAATACCATTGTTGAATCGCGCGCATTAGAAGATTTTGAAGCACCCGTACAGTCTCTTAATCTAACCCCTACAACCGACTCTGAAGAAGAAACATTTTATGAAGCCATATTTGCTGCAACAGATGAAATAATCATGGATACCAAACCACTTTGGGGGTCACTTGTAGTCATTACCAACATTATGTTTAATATCATCTTATTCTTGGTGTTTATCTTAATCAATACATTATTATCAAAAAGTCGCTTACCAGGCATTCCGTTTAAAACCGTGTTTGTTTTAATGACATACGCCGCAACTGCTTTATATATTGTGCTCATATTTAATGAGTTCTTAACTGCCATCGTTGGTGAGGTAAGTTTCTTAATTCTAATTATTTTCCTCTTTGTCGCATTCCGACAAATGAATAGAATGACCATGGCATTATACAAACGCGTAAACAAACAATAACCCTTGTCAAGGTCAGGTTACTATGCTATGATATAGAAAAAGCAAGGAACTAGAAGTAGTAGCAACGCCCATTACGATAAAAGAGACTTAGTGGTTGGTGGAAACTAAGCGTAACCGTTGTGAATTAGTCTAGGGAGCTTTATAAGTGCAGCCCGTAAGCTTATAACGAATCATCCTGCGTTAAAGGATTTAAGTGCTAGTGCAAACTAGAACTAAGGTGGTACCGCGATGACAATCGTCCTTATCTTTTGAGGGCGATTTTTTTTATTAAATATTAGGAGTGATACAATGGATTACATCCCCAAAAAGATTGAACAAAAATGGCAAAAACATTGGTATGAAAATAACCGATTTAACGCATTAGACTTTTCTGACAAACCGAAATACTATGCGTTAGTAGAATTCCCTTATCCATCAGGATCCGGGATGCATGTTGGGCATATTAGAGCCTATACAGGCTTAGAAATCATCGCTAGAAAACGCCGTATGGAAGGCTACAATGTTTTGTTTCCTATCGGCTTTGATGCATTTGGTTTACCTACTGAAAACTACGCGATAAAAGAAAAAATCCACCCGAGAACCATTACCGATAAAAACATTGACGTCTTTACCAAACAACTAAAAGACGTCGGCTATTCGTTTGATTTTGATCGCGTCGTTGACACAACGGACCCAGATTATTACAAATGGACCCAATGGATTTTTGTTAAACTCTTCAAGCATGGCTTGGCTTATCGAAACAAAACCTATGTCAATTTTTGTCCGTCATGTAAAGTTGTTTTATCAAATGAAGAAAGCCAAGGCGGGGTATGTGACCGCTGTGATTCACCTGTAGAACAAAAAGAAAAAGATGTCTGGTTTTTAAAAATTACTGAATATGCAGAACGCTTACTTCAAGGGCTAGACAACCTCGAAACCTTGCCAAGAATTAAAACTGAACAAGAAAACTGGATTGGCAAAAGTGAAGGCGCAGAAGTATATTTTCCAATTAAAGATACTGATACCAAACTTAATGTGTTTACCACAAGACCAGACACGTTATTTGGCGCAACCTTTATGGTCATTGCACCAGAACATCCGTTACTAAAAACGTATAAAGACCGTATTAAAAATATCGATGCCGTTCATGACTACCAGCATCAAGCAAAGCATAAAACCGAGTTTGAACGTACACAGCTTATTAAAGATAAAACCGGCGTTAAACTAGATGGGCTTGAAGCGATAAACCCACTAACTAAAAATCCAATGCCAATATTTGTTGCTGATTACGTTATGATGGGGTATGGAACCGGCGCAATTATGGCTGTTCCTGGACACGATTCCCGTGACTATGAATTTGCCCAAAAGTATAATCTTACCATCACTCAAGTTATCGAAGGCGGCGATTTATCAAAAGAAGCCTACACCGATACTGAATCAGGGATTATGATGAACAGTGATTTCTTAAACGGATTAAGCGTTAAACAAGCGATTAAAACGATGAATGACTATTTAGAACGTCATCAACTCGGTAAAAAAATGGTGACCTACAAAATGAAAGACTGGGCATTTAACCGTCAACGCTACTGGGGTGAACCAATTCCGATTATCCATTGCGATACGTGTGGTATGGTTCCAGTTAAAGAAACAGACCTTCCAGTCACCTTGCCAGTTGTTAAGGAATTTGCTCCAACAGATACTGGTGAGAGTCCACTTGCTAATATTGATGCATGGGTAAATACGACGTGCCCTAAATGCGGCGCACCTGCAAAAAGAGAAACTGACACCATGCCCCAATGGGCAGGCTCTAGTTGGTATTTCTTACGTTACACAGACCCACGTAACGATTATGAACTGGCCGACTATGACAAATTAAAATACTGGATGAATGTTGATTGGTATAACGGCGGTATGGAACACGTGACACGTCATGTTATTTATTCACGTTTCTGGCATTTATTCTTATCGGATATTGGGATTGTCCCGACAAAAGAACCATATAAAAAACGGACTGCACAAGGCCTTATTTTAGGACCTGATGGCGATAAAATGAGTAAATCTAAAGGCAATGTTATTAACCCGCTTGATATGATTGATCACTATGGTGCCGATACCCTTAGGGTCTATATTTTATTTATTGGTGATTATGAACAATCAACCCCATGGAGCGATTCGGGAATCAAAGGCTCTAGACGGTTCTTAGATAAAGTATGGCGTTTATTTGACGTTGTCCAAGATCAACCTGATAGCGATGCCATCATTACGCTTTTACATCAAACCATTGATGCAGTGAATGACGATACAGAAAATATCAAATATAACACCGCTATAGCCAAAATGATGGCCCTTGTTAATGAATTATCAAAACAAACCCATATTTCTAAAGATACCTATCATACCTTATTAAGACTCCTTCATCCTTATGCACCACATATTACTGAAGAACTAAACGAACGGTTAGGATTTGAAGATGACCTCGTCTATCAATCTTATCCAAAAGCTGACCCTAAACTGATGGAAGAATCAACCATTACAGTCGTTATTAGCGTTAATGGTAAAGTCCGAGATAAAATGGATGTTGCAAAAGACTTAGATAAAGAAACAATGAAAGAAAAAGCGTTAGCGAGCACGCGAATCCAAGACTATATAAATGGAAAAACCATACGAAAAATAATCGTTGTTCCAAATAAGCTGATAAACATTGTTGTATAGACGAAATAAAGCCCTTTGTTTAGGGCTTTTTTCATACGCTTATTTGTAATACATCTAAATGAACTATTTTTAAATATTTTACATAATAAACATTGAAAGCACCGTTTAAAAATGTTATAATCATTTACGTAAAAACGCTTTCATCCGACAGCGTTTAAATTTTGAAGATGATAATTTTTTTTAAGGAGGATTTTTTTAATGAAAAAATTTGAGTACATGGAAAAACATGGCTATGAACAACTGGTGTTTTTTCATGACGATGCAACTGGTTTAAAGGGAATAACATGTATTCATGATACAACGCTTGGCCCTGCATTAGGTGGTACAAGACTTTGGAATTATGAATGTGAAGACGATGCTGTTCTAGACGTTTTACGTTTAGCACGAGGCATGACGTACAAAGCGGCAGCTGCAGGGTTAAACCTCGGTGGAGGAAAAACTGTTTTAATTGGCAACGCCGACGAGGTTAAATCAGAAGCGTATTTTAGAGGTCTTGGACGTTATGTACAAACATTAAACGGGCGATATATAACTGCTGAAGACGTTAATACATCAACCAAAGATATGGATTATGTTCATATGGAAACAGACTATGTTGTTGGATTACAACACAAAAGTGGAAACCCATCACCAATGACAGCACTTGGAGCATTCCACGGCATTCGCGCATCACTTAAAGATGTCTTTGGATCGGATAAAATCAAAGGTAAAACCTTCGCCGTACAGGGTGCTGGTCAAACAGGTGATTTCTTAATTGGATACTTACAAGATGCTGGCGCTAAAAAAATCTATTTTACAGAAATCAACCAAAAACATATCGAGAAAATTAACAAGAAATATCCAGATGTAGAATTCGTAGAACCTAAAGATATTTATGGATTAGATGTTGATGTATTCGCACCTTGTGCACTTGGTGCTGAAATCAATGATAAAACGATTCCTCAATTAAAATGTAAAATTGTTGCAGGAACGGCAAATAATGTTCTTGAAGAAGAAGAAAAACATGGAAACATGTTAAAAGATAAAGGCATTGTGTATGCACCAGACTTTGTTATCAATGGTGGGGGACTTATTAACGTTTACCACGAACTTCAAGGCTATAACGAAGACTCTGCTAAAAACGATATTGAAAAAATTTATGATCGTATTCTATTAATTTACAAACTTGCAAAAGAAAACGATATCCATACCCAAGCTGCTGCAAAATTATTTGCAAAAGAACGCATTAAAACGCTTGGTCAAGTCCGTTCAAACTTCGTTAAACGCTAGTGAGACGAATCACGATTTTAACGGGTCATTATGGGTCGGGCAAATCGGAAATCGCTGTTAATTTAGCCATCGACGAATCTCAACAATACTTAGTTGACTTAGACATCATTAACCCGTATTTTCGTTCTAGAAGCGTCCGTGATTTACTTGAATCACACGGGGTAAAGATAATTGAGTCAACCATAGAAAATGCAACCGGAAGCGATCTCCCTTTCATTAGTTCGAAAGGGAGTCGTCCTTTTGTTAACAAAGATTTAACGGCTATTTATGACCTCGGTGGAACAAAGCACGGTTCTAAGGTTTTAATCCAATATCGTAGTTTTATTGAGGATACGAGTGACATTGATTTTCTTGTTGTCGTAAACAAATTTCGCCAAGAAACAGACACCGCTGAAAAAGTTCTCAACATGATTAAAGAACTTGAAGCGACATCCCAATTACAAGTGAGCGGACTGATTAACAATACAAACTTAATGGAGTATACAGATGAAGCAACGATACAAGAGGGTGAAACCATGCTTAAAGACGTTAGTCAAGCATTAGATATCCCTATTGTATATACATTTATAGAAGAACACGTTAAAACTACCAAGGTATTTGCTGGAGAAAATCGTACGTTAGTACGTTATTTAGCGAAACGTTGGCTATAGGAGGCTATTATGGCAAAAGGTAGAATTATTATTGATCAAGACAAATGTAAAGGATGCAATTTATGTGTCCACCATTGTCCTGTACACATTTTAAAATTAGATACGTCTACAACCAATATTAAAGGGTATACCCCATTAATGGTCACAGATATGGACAAATGTATTGCGTGTAGTTTTTGCGCAATGATGTGTCCTGATTCTGTTATTACAGTAGAACGTTACGTAAAGGAGTGAAACGATGGGAAAAGTATTGATGAAAGGAAACGAAGCGATGGCACTTGCGGCTATTAAAGGCGGATGTGACGCATTCTTCGGCTATCCAATAACCCCACAAAATGAACTGCCTGAATATTTATCGTATCACATGGAAGAACACGGACGCGTTTTTGTTCAAGCAGAAAGCGAAGTTGCGGCGATTAATATGGTATATGGTGCTGCAGGCACTGGCGCACGTGTTTTAACGTCAAGTTCAAGTCCAGGGATTGCCCTTAAACAAGAGGGGATTAGTTACATTGCCGGAAGTGAACTGCCTGCCGTTATTATTAACGTGATGCGCGGTGGACCAGGACTGGGTGGTATTCAACCATCACAAGCAGACTACAATCAAATTACCCGCGGCGGTGGCAATGGTGATTATCATGTTTTATCATTTGCCCCAGAAACCTTACAAGAAACGGTTGATATCGTAAGACAATCATTTGATTACGCTGACTATTATCGTAATCCGGTGATGATTGCGGTTGATGGACTTATCGGTCAAATGATGGAACCTGTCGACATTGATAAAGAACTTGACATGAAAGCGCCACTTAAAAAAGAGTGGGCTGCCGATGGAAATGCCCATGCGCGCGGTAAACGCAACATTATCGTATCATTATCTTTAGATCCTAACGTATTAGAAGACCACAACTTAAAATTACAAAAAAAATACGATGAAATGATCGAAAAAGAACAACGCTATGAGCTTATTAATATGGATGACGCAGAAGTCGTTATTGTGGCTTATGGATCAATGGCACGTATCGCACGCAGTGCGGTTAAAATGCTTAAAGAAGAAGGGCTCAATGTTGGTATAATTAGACCAATTACCTTGTGGCCTTTCCCGGAAAAAGCATTTGAAAACTTACCACAATCCGTGCATACATTACTTACAGTAGAAATGAGTCTAGGACAAATGCTTCAAGACGTTAAAATTGTCAATCAAGGACGCTATAAGCTTGATTTCTTTGGACGCACTGGTGGCGTAGTCCCAGAAGCTGAAGAAGTGGTTGAGGCTGCCAAAAAAGCATTAAGGGGGCAAAACGAATGAAAACACAAACTGTCTATAAACCAACCGAAGGGTTAGTTGATCGCGATTTATCATATTGCCCAGGATGCACACACGGAATTATTCATAAGCTCGTTGCAGAAGTGTTAGTTGAAAAAGGACTTATTGAAAAATCAATCGGTGTTGCCAGTGTGGGATGTAGCGTTATGAGTTATGAATTCTTTAACTGTGATAACCATCAAGCAGCTCATGGTCGCGCTCCAGCTGTTGCAACTGGAATTAAACGTGTTAAACCAGACAAAACCGTATTTACTTACCAAGGTGATGGTGATTTAGCTTCAATTGGGATGGCAGAGATTGTTCATGCCGCACACCGTGGGGAAAATATTACGGTAATCTTTGTTAATAATGCGATATACGGAATGACCGGTGGACAAATGGCACCAACGACGTTAATTGGTCAAAAAACCACGACATCACAACGTGGCCGTACAAAAGCACAAGCAGGCGCACCCATCCGCGTGTCTGAAATGCTAGCGACCATTCCAGGCGCTACTTATTTAGAACGTGTTAGCGTACACGATCCAAAACATATTAGAAAAGCAAAAAAAGCCATTGAAAAAGCGTTTGAAGTGCAAGAAAACAAACAAGGATTCTCAATGATCGAATTTATTTCTACTTGCCCTGTCAACTGGGGAATGACGCCTATTGATGCAACAAAATGGGCCGTTGATAACATGATTCCTTACTTCCCACTTGGTGTCTATAAAGACGCGACAAAGGAGGATAACGATGAAGCATGATCAAGAACGCGTGATTGTTGCTGGCTTTGGTGGACAAGGTGTAATGCTGATTGGACAAATTTTATCATATGCAGCAACCAACGAAGAAATAAACACCGTATGGATCCCTTCATATGGTCCAGAAACACGTGGTGGTACTGCAAACTGTTCTGTCACCATCTCACGCCCGCAAATTGACTCTCCTGTGATTACCCATCCGGACTCCGTAATTGCGATGAACAAACCATCTTTACTAAAATTCGAACCCAAACTTAAAGACCATGGCATTTTAATTGTCAACAACGCATCACTTGCAGATTATACGTATCGAACTGATGTCCACGTTATATCTATTGATGCCAATAAAGAAGCCTTAGACATTGGCAACTTAAAAGTCGCCAATATGGTTATGCTCGGAGCCTATATTGAAGCGACTGGTGTATTTGAAAAAGACGCCATTACTGCCGTATTTAAAAAAATATTTACAGGCAAAAAAGCCGCGTTAATTGACCTTAATATCGCTGCTTTAGACCGCGGTATTGAGATTGCCAAACAACACGCGTAATTTAGGATGTGAACGAAGATGAAGATCTTAACGATCAATCCAGGTTCGACAAGTACAAAAGTTGCCGTTTTTGACGGCCTTAAACGGATATGCAAAGAAACGATTAGACACGACGATGGGGTCATGCTTTCTTTTGAAACTTTAGCCGATCAAATCCCCATGCGTCAAACCGTCATTTTAGATTTTTTAAATGAATATGATTTTGCTTTATCAGATATTGACGGGTTCATTGGTCGCGGCGGCCTTTTAAAACCACTCGATAGTGGGTTATACCGTGTCAATGATGCGATGATCGCCGATTTAAAAAATAGTACTTATGGATCTCACGCTTCTAACTTAGGCGGCTTAATCGCCCATATGTTGGCCTCTCAAGTTGGTAAAGATGCCTTTATTGCTGACCCGGTGGTAGTTGATGAAATGACTGACGTTGCAAAAATGAGCGGGTTAAACGGTGTCGAACGCCGCAGTTTATTTCACGCGTTAAATCAAAAAGCTGTGGCACGCAAATATGCAAAAAAAGCAGAAGTACCTTATGAGGAGTTACATTTAATCGTTGCCCATTTAGGTGGCGGTATCAGTGTTGGCTATCACAAACAAGGCAAAGTGGTCGATACCAACAACGCTTTAGATGGTGACGGACCTTTTTCACCAGAACGCACAGGCAGTTTACCAGTAAGCAGTGTGATTGACCTTGCTTACAGTAAACAATATACTAAAAAAGAACTTCTTAAACTCATTAGAGGGTATGGTGGTATGTTCAGTTATCTGAATACCAAAGATGCCGAAGAAGTATCCGATATGCTGTCTAGTGGTCGTGTCGAAGCCAGCAAAGTTGTCAACGCGATGGTTTATCAAATCGCTAAAGAAATCGGCTCACTTTATGCTGTAACTAAAGGCCAACTTGACGCGATTATTTTGACAGGTGGATTAACCTATAATCAAGACATTATTCAACCGCTTATCGAAATGATTGAACATCTAGGAGAAATCGTTATTTATCCAGGTGAAAATGAACTTGAAGCATTGGCTTTTAATATGGTTGCGTATTTATCTGGAGAAATCGAACCCAAAACATATGAATAAAGCCACAAAATTGTGGCTTTTTTTATGATATAATAAGTTAAAGGTGGTGAACCCATGAAATCAAATACAACCTTACTAAAAGCGCTGTTAATTATTATCATATTTGTCATTGTTATCTTACTCTTACTTAGAGTCTATATCCCAGAATACTTGTTGCTTATGGAAGTTACTGCATTAACTGGACTCTTTTTTCTAACAGCTTATGAAGCTACGAAAAACCAACACCCTCAACAAGCCAAAACAAACACAAAAATCGCTTTATTTTTTATGTTTTTAGGTGTCTTCATGCTTTTTTTACTTTTTATATCGTAACTTCGCAAAACAACGGTCAATAAAAAAACATTCATAAAAGACCAAAAAAGAAAACGCCCTCCTTAGTTTTTATTATAGAGTAAAGGAGGGATTTTTATGCCTATATGTGATTCTTGTAAAACCTTGTTTGTCAGACCACAAACGTTTGACTCGCTTTTTAAAACCCCCAAATTATGTGTGATGTGTGAGACGTATCTAAACATAGATTTTTCACTCACTGTGTTTCCCATTGATCAAAACCGAATTGAATGCTATTCATTTTTTACAAACGATCATCCTTCACTTGCCACAAAATTTTTCCACGCTTCAAATAGGGGGATATTAAGAGAATGCTTATGGTATGAAGACGTGTGGATAAACCGACCTGTTGCTATGCATTTACTGTCACATTTGTTTACACCGCTTAAACTATATCATCCCACAACCATCCCAGAAACCTTTCTTTATCAGTTTGATGAGTAAACAAAAATTGACAAATTACACTTCTTTTAAAATCTCCTATGTTATAATAAACATATAAAACTAAAGGAGATGATTTTATGCTCGTAGAAGTTAGAGGCAAAAATGGATTCGAAGTTACAGAAGCCATCGAGAATTACGCCAAAGACAAGCTCGGCAAAGTAGAACGTTACT
>CAYNAA010000025.1:0-22019 GCA_964395055.1 uncultured Candidatus Izemoplasmatales bacterium | reverse complement strand
TGAACACAGTTAACGCAATTGCCATCGCAAGCGATAAACTACGAATCGCGGTACCATTAACTAAGGCAATTCGGTCTTTGATAAAAAATAGTAGGGTTCCAATATAATGCGATAAGAAGAACATGATTATATACCCTAACAAAATTGGTCCAATAATAATTAATAACACTTCTGGATTATTAAGTAACATCTCAGCACGCAAACTCACAACAACTGTAATCAAAGTAACAACAGCCAATGTAGAAAACTTTGGAAATATCGGTTTAATATGAAGATCAAAAATAGATTTGGTGTATTTTTTAATCAAAATCATTTGAGTTAAAAACCCCAAAACCATCGGAATAAATATGATATAGATAATTTGATTTAAGATAACTAGAAATGAAACATTAGATGTTTCTCCAATATATAAATTTAAATATAATGGCGTTAATAATCCCCCAAGGATTAACCCGATTATAATCATTCGTATGGCTTCTTTAACGTTTCCTTTACTCATTGCTGTCCATGAGACTGTCATGCCTGATGTAGGCAGGAGTGCAATTAGTAAGATCGCAATTCTAAAAGACACATAATCACGAAAGAAAATAATCCCAAATATATACGCTAAAAATGGAAGCAAAATAAAATTAATCATTTGGGTGATTATTTGTAATTTAATGCTTCCTTTAGATAATAAACTGCGATAGTTTAGCGTCACCATCATCGGATACACCATCATAATCGATAAAAACAACACACTACTTTGCGCTATGCTTGTGTCAAATAGTGCACCTATTGTAAACCCAATACCCATTCCTATTATTATACTTTGTACAATATGTTTTTGAATCCATGTTAACATTATCATTTTATCACCTGCCTTGAGTATTTTATTAGAAACGATGGCAGTAAGCAATGATAATGCTCTAATAGTTTGTGTTCAAACAAAAAGGAGCCTAAGCTCCTTTTTGACGTTTCCGTTCTTTTTTTACCCAATTTTTAAGTCGGGATAAACTAACCATGTATGTCTTACATGCTTCGCGGTAGGTAATTTCGTGATTAATTATCTTTTTCGCAATTGTATGTTTTTCTTCTTGTGAATAAGGTGTTATCGCGAGTTTATGCGAAAACTTTTTCGTGAGACCTTCACGTCCGAACATTGAATAAAGCGCGTACCAATCTTCAATAGTTTCATGGTAAACGTCATATTTTTCTGCTAAAAAACGATACGATTTACCCTCATCTTTTAATTGGCAAATATTTAGCTTGAAATAAAACGAATACGGTTCTGGTGCAACAGTTTTTCGTAGTTTATGATACAATTTTTTTCCTTCAATACTGACTTTTCCAATAACTTTTCCTGTTTTGTAATAGGTATCATCCTGTCCGTAAATAAGTGGGTCTAAAATATTTAAAGAAGGAATGTGGTCATCGACCATTATTGATTCTTCAAGTAACGTCCTACGAACGAGACATTGTATTAACTTATGATGTCTCGTAATGTCTTTAATTGCTTCCACTTCAACAATCAAGGCAGCTGGACAGTCATCAATATACGGTGTTTCTAACCAGTATTTTGTATCGAACATTGATGATTTATCAAATGCATGTGTCGATACGTTGGCACATAAATCTGCTTGAGCAATCATTGTTGTAGATGGATAATTGATACTCAGTGTACTCCCAATTGAAATTGTTTCAGTAATTGCATGTTTTTTTTCTAACATTATCCCGACAACAGGAGGCTGTTCTTCCATAATTAGAACATTACTCACTGTTGTATAAAACACTTGGCCATCCTTGAGTGTTCCTAGCAGCGTGATCGGTAAAGGGTAGACCAAAGGCATTTTTTTAATTGCCTTTTTCATATTACCGCCCCCCACAATATACCTTTATTATATCACTATATTGCAAAAGTAAATTGTTTTCGCATTTTTTATACACTCTTAGTTGGAGGGATTTGTTGTTTAATATGTCGCATTCTCATCTTATATGATGGGTGTGTAGTAAATAATAATTGATATGTTTTGTGATACCCCGGGTCTTTATTGATTTGACTTATACGTTTAAGACCACGCTCAAAATCATTGGTTGATGTCTGCATACATGCATAATAATCTGCTTCATATTCTTGTTTGTGCATAAGTGGATAAATAAACACTTCGAGTAGTGTACTGAATGTATATAAACTCATGATAACAACGAGTAATGCGTCAATAAATGTGCTATATTGTGCTCCCATATATATAGACAATGTAAAAAATATCATAGATATTAGAAGAATAAATAATCGTTTAATAAGGTGTTTGTAATGATAGTGTCCGAGTTCGTGATATATAATCGCTTTTAACGCGTGACTGTCAAGTCTCGCGATTAAGGCATCAGACAAATAAATGCGTTGTTTTTTAAAGAATCCAGTAAATAATGCATTCATTGGAAGACGTATTTTTTTTCCCTTTAACATATAAATGTGTTTGTATATAACAGGATGATTGGTCAATAAATCGCTATCATCATAGGGGTATTCAATAGGGATTCTATGAAAAAAAATAGGAATGATTTTTTTTAGCGCTATCAAATAAATTATAAGCATGACTACCGTAAGCAATACCGCATAACCAACAAAGTATGATAGTTGAGTAGTCTCATATGTGCTTACGACTATAAGTGCAAGTGCTAGGCCATACAAGAAATATTTTCCAAAAAATTGTATCATATGCTTAAGTCGTTTTTTCAGTGATATTTTTTCTGTTATCGCGCCAATGAACAACACCCCGATACTCAGAAAAAAAGCAAGTATTACATAATCCTCAACGCCTTCAACGATAATCAAATAAAATCCAACGATAAACACAATGCGTGTATATAAAAAGCGAGCAAACATCGGGGTATAAGATTTCTTAAGACGATTTAAATTTTCGACAGTAGATTTAAATAACGCAGTAATTACAAAAAGACTAAACCAAAATAACATCTTACTCGCCTAAAATCTTAATCAAGATACGCTTTTTACGCATCCCATCAAACTCTGCGTAGAACAACTGTTCCCAAGGACCTAAATCAAGTCTGCCATCAGTAATGGCAACAACGACTTCTCTTCCCATTATCGTACGCTTTATATGAGCGTCCGCATTATCTTCATATGTATTATGTCGATACTGGTTATAGGGTTTTTCTGGTGCGAGCCGTTCTAAAAAGACTTCAAAATCAGCATGTAATCCGGGTTCATCATCATTGATGAATACACTTGCAGTAATATGCATGGCATTAACTAAGACAATGCCATTTTGAATCTCACTGTCTTTTACAAATTGGTCTATATCACGGGTAATATTTATAAACGCGCGACGGGTTGGGGTATTAAACATCATCTCATAACGTGCGTGCTTCATTGTGATCTTCCTCTCTTCCGACGATGGTTTGAATAATTTTAAGTAACTTGTGGCTGTATTCAAAACATTCTTTGTAGCGTCTTAATGACTCAAACTCACGGCTAACAAAATAATATGATACACGAATCATTCCGTAATTTCCTTGCGCTATCGCTTTATCGGCAAATGTCTTAATCATAGAAATAAGCGTTTCATTCTTGGGCTTATTAATGCTGTGCTCAATGACCTCTAAACCAAGTGCATATAACCCATGGCGATCAATCGGATTGACGTGTTTAAAACTTTGGATTAAATGTAACGCTTCAACATGATAGGCCAAACGGTACAATACATAGGTCTTGATAAAATAATAGTCTCCTCCATGGGAATCTTCAAATTGATTTAACACGCGCAATGATTCTTCAAATTGTTCTTGCATCATATAATAAAACGCCCGTGTTTTAAGCGATTCTTTGTGCATAATTGGTTCGTTTTTAATTTTTGCGTAATTCGTTGTATCATAGTTCAATTGTAAAAATTCTTTGGATTGTTTTAAGTAAACGAGCAATGATTGTTTTACTGTTTTTACATGCATCAACCGTATAAAATTATTTTGTTCTTGGAATAACGTATGAGCTTTATTTATATAGTCTGTAGATTGCTTAAACGTTTTGTAGTGAGACCCATAAACCATGCCTGTAACAAAATAATTAATTGCAAGTAAATCACGTCTTTTAGCTAACGCTTGCTGTTGATTTAGATAGTTCAATGCTTTGTCAACATCATGTCTTGCATAATGATAATACATACTCATCTGAAGCGCATATAGTTCATATTGATCCTCAGTTAAATTTGTTTCTAACAGCATTAAAATATCAACATACTCATCGCGTAAATGTAACAATCTATACGCATGTTGAATATACATAACCATAATAAGGTAATAATCAATAAACAATGGGGAATTTAAATAGATATGTCGATCATTATAGAGTTTATTGGCATGATCGTACGCCATACTGTATTCAGCATAGACCAAGTGTTTATACAGTTTATTTCTAATGGAACTAAAGTCATCGCTCAACGATTGACTTGTGTCCCATGAAAAATTAAGCGCTTTTTGAATAGCTGTTAAGCTTGATTCGGTTAAATTGGTCACCCCTTGTTCAATTTTGTTTATATATCCATGCGAAAGGCCCGTAATCTTTGCAAGATCGCGAAGCGTATAATTTTGAATGAGACGTTGTGTATGGATTTTAGCTATAAGCAAAGCATTAAGATGGTTTTTATCTAAGTCCATGAAGACACATCCTTTAACAGTTCTTCTCACGAACTGATTCTGTGGCATTTATTCAAGTATTATTGATACAATGTGATACACTTTATTTAGGAAGTGATAGTATGTTACCGATGATTATAAAAGCACAAACATTAAAAAAGAATATGCTTATGTGGTTAGGATTGTTTATCCTTGTATTTGGGCTTTATACATTTTTCGATATATTGGCCTTTGATACTTACCAAAACATGATTAATGATTTAGGTGGATTGCTTGTTGGTGTTCACATAGGCGTTAATCTTATCTTAGCATTAATAACAAGCTCGATGTTATCTCTTACGCAAATTAATTTAAAACTTAATAAGAAAGAACCCACAGGATCAACATCCATCCCATTTTTAGCGTTTATTTTTGGCTTATTAACATTTGGATGTACCCCTTGTGTTATTGCGTTTTTAGCGGCAATCGGGATTGCCTTTACACCAATAACTTTTAGTGGTGGCAATTTGTTATGGAAAATTATTTTACTTGGCTTAATTCTTATATCGTATGCTTATATTTTATACAGTATTCACCATACAACATGTAAAGCAAAAATACCTTCTAAAAACCATTAATACTGTTGTTTATTCGGTATGACACCACGAACGCCACCTTTAGGGTTCGGTGTATCCCCTTCATATCTTGGGATTAGGTGTACATGTAGATGAAAAATAGTTTGGCCCGCTGCTTTATTGTTATTTATACCAATATTATATCCGTCTGGATGATATTTATCATCTAGGCGTTTTTTTATAATCATTATGGCGTCGTCAATGGCCATTTTTTCATCATATGTTAAATCAAAATACGTTTTTACATGACGTTTTGTAATAATTAATGTATGGCCATGTGTGACTGGATACCCATCAAGCACTGCATAAACAAGTGCGTTTTCGTAGTATGGATGTGATGGTTTTTGACAAAATATACAACGCATATAATCCCTCTTATTCCATTGTTTTCTCAACAATTGTAATCATTTCTTGTGTTAGTTTATAAGCATCTTTATACCTACGGTGGGTTGTTAAAAAATCAATATAGTGTCCGTACAACATTTCGATTTCAAAGAACGCCCGTTTATTTAGTGCAGACTGGTACGCACTTTTGAGTTTTTTTTCAATACTGTTTGGATTTGCATCAGAAACAGTCATAATACTTTCTATGTAATCAATAATATTTTCGTACATGAAAAAACGATCATTTTTATTGTATAGGCGCTTCGCTTTTTTCAAGTGCTTATTGAAATTCTTATTGTCATGTAATTTATAGTATGCATAAAGCAATAAACCATAATATTCTATTGTTTTAATATCAATTAAATCTGAGGTGTCAACGGCAGCCTCATAATGATTTTTTAACATGTAATAGAGCATGCGTGTAAGAATGGTTCGGTGTTTCATATATGTCAAATCATCTTTTACTGCAAAAGCATAAAGGCTTGTTAATGCGTCCTCAATATCGTCGTACTCATAAATTTTTAGTTGATTCACATGGTAGTGTAATTTGGCGTACATACGTCGTCTAATATTATTTGTAGTGTCAAATATCTCAATGGCTTTGAGATAATGTTTATTGGCTCTACTTATAGCGAAATTTTCGCTTTCTGCACGACCAAAGAAATAATGATATAATCCTAGTAATTTAGTTTCTGGGTGAAGTGCTTGGCCTGTATGTAAATCCTCTAGCATATCTTTTATGTTCTGCGTAATATAATGATACATTGCACGGTACAAATAAAAACGTTGTTGTTGGATTTTAGAACCAAGTGAAATTGTTTGAGATAATGTGTGAATATACGGGGTAGCATCTTGGGTCTCTAAGATGTGAACATGGGTATGTTCTCCAATATAAAGAATCATATAGTCAACCATACATATCGAATGCATGTAGTAGTCATTATCTTCAAAAATGATGTCCATTTGTTTTCTTACGTTTTTTGGATCTGCATAAAATATTGCATCATGGATATGTGGTAATATGTCGTAAAAGAAGGTGTTTTTTTCTTTATCATGGTGGAATGATACATGTAATGCTAAGGTTAGCTTATTATATACATCTTCGGTAATAGTATGATTTCCATGTTCAATTTTATTAATTAGGGTATGCGAAAGGCCTGACAATTTGGCGAGATGTCTAAGGGTATAACGTTTATTGAGTCGTTCAATTTTTATCATCATTCCAAATGTTTTTAGGTAATATTCATTAATATTGTTTACTGTAAGCATATCCTCACCAGGCCTTTATTAAGTCAATTGTTTTGAGAATTTTAATTAATCTGTCTATGTGGTGTTTATGTGTACTAAAGTATGTTATTAGCGTTATATTTTTTTGACGAGATGCTTGATGTAAGAGATCATACTGTGATTTTGTAAGATAAAACGGGAGTTCGATACAAGCGATGTTTTGGCTATGATTTTGTAAATAATACGGTATCGTTTTAAGTTTAGAAATGATTTGATGCGTAAATACATCAGCTATCTTTACTTTTTCTTTTACAGTCATCTTAGAAGCTTTAAGACATGCAGATAAGAGAATGTCGATAGCTTGATCTATATTTATGTAATGATGTTTTCGATTACTTTGGTGATAAAAATCTACGGTTTTTGCCAAGGTATCCTCATGTGTTGTTAAATGATACATGGCATCAATGTCAATAATGATATCTAGCGGGGTATGATTCAGTGTACTTTCAATAGAAGGGTGATTTTTAATCCAATCATAAGTTTGTTTAGGCATATGTTGATGTATTGGTAAAGAAAGAATCATGCGTTTTGTTGTAGGGACATAAATTGTTTGTATGTCGCGTAATTTTAAATCGTCTTTTAACATCGACTTTTGTGCATGAAACGGCGTCCTTATCGCGACTGATTCCGATGTTTCTTTTCGGAATTTTTGAATATATTCGCTATGATTATAGACGATGTGTTTTGCACAATTAATCGCTTTAACATCGTGAATAATTGGCGCTCTATTCATTAATGGATTTGGCATATTAAATTGTTTTATTGTCATTTTGTTTGCTAACTGATATTGATCAAATAGAGTGTATTGTTGCATAAACATCGTGTCTTTGTTTTCATTATCTAGATAGGGTTTACTTGTTAAAATCATTGTGATTTTAGAAGAAAGCCCTACTTTGTGATAAGATAGATTTTTAATATTGTATGTTACAAGCATATCAAAGGCGCTTTGATAGGGATATAAAGGCGCATGCTCATCTGTTATGATAACAGGAAAGATATTTTTTAGATGTTTAAGTATGTGCGGTTTATGTATCCATTTCAGTACTTCTTGACGCCTTTTTTCTTTATTTTTTAGCGTTAAAACATTATTAATTCTTTTATATAGAGGTAAAGACAGTTTAGCCCGTTGTTTGGATTGGTAATAAAATAAAGCAGCTTCTACTTGGTCTTTATATGTGTCTAGTGTATAAAGAAGAGAGATATCACACATAAAATTGGTTTCTTGTTGGTTGATAAAAGCATCTAGTCTAATAGCGTATTCATTCAAAGCTTTATCATCAAATGTGCATTTTAAGTATTTTAATAGTGTTACATCATCGGCTTTTTGAAGTTGTCTACTCATTTGAATAAAAAAATCATGATAATCAACTTTTTTAATGTTAACTGGTTCGGGAACTTTGTCGGGTAAGTTTAAAAAATTATCGATCACTTCATCTAGTACTGAGTGGTTTACAAGTGGTAAGATAAGCGATGAATCAGTCAATGATTTAATTGCTTCTAGTGGAGCGATGATTAAGGTGTTTTTTTGATTAACCAAAGCGCTTTGAAGATATGCTTTCGTTATGTCATTTAAACCATACGGCAAATAGCTTAATGTTACCGGATGGGTTAATGATGCAGTAAGGGTTTGCTGTATCATCAGCGAATTCGCACGCGTTAACGGTGGTAAGAGATAGATTTTACGTCCGAGATTTTTGGGTGTTAATACATTGTTTAAGGCTTTATAAGGATGGTGCATTGGTCGCATAATCATAGTGGGTTTAATTGTTTTAAACTCGGGTCGTATAATAAATGTAAATGGTGTTTCATCAAAACTAATATGCGATTTAATAAATGTTTTAAAGCGAATGATTAATGATTCTATTGGTCCTTCGTTAGGTACAGTATAAAAGAATAGATGTAAAGGCTGTTCGTGATGAATAAAAAGCTGTTTGTCATAGGTGTTTGTCTTGGCATCAAATCTTAAATGGTAAGATAATACTGGTATGGTGCGTGATGTTTGGTCAATTGATAAAATGTTCTCATGGATAAACACACGAGAAAGATGGTGTGTTTTGGTTGTCGTAATTTTTTTAATAGTGCGTTTGCGTAACTTGTAATATGCATTGTATAAACGAGTTTTATGAGGCAATTGCATATTGGTTGGTTTTATGGGGTAAATAATGTTTTGTATTGGTGTAAGGTTTTTAATATGGTTTTTTTGTATGGTAGCATACATTTTCTTCCCCATATCATCATATAAAAAAACGCGACGCGCTCCATCATAAAGGTGTATACGAATTTTATCTTTGGTGTTGTTTTCTGGCGAAAGCATCCCAATAAAAGATTGTATATTCGTTAATGGATGATGCGTTGTCACTGATAGTAAACACTGATGATGTAGACATGAATTGATAATTGTTTCAATCATAATCTCCACCTCTTTTTGATACTAAAATTGTACCAAATATGTTATCAATAAGCAATAAAACCCTGACATTGTCAGGGTTTTTTTAGCATTGTTTTTTACTAAACTTATCTTTTAGAAGCATAAATCCCTTTATACTAAGGACACTGGTTAAGGCAATGGTTCCAAGTTTTCCACCGGCCCCTCCAAAATAAGGGGCGTTATAAATGAATATCAATCCGTATAATACCCCCGCAAAGGCAATAGGAAACACATTTTTAAAACGCATTTTACTGCTCATTCCGATAAAACTTGCACCAATAATGATTACCGCATAAAGATGCGCAAATTCTCGTGTTAGCAACGGCAATATCATTCCCCCAATGAATCCGATAAGCGCACTGGCAATCACGGGTCCGAGCTTGAATCTAATATTTAGTAAATATGTAAGTACAGCTGCAGCAATACTTAATCCTATGATAAAATATTGTTCGGTCAAATTAAACGGTGTACCACTTGTAAAATCACCACGAAAGATTACCGTTGAGATAATTGCGCCAGATAAGGCAATGGTTCCAAGTTTTCCACCAAATCCATTGAAAATATCTTGAGCAATGGCATATATAATCGCAGCAAGTGTGGTGGCTAGTAAAAATGGCCAAATCCCAAATAATGCTGCACTTGACATTCCTACAAAAGCGCCTGTATAAATAGGAACACCAAACGGTTTCATAAAGAATCCACCAAGTAAGCCAATGATACTTGCGGCAAGTACTGGACAGCCAACAAAATAATGCAAAATATATGTCAACACCGACCCAATCATCACCGCAATCATATTTTGAACACTTAGCATATTTATCGTCGTTGATTGGTGTAACACTTCAGTTTTAAACACAGTAAATCCCATCAGCCCGACCAATAAGGTGAAGAAACTTAATACAATGAAAAATGAAATATTTTGATTTGCTAGATTAATTAGGGTTGTCAGCAATAAAATGAAGACAAATAAGAGAAGACATGCAAAGCCAATGCTACGTGGAATTCTATACGTTTTCATTAAATAACGTTTAATTTTTTCCCGACATTTTTAAAGGCTTCGATGGCTTGATCTAAGTTTTCTTTTGTATGACTTGCACTAATCATCACACGGCACCGACCAGTCCCTTTTGGAACGGTAGGGAAAACAATACCTGATACAAAGACACCTTCATCTAATAACGCTTTAGAAAACGCCATCGTTTTTGCTTCATTACCTATCATGACAGGTGTAATTGGTGTTTTACTATGACCGATATCAAAACCTAAATTAACCAACGCTTCTTTAAAATAGGACGCGTTTTCCCATAACTTTTCAGTGTACTCTTCGCTTTCCATAAGCATTTTTACAGATTCAATCGTCGCTGCAGTAGCTGCAGGCGGTAGTGCTGTAGAAAATAATAATGGGCGTGCACGATGTAAAAGCCATTCTTTGACATTTTGCTTGGTCGCAACATAGCCACCAATAACTCCAATGGCTTTACTTAGTGTGCCAATAATAAAGTCAATTTCACCATGGAGCCCAAAGTGATCAACTGTTCCTCTTCCACCTTTTCCTAATACACCACTTCCATGGGCATCATCAACATAGGTTAATGCATTATAGGTTTTTGCAAGTTTAACGATTTCAGGTAGTGGCGCTAAGTCTCCATCCATAGAAAATACGCCATCGGTTATAATTAATACATTATTATACTGATCACGTTTTTCTTTTAAAATACGCTCTAAGTCATCCATATCGCTATGTTTGTATACTGCTTTATCCGCTTTTGATAATCTTACCCCATCAATAATAGAGGCATGGTTTAATGCATCACTGATAATTAAATCACCTTTATTTACAATGGCTTGAATCGTTCCAATATTACAGTTTAGTCCTGATTGATAACAAATAACTGCTTCTTCCTTTTTAAACTCAGCAAGTAATGCCTCTAGGGTTTCTAACAAATCTTGATTACCTACAATTGTACGAACACTTCCTGCGCCAACACCATAGGTATCTATGGCTGCTTTGCTGGCTTTTTTCACTCTAGGGTGATCGGCTAATCCCAGGTAGTTATTACTTGATAAGTTGATAACTTGTTTTCCGTTTAAATTAATAACATTGGTGCACGCGCCATAATTAACCGGAAGTGTGCGATATACACCGTCTTCCTTTAACTTATCTATGGCGTCATCAATATAAGCTAACTTCTCTTTACTCATGATTTTCCTCCTCAAGATTTAATACAATTTTCCCACAATTTCCACTACCCATGATTTCAGCAGCTTTGTTGATTTCTTTTAACGGAAACTGATGGGTAATAATATCGTCTAGATGAAGTTTATCACTATCAATTAAGCGTCTTACTTCATACCATGTTTCATAAATTTTTCGGCCAACAACACCATATATATGAATACCTTTAAACACAATATCATTTGCGACATCTAATTCAATAGATTGTGATGGAATGCCTAACATACTCATACCACCACCGGCTTTAATATATTTAAACGCTTGTTGTATGGCTGTTTTATTTCCACTAAACTCACCAACAACATCAACACCTCTACCGTCTGTCTCTTCTAAAACACGTTGTATAACATCTTCGTGTATTGGATCAATAACAACATCTGCACCAAGTTTTTTTGCTAAATCTCGACGGTATGCATTCACTTCAATAGCAATGACTTTTTTTGCTTCATATGCCTTACTTACATCAACCCCCATTAAGCCAATCGGTCCGCATCCAACCACTGCAACGGTTTTACCTTTAATATCGAAATGATTCATTGTATGAACTGCATTCCCTAACGGTTCTTGAACAGATAAATGGAGAGGATTTGCCTCTTTACTGTTAACAAAACAGTTAGCCGCTGGCATTTTAATATACTCAGCAAAACAACCGTCTGTATCAACACCAATTATTTTTGTATTTTCACAAATATGACCCTCGCCACGTTTACAAAACTCACATTCTCCACATATTATATGTGTTTCTGCGCTGACAATATCGCCAACATTAACACGGGATACATTGTCGCCAACGCGAATGACTTCACCGCTAAACTCATGTCCTACAGTAAGCGGCAATTTTAATCTGTTTTTTGCCCAGTCATCATACGTATAGATATGATAATCAGTTCCACAAAATGATGTGTGATGAACCTTAACTAAGACCTCATCTTTTGTGAGTTCAGTTGAAATGGTTTTTTCTGTGACAGTAAAGCCTTTTTCAGGGCGATCTTTAACCACTGCCATCATCGTTATCTTGTTCTTTTTATTAGATAATGTCATATGCTGTCTCCTAACTTTTATAATAACGCTTACATCCTTTTATATTATAACATAATCCTTTGTATAAAAAAGGGGATTAATTATTAATTTCTAGATAAAAATAACAAAAGACGATAGAGTAAAGTCCCTATCGTCTTTTGTCATAAAAAAGGAGTATTCTAGTTTTTTATGATGCTCCCCTGAAAAAATACTCATTGCCCCGGATCCCTAATCCGCTTGTTACATGTTTTATTATGCAACAAACAATAATACAAAACAATAGAGTAGTGGTAGTTTACAACAATTATTTTTTATTCTTTAAAGTAGTAATGGACACATTTGTCTACTGTTAGAACATTTCTCTATCAAAAAATGCCTGCATAAGGGCTAATGCATCATCTTGCATATTATGGTAACCATAATATCTGAGACTAATTTCATGTATATGTTTATAAATAACATAATCTTGAACATAATGTTCGTTATCTAATGTGTTTGACAAAGTTTTTTTAAAATTAGGATGGTCATATGCTTTAGATAAATCATACATATATAAAAGAACTAGGTGTTTATATAACGGATCATCTAATACATAGGTATCTCTCGACGCATTATCTAAAACGTCGATGGCTTCATCTATACGATTCATTTTTTCTAAGATGTTGGCTTGATAATAATAATACGAGGGTTCATTCGATGTATGGATTAATAATCGCTTATAGGCTTCTTCATAATCACCTTGTTTATAAAACCAGTACGACCATAAAAAATGTAAGTAGCGTTGAATGATTTCCAGTTTACCATTCTTTTGTTCAACAGTTATAGAAACAGTGTTTAATACCTGCTTTGCATCGTCAAATCGTCCAATATTTATCAGTTCATTAGCTACAAGCGCATCCACGTTTAATTTTTCATATAGATTGGCTTCTTCAGAATGAAGACGACTGGCTATTTTTCCATATTCAATGGTATTGTATGTATGATATGTTTGTTTATATAGACGTGATAGATGTGAATACGTCATCGCCAAAGCCTTTTTATAACCCTTTAAGGTAAGATTACGTTCGTAATACATAGCCGCTTTTCTAAATGCATGACGTTTATGATTAACCATACCTTTCAGTAGATTAAACTCGATTTTTTGTCTATCTGATAATAGTGCATAATATGATTCCAGTTTATCTAGATGTTCTGAATTCTTGTGTTTTTTAATAACGATATCATTTAAAGCGCACACCAATAAAAAGTCGACAAAAATGAGTGAATGGGTTAGGGTATGTGCATCTTTGCGAACTTTTTTCATTAGGGTAATAACCATGTTGTTTTCCGAATAATAGACACTGTCTTTAATCGTTTCAAATATTTCTTTATACGCTTCTAACTTTTTTTCATCAATCAACAAATTTACATTCACACGGGCATACAAACCTTTTAATGTCTCTACGTTAGGATAAATCTTCCCATTTTCAATATCAGAAATCACTGTATGCGCAATGTTTTCACTTCGTGATATACCACGTAATGAATAATCATTATCCGTTCTTATATCGCGCAAACGTTGACTTAATATTTTTAAATTAATCTTCGGGTAAATTATGTCATCCATGTTGTTTTTCCCCCTTAGATGTTATCCATGTGTATATGTATTCATACGTTGATGCTTTGTTTTGATCATTTAACACTTCATGTCTTGCATTTGGTACTTTTTTTACCGTTATATCAAATGATTTGTATGCTGAACTCACTGTATCAATAGCTTTATTTTTATCATTAATTGGATCATTTTCCCCAGAAATAATTAATAAGGGTATATTTGGCGTATTGTCTATAATTTGTTTTTTAGATGTGTAATCGATAAGTTTAAAGAAAGACTGATAGAATCTATAGTTATAAGCATACCCAGATAATGGATCGTTTATATACGTTGAGACATTCACTTCATCATACGTTAACCAATCAAATGATGATTTTGGATTATCTATTTTGTTAATTAGACCTGAGTTTAACATGTTAGAAAGCAATTTATGGCGGTTAGTCATAGATGAAAATGGCCGCATGAATGCGACAAGTAAGCGCATTACTTTAATGTAAAGTCTGCTGTATATTGGTAATGTTCCCATAATAATAGCTTCGGCTATTTTAGGTTGATATGTGTGTAAGTAGTTCCTTAGTAACATCGATCCCATGCTGTGTCCTAATATAATAATTGGGGCACTAGGATAGGTCGTCATAATATAATCTTGAACTACATTAATATCATCAACCATAGCTTGGTGGGTATCTGTCTTATCTAAAATACCTACCGCTTGTTTAGGTTTTAAACTTTTACCGTGTCCTCGGTGGTCATGAACTACAACAACAAATCCTTTTGTTGTCATATATTCAGAAAATGACTTATAGCGTTTGGCATGTTCTCCCATACCATGTAAGATATGTAGTACACCCCTGCAATCTTCCTTTGGTTGATAAACATCGACATGCAATACACTATCTTTTGTTCCCTTTAACAAAATCGACCGTATTTTCATGTGATTCACCCTTTTCCTTTTATCTTTATAGTATAACAAGGTTTTTGATAAATTAGTATCCTTAATACTTCGAAACGTACAAAATATTAATGAAAACAGTTTACAAGGAGCTATACCCGCCTTTTAAGTCTCACTTTTACACATATGTAAACAAAACGCCGGGGATATAGGGTTACCTATGTTCACGGCGTTTTTTATATTGGGTATTATGATCTTACTTATTTTTAGAAAAGGTAATTGATTCAATAATAATCGGTTTTACCGGTTTGTCTTGATGGTCAGTTTGTGACATAGCAATTGCGTCCAATACATCAAACCCCTCAACAAGGCCACCAAAAGCCGCATAATCTCCGTCTAAGTGTGGAGCGTCTTTATGTACAATAAAAAACTGGCTTGTTGCAGAATCTTTCACCATCGTTCGCGCCATTGAAATGACTCCGCGTTTATGCGGTAAGGGATTATCAACACCATTTGATTTGAACTCACCTTTTATTGGCTTGATGGTTTGTTCGCCTTGGCCACCTTGAATCATAAACCCTTTAATAATACGGTGGAATTCAGTATTTTCAAAATAATCTTTTTCTGCTAGCGTAATCATATTATTTACTGACAATGGTGCGACTGAAGGAAAGAGTTCTACTGTCATTGAACCAATATCCTTCACTTTTATTATGATTTGTGGATTTGCCTCGTTTACATATGCTTCATAATCCATTTACGTCTACTCCTTTTATTGTTGTGATATCTTATTTTATCATACTTTATATAAATTAAGTTTGCCGTTTTCAATATAATAGACCACATCCGCAATAGTTGTCGCATCCTCAATATCATGTGTCACTAAAATACAAGTAGTGTTCGCTTTGTTTAAAATTGATTTTAAGTCTTGTCGAACCTGCTTTTTTAATTTTGTATCTAAGTTACTAAATGGTTCATCTAATAATAATAAATTAGGATGCGGTGCTAAAGCGCGAGCTAAAGCTACCCGTTGTTGTTCTCCGCCGCTTAAAGCATGTGGGTAACTATGTTTTTTATGTGGTAAATTTACAAGATGTAGCACCGCATCTATCACGTTATCTTGATCTTTTTTTGGTAACTTACTAATCCCAAAACGAATGTTTTTTTCTACTTTCATATGTGGAAACAACGCATAATCTTGAAAAACCATCCCTACAGAACGGCGTTCTGGTTTAACAAAGGTGTGTTGGTTATAAATTGTTTTTTGATGTAAAGATATTTCTCCTGATGTTGGAACTTCTAGCCCAGAAATTAACCGTAACAACGTACTTTTACCGCTACCACTGTCACCGATAAGTGCTACGATATTGCCTTTTTTAACCGTTAAAGAAAGATCATCAATAACTGGATTGGCTTGATTATAGGCAAAAGATAAATGATGAATTTCAACATACATGTTAAACACCTCGTTTTGATTTTCTATGGGTTAAGTAGTAAATAAGTAATCCGCTAATAATGATTAATACTAAAGCCGGTGCGCTGGCTTCATGAATCATTTCATCATTGGCATATGTATATACGTTTGTTGCAAGTGTATTGTAGTTGGTTGGCCTTAAAATCAAGGTTAATGGTAGTTCCTTTATAATGTCTATAAAAACAATTATAAAGGCGGTAATCAGTCCTGGTTTGATTAAGGGCAAATCAACGGTTATTAACGTTTTTAGTTTTGATGATCCTAGCACATAAGATGCCTCTGTATATCTAAGTCCTATTTTATCGTAACTAGATTCCACACTATTAAAAGCAATAGTCATAAATCTTAAAATATAGGCAAACACTAATATTGTCAATGAAGTACTTAAAATCAGTGTTTTTGGATTTTCAAGCACAAGATTATAAAAAGGATATAATAAACGATCTAAATCAGTAAAAAAGATAAGCACACTTACCGCAATGACTGCTCCTGGTATGGCATACCCTAAGGTGGTTATTTTAAGCAAGGCTCTACTAAAAGGCGAGGGTTCTGTTCGACTAAAATTGGTAAGCATTAAGGCGATAATAAGTGTGAGTGTAGTCGCAAGTAAAGCAAGTGTTACTGTGTTAATAATAATATAAAGAAGCTTCTCACTTACTAAGTCATGATAAGTAGTAATTGTGTTTAAGACAATCTCAATAAAAGGATATAAAAAGCCAATAGTCAAAATAAGTAGTAACCATGTATATATTCCTAAACGTGCTATTTTAGTAACCAATTTGCGTTGTTGTGGTTTCGATTTAACGCTGGCCGTATATTGACGCTTCCCTCTTAAAATACGCTCTAAAGTAATGATAATAAATACAACAACTAGTACAACAGCGCTAATTCTAATCGCACTAATAACATCACCAAGTCTAAACCAAGCATCAAAGATGGCATAACTAAATACCCTAACACCAAAATATTTAACGAGACCATAATCATTTAAAGTCTCTAAAACTACCAAAAGCGTTCCCGCGACTAAAGCCGGTCTAGTTAGCGGTAAAATAATACAACGGAAAACGTGAAATTTAGACGTGCTTAATAGTGTCGCATTTTCGATATAAACACTGGATTGTTTTTTAAAATTACTTCTAACTAGCATATAGACATATGGGTACAATGTAAAACTAAATATAATAATGGCTCCAGTCATATTCATAATATTGATTGACCCAACACCAATGGATTGAAATAGTCTTCCAATGGTCCCCGTAAAGCTAACACTGTCGGCATAAATATAGGCCGCTATGTACGAGGGAACAGCCAACGGTAAAATCAACATCCATGATAACAATTTACGTCCTTTAAATTCATAAAAAGTGACGATGTAAGCACTCGTGAATCCAATAAAGCCAGATAATATAGCGGTGAAAAAAATGAGAATTAATGAGTTCTTAATATAGTCAAACAATAAGTAGGTTTGTATATGTCTCCAAGTATCATTGGCTGGTGTAAAGAGCTCTCTAGCAATCGTAAAAAGCGGCAATATAATTCCTATTGCCGCTAAAATACTAATTACTGAAAATAATGATATCTTTCGTTTGATGGTTAAAAACATAGACGTCACACTTCTTTACTTAGTTCCATCCCTCTTCGTCCATGATGATGGCTGCTTGATTTGCATTTTCACCTAATGCTGTTAAACTAATATCTTGAGCCACAAATGTCCCCCATGAAGCAAGCAAATCACTAGGATTAACAAGGGGATTCACTGGGTATTCATAGTTTGCATTGGCAAAAGAACTTTGTGCAGATTCACTGGTTAAAAACTCGATTAGTTTAACCGCGTTCTCTGTGTTTGGAGCATGTTTAGTAACTCCAGCACCACTAACATTGACATGGGTTCCTGTGGTTTCTTGATTGGGAAAGAAAATATTAAGCGCATTCGCAACATCGACTTCATATGAATCACTAGAATTTGCCATTTTACCCATGTAATAGGTATTCATGATTGCAATATCAGCTTCGCCTGCCATTACCGCTTTTGCTTGATCACGGTCGTTTCCTTGTGGTGCACGTGCAAAGTTATCTACCAGTCTAGAAATGAAGTTTCTGACATACGCTTCATCATGTATCTCAAGGAAACTGGCAACTAAACTTTGATTGTATATATTAGACCCTGTACGAACCACAATACGGTCATTAAACTCTGATTCTGTCAGTGCTTCATAGGTACTTAATTCGCTTTCATTTACTCGATCTGGGTGATAGACAAGCACCCGAGCACGCATGGTGAGCCCAATCCACATATTGTCTATATCTCGATATTGACTAGGGACATTGGTCTCAATAACATCTGACTCAACCGATTGTAATAACCCTTTATCTTTGGCTAAATGAAGTCGTCCCGCATCGCTCACAATTAACACATCAGCGGACGTGTCTTCACCTTCTGTTTCTAAGCGCGTAATCAGTTCATCAGCGCCTGCTTTAATAACTTGTACTTCAATTCCTGTTTCTGTTTCAAACTGATCAAATAACGCTTGATCAGTATCATAGTGTCTTTCTGAATATACTGTCACAACTTCACCATCGGTGTCTACACCTAGAGTACAAGCTGTTAAGATAAATATAAGTATAGTAAATACAGAAAGAGATAATAACTTATTCATAATTTATCTCCTTATTTATAATTTTTATGTTTAATAGTACGGTATTCAGTATAAAACATAACTAGGTTATAAACAACCATAGTCATAATTATTATAAATAATATGATGTATTCTAATTAAAGTCGGCATATTAAAACCTCAGTTCAAAAGAACTGAGGTTTACTGTTAATGCTTTTTATTATACGTTAATAATGTGTTTATTGGCGGCTTTAATGAGTCTATTCATAATTGCATCACTATACTGTCCGTTGCGAAATGATAGCGTATATATAAACTCAATATCTTTTTCATCCATATCACGCAGTGCCGCAAATATATTAGAGGCGATTTCACTTTCGTTTGTAGACCATCCTATGTTATAGATATAGGAAGATGTAAACTGGTCTTTATACTCACTTGTAGTTATAACCCCTGTTTTATACCCAGATTTTTGGTGCGCTACAGTATGTTTATTAATATACTCAATAACCTTGTCTATATCGCCTTCAACGATTATTAATTGTCCTTTTGGGGCGTAGTGTTTATATTTCATCCCAGGGGATTTCGGTATGTCATCATCTAAAGTATCGCTACTAATATGTACGCTACCAGTTATAGTTTTAATCATATCATACGTAATCATTCCTGGACGCAATATCACAGGAACTGGTTTAGTAACATCTAAAACAGTAGACTCTAACCCGACCTCAGACTTCCCCCCATCAATTAAGATGTCTGCTTTTTGATTGAAATCTTCTATCACGTGTTTAAATAAGGTTGATGATGGTCTTCCGCTTATATTGGCACTTGGTGCACAAATTGGTACATCCGCAATCTCAATAATCTTTCTCGCAATTGCACTACCTGGAATACGGACACCCACGGTTTTCAGTCCGCCAGTAAAATAATCTGGGACAGATGTTTTTTTCTCAAAAACCATCGTAAGCGGACCTGGCCAAAACGCGTGTATTAATTTTTTAATATATGGCTGATTAACATAAACATATTTATCTAAATCATCTGCATTTGCAAGATGCATAATAAGCGGATTATCACTAGGTCGTCCTTTAATTTTATAGATATTTTCAATGCCTTCTTTACTTAGCGCATTCGCCCCAATACCATAGACGGTCTCTGTAGGAAAAACAACATTTTTACCCTGTTGTAAGGTTTTTTTAATATCTGTTTGGGCAGACGGTTTATCCAACTCATCTACTCTATATATTCGTGTCTTTGTCATTTTTACTACCCTCCTACAAAAAACATGTTTATTATGATATATAGTAGTACATTTTACCACAATTTACAACTTGTTTATCCAGTATAGAATCATAATTACTTATAAATATTTTGTAGTGTACCATTTTGGTATAGTGCGTGTGAAATTCTCATACCAGTCTAGTACATCGTGCATTTGGTTAATCATAACCTTTAATTGATCATCATCTAATCCGAGTGCCCACGTGAGTGATGACATGGTATTGCTTGATATATAGAGAAGCAATAACTCCCAAAATGTGTCTGGTACTTTACCATCAAAATACCCATCGATGATGCCACGCGCAAAAGACGGTGAGTTCTCGACCGACCAGACGATTCTATTAAACTCTTCCCACGGATCACCAAAATCATATCTATCAAAATCAATAACAATAAGTTTATCATGTTTATCGATCATGAAATTACCCATATGATAATCCCCGTGATGAAAACATTGTGGCCTGTTTTTTAATAAGTGTCTACTTGATTCTAAGTAATCAATAAATAGGCTGGTTTCAGGAATATCTAAAGTGCTTCCATGATATTTTTTGATGTTTCTATCGATTTTACTATTAAACCTAGTATCCCATGGTTCAATAGAATCAGGGGCTTTAATAGAATGAATATGTTTTAAATACTTTCCTGCATCTAACCCATATTGATATTGGACTGATTTTGAATACTGCCCTATAACATCAATCATATCTTCTCCATCAATCCAACTATATAAAACATGAATTGTATCATTGTGTTTTATTAGTTCGATAGGCTTACATATAGGTACACCTAAGTGTGCAAGGTCATCAGTAATATCAAATAACCTATGGATTCTTTGTGATGATTCGCTTGGTGATACTCGTAATAAGTAATCTGACCCTTTGTACTTTATATGGTACTTTTGATCATTTGACCATCCTTTATCGATTTTTGTAATGTTGTCGTAAATCGTATGCATTGAGCTTCCACCCTTCCATCTAACTTTTTTATTAATAAATCATATAAAAAAGTTGCTTTATCTAAACGCCAAAACAACTATGTATACTCGTCAAACTCAAAAAGCAACTTAATATTATTAAAATATGTATCTTTATTGCGGAGTTTTACACTTGAATGTTGTGTTTGATTTTTTTCCTTTAGTTATCTTCTCCCATTTTCCACTGACCATTAAGTTTTAATTTTATCAATCTAAGGTAATATTCATTGGGTCTAGAAATAGTATAGTTGTAGTTTTTAGTAATATCATATTCGCTGATTGCAGCTACTTGTATAATCCTGAAACATAATCTAGTTGCGAATCATCTTTAACACTAGATTGATAAATATTTTTAACCTGTTTTGGCTTATTTAGAAGATCATGTACTGAGTAAATAGTACTAACTTTTCCAATAACACCATATAAAAAATCACACATCATATACTTTCCATTTATATACGCTTCTACCACTTGATGACCATTTTAGGCAAGATCTTTGTTAACAATTATAACCGTCCGACTTGGAATACATAAACATTGCAAAAGTGCCACACCAACTCTAGATATATCTGCACACCAATCGGTTCCT